>NZ_ARXR01000001.1 GCF_015356855.1 Alloalcanivorax venustensis ISO4
CTGGACCCCGGGCACCGAGACCGAGCCGGCTACAGGGTCCCACAGCCCACACCGGCACCAGAATGTTATTTTTTGCCGACCTTGGCGGCGAGGATCGCTTTGGCTTCGTCGCCTTGCAGGAGCTCGGCGAACAGCGCCAGGTCGTGGTCGATCAGGTCGTGGAGGTCCATCTGCGCGGCCTGGCGCATCAGGCGCTTGCTTTCGCGCATGGCGCGGGGCGGCTTGGCCGCCAGGGTGCGGGCGTAGGCTGCGGCGGTGTCCGCCAGTTCGGCGGGGCTGACCATTTTGGCGACCAGGCCGGCCTGCAGGGCTTCCGGGGCCAGCAGCGGCTCGCCGGCGAGCAGCATGCGCGCGGCGCGCTGGTAGCCCAGCCAGGCCGGCAGCAGCTTGGCGGAGCCCGCTTCCGGCACCGCGCCCAGGTCGACGAACGGGGTCAGGAACTTGGCGTCGTCGGCGGCCACCACCAGGTCGGCGTGCAGCAGCATGGTGGTGCCCACGCCCACGGCATGGCCCTGGACGCCGATCACCAGCGGCTTTTCGAAGCGGCTCACGGCGCGGATAAAGGGCGCCGCGCCGCCTTCGGTGCCTTCGCCGGCGGCCAGGAAGTCGGCCAGGTCGTTGCCGGCGCTGAAGGATTTGCCGGCCCCCAGGATCAGCACCGCGCGCACGTCATCGCTGTCGCCGGCGAAGGCCAGCAGGTCGACCAGGTCGCGGTACATGGCGCCGGTCAGGGCGTTGAGTTTGTCCGGGCGGTTCAGGGTCAGGGTGAGCACCGCGCCGTCTTCGGCCGCCAGCACCTCACCGCTTTGCAAAGGGGGTAAATTCACAGCGTTCTCCCGAGTGTCGTTGTGCGCCAAAGCCTAGCCGGTGCGGACCCCGCTGGCCATGACAAATCCGCTTGCCGAGGGGCCCGTTTAGCCCTATAAATTCGCGGTTCGCCCGCGCGACCGTGCGCGGGCTTTTAGCCTGAGGTCCGTCGGCCTTTGAAACTGATCACCTTTGACCCTTTCCGCACCCTGGGCCTGCCGGGCGTGCATTACATCAAACCGGAGCTGATGCACGACCAGCGCGCGCGGTTGCTCGACGCGGACTGGCTGCTGTTCCCGGCTTACTGGCAGCTGCACAGCCTGCACTATGTGCTGGGCCGGCCGATTTTTCCCAGCCTGGCCAGTTACCACCTGGGGCACGACAAGGTGGAAATGACCCGGGCGCTGAAGCTGGCGTGCCCGGAACATCTGCCCGAGACCGATATCCTGCCGGCGGGGCCGCACGGCATCAGCCAGGTGCTGGATACCTGGCGCTTTCCGTTCGTGGCCAAGCAGATCCGCTCCAGCCAGGGCAGCGGCGTGTTTCTGATCGAGAGCCGCCAGCAGTTACTGGACTACGCCGCTCACAGCGAGGTGCTGTATATCCAGAAGCTGCTGCCGATCGTGCGCGATTTGCGCGTGGTGGTGGTGGGCCGTGACGTGATCGCCAGCTACTGGCGCGAGGGCACCAGCTTCCACAACAATCTGGCGCGCGGGGCGCGGGTGCGCACCGACCTGCCGGTGCCGGAGCCGGCCCTGGCGCTGGTCACCCGGCTTGCCCGCGAGCTGGGCATCGACCACGCCGGGTTCGACGTGGCCTGGGTGGAGGGCCGCCCCTACGTGCTGGAATTCAACCGCCTGTTCGGCAACCGGGGCATGCCGGAGCTGCCCCAGTTGATCGGCGCGGCGATGCGCGGTTACTTGCTCGGCGAGGCGTCGCCGGACACCCCGGAACCGCCCATGACCTTTTCCGCCTGAGTGCGCAGCAGGGTCTGATAGCGGTGCGCGAGCTGCTCCACCGGCTGCAGGCGAATCTGCCGGTCACCGGCTTGAACCAGCTGTGCCCGCTCGGTCTGGTAGAGGGCTTTGACGTCCAGTTCGGCGCGGGTCAGTTCCGCCTCGGGCACGTTCAGCCGGCCCGGCACCCCGGCCAGGCACAGGGCCCAGCTGTCCGCCTCGTTGAACTGGTTGCTGACCAGGGCCTTGAACTCCAGCGCCGGCGACTGGCCGGCTTTGCGCCGCGGCGCCTGCAGGCGGGCCACGCGCAGGAACAGCAGGCCGGCGCATAGCGCCGAAAAGGCGGTGTGCGACAGCGGCTCGCCGGTGAAGCGGATGCGCGCCCGGTCGCCGATGGCGGTGATCACTTCGCCGCCGTACAGCGCCGCCACTTCGCGCAGCAGGTGGTGGTAATCCGCCAGCAACGCTTCCAGCGCCGAGCGGGTGTAGCGCTGCTGGAAATGATCGAAGTTGACCACGCTCAAACGCAACTCCACGGACACGCCATCCGGCGCCGGCGCATCGCCGTCCACCGGGGCGACCGGCGGCGTTTCGGACGCCGTGTCCTGATCCGTGGCGGGCGCGGCCGTCGCCGGCGGCGCGGCGGGCCGCCACAGCCGGCGGCGGATCACCTCGGCCGCGGCGCGCAGGGCCAGCAGGCCCAGCACCACCAGCACATAGCCGGTTTCCAGGCGCTGACGCGGCGCGGTGTCGTGGGCGGCGGCCAGCACCACCGAGCCGGCCAGCTCGCCGTCCGGCAGGGCCACCGGCACCTCCACTTTCACCGGCAGGCTGTCGTCGCTCTTGCCGGTGACCGGCTCACGGGCCACGTCCAGAAACTGCACGCCGCCGACCGGCTCCAGGGCGCGGGTTTCGCGGGCGATCACGTTCAGCCCGATCAGGTCGTCACCGGCCAGGGACTCGGCGGAGCGCAGCGCGGTCTGTTGCGCCAGGGCCTTCAATTGCACCCGCTGCTCCGCCTGCAGGCGGGCGGAGAAGTGCTCCAGAAAATAGACCCCCACCACCAGCGCCACCAGCAGCATCAGCGCCAGTTCCAGCAGCAGTTGTTTTTCCCGTTGCAGCCAGGGCCGCCATTTTTCCCACACCGACATGCAGTGCCTTCCTTGCCTGTGAACGCGACGGCCGGGAGTATAACCCGTGGTGGCGGCGCTACGCTTGGCTCTGGCGCACGCACGCCAACCCGGCACGGTTTTCTGGTAATCTTAGCGGCTGTTCCGCAACGTACCGACCAGCCCGAGGAATCCCCCAGCGTGCGCGAGATTATTCTCATCCAGGTGTCCGGCAACGACCGGCCCGGCCTCACCGCGGCCTTTACCCGCATTCTGGCCCGCTACCACCTGAATATTCTGGATATCGGCCAGGCGGTGATCCACGACACCCTGTCGCTGGGCATCCTGGTGGAAGTGCCGCCGGCGGCGGAGGCGTCCTCGATGCTCAAGGACCTGCTGTTCGAGGCGCACAAGCGCAATATCTCGGTGCGCTTCCGGCCCATCGACGAGGACCGCTACGAGCAGTGGGTGTCCGGTCAGGGCAAGGACCGCCACATCATTACCCTGCTGGCGCGCAAGATCACCGCCGAGCAGCTCGGCGACGTGACCACCGTGGTGGCGGATAACGACCTCAACATCGACAGCATCGCGCGGCTTTCCGGCCGGGTGCACCTGGAAGGCGAGGACAGCGACCCGGACGGCCGCGCCTGCGTGGAAATCTCGGTACGCGGCGAACCCCGTGATCCGGGCGCCATGCGCGCCGCCTTCCTGGCGATCGCCAACGAACGCAACCTGGACATCGCCTTCCAGCGCGACAGCGCTTTCCGGCGCAACCGCCGCCTGGTGGTGTTCGATATGGATTCCACGCTGATCCGCTCGGAGGTGATCGACGAGCTGGCCGCCGAGGCCGGCGTCGGCGAGCAGGTGGCGGCGATCACCGACCGGGCGATGCTCGGCGAGCTGGATTTCAACGAAAGCTTCCGCGCCCGGGTGGCGCTGCTTAAAGGGCTGGACGAAAGCGCCCTGGAACGGGTGCGCGAGCGCATTCAGCTCACCGAAGGCGCCGACCGGCTGATCCCCACCCTGAAAGCGCTGGGCTACCGCACCGCGATTCTGTCCGGCGGCTTCACCTGGTTCGGTGACTGGCTGCAGAAACTGCTGGGCATCGACTACGTCTACGCCAACACCCTGGAGATCGTCGACGGCAAGGTCACCGGCGAGGTGGCGGAGCCGATCGTCAACGGCGAGCGCAAGGCGGAGCTGTTGCGGGAGATCGCCGCCCGCGAAGGCATCAACCTGGAGCAGGTGATCGCCGTGGGCGACGGCGCCAACGACCTGCCCATGCTGGGCGCCGCCGGCCTCGGCATCGCCTTCCGCGCCAAACCGCTGGTGAAGGAAAACGCCGCCCACTCGATTTCCACCCTGGGGCTGGACGGCATTCTTTATCTGATTGGCGTCCGCGACAAAGACCAACAGGAACTACTGAAATAGTTAATAATTAACAGTTAACAGTGAATAGTTAAAAAAGCGCGGGCCACTGGCTTTGTTTCGCTATTAACTATTAACTGTTCACTGTTAACTGCTCTCTCATCCTTCCGTGGTTTCCGCCGTCTCGAGGCGGTCCATCGGCGCCTGCAGATAATAGCCCTGCAGGTAGTCGACGCCGCCGAGGCTCCACAGGGTTTGCATCTGGGCGGCGGATTCGACGAAGCCGACCAGGGTGCGGCGGCCGCTGTCGCGGGCTTGCTGAATGATTTCCGCGAACCGTTCCCGGCTTTCCGCTTTGCTCAGTTCCTGGGTGAAGGAGCCTTCGAATTTCACCATGGTGGCGGGAATGTGCTCGAACAGTTTGAACGGGTCCAGGCCGCCGCCGAAACGGCTGATCGACAGGCCGCAGCCCTGTTTGCGCACCGCGTCGGCGAACGCCGCCGCCTGCTTGAGGTAATTGACCGCATCGCCTTCGCTGAACTGGAAGATCACCTGCTCGCCGGACAACTTGGCGGCGCGCATCGCCTTGGTGAGCCATTCCGCCAGGCCCGGCTCGCCCAGGGAGTAACCGCTGAGATTCACCAGCAAGGTGATTTTCTGTTCGTGGGCGGCCGCCGCGCGCATGGCGTTGAGCACCACCCAGCGGTCCACCTTGCCGGCCAGGCCCTGCTCGGCGGCGGTGGGCATGAAGTCGGCGGCGGCCAGGTCGTCGCCCTGCTTCTGCGGCATGTGCACGAACACTTCGAAGACATGCTCGTTTTCGTCTTCCAGGCTCATCAGCGGCTGGTATTTGAGGCGGAAGCTGCCTTTCTCCAGCGCCTGGCGGATGCTCAGCGCGATCGCTTCGGAGGAGCCGGCGGCCACATCGTCCATGGGGTCATGGATCTTGATGGCATTGCCCTGCTCGTTGTTTTCGCGCTGCGCCTGGTTACAGCATTTCAGCGCCTTGGTGAGAATGTCCTGGCTGCTGCGCGCGTCCTCGCGGGCGAACGCCAGCCCCAGGCTGGCGGTGACGTGGGCGGTGCGGCTGGCCACTTCCGGCATCAGGGTCTCGATGCCGGCGCGCAACTCTTCCGCCAGTTGCCCGGCTTCGTCCAGGTCGTTGACCGGCTTGAGCAGGGCGAAATCCTCGCCGTCCACCCGCGCCAGCTTGCCGCCGGCGCTGTGCTCGCGCAGCCAGTCCGCCACCGCCCGCAGCACATCGTCGGCGCCTTCCATGCCCAGGCTGGACTGGTGCTGTTCAAAGCCGTCCAGGCGCAGATACAGCACCGCCGCCAGTTGCCCCTGGCGGGCCGCTTCGGCCACCGCCTGATCCAGCTGTTCCATGAACCAGGTGCGGCTGTAGAGGCCGGTGACCTGATCGGTCTGGCTGATCTCGTGCAGGCGCTCCTGCAGGGCGTTCTCGTCCAGGCTGGCGGCGCGGATCACGATCTGGGTGCAGGCCTCGCCGTCGTAGGTGCTGGGCGAGAACACGAAGGTGGCGTCGAATTCGCTGTCGTCGGTATGCACACCACGGCATTCCAGCTCGTTGGTCTGGCTGGCGTTCTCGGCGCGGCTGCGCAGCAGCTTCTTGAGGCGGTCGTGGTCACTGGCGGAGACCATGTCCATGATCGGCACGCCGGCCAGTTCCTCGGCGCTGTCGTAACCGAACATGCGGGCGTAGTTGTCATTGGCATGGATGTGCATGCCGTCGAGCACATAGGCGATGGCGTCGCGGCTCTGATCCATCAACTGGCTGAGCCGCTTTTCCGCTTCGTGGCGGGTGATCTCGGAGTGTTGCAGCTCCTTGCGCAGGCGCAGGAATTCCATCAGCCGGTCGACGCATTGCATCAGCATTTCGCGGTCGTCCTTGGGCGCCACCGCGCGGGCGCCGGCCTTGTAGGCGTTACGCACGATCTCGGCATTGTAGTCGTCGCTGAGCAGAATCACCGGCAGTGCCTTGCCGAGCCGGTTCAGGTGCGCCATGGCGCTTTCGAAGGAGCCGTCACCGAAGGTGGGCCGGCACAGCATCAGTTCCCAGGCGCCGCCCTTCAGTGCCCTCACCAGATCGTCCTCGCCCAGGGCCAGCTGCGCGCGGGTGGCGCGGCCGGCGTTACGGAGGGTGTTCATAAGCTGTTCAGCTTCGTCCTGGGAATCGTGCGCGATCAGCAAGCGGAGGGTATCGAGGGCGTAATTCATCGGCGCCAGTGCTCATCCGTTATTCGTAGAGCATCTATTGTGCCTGACGGGACTGCGTTCGCCAAAGACCTTACCGCCGCGCGGGATTGTCCTTGCGGAGCGCCGGCGCTCAGACCGCCGGACGCAGGGTGTACTGGGCGATATCCGGGGAGCCGGCCAGGCGCACGCCGAGCCGGGTGTCCCGGGGCGGGCCGTCCCACAGGGTCAGGCGGGTACCGCTGCGGTAGCCGGTGGTGGGCACCACCAGGGTCTCCGGATCGTCACCTTCCGGGGACGGCACCAGCAACGCCGGCGCCGGCCAGGCATTGGGGTCGCCGGCGCTGACACGCACCGGCCGCAGGGTCTCGGGCAACAACGCCACGCCCAGGCGTACCGCGTCGCCGAGCCAGGCCACCCAGCGTATTTCTCCGACCCGCCATTGCGGCTGCTCCATCGGCGACAGCGCCAGCAGGCCGCCGGCGCGCAGGGTGTTGGGGGTGCCGCCACGCCACTCCAGACAGTAACCGCCGTCGCCGTGATCCACCCGCCGCACCCGGTGCAGGGGCTCATCGCCCTCGCCCTGGTCCAGGCGCCGGTGCACCGCGTCCAGCCCCAGACAGAGCAGCATTTCACCGTCCACCGGGCGGCGCGGCCCGCGCCGCTCGCGCGGGCCCAGCCAGGCCCAGCGCAAATGGTGGGAGAGGATGTCCGACAACGGCCGGCTGCGGTGGCCGGGGCCGCCTTCGGCCAGCGCGGCGGCCAGCGGCCGGGTGTCGAAGTAACGCAGCGCCTGGCCGTCGCCCGCCGTGGCGGACAGGGCCTGGGGGCCGGCGTCGCTTTGCAGATCCACATGGAAGGGGGCGTCGGCAGCGTCCGCCAGCAACGGCATCCAGCGGGCCCAGTGGGCGGCGGCCCGGTACAGTGCCATCAACGCCGGCTGGCGAAGCTGATTGGGCTGGGCGCTGGCGGTGAGCAGCAAACGGCCATAAGCGATCAACACCGCGCCTTCCTCGCCGGGCAACTCCGGGTCCGACACGGTGAGCGCCTCCAGGGCGTGGCGCTCGGCTTCGGCATAGAGGTTGTGCAGGACCTGCCAGGTGCCCGCCGGCGGCTCCTTGTAGAGCAGCATGTGCAGAAACAGATCCTGGGCGCGGGCGTCCATGGCGCGCTGCAGGGCGGTGGCGGCGGCTTGACGTTCGGGCCGGTTGAGCTTGCCGCGCAACAGCGGCGCGGCCACGCTCTGGTAGCCGATGGCCAGCCCCTGGAACAAGCGGTGCGATAACGCGGCGGCCTGCAGCGCACGCTCCGGCGGCATCAAGGGCAGATTCAGGTAGCGGCTTTCCAGGGTGTAGGCCAGTTGCCGGAGGCGGGGCCGGATCTCCTCCAGCAGGGCCAGCCGGCGGCGGCCGTCAACGCGCAAACGGGGCAGTTCGTCCAGCAACGTCAGTAACGGCGGCGCTCCGCGGTGCGGGTCGCCGATCGGCAGCGCATCCAGCCAGGCGCGCAGCCGGCGCGGCCGGGCACTGGCCAGCGACAGTTTGTCCAATTCCGGTTCCGGAACCCCCAGACGCACTTCCCACGCCGACTCCGTTTGGCGGGCCTCTTCCATGGCTTGTTCCTCACAGGCTTGGCCTCCGCCGCCCGGCGAAGGCTATATTCAAATTATTGTTGTGATGATCATCACAAATATAACTTGAACACCCGGTAATTGTACATTATCCAGCCAATACCGTTTTTGAACCCGCTCCCGGTTCTTCGCGCGCCAGCCTGGGCACCAGGAACCCCGGCAGCCGGTCCCGCAGGGCGGCGTGCAGGTCGCGGGCGCGCGCGTCCGGCACCGCGAAATGGGCGGCGCCCGCCACCGCGTCCAACTGGTGCAGGTAATAGGGCAGCACGCCGGCCTCGAACAGGGCGTCGGACAGGGACGCCAGGGCCTCGGCGTCGTCGTTGACCCCGGCCAGCAGCACCGACTGATTGAGCAGGGTGACGCCGCCGCGGCCCAGGGCGCGGCAGCGCTCCGCCAGCGCCGGACTGATCTCGCGGGGGTGGTTGGCGTGCAGCACCAGGGTGGCGCGCCAGCGTGGCGACGCCAGCAACGCCGCCAACCCCTCATCCAGGCGCTCGGGAATCACCACCGGGGTGCGGCTGTGGATCCGCAGGCGGCGCAGATGCGGCAGCGCCGCCAGGGCCTCCAGCAGCTCGCCCAGGCGCCGGTTGCTCAGCGTCAGCGGATCACCGCCGCTGAGGATCACCTCGTTGATGTCGGTGCGCCGCGCCAGCCAGTCCAGTGCCTGTTGCCAACGGCCGCCGGACAGATGCTCCTGGTACGGGAAGTGGCGGCGAAAGCAGTAGCGGCAATGCACCGCGCAGGCGCCGGTGACCACCAGCAGCGCGCGGCCATGGTATTTGTGCAGCAGGCCGGGCACCGGGGTGTGGCGGGATTCATCCAGCGGGTCGGCGTTATAGCCGGGCACCGCCTCGCGCTCGCGGCCGGTGGCGAGGATCTGCAGCAGCAGCGGGTCGTCGGGGTTGCCCGGTTCGATCAGATCCAGGTAACGGCGCGGCACCCGCAACGGGAAGGCGCTGTCGTCGTCGGCGCCGCCGGGGATCTGGTCGGGGCGCAGCGACAGCCGCTCGCACAGCTCCCCCACCCCGGTCACCAGGTCGGCCTGCAGACGGCGCCAGTCGGGTACCTGCCAACCGTCCGCTTCCTGCGTTATCATGGCCAGCTTCTTAAATGCCATCCGGTAATTCCCCGACACAGTGGATAGATATCTATGGCCAGCTATTCTACCAGTGAATTCAAGTCCGGCTTGAAGGTTATGCTCGACGGCGACCCCTGCGCCATCATCGAGAACGAGTTCGTAAAGCCCGGCAAGGGCCAGGCCTTCAGCCGCGTAAAGCTGCGCAACCTGAAGACCGGCAAGGTGTGGGAACGCACCTTTAAATCCGGCGACAGCCTGGAAGGCGCCGACGTGCTGGATGTGCAGATGCAGTACATCTTCAGCGACGGCGAATTCTGGCACTTCATGGACACCGAGACCTTCGAGCAGAAGCAGGCGGACGAAGCCGCGGTGGGCGACGCCAAGCAGTGGCTCAAGGAAGAGGACATGTGCGAGGTGACCCTTTACAACGGCGAGCCGCTGAACGTGAACCCGCCCAACTTCGTGGAGCTGGAGATCGTCGAGACCGATCCCGGCCTGAAGGGCGACACCGCCGGCACCGGCGGCAAGCCGGCCACCCTGAGCACCGGCGCGGTGATCCGCGTGCCCCTGTTCGTGCAGGAAGGGGAAATCGCCAAGGTGGACACCCGCACCGGCGAGTACGCGGGCCGTATCAAAAACTAGTGGTGACCGACTGGCGGCCCACCGCCTCCCTGGAGGCCATCAAAGCGCGCGCCGGGCTGCTGAGCACGGTGCGCGCTTTTTTTGCCGCCCGGGGCGTGCTGGAAGTGGACACCCCGCAACTGGCGCGCCACGGGGTCAGCGACCCCCATATTCAGTGCATTCCGGTGCCCGGCCACGGCTATCTGCAGAGCTCGCCGGAATATCATATGAAGCGGCTGCTGGCCGCCGGCAGCGGGCCGATCTATCAGATCTGCAAAGCCTACCGGGACGGCGAAGCCGGCGCCCGGCACAACCCCGAGTTCACCATGCTGGAATGGTACCGGCCGGGTTTTGATCTGAGCGCTCTGATCAACGAGTGCCTGACCCTGTTCGGCGAACTGTTCCCCGGCGCGCCGTCGCGGACTTATCGGTTCCGCGACCTGTTCGCCGACGTCACTGGGCTGGACCCGCTGACCACTTCGGACAGCGACCTGATTCAGCGCGCCGAACAACACGGCGCTCCCGAAGACCTGGATAAAGCCGCCGCGGTGGATTACCTGATGGCCACCACGGTGGAAGCCGCCCTGCCCGCCGAACAGCTCTCGGTAGTCACCGACTTCCCAAGCTGGGCCGCCGCCCTGGCCCAAACCCGCACGGACACCGACGGCACCGAAGTGGCCTTACGGTTCGAGATTTATTACCGGGGCCTGGAGCTGGCCAACGGCTACCAGGAACTGACCGACGCCGACGAGCAGCGCCGAAGGTTTGAGCGGGATAGCCGGCTGCGAGGGGAGTACGGCCTGAATGTTATGGACGCCGACCCTTACCTCCTCGACGCCATGCACCATGGTTTGCCCGCCTGCAGCGGCGTGGCCATGGGTGTGGAGCGGCTGTTGATGGCCCAACGAAACAGCAATCGCATCGACGAGGTGCTGACCTTTCCCGGCGACCGGGCCTGAAGGTGGGCACTAACAGCGTCTCTGGGATCCTGCCGGGAGCTTCGCTCCCTTTCGCGGGCTGGGCCCGCTCCTACCAGGGCTAGGCGGCGGCTTTTGCGGTGCGGCCGGCGCGGGCGCAGTTCTCGGCGACCAGCTCGATCAGGCGCGGCTGCACCGACGGCGGGAAGTCGTGGCCCATGCCGTCGATGATGGCGAGCCGGGCGCCGGGCATGGCGCGGGCCGAGGCGCGGCCGCCGGCGGGCCGGATCAGCGGATCGCTGCCGCCGTGAATCACCTGGGCGGGGCAGCGCACTTTTTTCAGGCGCTTACTGAGGTTGCCGGTGGCCATGATCGCCATGAACTGGTTGCGGATACCGCGCGGGTTCAGGCCCCGCTCCCAGCTGCGCTGGAACATCTCGGTGAGTTCTTCGCGGCCCTGGTCCAGGGTGCCGCCCAGCTTGGCCATCATCCCCAGGCCGAACGCCACATAGTCTTCCACGGTTTCAATCTTCACCCGCGGCGCCACCAGGGTTTTCAGCGCCGCCGGTTTCGGCGGCGGCAGGAAGGGGCTGTTGGTGCTGGACATGATCGAGGTGACGCTGAGCACCCGCTCCGGATGGGTGGCGGCGGCCAGTTGCGCGACCATGCCGCCCATGGAGGCGCCCACCAGATGGGCGCGCTCGATACCCAGGGCGTCCAGCAGCCCCATGGTGTCGGCGACCAGATCGTCCAGGGTGTAGGGGGCGTGGACTTTGAGGCCGACCATGTAGCGCAGCATCGCCGTCATCGGGCCGTACTTGAACGGCTCGCGGATGGCGGTGGATTTACCGGCGTCACGGTTGTCAAAGGCGATCACCCGGTAACCCCGGTTGGCCATGGCGTCGAGCAGACCTTCCGGCCAGAACACCAGCTGCGCGGAGAGACCCATGATAAAGACCAGCGGTTCGCCGTCCTCGGGCCCACGGGTTTCGTAGAAGAGATCGACGCCGTTGCTGCGCACCGTGCCTGTGGCCATGCCTGTCACCTGTGTTGGGGGATTTTCGGGTTATCCGCTCAACATAGAAAAGCCCGGCGCCAACCACAAGCGCCGGGCTTCTTTTGGCCCGCACGGCCCGGCGAAGGGCCGTTGGAACGGCGTTAGAGCACTTCGATGATGGTGGCGTTGGCGGTGCCGAGACCTTCGCAGATCGCCAGCAGACCGTAGCGGCCACCGCGCCGTTTCAGCTCGTACACCAGCGTGCCCATCAGCTTGGCGCCGGTGGCGCCCAGCGGGTGGCCCAGCGCCTGGGCGCCGCCGTTGACGTTCAGCTTGTCGTAGTCGGCGCCGAGGGCGTTCATCCATGCCAGCGGCACGGAGCCGAACGCTTCGTTGACCTCATACAGATCGATGTCCGCCAGGGTCATGCCGGCCCGCTTGAGCACCTTTTCGGTGGCCGGGATCGGACCTTCCAGCACCATGGTGGGGTCGGAGCCGACCACCGCCATGGCGTGGATGCGCGCCAGCGGCTTGAGACCGAATTCCTTCACCGCCTGCTCGCTGGCCACCAGCACCGCCGAGGCGCCGTCGGTGATCTGGCTGGCGTTGGCGGCGCTGATGATGCCGTTCTCCGCCAGCGGCTGCAGCCCGCGGATGGAATCCAGGTCGGCGTCCCAGCGAATGCCTTCGTCCACATCGTGCAGGGTCTCCCCGCCGTCATCCAGGTTCACGTTCACCGGCAGAATTTCCTGCTTGAAGCGGCCGGCCTCGGTGGCGGCGGCGGCGCGGCGGTGGGAGTCGTAGGCGAACCGGTCCAGGTCGTCCTTGCTGACGCCGTACTTCTTGGCCATGCGCTCGGCGCCCACGAACTGGCTGAAGTTCTCGCCCGGGTAGCGGCGGCTGATTTCGCCGGTGAACGGATTGCCCAGCTCCTTGGCCACGGTGACCGGGGAGCCGATCGGCACCTGGCTCATGGATTCCACGCCACCGGCGATCACCAGGTCCTGGGTGCCGCTCATCACCGCCTGGGCGGCGAAATGAATGGCCTGCTGGGAGGAACCGCACTGCCGGTCGATGGACACGCCGGGCACCGATTCCGGCAACCGTGAACTGAGCACGGAGGTGCGCGCGATATTGAAGGTCTGCGGCCCGATCTGGCTGACGCAGCCGTAGATCACGTCGTCCACCCGGTCCGGGGCGACACCGGTGCGCTCCAATACCGCATCAATCACTTTACCGCCCAGATCCGCCGGGTGAACCCGGCTGAGCCGGCCGTTGCGGCGGCCGCCGGCGGTGCGTACCGCTTCTACGATGTATGCCGTGGTCACGATGAGTTCCTCGCCTGAATTCGAAAGAACCCCAAGACTACGCCCGGCCCGCCGCCGCGCTCAATGACCATAATGAACCCCGGTCCTGACCCGAACGAACCCGGCAACGGCCGCCACGGCCGGCGGCGGCGCTTACAGGGTGACCATCCTGACCTGATACAACACCGGGCCGGTGGGTTGACCGGTGGGTGAGCCGCCCGCCGGTTCCAGGCTCACGGCCAGGGTGCGCGAACGGCGCAGCACCTGGAGATGTTCCTCGGTCAAGGCCGCGGCCTGCTCCTCGTCGGCGGTCGGTAACAGCCCCATGGAGATGGCGGCCCCGGAACGGGGCAACAACCACAGCTCGAACGCCTTGCCGTCGGCGGGGGCGTCCACCTGCACGCCCTGCGCGGACAGGTAACGCCGGCCGTCCTCGCTGCGGGCCTCCAGCACCCACAGGGGTTCCGCCTGGCTGTTCTGGATCACCCCGACGAAACGTTGCGGTGCCGGCGCCGCCGGCCAGAACAGCATCACCGCGATCACCAGGGAGGCGGCCAACAGGCCCCCCACCGGCCACCACAGGTTCCGGGCGCCGCTACCCGGACGATCAATGCGGCCACGCACTTTGCGCCATACCACCGCCGGTGGGCGGCGCTCGGGAATGGCGCCGTTGAGCGCCTGGAAGCGGCGCTCCCAATACCACACCTGACGCCGCACCCGTGGCGACTCCAGCATCCAGGTTTCGAAACGGCGGCGGGCGGCGCCGGTCAGGGTGCCCAGCACATACTCCGCGGCAAGGGCGTGATTACGTTCGTGCCGATCCGCTTTCATCGTTCCAGACACCGGCGCATGAAATCCAGACCGCGACGGACCCAGCTTTTCACTGTGCCCAGCGGCCGCCCCAGGGTGCGCGCCATCTGCCCATGGGTAAGACCGTGAAAGTAAGCCAGCTGAATGCTGGCGCGATGCTCATCACTAAGCTCACGGAGACAACGGTCGAGAATTTTTTCGTCCGCGCTTGCCAGCGCCGCCTGCTGGGGCTCCATGGCTCCGCTGCGTAACTGATTTTTCAGGTCGTCCACATCCTGATGACCGCGCCGCTGGCGCAGCACATCCATGCAGGCGTAACGGCCGATGGAAATTATCCAGGTGAGCGGTGAACCGCGTTCAGGATGGTACTCACCGGCGTGGTGCCAAACTTTTATGTAGATTTCCTGTAACACGTCCTCGGCCTCGTGCCGATTCCCCAGCATTCGCAGACAAAGGCCGTATAAACGCGGCGAAGTCGCGCTATACAACCTTTCGAACGAAGCCAGGTCTCCTCTGGAAGTCTGCGCCATTAGTTGCACCATATCCGAAAACTTTTCACTCATGGCGCGTCCCGCTCCTTTGTCTACACGCCGCGCTCACGGGGAAGGGTGGAATTTCCAGTGTTACCCGCTCCCCTCTGATACGCGCTCCGCCGCCGAATGGATGCAATAAAAAGTTAATTTTTTACCGCATCCAAACGATCACCCAACTCGTATTACAACGTGATCGCTACCGAAAACTGGAGAAAAAAATGCAACATCTGCTTGCCAAATCACCACTCGCCATCGCGGTGGCCTCACTGGTTCTGGCCGCGCCCTCGGTGCTCGCGTCAAGCCACCGTGAAGCCCCGTTCATCACCGGCAGTCCGAAGGTCGACGGCACGGACTTCTATATGTTCCGCAGCTATGAACCCACCCGCTCGGACTTTGTAACCCTCATCGCCAACTACCAGCCGCTGCAAGATGCCTACGGCGGTCCGAACTATTTTCTTCTCGACGAAAACGCCGTTTATGAAATTCATATCGATAACGACGGCGACGCTATCGAGGATCTGACATTCCAGTTCCAGTTCAACAACGAATACAAGAACCTTGCCGTGCCCGCCGGCGCGGATGGCGACACCCCGGTGCCGCTGAGCAATATCGGCCCGATCTCCGCGGGCGACACCAATGCGCTCAACGTCACGCAGACCTATACGGTGAAGCTGATTACCGGCGACCGCCGCAGCGGCCAGTCGCAAGCCATCACCAATGCGAGCAGCAGCTCTGAAACCTTCATCAAGCCGATGGACAACATCGGCAACAAGTCGATTCCCGATTACCCCGCCTACGCCAGCGACGCGATTTACCCGATCGCCATTCCCGGTTGCGATAACGACGGCAGAGTGTTCGTCGGTCAGCGCAAGGAAGGCTTCGTGGTCAATCTGGGCGAAGTCTTCGACCTGGTTAATACCAATCCGGTCGGCCCCCGTGACGGCGAACGCAACATCATCGGCGACAAGAACATCACCAGTCTTGCGCTGGAAGTACCTAAAAGCTGCCTGACCGCCGGTGATAGCGCCGTGATCGGTGGCTGGACCACCGCCAGCGTGCCGCAGGCGCGGGTCATCAACCCGGCCCCGCAGGGCTCCGCGGTGACCGGTTCCGCCGGCGCCAAACCGGCCAGCGTGGAAGGCGGCGCCTTCACCCAGGTCTCCCGTCTCGGCTCACCGCTGGTCAACGAAGTGGTGATCGGCCTGCCGGACAAGGACCGCTTCAACGCCAGTGAACCCAAGGACGATGGCCAATTCGCGCAATACGTTACGAATCCGAGCCTGCCTGTGCTGCTGAATGCTCTGTTCGGCGACGCTGCGCTGCCACCGGAAACGCCGCGTAACGATCTGGTCACCGCCTTCCTGACCGGCTTCCCGGGTGTGAACCAGCTGCCCACCGTGACCCCCAGCGAAATGCTGCGGCTTAATACTGACATCGAGCCGACGGTTCCCGCCGATCAGAACGATCTCGGCGTAGTCGGTGGCGACCTCGCCGGATTCCCGAACGGTCGCCGTCCCTATGACGACGTGGTGGATATCGCGTTGAACGCGGCGATGGGCAAGCTCTGTGGCCAGTTAGACGCCGGCAACTGCGGCACCCAGTCCACGCCTCAGAACGGTGACAACTTCTACACCGACGGCACACGGGCCGCCGGCGCCACCGCCGCCACCTCGGTGATCAGCGGTGAAATCGACAACGATGACACCTATCTGGCCGAGTTCCCGTACCTGGCGAATCCGATCCCGGGCTCTCCGAACGAAGCTCGATAAACAGGAGCGATCCGATGAGATTGATTAAACAGGGTGCGTTACTGGCGGGTCTGATTGTCGGTCTCGCCGCCTGCGGCGGCGACAGCGACAACGACCCGGTGGTCAACAACAACACCAACTTCACGGCCTTCGTGAAGGGGCTGCTGGACGACGACCCCAACGGCGAGCCGGCCAACATCAACAATCGAAACTTCCGTTTCACCAACCAGGAAGACCCGGATGCCTATGACGACGTCCTGTCGAGCAACAACTAAGGGACGGGGTATCCTGCAACAGCTCCGGCGGCTCGCGCTGCCGGGGCTGTTCCTTTTTGCGGGCGGCGCTTTCGGCAACCCTGCCGTGGCGGCGCCCTATACCCCCGAGACCGACGATCAGGTCCTCCAGCGCCTGCCGACCCCCAGCATTCTCGACGGGGCCGATGCCCTTCAGGAAAAGCTGGCGGACGACCCACGCGACCGCGACAGCGCGGAACAGCTGGCACGCCTGTATATCCAGGCGGCGCGGCGCGAGGGCGACCCCCGTTATCTGGGCTACGCCAGCGCCACCCTGTCGCCGTGGCTGCAGGGGTCCGACGCGCCGCCTTCGGTGCTGGTGCTGGCCGCCACCATCGCGCAGGGGGAACACCGCTTCACCCAGTCCCGCCACCAGCTGCGGGAGGCCCTGGCGCAAAATCCACGCCTCGGCCAAGGCTGGCTGACGCTGGCGGTGATCACCCAGGTCCAGGGGCAGTATGAAGAAAGCCTGCAAGCCTGCCGCCGTGCCGCCACCCTGGTGCCGACGGCGGCCGCCCTCACCTGCCAGGCCAGTGTGCTGGCGCTCAACGGCGGGCTCGAGCCCGCCTACGCCCGGTTGAGCCGGTACGCGGACGGCGCCGGCGACGTGGCCGACAATGTGGCGGTGTGGATGCAGACCCGCCTGGCTGAAATGGCCTGGCAGAAGGGCGACCTGGACGCCGCCCGCGCGCACATCCAGCGGGGACGAGCGCTGGACCCCGAGGACCGCTACCTGCGGCACCTTTACGCGGATTTCCTGCTCGCCGAGTCGCGCCCCGACGCGGCCATCGATGTGCTGGAAGACTATGTCGACCAGGACGGCGCCTTGCTGCGCCTGGCGATCGCCGGCATCGACGCCGGGGACCGCCGCGCCGACCGTTGGGCGCAACAGTTCCGCGATCGGATGGCGGCGGCGCAACGCAGCGCGGAGTACGCGCATTTGCGCGAACTGGCGCGCTTCACCCTGGTGGTGGAAGACGACCCGGCAGAAGCCCTGGCATTGGCGCGGGCGAACTGGCGCACCCAGAAAGAACCCGCCGACATGCACATCTACCTGGCGGCGGCGCGGGCCGCCGGCGAGCCCGGCGCGGCGGATGAGGTGCGCACCTTTATCGCCGAGCACGGCGTGCAGGACAGTCGTCTGGCGCCGTTCCTGGATAACGGTACGGAGGCCGGGTCATGATCAAGCTTATTACCGTACTGCTACTGATCCTTCCCACCCTGGCGCTGGGGCACAAACCCAGTGACAGTTACCTGACCATCAACGTGGAAGACGGCGGCGCCCTGTCCGGACAGTGGGATATCGCGCTGCGCGACCTGGAGCGGGCCGTGGGCGTGGATCAGAACCGCGATGCCCGGGTCACCTGGGACGAACTGAAAGCGCGGCGCGCGGAACTGGAAGACCATATTCTCAGCCGGCTGACGGTAACCGCCCGGGATGGCGACCGCGAGCAGGTCTGCACACTCGACAGTGACGGCCTCAAAGTGGACGACCATGTGGACGGCACCTATGCGGTGTTCCTGCTGACGGGCGACTGCGGCCTGTCGCCACTGTCGCTGACACTGAACTACCGGCTGCTGTTCGACCGCGACGCCAGCCACCAGGGCCTGGTGGAAGTACGCTACGGGGATCAGCCCGGTCAGCCGGTGGCGCTCAGCAACCAGCACCGCGAGCAAACCCTGAGCCGCGACGGCGACGGCGGCCTGGCCGCGCTGGCCACCTTCTTCCGTCAGGGCGTGCATCATATTCTGATCGGCTACGACCACATTCTGTTTCTGCTGACGCTGCTGTTCCCGGCGGTGCTGGTGTGGCGCCAGGGCGCCTGGCGGCCCAAGGAGTCCATGCGCGAGGCCCTGCTCACCACCCTGGGCATCGTCACCGCCTTCACCGTGACCCATTCGCTGACGCTGGCGCTGGCCTCCCTGGGGCTGGTGAATCTGCCGTCCTGGCTGGTGGAGTCGGCGATCGCCATCACCGTGGGCCTGGGCGCGGCCAGCAATCTGGCGCCGCAGTACTTCCCGCGCCGCTGGGTCATGGCTCTGGTGTTCGGTCTGATCCACGGGCTCGGCTTCGCCGCCGTGCTCGCCGATCTGGGCCTGGACGGCGGCAGCCTGGTGCTGACCCTGCTGGGCTTCAATCTGGGGGTGGAAGCCGGCCAGGCGCTGATCGTGTTGATCTTCGTGCCGGCGGCGTTCCTGGTACGGCGCACCGCCGCCTACCGGCGCTGGTTCGTGCCGATCGGCTCGGTGGCGATTATCGCCATCGCCACCGTCTGGGCGGTGGAGCGTCTGGCCGGCGCGCTGTAAGCGTCCGGCCCGGGCGGCTCAAAGGCGGCGAATGCCGTCGCGCTCGATGGCGATACGCCCCGCTTTGTAGAGCTTACCGATGGCCTGCTTAAAGGCGTTCTTGCTGCACCCGAAGGCGGCGCGGATCGCCTCCGGGCTGCTTTTGTCGCCCAGGGCCAGGAAACCGTCGGACGCTTCCAGCCGCGCCAGGATGCGCTCGCCGAGCTGATCGCTTTTGGCGGCGCCGGGCGGGTCCAGCGTCAGGCTGAGACGGCCGTCGGCGCGCAGACGCTGCACATAGCCGGTGAAGCGCTGGCCGGGGCGCGGGGGCGCCACGCCGGGCGGTGCCTGCAGCAGGCCCCAGTAGCGGTTGTCCACCGCCACCTTGTAGCCCAGGTCGGTGCTTTGCACCACCATCAGCGGCACCGAGTCGCCCTGGCGGTAGGCGTCGCAGGTGTCTTCCAGATGGCGGTCCAGCAGGGCGCTGGCGAACGGCCGGCCGTCCCGGTCGCGCACCACCTTGACCAGTTGCCAGCGGCCCACCTCCGGGCGGTTGCCCTGCTCGGCGAACGGCAGCAACAGATCCTTGGGCAGGCCCCAGTCCAGGAATGCGCCCACGCGGCTGGTGTCGACCACGCGCAGGCGCGCCACTTCCCCGGGCATCGCCTTGGGGCGGCCCAGGGTGGCGCGGGGGCGGCCGTCGCCGTCCTCGTAGAGAAACACTTCCAGTGCTTCGACGTCGGCGGCGTCGTCGGCCAGCTCGCGGGCGGGCAGCAGCACTTCGCCGAGGTCTTCGCCGTCCAGCAACAAACCCGCGGGTATGCGTTTAAGCACCGTCAGGGTGCGCAGGGTACCAAGGAGCGTGCCTGGGGCGGTCATCGCGTTACCACATCAGGTCGTCGGGGATCGGGTAATCCGCGTAGGGGTCGTCTTCGTCCTGGACGTTGCGGTCGTTGAGCAGGACCACGGCGGCCTCGTCGCGCTGGCGGATTTTCTCCGCCACTGTGGTGGGCACCAGCTCGTGGCCCTCGCCCAGGGCGACGATGGCGATCTGGCCGCGCGCCAGCTGGTCGCGCTGCGGCTCGGTGACGTGCAGCTTCTTGATCTTCTTGTCCTGCACGAACTGGTAGGCCACCTCGCCCCGGGCGCGATCCAGACGGTGAGTCTCGATCAGCTGACGAATCTGCGCGACGATTTCCCGCTCACGCTGCTGCCGGTGACGCTCCGCTTCCAGCTGGCGGTCTTTTTCGGCCTGCTCGGCGCGCTGGCGGCGGGCTCGCTCGGCCGGGTCCTCCAGCTCGATCTCGCCACGCTTGGCGCGGTTGGCGTCTTCCTTCTTCTGCTGCTTGGCGCGGCGCGCCTTCTTTTTGTCCGCCAGCCCCGATTTAAGGAGCTGATCCTGCAACGAATTAGCCATGGGGGTTCCAATAACGAAAATTCAGGTACGAGGATAACGGAGCCGGGGCCCGCCTGCCTATTCCACGGCGCGCTACTGCAGCGACGGCCCCTCGGGCGCCTCGCCGAGCAGCGGCTGGGCGCGGCGGAAGCGGGCATCATAACCGGGTTGCCAGGGAAACACCCCGTTCGGGTCCGGCCACACCATCTGCAGCGCCGGGTACGGCGCCGGCAGGTCGGCGTAGAACCAGTTGGCGTAGCCCAGATACTCGTTGTAGGCGGGCAGCGCCACCGGCAGGAACACCACCTCCAGGCCGTCGGCGATATCGCCATAGACCTGGAACGGCCGCAGACGGCGCCCCAGGCCGGTGATGCCCACGGCGGCGCTGTCCAGCAGGCGGCTGGCCAGGGTGTCCTTGAGGCCCACCACGATCAGTTCCGGGTGGTCCCGCTTGAGGAAGTGCCCCAGCGTGAAGGCATAGCCCGGCTCGCCGGCGGCGCCGTCCACGCTGAGGTGATGCCAGCCTTTGCGTTCGATGCGGGCCAGCAGTTGTTTGTCCTGTTCGTCTTCCGGCTGCGGATAGCGGAAGCCCTCGGGCATTTCATCGAGAAACATGGCTTCACTCTTTCTTGGGGCCGCCGCGCGGTACGGTACGCACGGCGCTCGACGTTGGCAGCGGCGCAGCTTACCAGAATCGTCCCACTTGGTATGCGGCGGGGTGAATGCAATACTGACCCGGTGCGCTTTGATGCTTTCTTATTAGAGACAGAGGACCCTGTATTATGAAAAAAATCACCCTGATGGCCGGCCTGGCCGCGCTCTCCGCCGCGCCCTTTGCACAGGCGGCGCCGCTTGTCGACGTTTACGCCGGCGGCTACGCCTGGAGCCCGGACACCTCCGGCAGCATCGCCTCCGGCAGCAACGACATCGACATGGAGGACGATCTGGGCTTCGACGACTCCGACCAGACCGTGCTCTACGTGGGCCTGGAACATGCGGTTCCGGTGCTGCCCAATGTGCGCCTGCGCTACATGGACCTCTCCGACGACGCCAGCAACACTCTGGTCGATCCGATCACGTTCAACGGGCAGACCTTCGCCGATAACGTGAATTCCGATTACGACATGGAGATGCTCGACGGCACCTTCTACTGGAGCCCGCTGGACAATGTGGTGAAGCTGGACCTGGGCCTGACCGTGCGGCAGATGGACGCGGATTTCACTATCACCGGTGCCGGCCAACAGGCCACTGAAAGCGCCAGTGAAACCTTCCCGCTGGCCCACGGCGCGGTACGCGCCAACCTGCCGTTGACCGGCGTGTACGTGGGCGGGGAAATCAACGCGATTGAGTACGACGGCAGCGGCATGCGTGATTTCGACGCGCACATCGGCTGGCAGTCGGACTTCCTGCTGGGCGTGAAAGCGGGCTACTCCCGCCTGGAAGTGGAACTGGACGACGTCAGCGGCCTGGACTCCGATCTCGAGATCGGCGGTCCCTACCTGGCGGCCACCTTCCGCTTCTGAGCCGCATCGCCGGGCGGGCGCCCGGCGGTCACCACTCCTTCTGAAGACGCTCGATACGGGCGTCTTTTTGTTCCCAGAGATCGCTCACCCAGCGCTGCACGCCGGCGCGAAACTCCGCGTCCTCCTGGTAATCGCCGGCCCACAGGGCCGGGTCCAGGCTGTGGGTGCGCACGTCGATGATCACCCGCTCCAACTGACCGCTGAGCAGCGCCCAGAAACCGGGCGGCTTGCCCTCCGGATAGGCAATGGTCACGTCCAGCAGCGCATCCAGATCATCGCCCAGCGCCGCCATCACGAACGCCACGCCGCCGGCCTTGGGCCGCAGCAGATGCTTGTAGGGGGATTGCTGCCGGGCCTGCTTTTCCGGGGTGCAGCGGGTGCCCTCGAGAAAATTAACCACGGTCACCGGCATGTCCGCGAACTTCTCGCACGCCGCCTTGGTGATCTCCAGATCCTTGCCTTTGAGCTCCGGGCGCTTTTCCAGCAGCTCTTTGGAGTAGCGCTTCATGAACGGGTAGTCCAGGGCCCAGAACGCCAGCCCCAGAAACGGTACCCAGATCAGCTCTTTCTTGAGGAAGAATTTGAAGTACGGGGTTTTACGATTGAAGGTCTGCACCAGGGCGGCGATGTCCACCCAGGACTGATGGTTGCAGACCACCAGGTAGGAGGTGTCGCTGCGCAGGTTCTGGTCACCGCGGATATCCCAACGGGTGGGCGTCATCAGCGCGAAGATCGCCTTGCAGATTTCCGCCCAGGTCTCGGCGATCCACATCACGCCCCGGGAGCAGGCGGCCTTGGCCTGCTTGCCGGGCAGCACCACTTTAAACAGCGCGATCAGCATCATCGGGCCGATCAACGTCAGTGTGTTCAGCAACAACAGCAAGAACGTGGTGGCACCGGTCAGCAAGGCCCGCATCAGGCGAACTCCCTCTCCCCAAGATGAATCTGGATCATAGCCAACCCGATCCACAGGCCCAAGACCGTACTTGTATTGAATTGTTTATAGGCCCCGAGGGGCCCGTCAGCGGGCTTCCACCGTCATCACGTCCACGTTCTGGAAGCCGCGCGGCAGTTTGGCACCGCGCCGGCCGCGCTCGCCGAAGTAGTGCTCCAGGTCGCTGGCCTTGAGGTTGAGATGACGTTTGCCGGCGTAGATCACCAGGGTGTCGTCGGGGCCGAGCACCTGCACGTCCTGCACGAACTCGACGCGTTCGGCGACGCGGCCGCCGGGAATCGCCATCATCTTGTTGCCCTTGCCGCGCGACATTTCCGGCAGGTCGCGCACCGGGAACACCAGCAGGCGGCCTTCATTGGAGACCAGCGCGATCAGGTCGGTCTGCGGGTCCTTGACCGGGCGTGGCGGCTGCACCTTGGCGCCCTTGGGCACGTTCAGCACGCTCTTGCCGGCTTTCTTGTTGGCCAGCAGGTCCGCGTAACGCACCACGAAACCGTAACCCGCATCCGTGCTCATCAGGTAGGCGTCTTTTTCCTGCCCCATGATGGCGGCCACGAAACCGGCGCCGGAAGGCGGGCTGACCCGGCCGGACAGGGGCTCACCCTGGCCGCGCGCGCTGGGCAGGGTGTGCGCCAGCAGCGAGTAGCTGCGCCCGGTGGTGTCCAGGAAGCACACCGGCTGGTTGGATTTGCCGCGCGCGGACGCCAGATATTTGTCGCCGGCTTTATAGCTCAGGCCCACCACATCCACGTCGTGGCCCTTGGCGGAACGCACCCAGCCTTTTTCCGAAAGCACCACGGTGACCGGGTCGGCGCCCACCAGGTCCGCTTCGTCCAGGGCCTTGGCGTCGTTGCGCTCGACCAGCGGTGAGCGGCGGTCGTCGCCGAAGTTTTCGGCGTCTTCCTTGAGTTCCTTGGCGATCAGTTTCTTCATTTTCGCCGGTGACCCCAGGGTCTCTTCCAGCTTGTCCCGTTCCTCGGCGAGCTCATCCTGCTCGCCCTTGATCTTCATTTCCTCGAGCTTGGCCAGATGGCGCAGCTTCAGCTCCAGGATCGCTTCCGCCTGGCGGTCGCTGAGCCCGAAGCGCTCCATCAGCACCGGCTTGGGCGCGTCTTCGCGGCGGATAATCTCGATCACCTCATCGATGTTCAGATAGGCGATCAACAAACCTTCCAGCAGGTGCAGGCGGTCCAGCACCTTGTCCAGACGGTGCTGCAGACGCCGGCGCACGGTGACCATGCGGAACTGCAGCCACTCGTTGAGAATCATGTCCAGGCTTTTCACCTGGGGACGCTCATCGATGCCGATCATGTTCAGATTGACCCGGTAATTCTTTTCCAGGTCGGTGGTGGCGAACAGGTGGCCCATCAGTTGCGCGATATCCACCCGGTTGGAGCGCGGCGTGATGATCAGACGGGTGGGGTTTTCGTGGTCGGATTCGTCGCGCAGGTCGCTGACCATGGGCAGCTTTTTCTTCTGCATCTGGTCGGCGATCTGTTCCAGCACCTTGGCGCCGGACACCTGATAGGGCAGCGCGGTGATCACGATGTCGTTTTCCTCGCGCTCGTAGACGGCGCGCTGCTTGAGGCTGCCCTTGCCTTCCGCGTACATGCGGATGATGTCGTTGCGCGGCGTGATGATTTCCGCCTCGGTGGGGAAATCCGGGCCTTTGATGTATTCGAGCAGGTCGTCCAGGGAGGCGCCCGGATCCTTGAGCAAGTGAATGCAGGCCTGCGCCACCTCGCGAAGGTTGTGCGGCGGGATGTCGGTGCTCATGCCCACGGCGATGCCGGTGGTGCCGTTGAGCAGCACATTGGGCAGCCGCGCCGGCAGCAGCTTGGGCTCGTCCATGGTGCCGTCGAAGTTGGGCACCCATTCCACCGTGCCCTGGCCCAGTTCGGCGAGCAGCACTTCCGCGTACGGCGCCAGCTTGGATTCCGTGTAACGCATGGCGGCGAAGGATTTCGGGTCGTCCGGGCTGCCCCAGTTGCCCTGGCCGTCCACCAGCGGGTAGCGGTAGCTGAACGGCTGCGCCATCAACACCATGGCCTCGTAACAGGCGGAGTCGCCGTGCGGGTGGAACTTACCCAGCACGTCGCCCACGGTACGGGCGGACTTTTTATACTTGGCGGTGCTCTTCAGGCCCAGCTCGCTCATCGCGTAGACAATGCGCCGCTGCACCGGCTTCAGGCCGTCGCCGATCTTCGGCAACGCCCGGTCCATGATCACGTACATGGAGTAGTCCAGGTACGCTTTTTCGGTGTAGTCCCTGAGGGACAGGTCTTCGAAATCGTCTGCCATCTTTTATACTTCCGCCAGGTTGCCTTTCTCTTCCAGCCAGTTCTTGCGGTCGGAGGCGCGCTTCTTGCTGAGCAGCATGTCCATCAACTGATGGGTGTCGTCGGCGCCGTCCACGCTCAGGCGCACCAGCCGGCGGGTGTCGCGGGCCATGGTGGTTTCGCGCAGTTGCATGGGGCTCATCTCGCCCAGGCCCTTGAAGCGGGTGACGCTGACCTTGCCGCGTTTCTTTTCCGCCTTGATGCGGTCCAGCACGCCGGCGCGCTCCTCCTGATCCAGGGCGTAATAGACGTCCTTGCCCACGTCGATGCGGTACAGCGGCGGCATCGCCACGAACACATGGCCGCCGCGCACCAGCGCCGGAAAGTGGCGCAGGAAAAGAGCGCACAGCAGGGTGGCGATGTGCAAGCCGTCGGAGTCCGCGTCGGCGAGGATGCACACCTTGCCGTAGCGCAGCCCGCCCAGATCGTCGCTGCCGGGCTCGATGCCCAGGGCCACGGCGATGTCGTGGATTTCCTGGCTGCCCAGCACCTCCGCCGGGTCCACTTCCCAAGTGTTCATGATCTTGCCGCGCAGCGGCATGATCGCCTGGTAGACCCGGTCGCGGGCCTGCTTGGCGGAGCCGCCGGCGGAGTCCCCTTCCACCAGGAAGATTTCACTTTGCGCCGGGTCGTCACTGGTGCAGTCCGCCAGCTTGCCGGGCAGCGCCGGGCCGCTGGTGACTTTCTTGCGGGTGACTTTCTTGGCGGCGCGCAGCCGCTTCTGGGCGTTGTTGATGCACAGGTCGGCGAGCCGTTCGGCTTCGTCGGTGTGCTGGTTGAGCCACAGGGAGAACGCGTCCTTGACCACCCCGGACACGAACGGCGCGGTCTGCCGAGAGCTGAGCCGCTCCTTGGTCTGGCCGGCGAACATGGGGTCCTGCATTTTGACGCTGAGCACGTAGCAGGCCCGGTCCCAGATGTCTTCGGGGGTCAGTTTGACGCCGCGCGGCAGCAGGTTGCGGAATTCACAGAACTCGCGCATCGCTTCCAGCAGCCCGGAGCGCAGCCCGTTCACATGGGTGCCGCCCTGGGTGGTGGGAATCAGGTTCACGTAGGACTCGGTGACCAGTTCGCCGCCTTCGGGCAGCCACAGCACCGCCCAGTCCACCGCCTCGGTGTCGCCGTTCATGGCGCCCTCGAACGGCTCGGCGGGCACGCGCTCCCAGCCCCGGGTGCTGTCGACCAGGTATTCCACCAGACCGTCGGCGAACTGCCAGGTTTCGGTCTCGTCGGTCTGCTTGTTCTCCAGGGTCACCAGCAGCCCGGGACACAGCACCGCCTTGGCGCGCAGCAGATGGCGCAGGCGCGGCACCGAAATGTTCGGCGAATCGAAATATTTTTCGTCCGGCCAGAAACGCATCATGGTGCCGGTGTTGCGCTTGCCCACCGTGTCGACCACTTCCAGGTCGGCGGTTTTCTCACCGCCGGCGAATTCGATGCGGTGCACCTCGCCGTCGCGTTTGACGAACACTTCCAGCTTTTTCGACAGGGCGTTGACCACCGACACGCCGACGCCGTGCAGACCGCCGGAGAACTGGTAGTTCTTGTTGGAGAATTTACCCCCGGCGTGCAGCGTCGCCAGAATCACTTCCACACCGGGCTTCTTCTGCACCGGGTGCGGATCCACCGGCATGCCCCGGCCGTCGTCTTCCACTTCCACGCCACCGTCCTTGAGCAGGGTGACGCGAATGCTTTTGGCGTGTCCGGCCAGGGCCTCGTCCACGGAGTTGTCCACCACTTCCTGGATCAGGTGGTTGGGACGGCTGGTGTCGGTGTACATACCCGGGCGTTTACGCACCGGCTCCAGGCCCGAAAGGACCTCGATATTCTCGGAGGTATAGGTGTTGGCCATAAATCTCTAATCGATATGAATTCAGGTATCCGGCGTCAGGCGAATGCCGCAAAAGCGCAACACTAGCGGAATAAAGGCGTCGAAGTCATCAAAACCGTGGCTGCCGCCCAGGCCCCGGAACAGGTGGCAGTCGGCGTAATATTCCCAGCCCTCGCGCCAGTCCAGCGATTCGTCGCCGGTCTGGGTCAGCAGCAGCATCTGCTCGGGCTTGCTGATCTCCTCGACCTGGTAGTGGCGGAGCTCATCGAGCCAGGCGGGATCGAACTGGTACGCCTCGCCGCTGTGGTAGTTATGATTGATACCTGTGTATTTGTCCAGTAGTCGCCAGGGGCGGACCGCCGGATTGACCACCGTGGTGACCAGATCGTGGTGCTCGGCCAGCCAGGTGGCGTAGAAGCCACCCAGGGACGAACCCAGCAACGCCACCGGGCCGGCCCCGGCGATGGTGGCTTCCAGGGTCGCCATGGCTTTCCTGGGCTGCGGGTCGAGCGCCGGTACGTGCAACCGGTGCCCGGCGCCGTGACGCTCGAAGTAGTCGCGCAGCACCCCGGCCTTCCAGGATTGCGGCGAACTGTTGAAACCGTGGATATAAATCAGGGATATGTCGGACATGAGGCGCACCCGGTCGCGTAAACGGCCTCACTCTTCACTATCAACTGTCAACTATCAACTGTTAACTGGTTCAGTAGCCCTTCACCGACATATCCACTTCGAAGTGGATGCCTTCCACCCGGCTGACGGCGGTATCGATGCCGCCGTCGGCGTGCAGATCCAGCCAGCGGTAACCGGGGCTGGTGTCGTCCACGGCGAAATCCGCGCTGCCGGGTTTGAACTGCACGCAGGTGCTGGGCACCGCCAGCAGCCGCACGCCGTTGCGGGTGTCGTCGTATTCCTGGTGCACATGGCCCCAGAGGATGCCGCGCACCCGGGGGTGGGCGTCGATCACCTCGAAGAAGCGTTCCGCGCTGCCCACCAGCTGGGTGTCCAGCCATTCGCTGCCCATCGGCACCGGGTGGTGGTGCAGGCACACCAGCAGATGCTCGCCGGCGGCGTCGCGCAGGGCGTCGTCCAGGAACTTGAGGTCCTCGTCGAACAGGTCGCCGGGCACCTCGCCGGGAATGGTGGAATCCAGCAGCACCAGGGTCCAGTTGCCGATGTCCGCCACGCACGGGCTGACCCGGTTATCCTGGCCGCGCAGGGCGCGCAGCATGGGCGCCGGCTTATCGTGGTTGCCCTCCAGCCAGTAGATCGGCGCGCGAAACCCGGACAGGGTTTTCGCCAACCGCTGGTAGGACTCGTAGGAGCCGTCCTGCGACAGATCGCCGGTGGCGAGTATCAGGTCCATATCAGGCTGTTCGCGGCGCACCCGGTCCAGCACCGCCTCGAGACTGAACTGCGTGTTCAGGCCCAAAAGCTTGCCGTCGGTATCCGCGAAAAGGTGAAAATCGGACAGCTGCACTACCCGCAGCGGCTGAACCGGATGCGTCAAAATCCCCGCTCCCGTTGTAATCATGATCCCGATACCCGCGCGTCCCAATCGCGCCGGCCCCGCCTCGGCCAAACATCGGCCCGCCCTTTCCCCCCAGGAAAATAAGACGTTAGTCGGTTATATCGAAGATGATGGCAGTTGGCCAGGAAGGCGGTTCCGAATTCGGAACCATTGCTCGTTTTATTCGGTGCCGGAACGCCGCCAGGGCTCACCGGAGGCACGGCCAAAATCATGCACATGGGCCAGCCATTCGCCCAGAAAGCGGTTCCATTGGGCTTTTTCGTCGCGCTGGTGCATGTGGCTGTTGGGGTACGGATAGCGGGCCTGCACCCGCCGGAACGGCGTCGCCTCGGTGACTTCCGCCACCCGGGCATCGTGGTACAAACGTACCGTCAGCCGGGGCGCCGGCATGGCGTCGTGCAGGGCCTGATCCTCGAAACGCAGGGTGGTGGTGTACGGCGCCCGCTCCAGAACCCGGATGCTGACCGTGCGCGGACGCTCTTCGCCAAGCGACACGTCCAGACTGTCGTCGTCGCCGAGCGCGCGCATCAGCGGCAGCAGGCGGGCGTAGTTCCACTCGCACTGCGCCATCAGGTCGCGGAAGTCGAGGCGGTAGCGGCGCGGACGGCTCATGATGCAGCGCCCCATTCCCGGTCCAGCGTGTCACGGTGCAGCAGCAGCCACTGCAGGGTGATCAGCGAGGCGGCGTTGTCCACCCGGCCGCTGCGCAGCAGGGCCTCCACCTCGGACACCGGGCGCACCACCACGCGGATGTCCTCGTTTTCCTCGACCACGCCGTGCACGCCGCCGGCGTTGCTCAGATCGGTGCGCCCCACGAACACCTGCAGGCGCTCGTTGGAGCCGCCGGGGCTGGGCATGTAGTGGGCCACGCGCTTCATCTCACCGATTTCCACGCCCGCCTCTTCGCGCGCCTCGCGGCGCACCAGGTCGGCCACCGGCTCGCCTTCCTTGTCCGCCAGACCGGCGATCAATTCCAGACACCAGGGGGTATCGCGCCAGTCCAGGGCGCCGACCCGGAACTGCTCGACCATCAGAATTTCACCCCGTTGCGGGTCGTAGGGCAGCACCGCCGCCGCCGGCGGGCGCACGAACAGTTCGCGCTGCATGGTGCCGCTCCAGCCGCCTTCGAACAGGCGGTGGCGCAGATGCAGCCGGTCCAGGCGGAAGAAGCCCTGGAACGGGGTCTCTCGTTTCAGGACTTCCACGTCCCCGGCGGTGAATTGCGGCGTGGGGTCATTCATCGGCTTTGTGATAAAGCTCCGCCCCCTTTTCCATGAATTCCCGGGATTTTTCCTGCATGCCCTCCTCGGCCTCCTGGGCCGCGGCGTAGTCGCGCACTTCCTGGCTGATCTTCATGGAGCAGAACTTGGGTCCGCACATGGAACAGAAGTGCGCCACCTTGTGGGCTTCCTTGGGCAGCGTTTCATCGTGGAAGGCGCGCGCCCGGTCCGGGTCCAGCCCCAGGTTGAACTGATCTTCCCAGCGGAATTCGAAGCGCGCCTTGGAAATGGCGTTGTCGCGCAGCTGGGCGCCGGGCACGCCCTTGCCCAGATCCGCGGCGTGGGCGGCGATCTTGTAGGTGATGATGCCTTCCTTCACGTCATCCCGGTTGGGCAGGCCGAGATGCTCCTTGGGCGTCACGTAGCAGAGCATGGCGGTGCCGTACCAACCGATCATGGCGGCGCCGATGGCACTGCTGATGTGGTCGTAGCCCGGGGAGATATCCAGGGTCAGCGGGCCCAGGGTATAGAACGGCGCCTCGTCGCAATGCTTGATCTGCTCGTCCATGTTTTCCTTGATCATGTGCATGGGCACGTGGCCGGGGCCTTCGATCATCACCTGCACGTCGTGCTTCCAGGCGATCTTGGTGAGCTCGCCCAGGGTGCGCAGCTCGGAGAACTGCGCTTCGTCGTTGGCGTCGGCCACCGAGCCGGGGCGCAGGCCGTCACCGAGGCTGAAGGTGACGTCGTAGGCCTTCATGATCTCGCAGATTTCCTCGAAATGGGTGTAGAGGAAACTCTCCTTGTGGTGCGCCAGGCACCACTTGGCCATGATCGAACCGCCGCGCGAGACAATGCCGGTAACGCGCTTGGCGGTCATCGGCACATAGCGCAGCAGCACGCCGGCGTGGATGGTGAAGTAGTCCACGCCCTGCTCGGCCTGCTCGATCAGCGTGTCGCGGTAGATCTCCCAGGTCAGGTCCTCGGCGACGCCGTTGACCTTTTCCAGGGCCTGGTAGATCGGCACGGTGCCGATCGGCACCGGCGAGTTGCGCAGAATCCATTCGCGGGTTTCGTGGATGTTCTGGCCGGTGGACAGGTCCATCACCGTGTCGCCGCCCCAGCGGGTGGCCCAGGTCATCTTGGACACTTCTTCCTCGATCGAGGAGGTCACCGCCGAGTTGCCGATGTTGGCGTTGATCTTGGTGAGGAAGTTACGGCCGATGATCATCGGCTCGATTTCCGGGTGATTCACGTTGGCGGGAATCACCGCGCGGCCACGGGCCACCTCGTCACGGACGAATTCCGGGGTGATCTCGGCGGGAATCGAGGCGCCGAAACTCTGCCCGGGATGCTGATCGGTGGGCAGGCCCGCGTCGCGGTGCTCACGCAGCTTCTGATTTTCCCGGATGGCGATGTATTCCATCTCCGGGGTGACGATGCCCTGGCGGGCATAGTGCATCTGCGACAGGTTGCGGCCGGCCTTGGCGCGGCGCGGCGCGCGAATATGCGGGAAGCGCAGCCCCTCGGTGGCCAGGTCCCGGGCGCGCCGGCGGCCGTATTCGCTGGTCAGGCCGTCCAGCTGCTCGCTGTCGCCGCGCTCCTCGATCCAGGCGGCGCGCACCGGCTCCAGGCCCTTGCGGATATCAATCTTCGCATCCGGGTCGGTATAGGGGCCGGAGGTATCGTAAACCGCCAGGGGCGGGTTATCCTCGAACTTGCCGCCGGCCAGGGGCGTCGGATGTTGACGGATTTCACGCATCGGCACCCGGATGTCCTGCCGGCTGCCGGTCACATAAATTTTTCTTGAACCGGCGATGGGTTGGCAGGCTTCATCAATGGCGTTGGATACGGCGTGACGTTGCTCGTCTGGCACGGTCGGCCTCCAGGCAGTGGTGTAAGTGGGGAGGAAGGCGCCGCCGGTCGTTAAGGCCAGCATGACACTGGCCCAACACGGGCTGGGCGAACGCCAACACTATACGCCAGCGCCTCAAAGTCGAACAACCGCACCCGTGTGACCGGAACCGGTAGGCAACAGGAGTGTCAATCCCTTTTACTTGCCATTACCATACTGGCCAGTTCACCTTTAAAAAAAACCGTTACCAACCATGGACAATGCAATGAAGCGGAGCCCGATAACGCCCCTGAGTCTGCTGCTGGCCACCCTGGCCGCGGGCGGCGCCCAGGCCGCGGACCTCACCAATGTCGCCAACGCCGCCTGGGATTACGACGGTACCTGGCGCGCCGACCGCCAGACCTGGGAAGCGGATCAGGAAACGCTGGTACAGGGGCGGGCCGCGCTGCTGCCGACCATCGATGCCAGCCACCGCCATTCGGAAATCAACCAAACCTACGAATCGACGGGTGACCTGGAGATAGACGGTAGATCCCGTTCCACCTCGGTGACGCTAACGCAACCGCTGTTCCGCCTGGATGCCTTCTACGGCTACAAGGAAGCCAAGTCGCTGACCTCCGTAGCCCAGGCCGAGTTCTACCAGTCCCGCCAGGATTTCGTGCTGCGCGTGGCGCAGGGCTACTTCGGCGTGCTGCGCGCCTGGGACACCCTGGTGTCCGCCCAGGCCGAGGAGAAGGCGATCAGCCGGCAGCTGGAACAATCCCAGGAACGTTTCGATGTGGGCCTGGTGGCCAGCACCGATGTGGAAGAAGCGCGCGCCGCCTACGACCTGGCCCGGGTGAACCTGATCGTCGCCGAGCAGGAATTCGATATCGCCCGCGACCAGTTAGAAACACTCACTGGTCGTAAATGGGAGACGCTGGCGGAGTTGCGCGACGATCTGCCGATGGAGGGGCCGCAACCGTCAAAAATGAACGCCTGGATCGATAAGGCCGCGTACCAGAATCCGCAGATTCTCGCCGCCCGCTACAGCGCCAAAGCAGCGGGTTTTACGGCCGACCGACAACTGGGGGCCATGCTTCCAAAGGTTCAGTTGTTCGCTGAGTATCAACACAACCACAATACCGATCCAAGCGTCTCGGGGGGCGACCCCGGCAATCAACTCACGCAATTCTACTCGACGCAACCGGACACTAATTCAAAGACTATCGGCATTGAAGTAACCGTGCCGCTGTTCCGCGGTGGCGGCCTCAACAGCCAGCGCAAGCAGGCGGCCCTGCTCGCCGACGCCGCCGGCCAGCGGTACCAGCAGACGATTCGCGACATCAGCCAGCAGGCGCGCACCTTCTACCGCACCGTGGAAGCCGACGCCCTGCGCGTGGAAGCCCGCCGCCAGGCGATCCGCTCCACCCGTTCCGCTCTGGAAGCCACCCAGTCCGGCTACGAAGTGGGCACCCGCAACGTGGTCGACGTGCTCAACGCCCAGCAGGCGCTGTACGCCGCCCAGCGGGACTACGCCAACGCCCGCTACGACTACATCCTCGACACCCTGACCCTGAAATCAGCGGCCGGCGAGCTGGATGTGGAAGATCTGGTGGCGGTGAACGAATGGCTGTCCGACCAGGAAACCCTGGATCTCTACAATCCGGACCTGGAAGGCCAGAGCGAAGAGCAGATGGTCACGCCGCGCTGAAGCGCGCCCCGGTTGGCGGCCACCACGGCCGCCGCCGCCTCGCCCAGACGCCGGCGCTCGCCGGCGTCGTCCAGCAGGGCGCCGACCCGCGACGCCAGAACGTCCTCATCGGTCACCCGTGACAAGGCCCCGGCCCGGTCCAGCAGATCCGCGATGGCGGTGAAATTATGCAGCCGTGGTCCGGTCAGCACCGGCACCCCCCAGGCCGCCGGCTCAAGCAGATTGTGGCCGCCCACCGGCACCAGCGAACCGCCCACGAAGGCCACGTCGGCGGCACCGAACAGCATCAGCAACTCGCCCATGGTGTCCGCCAGATAGAGATTCACCGCCGCGTCCACCTGGTCGCCCCGGCTGCGCCGGGCCACGGTCATGCCGTGCCGGGCGGCCAGCCCGGCCACCTCGTCGAAACGCTCCGGGTGGCGGGGCACCAGCATCAGCAGCGCGTCGGGATGCCGCTCAAGCAACCGGCGGTGGGCCGCCAGCACCGGCTCGTCCTCGCCGGGGTGGGTGCTGGCCGCGATCCACACCGGCCGCGCCGCGAAGCGCTGGCGTAGCGCCGCCGCCTGGTCGCGCAGCGAATCATCGAGGGTGAGATCGAATTTAACGCTGCCGTTAACGCGGATCCGCTCCGGGTCGGCGCCCAGCGCCTGGAAGCGGTCCGCTTCCGCCCGGGTCTGCACCGCCAGCAGATCGAAACGCGCCAGCATCGGCCGCACCAGCTTCGGCAGGCGCCGGTAGCCGCGGTAGCTGTTCTCCGACAGGCGCCCGTTCATCAGCAACAGTCGCGCCCCGTGGGCCTTGGCGGCGGCGCACAGGTTGGGCCACAGCTCGGTTTCCAGAATCACCACCAAGCGCGGATCAAAGGCGCGCCAGAAACGCCGGTAGGCGGCGGGCAGCTCCCAGGGGCAATAGACGTGGGTGACCCGGTCCCCGAACAGCGCCTGGACCCGTTCCGAACCGGTGGGCGTGGTGGTGGTCACCACCAGCGGCGTGTCCGGGTGGCGCGCCAGCAACGCCTCGATCAGCGGCGCCGCCGCCAGGGTTTCGCCCACGGACACGGCGTGAATCCAGACGCTGCCGCGCAGCCGGCCGCGCCCCAGCCCCAGGGCCAGACGCTCCCGCCAGCGGCGCCGGTACGCCGGCGCGCGGCGGCCGCGCCACCGAACAGGAGCGGCAACAAAGCGTACCAAAGTAACGAATAGAGCAAGCGCATGGGCGATTCCGTCGGACCTCGAAGGCCGGACACCTGACGTCCGACCCGGCCGGCTATGCTAGCATAGCCGCGCATTCCATCGATGGTGATCCATGACCGTGAGCGTGACTTCCCCGGTGTTGAAACCGGACATCCTGATCTTCGGCGGCGGCATCGCCGGCCTGTGGCTGATCAACCACCTGCAGCAGCGCGGCTATCAGTGCCTGCTGCTGGAGACCGGCACCCTGGGCGGCGCCCAGACCCTGGCCAGCCAGGGCATTATCCACGGCGGCCTGAAATACGCCCTGGGCGGCACCCTCTCCAGCGAATCGGAGGCCATCGCCGGCATGCCCGACCGCTGGCGCCAGGCCATCGACGGCCAGGGCCCGGTGGATCTGAGCGGCCTGCGGGTGCTCAGCGACACCCAGAACCTCTGGTCCGCCGGTTCCGTGGCCAGCCGCATGACCACCTTCTTCGCCAGCCGCATGCTGCGCGGGCGCATCGAAAAGCTGAAGCGCCCGGACTTCCCCTCCGCCCTGGCGGACCGCCGTTTCAAGGGCCAGGTCTACCGCCTGGACGATCTGGTGGTGGACACCGAAAGCCTGCTCGAGGTGCTCACCGCGCCGGTGCGCGACCGTCTGCTGCACTTCGACCCGGCGCGCCACCCGCTGAGCTGGAACCAACGCGGCCTGGAAGCGGCGGCGCTGGACGGCGTGCGCATCGAACCGAAGCTGACCGTGCTGGCCGCCGGCGAAGGCAACGCCGGCCTGCTGCAGGACGCGCAAAAAGCCGAGCTGTTTCCCAGTGAAGCGGCGCAGAGCCGGCCCCTGAAAATGGTGCTGCTGAAACACCGCCTCGGCCACCGCCTCTACGCCCACTGCGTGGGCACCAGCAACAAGCCCCGGCTCACCGTCACCACCCACGATATGAAGGACGGCAGCCTGGTGTGGTACCTGGGCGGCGACCTGGCGGAGAAAGGCGTGGAGCGCAGCGACGCCCAGCAGCTGGACGCGGCGCGCCGGGAACTGGACGAACTGTTCCCCTGGCTGGACTTCGCCGACGCCGAGCTGGCGCTGATGGACGTGGCCCGCGCCGAACCGCGCCAGCAGGGTCTGGCCAAGCCGGACAACGCCTACGCCCGGCGCGACCGGGACCTGATCATCACCTGGCCCACCAAACTGACGCTGGCCCCGGACCTGGGCGACCGGGTGGAAGCCCTGATCCAGGAACGGGGCCTGGAAACCGGCGCTCCGCTGCCGCCCATCCCGGGGGAGCTGCGACGGGCCGACATCGGCCGGCCGCAGTGGCATCGCCTGTTCGGGGAGCAAGGCTGATGGCGTTTCTCCGCGAACTGGGCGACACCGGCCTGACCGTCAGCGCGTTGGGCCTGGGCACGGTCAAAATCGGCCGCGACCAGGGGGTGAAGTACCCCACCCCGTTTTCGATTCCCGACGACGACGCGGTGCGCGACCTGCTGGCCCGCGCCCGCGAGCTGGGCATCAATCTGATCGATACCGCGCCCGCCTACGGCCGCAGCGAAGAGCGCCTCGGCCACTTGCTGCCGAACCGCCAGGACTGGGTGATCGTCTCCAAGGTGGGCGAGGAATTCAGCGACGGCGACAGCCACTTTGACTTCTCGCCGGCGCACACCCGGGCCTCGGTGGAGCGCAGCCTGCGGCGGCTGAACACCGACTACCTGGACTGCGTGCTGATTCACTCCGACGGCAACGACCTGGACGTGCTGCGCAGCGGCGCCCTGGAAACGCTGGAGGAGATGAAACAGGCCGGCCTGATCCGCGCCATCGGCATGTCCACCAAAACCGTGGCCGGCGGCCTGGAAACGCTGAAACGCAGCGACGTGGCCATGGTCACCTACAACCTGAAGCAGGACGACGAGCGGCCGGTGATCGACCACGCCGCCGCCCACCACAAGGGCATCCTGATCAAGAAAGCCTTCGCCAGCGGCCACCTGGCCGACGACCTGCCCGACCCGGTGCAGGCCAGCCTCAACAAGGTGCTGGGCACCGCCGGCGTCAGCGCCGTGATCGCCGGCACCGTCAATCCTCACCATCTGGAAGAGAACGTCCGCAAAGCCCGCCTCGCCTGCGGCGATCCGGCTTGTGGGAGCGGGCCCCGCCCGCGAAAGGGTGGCTTATAGCCACCCGGCAGGATTCCAGAGACTTCCTTTGTTCTCCGCTTTCAGACTCTTCTGAAATCCCGCCGGCCGGCTTTGCCGGCCTTTCGCGAGCAGGCTCGCTCCCACAAGGCTTTGTATTTCGGCGCGCGCCCCGATATTGCATACTGTGCGATCGCTGAACAGGGCTGAAACAGGCGGGTAAATGATCGACTGGGACAATATCGACACGGTGCTGCTGGACATGGACGGCACCCTGCTGGATCTGGCCTTCGACAACTGGTTCTGGCAGCGCCACGTGCCCGAGCAGTACGCGCTCCGCCGCGGCCTGGATTACGCCGAGGCGGAGCGGATTCTGCACGACTGGATCGAAAGCCACCTGGGCACCCTGAACTGGTACTGCCTGGATTTCTGGACCCGGGAGCTGGGGCTGAACATCAGCGCGCTGAAGCGCGCAGCGGCCGACCGCATCGCCGTGCGGCCGGGCGCCGAGGCGTTCCTGGCCGCCCTCGCCGGCGGTCCCAAGCGGGTGATCATGGTGACCAACGCGCACCGCGACGCCCTGGATCTGAAGCTGGAGCGCACCGGCATAGACCGCTATTTCGATGCGTTGGTGTCCAGCCACGATTACGGCCACGCCAAGGAGGCCCAGGCGTTCTGGCGGCAGCTGAGCCACAGCCATCCGTTCGACCCGGCCCGGGCCCTGCTGGTGGACGACTCCCTGCCGGTGCTACATTCCGGCCGCCTGTTCGGCCTCGGCCATCTGGCCAGCATCCGCCAGCCGGATTCCAGCCTGCCGGCCCGGGAGCACACCGACCCGTTCCCGGCCATCGACGACTTCCTGCGGGTGCTGCCGTGAGCGAGGGGGCGCGCATCGACTCCTGGCTGTGGGCGGCCCGTTTCTTCAAAACCCGCAGCCTGGCCAAGCAGGCCATCGAGGGCGGCAAGGTGCAGGTCGACGGCGCCAAGGCCAAGCCCAGCAAGGCGGTGCAGCCCGGCGACGTGCTCGACATCCGCAAGGGCGACCAGCGCTGGACCGTGGTGGTGGAGGCGGTGGCCAGCAAGCGGGGCCCGGCGCGGGTGGCCGAAAGCCTGTACCGGGAAACCGAAGAGAGCGTGGCCGCCCGGCAGCAGTCCGCCGAGCAGAAACGCCTGGCCCGCATGGCGGCGCCGGTGCCCGACCACAAACCCAGTAAAAAGGAACGCCGCGATCTGCAGCGTTTCCGCCGCAACCACGAAGGTGAGCTTTGAACAACGCTGATTTCAAACAACGTTTCCTGTTTCCCGAGACCGATATTCGCGGCGAACTGGTACGCCTGGACGAGAGCCTGGAAGCGATTCTCGGCACCCACGACTACCCGCTGGCGGTGCAGGGCCTGGTCGGTGAAGCCGTGGCCGCGGTGGCGCTGCTTGCCGGCACCCTCAAGTTCAGCGGCCGGCTGAGCCTGCAGGCGCAGGGCCGCGGCCCGGTGTCGCTGCTGCTGGCGGAGTGCACCCACGACGGCCAGCTGCGCGCCCTGGCCCGCCACGACGGCGAGCTGGACACCGCCGCCAATATCGGCGCGCTGATCGGCGACGGCACCATGGTGATCACCATCACCCCGGACCAGGGCCGCCAGTACCAGGGCATCGTGCCCCTGGAAGGCGACACCCTGGCGCAGTGCCTGGAGGGCTACTTCCAGCAGTCCGAGCAACTGCCCACCCGCCTGTGGCTGGCGTCCGGCAACGGCCGCGCCGCCGGCCTGATGCTGCAGCGTCTGCCCGACCAGGTGGCGAGCCGCGACGCCAACCGGAACCAGTGGGAGCACCTGGAAGCGCTGGCCGGCACCCTGAAAATGGAAGAGCTGCTCGACCTGCCGGCGGAAACCGTGCTGCGCCGGCTGTTCCACGAAACCCCGCCGCGCCTGCCGGAGGCGCAGCCGTTGCGCTTCGGCTGCACCTGCTCGCGGGAGCGCACCGAGAACGCCCTGCTGTCGCTCGGCGCCGACGAGCTGAAAACCCTGCTGGATGAAGACGGCGAAGCCACCCTCACCTGCGACTTCTGCCTGTCCCAACAGCACTTCGACGCGGTGGACCTGGCCGAGCTGATCCGCCGCCTTTGAGACCGGCCCCGGCGCCGCCAACAGGTAACAGAAGATGACCGGCGGGTCGCCCTGGCATCGCCACTGCGCGCCTTTTCTGTCATAATCGCGCGCCTGTCAGGAGCCCGGCCACATAAGCCCAGGAAGAACCGATGAGCAATCCCATGACCTACAACGACCTCAGCCCGGCCCAGCTTGTGGAGCTGGCCGTTCAGCGTAACGAAGGCCACCTCGCCGCCAATGGCGCGCTGGTGGTGGAAACCGGCCACCGTACCGGCCGGTCCCCGATGGACCGCTATGTGGTGGACGAGCCCAGCACCACCGAGCACATTCACTGGGGCGCCATTAACCGTCCCTTCCCGTCGGACAAGTTCGATGCGCTCTGGGATCGCGTGGCCGCGTTCGTGACCGAGGACGACACCTTCGTTTCTCACCTGCATGTGGGCGCCGACACCGACCACTACCTGCCGGTGAAAGTGACCGCGCAGACCGCCTGGCACAATCTGTTCGCCAACACCCTGTTCATCCGCCCGGAGCGCTTCAACCCGCGCGACAAGCAGGAGTGGCAGATCCTTCACGCGGTGAACTTCCAGTGCGACCCGCAGCGCGACGGCACCAACTCCGACGGCTGCGTGATCCTCAACTTCGCCCAGCGCAAGGTGCTGATCGCCGGCATGCGCTACGCCGGTGAAATGAAGAAAGCGATGTTCTCGGTACAGAATTTCCTGCTGCCCGAGAAAGACGTGCTGCCCATGCACTGCTCCGCCAACGTCGGCGAGAACGGCGACGTGGCGCTGTTCTTCGGCCTGTCCGGCACCGGCAAGACCACCCTGTCCGCCGACCCGGACCGTTACCTGATCGGTGACGACGAGCACGGCTGGGGCAAGGACGTGGTGTTCAACATCGAAGGCGGCTGCTACGCCAAGTGCATCGACCTGAGCCAGAAGAACGAGCCGGTGATCTGGGACGCGATCCGCTTCGGCGCGGTGCTGGAAAACGTGATCCTCAACGAGGAAACCCGCGAACCGGATTACACCGACGTCTCGCTGACCCAGAACACCCGCGCCGCCTACCCGCTGGAAAACATCGACAAGCGGGTACTGGAAAACCGCAGCGGCGAGCCCAAGCACATCATCTTCCTGACCTGCGACCTGACCGGCGTGCTGCCGCCGGTGTCCAAGCTCAGCCGTGAAGCCGCCGCCTACCACTTCCTGAGCGGCTACACCGCGCTGGTCGGCTCCACCGAAATGGGTTCCGGCGACGGCATCAAGAGCACCTTCTCCACCTGCTTCGGCGCGCCCTTCTTCCCGCGCCGCGCCGGCGAATACGCCGAGCTGCTGATGAAGCGCGTGGACGAGTTCGGCTCCAAGGTCTACCTGGTGAACACCGGCTGGACCGGCGGCCCCTACGGCGAAGGCGAGCGCTTCAGCATTCCCACCACCCGGGGCGTGGTCAACGCCATCCTCAGTGGCGCGCTGGACGACGCCGAAACCGAGCACCTGGACATCATCAACCTGGACGTGCCCAAGTCCGTGCCCGGCGTTGACGACACGCTGCTCAAGCCCAAGAACACCTGGGCCGAGCCGGAGAACTACGAGGCCCGCGCCCGCGACCTGGCCGAGCAGTTCCAGAACAACTTCGCCGACAAGTACGCCGACGTGGCGGAAGAGATCCGCGCCGCCGGCCCGAAGGCCTGAGCGGCGCCTGTGCCGCTCAAAAAAAAGCCCGCCGGACGGCGGGCTTTTTTGTTGCGGCCCGCTCCACAACCCGATTTCACGCCATGCCCGCGCGGCGTTAGACTGGCCGCCTTAACGCAAGGAGCCCCTGAATGAGCAAACCAAAGATCGTGGTGGTCGGCGGTGGCGCCGGCGGCCTGCCCCTGGTCACCCAGCTGGGACGCAAACTGGGCAAGTTCGGGCACGCCGATATCACCCTGGTGGACGCCAGCAGCGTGCACGTCTGGAAGCCGCGCTTCCACGAAGTCGCCACCGGCGCCATTGACGCGGACCTGGACGCGGTGGACTACCGCGCCCACGCCCGCCTGAACCACTACCGCTTTGAACCCGGCAGCATGACCTGGGTGGACAAGGACAAGCGCGCCATCACCCTGGCGCCGATCACCGATGCCCAGGGCGAGGAAGTGCTGCCCGAGCGCAACCTCTACTACGACTACCTGGTGGTCGCCGTGGGCAGCCAGAGCAACGACTTCGGCACCCCCGGGGTGCGCGACCACTGTCTGTTCATGGACACCCGCGCCCAGGCGGAACGCTTCCGCGAGCGCTTCATGAACACCTGCCTGCACGCCAACTACCGCGACGAGCCGGTGTCCGTGGCGATCGTCGGCGGCGGCGCCACCGGCGTCGAGCTGGCGGCGGAAATCCACCACGCGGTGGCGATGCTCAAGCTGTACGGCCACGAACACCTGGACCGCAAGCAGCTCAAGGTGACGGTGGTGGAAGCGCTGCCGCGCATTCTGCCGGGCTTGTCCGAGCGGGTGTCCGCCGCCGCCCAGGAGCGCCTGGAAGGCCTCGGCGTGTCGGTGCGCACCGGCGTGATGGTGGCGCGCGCCACCGAGGACGCGCTGATCACCAAGGACGACGAAACCATCAGCGCCGACCTCATGGTGTGGGCCGCCGGCGTCAAGGCCCCGGATTTCGTCGGCAAACTGGAAGGCTTCGCGCTCAACAAGATCAACCAGATCGAGGTGTCGCCGACCCTGCAGGCGAAGGGCAACGACCGGGTGTTCGTGGTCGGCGACTGCGCCTTTCTCAAGCCGGACGGCGACGACAAACCGATCCCGCCGCGTGCCCAGGCCGCCCAGCAGATGGCCAGCCACACCGCCAAGAACCTGCAGCGCCTGATCATGAACCGCGACCCCAAGCCGTTCCGCTACCGCGACCACGGCTCGCTGGTGTCGCTGTCCAACTACAGCTCCGTGGGCATGCTGATGGGCAACCTGAAAGGCGGCAACTTCTTCGTCGAAGGCTGGCTGGCCCGGCTCATGTACGTGGGCCTGTACCGCATGCATCAGGCGGCGTTGTACGGCTGGCCGCGCACCCTCATGCTGCTGACGGCGGGCCGCTTCAGCAAGCTGGTCCGGCCACGCATGAAATTGCACTGATTCGCACCTAAACCACAACAGGGAGAAGACCATGGCGGTGTTCACAGGATGGATTCTGGTTTTGATCGGCCTGGCGCTGACCGGCGGCGGCGGCTGGCTGGCGGTGCTCGGCGGCAGCTGGTACTACCTGCTGGCCGGGCTGGGCTTTTTGCTCACCGGGGCGCTGATGGTGCTGCGCCGGCCCGGCGCCCTCTGGATTTACGCGTTGCTGATTCTCGGCACCGGCCTGTGGTCGGTGTGGGAAGTGGGGCTGGACTGGTGGGCCCTGATGCCCCGTGGCGTGGTGATCGTGGCCATCGGCCTGTGGCTGATGACGCCCTGGGTAACGCGCGACCTGAACGCCAGCGGCCGTCAGCCCTGGGGGCTGGCCGCCGGGCCGGTGGCGGTGATGGTGGTCGCCGCCGGCGCCCTGGCCCTGACCGCGCTGCTCGGCCCGGACCCCAACGGCGTGCGTGGTGAGCTGCCCACCGCCCGCGCACCGCAGCCGCCGCAGAGCTCGCAAAGCAATATCCCCGACGGCGACTGGCACGCCTACGGCCGCACCGGTTTCGGCCAGCGTTACTCGCCCCTGGATCAGATCACCCCGGACAACGCCGACCGGCTCGAGCCGATCTGGACCTACCACACCGGCGATCTGCGCGGTGAGGGCGACCCGGTGGAAACCACCTACGAGGTGACCCCGCTCAAGATCGACGACACCCTCTACCTGTGCACGCCACACCACTGGGTGATCGCCCTGGACGCGGACAGCGGCGAAGAAATCTGGAAGTTCGATCCCGACATCGACAAGGACATCAGCCGCCAGCACCAGACCTGCCGCGGCCTCTCCTATTTCGACGGCCACCAGCAGGCGGAGCCCCTCGCCCCCGGCGAGGACAGCGCGGTGGCCGCCTCCGGCGAACGGGACAGCAGCGCCTACCCGACCTGCCAGCGCCGCCTGTTTCTGCCCACCGGCGACGCCCGCCTGATCGCCCTCGACCCGGAAACCGGGGAGCGTTGCGCCGGCTTCGGCGACAACGGCTCGGTGAATCTGTGGGCCAACATGCCGCACCAGCAGGATGGCTTCTACTACTCCACCTCACCGCCGGTGGTCACCGAGGACTATGTCATCATCGGCGGCGCGGTGAACGACAACGTCTCCACCCGCGAGCCGTCCGGGGTGATCCGCGCCTACGACGTCGACACCGGCGAACTGGTGTGGAACTGGGACCCGGGCAATCCGGAGCAGACCGATCCGATCGCCGCCGGCGAAACGTACAGCGCCAGCACGCCCAACTCCTGGTCGGTGTCCAGCGTCGACGAAGCGCTCGGCCTGATCTACCTGCCCATGGGCAACCAGGTGCCCGATCAGTGGGGCAAGGACCGCACCACCGAATCGGCGCCGTTCTCGTCGTCGATCGTCGCCCTCGACATCGACACCGGCGAGCTGCGCTGGGTGTTCCAGACCGTGCACAACGACCTCTGGGACATGGACGTGCCGGCCCAGCCGAGCCTGATGAACCTGGATACCGACGACGGCTCCGTGCCGGTGCTGGTGGCGCCCACCAAGCAGGGCGACATCTATGTGCTCGACCGTCGTAACGGCGAGCCAGTGCTGCCGGTGAGCGAAGACAAGGCACCGGAGAGCCTCGGCTACCAGCCGGTGGCCGACACCCAGCCGAGCTCCTCGCTGAGCCTCAACCCGCCGCCGCTGGAAGGCCGCGACATGTGGGGCGCCACCCTGTTCGATCAGCTGATCTGCCGTATCCAGTTCCAGCGGCTGAACTACCAGGGCCGCTACACGCCGCCGTCGGAACAAGGCAGCCTGATCTACCCGGGCAATTTCGGCGTGTTCAACTGGGGCGCGCTGGCGGTGGACCCGGAGCGCCAGGTGGCGTTCACCACGCCGGCCTATCTGGCGTTCGTTTCCACGCTGATCCCGCGCCAGGACGACACCAGCAACTATGTGTCCGACGGCAAACCGGGGCTGAACGAAAACTACGGCGCCCCCTACGCGGTCTCCCTGAAGCCGTTCCTGTCGCCGCTGGGGCTGCCCTGCCAGCAGCCGCCGTGGGGCTATGTGGCCGGCCTCGATCTGCGCAGCGGCGAGGTGGTGTGGAAGCACCGCAACGGCACCGTGCGCGACCAGTCGCCACTGCCGCTGCCGTTCAAGATGGGCGTGCCGGATCTGGGCGGCCCGATCGTCACCGCCGGCGGCGTGGCGTTCATGAGCGGCACCATCGACTACTACGTGCGCGCCTACGACGTCACCACCGGCGAGCAGTTGTGGGAAGACCGCCTGCCCGCCGGGGGCCAGGCCACGCCGATGACCTACCTGGACTCCCAGGGCCGCCAGCGCCTGCTGGTGGTGGCCGGCGGCCACGGTTCCCTGGGCACCAAGGCCGGTGACGCCATCATCGCCTACGGACTGAAGGACGACTAAAGCGTCAGCGCCACCGTGGTGCCGACCACCCAGGCGTCATCGACCGCGTCGTTGGCGCCCGGGTGGACCAGGTACTGCAGGTTGGGCCGCAGGGTCAGCCAGGGCGTCATGTGGATGCCGTAATAGAGCTCGGCGTTCCATTCATCGCTTTGCGGCGGCACATAGCCGGCGGCACCGGGGCCGGCCACCAGCGGATTGCCCGCCGTAGCCGAGTCCACGTAGGCGTCGCCGATTTCCGCGTAGGCCAGACCCACACCCAGCTCATCCCGGGGGCGCCCTTGCCACGGTCCGCGCCAGCTCGCGCCGGCGGACAGGTAGCGCGCCACATAGGCGGTGTCCGGGTCGTGCCAGCTGCCCTGGCTGAACAGGGTCAGGCCGCGCCTGTCGCCGTGCGGCGCGCTCACCTGTTGTTGCACCACGAAGTAGCCGCCGTAGCGACGTCCGCGGGTGCCGCCGTCCTCATAGTCGGTGGCTTCGGCGCTGCTGTAGTAGGCGCCGAGCTTGTACTTGCCGGGCAGGCCGCCGGGGCCCTTGTCCGGGACCCAGCCCACCTCCACCGGCGTGATCACCCCTTCGCTGCCGTGACGATACAGATCCAGAGCCTGATCCGGATCCAGGTTTTCCGGGTTCTGATCGAACACGCCAAGCTGCAGATAGCGCCGGGCGCCGTCCTGCACTTTCACCCGGCCGCCCCACTGCGACACCGGCCAGTTGTACCAGACCGCGCCGGCCTGGTTGCCCGGCTGGCCGCTGCCCAGATACAAATTCTGGAAGCGGCTCTCCAGGGTGGCGAAGTCGTCGCTGAGCGGAATGCGGCCGAGCTTGTACTCCAGCGCCCCGCCGAACAGCCCCTGCTGAAACCAGAGCTGGGTGAGCCGCGTCACGTTGCCGCGACCGAACACCTCCTGCACCGACGACACGCCGCCGGTGGCGGGGTCCACCAGCCGTTCGCCAGTCAGGTTCTCACCGTTGCGGTTGGTCAGGGTGACCTTGAAGTCGGCGTCGTTCACGCCGGCAAGACGTTCCAGGTCCAAGGATAGCGAGGCATGGAACTGGTCCGCGTAGGCGAGGCGGCCATCCTCGCGGAACCCGCCGCTCAGGTTGTGGGCCATCTCGCCGACGTAGCCGAGATCAAACCGCACCCCCTGACGGGCAAGGTCCGTGCGCGTGCCGGCCCAGTCCCCCAGCGCGTAATCCCCGCCGGGGTCCAGCGGCGCCGCGCGCACCGCCGCCCAGGGCGCGCACAGGGGCAAGATCGCCAGCGCCGCGACCAGCGCCCGCGCGCGAAAGCGTTTCCGTGTCATGGCCTTCCTCCTTGATGCCGGTGACCTGCCCTTGCAGATTCCGCCTCGGCGCGGAATACGTCAACAACCGAGCTCCTCGCGGCGATAGGCCGGGGCGCCCCCAACCGCTACACTGGAGCCCATGAACCTGCCTAACCCCCTCATTCAGGCGGCCGAATATGTGTACCGCGTGGCCAGGAACGCGGTGGGCTTCTGGCTGGAAGCCAACGCGGTCAGCTACGCCGGCGCGCTGGCGTTTTTCACCCTGTTCTCGATCGCCCCGGTGGTGATCCTGGCGGTGCAGGTGATCGGCCTGGTGATGAGCACCGACGCCGCCATGGCGCGGATCATGACCCAGCTGCAGGAAACCATCGGCCCCGACGCCGCCGAGACGGTACGCACCGCCGTGGCCGCCAACCAGATCGACCAGGGCGGCATCCTGCCCACGCTGATCGGCCTGGGCGCCATGGTGGTCGGCGCCACCACCGTGTTCGCGCAGATGCAGCGCTCCCTCAATAACGTCTGGGACATCGCGCCGCGCCCTTCGCGCAACACCATCCTGGCGCTGCTGAAAAGCCGCCTGATGTCGCTCACCGTGGTGCTTTCCATCGGCTTTGTGCTGATGGTGTCGCTGTTTCTGAGCGTGGTGCTGCAGGCGATCATGGTGTTCGCCCGGGACTGGCTGCCGATCCCGGCGGGTCTGGTGGTGGGCCTGGAAACCCTGCTCTCGGTGGTCGTGGTCACGCTGCTGTTCGCCACCATTTTCAAGGTGCTGCCGGACGCGGTACTGCGCTGGAAAGACGTGCTCTCCGGCGCCCTGGTCACCGCCCTTTTGTTTATTCTCGGGCGCTTCCTGATCGCTTTTTATCTGTCCCACACCGCCACCGCGTCCACCTACGGCGCCGCCGGCTCACTGGTGTTGCTGCTGCTGTGGGTCTACTACTCGTCGCTGATTCTGCTGTTCGGCGCCGCCATCACCCGGGCCCACACCGAGGCGCGGGGCATCACCATCCGCCCCAGCCGCACGGCGGTCCGGGTGCACCGTCAGATGCTCGAGGACCCCGCCGGCCGTTAACCGGCCGGGCACGGCAGGCTCGGCGCCCACCGCCGGGTGGGGTATGCTCCCCTATTATTTTTTAATCTCGGGAGGGGACATGGGCGATCATTCCTTGAAAGATAAAGTGGTGCTGATCACCGGCGCGGGTGGCGGTATCGGCCGCGCCACGGCGGAAAAACTGGGCCGCGACGGCGCCCGTCTGATGGTGTCCGACATCGACGCCGACGCCGCCGAGGCGACCGCCGACGCGATCCGCCGGGCCGGCGGCGAGGCCCGCGCCCAGGCCGCCGACGTGAGCCGCGACGACCAGGTGGCGGCGCTGGTGGCCGCCACCGTGGACGCCTTCGGGCAGCTCGACGGCGCCTTCAACAACGCCGGCATCGAAGAAGAGAACGACAAGGTCGCCGACGTCGACGAAGCGCTGTTCGACCGGGTCATGGCCATCAACGTCAAAGGCGTGTGGCTGTGCATGAAGCACCAGACCGCCGTAATGGCGCCGCGCAAGACCGGCAGCATCGTCAACACCGCCTCGGTGGCGGGCCTGGTGGGCGCGCCCCGCCGCGCCGCCTACGCCGGCAGCAAGCACGCGGTGATCGGCATGACCAAGAGTGTCGCCGCCGAGTACGCCCTGCAGGGCATCCGCGTGAACACCGTCTGCCCGGGGATCATCCGTACCGCGATGATGGAGCGGGCCATTGAGCAGGCGGCGAAGGCCGGCTACGCCAGTGAAGAAAAACAGCGCCAGTTCCACCGCGCCATGCACCCGCTGGGTCGGGTCGGCGAAGCGGATGAAGTGGCGGAGGCGGTGATCTGGCTGCTGTCCGGCGCCTCGTCGTTCGTCACCGGCCACCAGCTGGCGGTGGACGGCGGTCTCACCGCGCTCTGAGCACACCGGCTTACCAATGAATCGTTCGGGAGAACACTAATGCTGACATTGCACGGCTTCGACGCCAGCAACTACGTGAACATGGTCAAATTCGCGCTGCGCGAAAAAGGCCTCGAGTTTGAGCAGGCCACGCTGTACCCCAGCCAGGAGGACGCGGTACTCAGCGTCAGCCCCATGGGCAAGGTGCCGGTGCTGGAAACCGGCGGCGTCTTCCTGTCGGAAACCAACGTGATTCTGGAATATCTGGACGAGACCACCGAAGGCCCGGCGCTGTACCCGGCCGACCCGCTGGAGAAGGCCCAGGTGAAGCAGCTCGTCAAACACATCGAGTTGTACCTGGAACTGCCCGCCCGGCGCTGCTATCCGGAAGTCTTTTTCGGCGGCCAGGTGAGTGACGAAACCAAGGAACAGACCCGCGAGGCCCTGCTCAAAGGCATCCGTGCCCTGGCCCGCAAGGCGCGCTGGCAGCCGTTCCTGGCCGGCGACCGGCTGACCGCCGCGGACGTGTTCTTCCTGTACAGCGCGGACCTGGCCAAAGCGGTGGCCGGCAAGCTGTTCGGCATTGATCTGCTGGCGGAGGCGCCGGGCAGCGCCGAGCTCCTGGCGCGCCTCAACGAGCGCGACAGCGCCAAAAGCGTGGCCGCCGAACGGGATCTGGCCATGGAGAAATTCCTCAAGTACGCCCGCGGCGGCAAATAGGCCCCGGACGGCGGGCGCTTTCCTTCACGGTCCGATGTCGTCATGGCATGCTCACTGGTGTCATTCATTCGCCGGTGAGACCCGAGACCATGATTGGACCCACGCCCGCCTCCGTTTTGTCCCGCTATTTGCCGCTGGTCGGCGCGCTGCTGGTGTCCGCCTGCGCGGACGCCAAAAGCCCGATCGAGCCGGACGACGACCCCTCCGTCAGCGCCACCACCCTGGTGGAAGGTCTGAACCACCCCTGGTCGCTGGCCTTCGTGCCCGGCGAGGCCGATGACGAATGGCTGATCAGCGAGCGCGGCGGCGACCTGCGCCGCGTGGTTGACGGCAAGCTGCTGGACGACGCGGTGACCGGCGTGCCCGAGGTGGTGGCCAAGGGCCAGGGCGGTCTGTTCGACGTCGTGCCGCACCCCCACTTCGCCGATAACCGGCGCCTCTATATCAGCTACGCCAAGGCCTGCGACGGCGGCGCCACCACCGCCGTGGGCCATGGCCTCTACGCCGACGGTGAACTGGAGCAATTCCAGGACGTGTTCATCGCCGACGCCTGCACCGACACCGCCAAGCACTTCGGCGGCCGCATCCTGTTCGACAACGACGGCTATCTGTTCATCACCGTGGGCGACCGGGGCCAGCGCGAGCGCGCCCAGGACACCGGCGGCCACGGCGGCAGCGTGATCCGCGTCAACGACGACGGCAGCGTGCCCGCCGACAACCCGCTGGTGGGGCAGGACGGCGCCAAGACCGCGATCTGGAGCTGGGGCCACCGCAACCCCCAGGGGCTGGCCCTGCACCCGGAAAGCGGCGAGCCCTGGCTCAACGAGCACGGCCCGCGCGGCGGCGATGAAATCAACGTGGTGCGCGCCGGCATCAACTACGGCTGGCCGGTGATCACCTACGGCAACGAGTACTACGGCCCGGACATCGGCCAGGAAAAAAAGGAGGGCTACGCCCAGCCCCTGCACTACTGGGTGCCGTCCATCGCCCCCTCGGGCATGGTGTTCGTCACCGGCGACCGCTACCCGGAATGGCGCGGCGACGTGGTGTCCGGGGCCTTGAAGCTCACCCATCTCAACCGGGTAGCGTTCGACGGCACCACGCCCACCGGTGAAACCCGCTATCTGCAAGAGCGCGGCGAGCGCATCCGCGATGTGCGCCAGGGACCGGACGGCTATCTCTATCTGCTCACCGACGCCCCGGACGGCAAGCTGCTGCGTGTGGAGCCACCGTCATGAAGAAACTCAAGAACGAGAAGGAACTGGTCAAGAAAGCCATCGCCCTGGGCATGGAATACGGCGAGAAGCGCGGCGTGGTGGAATTCGAACCCACCGATTCCGCCGCCGAAAAAGTGGAATACATCTACCGGCTGCTGGTGCACGACAACCTGATCCAGCCGTTGCCGGAGGATCAGGTGTCACAGCAGTCCATGCAGCACAAGCTGGCGATCTGGGCCTCCAAGCAGTAGGCAAACGCACTCAGCGTGTGATCGCCTCGGCCAGGGCGGCGACGCCCCGGTCGATGGCCTCGCCGTCGATCACACCGAACCCCAGCAGTACCCCGTCCAGGGAGGCCTCGCCAGCGTAGAAGGACGCCAGCGGATTGGCGCGGATGTCGGCGGCCGCCAGCCGCGCCGGCAGGTCCGCCACCGGCGACCTCAGACGCAGCGCCACATGGATGCCCGCCACCTGGGGCAGCGGTGTCCACAGCGCCGGATGCGCCGCCAGGGCGTCGCCCAAACGGGTGCGCCGGGCCGTGTAGAGCCGCTGCATGCGTCGCAGGTGGCGGGCGAAATCGCCGTCGATCATCAGCCTGGCCAGCGCCCGCTGGGTGACCAGCGGCGGGGAGCCGTCACTGAACGCCCGCGCCTGCAACAACGCCGTGGCCAGCCCCGGCGGCATCACCAGGTAGCCCAGCCGCAGATCCGCGTGCAGCACCTTGGAGAACGACCCCAGGTAGGCCACGCGCCCCTCCCGGTCCAGGCTTTTCAACGCGTCCAGCGGACGCCCCTCGAAGCAGAATTCACCGTCGTAATCGTCCTCCACCACCAGGGCGTCGTGGCGGCGGGCGAACGCCAGCAGCGCCAGGCGCCGCTCCAGGCTCATGGGCATGCCCAGCGGGAACTGATGGGACGGGGTCACGTAGACCAGACTGGCGGCCTCCGGCAAGCGCTCAACGCGCAGCCCCTGGTCGTCCACCGGTACCGGCACCACCCGGGCGCCACGGGCCTCGAACACCGCCCGCGCCGGCGGGTAGCCCGGCTCCTCCACGGCCACCGTGTCCCCGGGGGCCACCCGCACCCGGGCCAGCAAGTCCAGGCCCTGCTGGGCGCCCTGGGTGATCAACAGGGACTCCCCGTCGCAGGCCAGCCCACGGCTGTAGCCCAGGTAACGGGCGATGGCCAGGCGCAACGACGCCTCGCCGCGCGGGTCGCCGTACAGGCCGATGTCCCGGGACGCTTCGCGCAGGGCCGCCATCATGGCCCGGCGCCAGGCCGCCCAGGGCAGCAGCGCCCGGTCGGTGACGCCGCCGGGAAAGTTATGCCGGCCCGGCGCCCGCCGGCCGCCCCAGTCCGGCAACGGGCGCCAGTGGGCACCGGGGCCCGGGCCGGGCCTCTCGGCTTCCCGGGGCAGTGGCGGCGGCACCCGCAACACGAAGGTGCCGCGGCCGGTAGCGCCACCGAGAAACCCTTCCGCCACCAGCCGCTCGTAGGCCTCCACCACCAGCCGCCGGGACACCCCCAGTTCCGCCGCCAGCACACGGCTGGACGGCAGCCGTTCGCCGGGCGGCACCTGACCGTCGATCAGCGCCCGGCGCAGGCTCTCGTAAAGCCGCTGGCCGAGGCCGCCGGCCCCGTCCAGGGAAAGGTGAATTTGCACGGACCGGCCCCTCGCTGATTGGTCCCGTGAAATACGCGAAATTGGATCTTATTCGCGAACCAATCGGATTCTAACCTGAGCGTGTTCCGTTTCTCGACCACCCTCGATAACCCGCAAGACATAAAGAAGTTCGTGATGAAAGCGCGATTCGACTTCTACAAGGCGTCACCGGATACCATGAAGCATCTGTTCGGCTGCCAGAAGGTGTACGACGCCAGCGGCCTGGAACCCCGTCTCCTGCACCTGGTGCAACAGCGCGCCTCGCAGATCAACGGCTGCGCGTTCTGCATGCACATGCACGCCGGCGACGCCCGCAAGGTCGGGGTGCCGGACGAGGTTCTGGACACCCTGGCCGGTTGGCGCGAGGCGCCGTGGTTCAGCGAGCGTGAGCGCGCCGCCCTGGCCTGGACGGAACGGCTCACGCGCCTCAGCGAGCCATGGACGACAGCCGCGAGTACGACCGGCTCGCCACCCACTTCACCGAGAAAGAGCGCACCGACCTGACCTACGTGATCGCGATGATCAACGTCTGGAACCGTTTCAGCGTGGGCTTCCGGCGCGAGCCGGAATAGCCGTCGGGATGGCACCCAGCGATGGCCACAGCAGCATCACAAGGCAGACACCCGGTGGCCATTATGCTTAAGCCAGTCTCGGCTTTGCTCGTAGTCAGGCAGTATCCGCCCGACCTGCCCCCAAAATTCCGGGGAATGGTCATGGCGGATCAAATGGCAGAGCTCATGGACCACCACATAATCCACCATCCGATTCGGCGCCATCATGATTTGCCAGTTGAACTGCAGCTCCCCTTTGGCGGTGCAACTACCCCAGCGGGACTTGAAGGTCTTGATGGCGACGCCGGTGGGTTCCACACCGACCTGCGGCGCCCAACGGGCGACTTTTTCCTTTAACTTCAGTTCCGCCTGGCGCTTATACCAGCGAATCAGGGCATTGCGAATCATGTGGGGCTGCTGCGAACCCTGAGGGACCGAGACCACCAGGCGGCCTTGAACCAGCTTCACCGGGGCGAAAGGCCCCTTCTCCACTTTCAGGCGGTAGTTGCGGCCCAGGTACGAGAAGGCCTCACCGGACACGTAGCGCTTGCTGCTGGCCGGCGCCATTTCCTGGTGGAGAGCAATTTTCTCTTTGATCCAGCGGCGTTTGGCGGTCAGCAGGTCGTCAATGCGTTCTGCGGGGGTGTTCGCCGGCACCACCACGGTCACCGCGCCCTCTTCGACCCGGATGTCGGCGGACTTGCGCCGGTTGGTGCGAACCACCTCCGCGATAAAGCCCTTTGCTTCACGGTATTCAGGCTTATTCACGCGCATCACTGAAACTTCGTCTTTGCCAGATCCATAAAGCGCTCCTGCACGGTGGTCACGATGGCTCTGTCATCAAAACTGCAATCCATGATGGTCCGTTTGATGGCTTTCTTCATTCGCCTGATCTCTTCTCCCTTGCTGAAGAAATCGACAATCCGGGTGGCTTCATCAAACGTATCCACCAGGGTCCGGGTGGCGGCCTTGATCTCGTCGTGTACGGCTTCGTCCAGCAGTTCCTCGCCGGTGTGCCGGAGCACTTCCGCCATGAGGATGTTGTAGAACGCCAGCTCGGTTTCCGTGAGCCCCAGATTCTCAGCGGTCTTCTTACGATCGCTTTCCAGGGTGCCGACCATGTCCAGAAGCAGCTCCAGTTGCTGCTCCCACTTGCCGTTGCTCTTCTCGATAATGTCCCGCAGGCGCAGACTCAGAGACTTGTAGTACTCTGGGTCTTCTTCGAGGTTCACGGTAATGTGGTGCTTGATGGCGCTCTCGATCTCGGAGGCGCGGGATTCCGGTGACTTGATCTGCGCCACGGATTCCCGGAAGTTCGCCGCCATTAGATCCACCGGCGGGATCTTCGGATCCACGCCGGTGCTGATGATGTGTTCATCCACCAGCCGGCGTACTTTCTCGCCGGCATCGGCGATATTCAGGCCTGGGTCGCGGTAGCGGTTGCGCGCGGCGTTCTGCACCTTGCCCCACAACTTCAGGTCGGGAATAAAAGGCCTGCCCGCCGGGTCGGGCAGCACCACATCCATCTGCTTGGCGAACCGCCTGTAGGCCAGCTCGAACTGCTGACGAAGGTCATCGTCCTTGAGAAGCAGGACATAATCATCTATGTCGTGACCCTTAAGACCTGAGAAGATATTGGCTACCCGAGTGTGCGTTGCTTTCAGCTTGGGAATTTCATCTTTCAGCGTGTGGTAGGTGCCTTCCACGTCATCGCTGCTGAACTTGTCCAGCGCATCGGTCAGGTAGTCCGAGAGGCCGTAATAATCCACCACAAAGCCTGCCTGCTTCCCTTCATAATTGCGGTTCACCCGCGCGATAGCCTGCATCAGTGTGTGGTCTTTCAGGCTACGGTCGATGTACATCACCTGGGCGAGGGGTGCATCGAAGCCGGTAAGTAGCATGTCCTTGACGATCAAAAACGTCAGTGGGTGCTCACTTACGGGCTTCTTGAAGCCGTCAATAGCTTGCTTCTGGCTGGCCTTGTCCGTGTAGGGGGCCAGGTAGCCGGGGTCGTTGTGCCCGCCGCTGATAATCACCTCGGACGGCGGTGCGCCCAGCTCATCCAGGGTCTTCTTGTACACCGTGGCCGCATGGCGGCTGCCCACAACGATCATAGCCTTGAAGCCGTTGGGCTGGATGTGCGCCCGGTAATGTTCGAGCAGATCAATACACACCCAGCGAATGCGCGCCGGAGCTTCACGTACGGCACGCTCTACCCCGTACTTCTTCTTGATCTCTCGCTTTTCCTCATCGCTGGAATGCTTGAAATACTCATCAAACAGCTTGTCCAGGGACTCGCCCACCACCTCTGTCTGGGCCTGACGACCTTCGTAGATAATACGCACCGTCGCGCCGTCTTCCACGGCTTCATTGATCTTGTACTGATCAATGTAGCCGCCAAAGGCCTGACCCATCTTCTGGGTCTTCAGTAGCGGGGTGCCGGTAAAGCCAATCTTGGGGGCATTGGGTAAGGCCGCGTTAATGGTGGCGGCCAAGCCGCCAAACTGCGTGCGGTGGGCCTCATCCGCCAGCACGATAATTCTGTCGCTGGGGTTCAGGTCAGCGAAGTCGCCTTCCGCTTCCGCGTCCTGGAATTTTTGCACCATTGCCGTAACGATATCGGAAGCGTCCTTGGTGAGCAGCTCCTTGAGCCGCGCCACAGAGGTGGCGTTGTAGATGGTTTCGCTCTGGGCATCGCGGAAAGTGGCGGAAAGCTGGCTATCGAGCTGGGTGCGGTCGGTGACGAAGACCAGCTTGTACTTCTGCAGCTCCGGATCACGGCGCATCTTCACAGCTAGCATAACCATGGTGAGGGATTTACCCGAGCCCTGGGTGTGCCACACCACACCGGATTTCTCCTTGCGGGTGGTGCCGCTCTTCAAACGCTCAATGACCTTGTTCACCGCCCGGTACTGCTGGTAACGGGCCACTTTTTTGATCACGCGACCTTCCACCGGCTCGAACAGGATGAAATTCCGGATCAAATCGAGAAAATTGTCCCGGTTGAATAAGCCGGCAAGGAGCCGCTGCTGGGTGTTAATCTCCGCTTGATCCCCTTCGCCTCCCGCAGCCGTCCGTCTGGCGTTTTCCAGGTACGCAGTTGAAGGCACCTCCGCGACTTTATAGGCGGATTTGGCGCCGGACCCGCCCACCAGCTTGTCAGGAACCGATTTCGTCAGCAGCGCGCGGATATCCTGATCTGTGTAGGGGTGAGCGTCTTTCCAGTCACCGTAATGCTGGGCCATGGCGCTGATGGTGCCGACCCGCGCCCGGTCCCGGCAGGTGGAGACCATCAACTGGTTGTACCAGAACAGCTTCTGCGCCCCTTCCTCGTCTTCGGGGCGGCGCAGGTTGGCGTAGCGGCGCAACTGGTTGATGCCCTCGCCGATGGCATCGGCCACATAGGGGGATTTGCACTCGATCACCGCCAATGGCAGGCCATTCACGAAGCAGACGATATCGGGACAGATGTTCTGGTTAAGTCCTTCCACCTTGAATTGACTAGTGCAGAGAAAGTCGTTGTTAGCCGGATTGTCGAAATCCACCACGGTGACCGTCTGGCCCTTGCGGCCCGAGCCCAGATCCTGCTCGAACGCCAGGGCGTGATCCCCAGTGCAGCAAAGCATTTCCCACAGGGCCTGGTTGTACTCAATCAGGCCGGCGAAATTCGGATGGGTAAACTCGCGCATTACCCTGCGAAAATTTTCCTCGCTGAGCCAGGGGTTCAAGCGGCGTAGAGCGAGCCCCAGGCGCTCAGCCAACACCACATCACGAAAATAAGCGCGTTCACCACCCTCCGGAGCAAGGTCTGCACCCGGCACATATTGCCACCCCTGGTGAATCAGCTGTTGAATGGCTGGAATTTCTACCTTGTCGGCTTCGTCCTGATACACGAAATGCTCTCTATTGTTATAGCTCTGTAGGCAAGCCACACCTTACCCATAAATGAAGCTGTGCAATAGTAGCCAATGTCAGTGGTTGGACCACTTTTTAATGCGCTGATTACACTCGGTATCAGGTAATCGAGCCCCCCTATCCAGCATTGCCTGGAGTGCGGCTGCCAAATCAGGACCTCTGACCACATCAAGCCTGAACAACTCATCCAGAATCCACAAAACTCCCCGCACCTCCAGTTTCTGCCCTTGCCCTGCAACTCGCAGCTTTTTATCCCCCGTCACCAACAGCCAGCCATTCTCACGAGCAATCAGGTAGCAAGACACATCAGCCAAAGAAGGGTTGTGAAGCTCCTTTTTGAGCTCAAACAGAACCTGCAATTCCTCCGGGGCGAACCCTTGAACCGCCAAACCACGCTCTTCCAGTGCCTGGCCCGGCGGCTTATGCAACTCGAAATAGGCGAATTCGGATGTCACAAACTGGTACGGCAACTCAAACGCCGCATCCAATAACCCTCCATGATGCAGGTCGATCCAGATATTGGTATCAGAGACCAGTATCTTTGAGGGCATCCTGTCCTCCATTTTCTGGCAGATTCTGCATCACGCGGTCTATCTGCTCCAGGCTGGTAGCCAGCAACTCAGCAGCTCGTGACGGAGTAATAAGGTCCTCCGCCAGAGATCGGAATACCAACTGCCTCAAACGGTATGAACGCTCTGCCGGCAATGGCTCGGGCTCATTGCGGCGATATCTCTTGACCGACCACTTTTGACAGATATTCCGATAGACACTGGTGTTAATAACATCGAGATCATACAAGCGCCTTAAAGCAGCTTGCATGGATATACCCCACTCGTGCTTTACCAGCAAAAATTCCGCTTCATAAAACCGCTTTCTGTGATATCCAAATGCATCAAACACTTGACTCTTTGGAAACAAGAGAGCACCAGCAAAACGGTGGCACCAGTGCTCTTCTTCTTTGGTTTCCTGAATCGTCTGAGGCAAGCGCATCACGAGATGCCCCAGCTCATGCGCAAGATTAAAGCGCTGTCGCTCACCAGGGCGATCCAGGTTACTGACAATCACAGCATCATTGCCCCCGTTAACCACCGCACAAAGACCATCAAACTTATCGTGACTATCGTCCAACCCGACGACTTTGACCCCATGCTCTTCTAGGATTTCGGTCAGGTTTCGAATCGGATTATGGCCAAGATTCCAGGCTTTTCGGAGATCATCAGCGGCCTGCTCTACTCCATCAAGATCATTCACTGCAAAATGTTGGTGCCATTGCTTGAAGCTATGGAGAGCCTCCGATTCAAATAGATTCTCGGCAGCCATATAGCGCTCCATGTGCTCACGCACACGCTCTTTAACCACTTCCTGCTGACGCTTACCAAAGGCGGAATGTTTGCGAAAATCTACTGCTCCCAGTTCAACGCTGTCGGCACGGAAAAAGTATTCAGGTTTAACACCCAGGACGTTGGCCAGCTGGATCAATCGGGTGGAGTTGGGCGCGTCCTTGCCCTGCTCGTATTTGGAAATAGCCTGTTTAGAAATACCCCCCATCTGGTCGGCTACTTCCTGCAAGGTCATTCCCTTTAAGGCACGCGCACGACGAATCCGCTCATGCAACATGATGACTCCTCCTAAAATTTGGGGCGCGAGTTGACTTTTTATAGTTATCCACAGGCCGTCAACCCTTAGTTGACAATTCTGAAGAAAAAGTTCAAATTGTCAACTAAGAGGGCACAATGAGAGAATCCAGGGTAACTACTGGGATGGCGTGATCATTCCGGTAAGAGATCCCCGCCCGGGTGGCAGCCCGGGCGGGATACGCAAAAGAGCAGGACTTAGCACGGCAGCCCCGCTCTCTTGGCAGTTGCAATGGACATTGCGTGATGGAGGTTAGACCTTGCCATGCAGCAAGTCAATTTGCCGAGTTTCCAAGGCCGTGGAAGGTATATGGAGGTGGCCCATGGCTCGCAAAGACAGCGACTATGAGATCATCTTCCGCCCTTACATCCGGAAGAACGGCAAGATTATTCGCCCCAAAAAGGGCAAGGTCTTTCCGATCAAGGTACGTAAGAAGCGGTAGAACCGATGGGAGGGCTCAGCCCTCCCGTTTTACTTTCCGCAGCGTGACCAGCATCACCTCCAGGTAATCGCTGCGCTCATCCCCGGGCTGCCCAGGCGCCAGCTCGGCACCGGACACAAAAGCCCAATTGCTTCATCCTGAAACAGGACGATTAGTCACGCCGATAAGGCGGCTGCGGCCTCATCTTTATAGACATTAACCCTCACCTTGCCTGTGAGTAGGTCTTGCATTAAGGCTTTTTTGGCGGATACCAATGAACGGTATTTTTTCTCAATACAGACGATCTTCGATGATACTGAATTTACGATATCGAAAATTTCGGCCTGCTCATCGAGTGAAGGCAGAATTACCGGGAAAGTCTTCAAGGTAGTCGCATTAAGATTTTGCTGAGCGCCTCCTGCCTGCCCCCCGACGACAAATTTCTTACCATAATCTGAATTGATGAGGAGAGCTAGATAACCTGGATCCAGCTCACCTTTCTTAGGTCGAGATATTAGCGTTGTAAAACTATGGCATCCGTCAAATTCTTTCGGAACAATAGCTGATACACCTGGGTAACCGGTTCTAACCGTGAGCACATCACCTTCCCTAATTTTCTTAGACGCATTCTCATCCGAGAATTGCTGGGAAATGTGCAGCATATCCGTCGCCCGAATACTGCCCTCTAGAATATTTTGATTCCGAAGTATGGGTACGCCTTTCTGAGCATACGCATGAGTTGTGGAACTCGCGATACCTACGCTGATTTTTGAACACAAATCAACAAGGGGAACAACCTCCCAATCATCGGGAATCTGCCCCACGGGCGAGTTCTTGAACGCCGTATGCGGAGCGCCGTCCAGCCCAGCGCCTTTGGTCAACAGCTCCTGCATCAGGCCGGCTTTCAGGTCTTTCAGTTTATCGATCTGTGCGCGTGTTTTTTCGATCACGTCATCTACGGAGGACAGGATGGCTGCGATCTTTTGCTGTTCGAGAAGAGGGGGAGCCAGAACCCTCTCCTTGAAAAGCGAACTAGGCTGGATTCGTTTTGATCCGGTGCCAGAGGCTATTTTTTCTAACCCCTTATAGTATTCATACCTACTTATGTATTGAAAAAGCCAACTTACGGAAAACCCGTCATAAATATCAAAGGCAGGGATATCTTGCGAAGACCCAAACCCATCAAGATGCTTCGGTATCACTCCAACAGCACCATTATGCAGATTCTGCTTGCCGTATATCAGCTGACCATGAAATCGTTTGAAATGGGTCGTTGATCCGACAGTGTCAGTAGCTCTTTCGTCGCGCTTATGAACACCCTGCAAATGCAGCCTTACAGAGATCCGGCGCGCCGGGTCATCATAGCCAATAGGGATGCGGCTTTCACTTAGAATCTGACCTAACCTGACTACCTTCCACCCCTTGGGTACTATGTCACTCATACCCCAGCCCCCTCAGATACCCCTTCATCACGGTTTCTGCTTCCGCTACCTGGACATCTAGCTCACTCAGTGACACCCGGTATTTGTCCCACCAACGCTCAAGTTGGTTGATAACCTTGGCATCGGCTTCGCCTACGGCGTCACGGATTGCTCCCCTGCTATCGATCTCCGGCTTGAAATCGTAGTAGTTCTCATTCCGTCTGACAAACACCATAGACACATCAAAGTCTTCCAGAATCTCTTCGCGGATATACTCGCTCTCCACTTCCCGCACCGGAATGCCGCCGTGGAGGATGGCGCGCACATCGAAGATTTCCGGGGGCGGGCTGGTGTCGGCGTAGCGGCGGATGTTGAGGTTGAAGCCGTTGTCTTCGATCTCGGCCAGCGGCACTACCTTGGAGTAGCGCTTGATCTCCTCGAAGGTCTCGAAGGTCGTCACGATCTTGTCGATATCCTGCTGGCGCAGCTTGTTCTGGTTCTTGCCTTCCTCGTATTCCAGCTCGCTGTTGATAAACAGCACCTTGCCTTTGCGGTCAGCGGGCTTGTGCTTGTTGATGATCAGCAGGCAGGCAGGAATTCCGGTGCCGTAGAACAGGGCGGCGGGCAGGCCGATGACGGCTTCCAACAGGTCATCCTTAAGAAGGCCCTGGCGAATAGCTTTCTCGCTGGCGCCCCGGAACAGCACACCATGAGGCATGACCACGCCCATCATGCCTTCAGCGTTGAGGCTGGCGATCATGTGCTGGACGAATGCAAGATCCCCGGCGTCCTTGGGGGGCGTGCCGTAGGGGAATCGGCCGAAGGCATCGCTGTCGGCCTCTTCTTTGCCCCATTTCTTCAGGCTGAAGGGCGGGTTTGCGATCACCCGGTCGAAAGTCATAAGTTCGCCGCCCTGGGTGTGCTGCGGCTCTCTTAATGTATCGCCCTTGCGGATATCGGCACTGTAGACCCCATGCAGGAACATGTTCATCTTGCAGATGGCCCAGGTATTCAGGTTCATCTCCTGCCCGCACAGAGACAGGTTGGCGGGGTTCTCACCGTGGGTGGCCAGATAGTTTCGGGTTTGTACCAGCATACCGCCGGAACCCGCGGTGGGGTCATAGATGCGCATACCGGCTTCAGGCTTAAGAAGGGAGACCAACAATTGCACCACTTCCGAGGGGGTATAGAACTCCCCGCCCTTCTTGCCGGCGCTGTCGGCAAACATCTTGATCAGGTATTCGTAGGCAGTGCCGAGCAGGTCGGGTCGCTCGAAATCTTCATTACGCAACCGGTGGCGGCTGAAGTGGCTGAGCAGGTCGCGCAGCTTTTTGTCGGTGAGCTTGTTCTTGATGTTGAAGTCGATGGACACCAGCACCCCTTCCAGGGAGCCGTTGAACTCTTCGATGGCTTCGGTGGCCTTGTTCAGCTCGGCCCCAATGTCGTGCTTCAAGTCTTTCAGGGCGCCCCAACGAGCTGTCGGAGGAATGTAGAAGGTCTTGTCATACTCGTCCACGTCATCGGCCAGTGCCTGCGCCTGCTTCTTGGACTTGCCCTTGCCCAGGTAGTACTGCACCACCGTTTCCTGGGCCTCCTCGAAGGCATCCGACAGGCGCTTGAGGAACATCATGCCGAAGATGTAATCCTTGTACTCGGAGGCATCCATGTTGCCGCGCAGGATATCGGCGGCCTCCCAGAGGAAGGATTCGAGTTGCTGCAGGGTCAATTTTGCGGTCATTTATCGTTCTCAATGTCTGTTCTTATCTGGCTTCTTGTCGGTTAGCCAAGGCTTATAGCCCTGCAAAGGTTCCTTCCCGGCACAAGCGTGGGCCCTGGCCAGGGAAGCGAGAGCACCTTTCAGGTTTATCGACACAGGCCGCGTCAGTCGCCGTCGGTGATGGCGCCCAGGGACGCGGAGCTGACGGTCCTGGCGTATTTGGCCAACACACCGCGGGTGTAACGCGGCGGCGGCGCGGTCCAGGCGGCGCGGCGGCGTTCCAGTTCCGCCTCCTCCACGTTCAGGGTGATGGTGTTCGCCTCGGCGTCGATGATGATTTCGTCGCCGGTCTCCACCAGGGCGATGGGGCCACCCTCCTGGGCTTCCGGGGTCAGGTGGCCGACCACGAAGCCGTGGCTGCCGCCGGAGAAGCGGCCGTCGGTGATCAGCGCCACGTCCTGACCCAGGCCACGGCCCATGATCGCGGACGTGGGGGTGAGCATTTCGCGCATGCCCGGGCCGCCCTTGGGCCCTTCGTAGCGGATCACCAGCACGTCGCCGGCGGTGACGGTGCCGTCCATGATGCGGTCGGTGGCTTCTTCCTCGGAGTGGAACACCCGCGCGTTGCCCTTGAAGTAGGTGCCTTCCTTGCCGGTGATCTTAGCCACCGCGCCGGTGGGCGCCAGGTTGCCGTAGAGGATGCGCAGATGGCTGTCCTTTTTGATCGGCTTGTCCAGGGCGTGGATGATGTCCTGCTCTTCCGGGTAGGGCGCCACGGTTTCCAGGTTTTCCGCCAGGTTTTTGCCGGTGACGGTGAGGCAGCCGCCGTGCAGCAGGCCGGCGTCGAGCAGGGTTTTCATCAGCGGCTGGATGCCGCCGATGGCGACCAGCTCGCTCATCATGTAGTGGCCGCTGGGGCGCAGGTCCGCCAGCACCGGCACCCTCTTGCCGATGCGGGTGAAGTCCTCCAGGGACAGCGCCACGTCCACGGTGTGCGCCATGGCGATCAGGTGCAGCACCGCGTTGGTGGAGCCACCCAGGGCGATCACCACGGTGATGGCGTTCTCGAACGCCTCGCGGGTGAGGATGTCGCGGGGTTTGATGTCCCGATCGAGCAGCTTGAGCACCGCCTCGCCGGCGGCACGGCAGTCTTCCAGCTTGTCGTTGTCCTCGGCGTTCTGGGCGGAGCTGCCCGGCAGGCTCATGCCCAGGGCCTCGATGGCGCTGGCCATGGTGTTGGCGGTGTACATGCCGCCGCAGGAGCCGGCGCCGGGGATCGCCTCTTCCTCCACCTGTTTCACTTCGATCAGTGACTTGTCGCCCTTGGCGTGGGCGCCCACCGCCTCGAACACGGAGATCAGGTCGGTGTGGTTCTTGCCCGGTTTGATGGTGCCGCCGTAGACGAACACCGACGGCCGGTTGAGCCGCGCCAGCCCCATCAGGCAGCCGGGCATGTTCTTGTCACAGCCGCCGATGGCCACCAGGCCGTCGAAGCCCTCGCAGCCGGCCACGGTCTCGATGGAGTCGGCGATCACTTCCCGGGACACCAGCGAGTACTTCATGCCCTCGGTGCCGTTGGCGATGCCGTCGGACACGGTGATGGTGTTGAAGATCACGCTCTTGCCGCCGGCGGCGTCGGCGCCCCGGCCGGCTTCGTCCGCCAGGGTGTTGATGTGCATGTTGCACGGCGTCACCCGGCTCCAGGTGGACGCGATGCCCACCTGCGGCTTGGTGAAATCCTCGTCGGTGAAACCGGTGGCGCGCAGCATGGAGCGGCTGGGTGCCTTGCCCACGCCGTCCACGACCGGGGCGGAATAACGGCGGCGGGGATCGGAAGCGTGGTCGTCGGTCATCGGATTTCTCCTGTCGGCAAAGCGGAAACGGGTGGCGAAGCAGCATACCAGTGATCCCGCTGTTACACAGCGCCACATAAACCCAAGCTTCGTCACCGATTCGCACCATCGTGCCAACAGTGGCCGGCGCCGCCACTGGGTAACCTTGCATAGACAAACAACTGACTAGCCCAGGCCGGTCGGCTTCCCCATTAATCCAATAATGCCAGGGGACACCAGCATGCTTCTTCTTCGCCACGCGGGGCAGCACCTTCCGCTGCCCGTTCTGTTTTTCCTGACCCTCTTCGCGCTCGCCGGTTGCGGCGGTGGCGGCAGCGACAGCGCCGGACCCGGCCCGCAAACGGCGAACGCCGGCGACCCGGAGGCACCGGCGCCGACCACACCGCCGGCGCCGGAGCCCGAACCGGAACCGCAGCCCGAGCCGGTGAATCTGACCTGGGACGCGCCCTATGAGCGCCCCGAGGAATACCCCGGCACCGTGGACCTGCCCCAGCAGTTGATCACCCTGCGCGACGGCATCCGGCTGTCGGCCACGGTGACGCTGCCCGCCGACGAAAACGGCGAGCCCGCCGACGGTCCCTTCCCGGTGGTGGCCACCTTCACCGGCTACAACCAGTTCCTGGGCGCCATCGGCGCCGCCGACCCCTATCTGGTGAAGCGCGGCTACGCCTACATCATTGTCGATATGCGCGGCACCGGCGCCTCCGAGGGCACCTGGCAGGCGTTCAGCGAGGTGGACCATCAGGACATCGGCGAGCTGCTCGACTACATCGACGACCAGCCCTGGAGCAACGGCACCCTCGGCATGAACGGTGCCTCCTACATGGGCATCACCGGGCTGCTGGCCGGCGCCCAGCGCCCGGACGGCGTGGACGCCGTGTTCGCCATCGTGCCGATGGGCGACGCCTACCGGGACATCGTGTTCAGCGGCGGCCAGATCAACGCCGGCTTTATTCCGCTGTGGGTGGCGCTGGTCACCGGCCTGGGCATCATTCCCACGCCGGTGGGGCTGGAGAACGACGAGCCCGGTTACTACCTGAACACCCTGCTGGATCATCTCACCGGCACCCTCACCGAGTTCCCGGTGCCGGTGGTGGGCGGCGCGCTGATCGGTGACGACAACAAGTACGACAACGATTTCTGGCGCCAGCGCTCGCCGCTGGAACAGATCGACAAGATCACCGCGCCCACCTTCGTGGTCGGCGGCCTGCGCGATATTTTCCAGCGCGGCGAGCCGTTGATTTATGAAGGGCTCAAGAACAACGGCACCACCAGCAAGCTGCTGATCGGTCCCTGGGAACACCTGGACGGTTCATCCGGCGCCGGGCTGCCGGCGGACGGCGTGCCGGCCCTGGCCAACATCCGTCTGGCCTGGTTCGACCAATACCTGAAAGGCATGGACACCGGCGCCGGCGACTACCCACCGGTAACCCAGTACTACACCGGCGCGGAGCGCTACATCACCGCCGCCGACTGGCCGCACCCGCAAGCGCACGCCGAAGTGTTTTATCTGCATGGCAAGCCGGGCCTGCCGCTGTTCGGCGAGATCAATCGGGAGGCGCCCACCGGCAACCGCCGCACCTCGCTGCTGCAAACTCCGGTGAACGGGCTGTGCTCCGCCAGCGCCAGCCAATGGACCGCCGGCGTGCTGGGCCTGATCACGTCGCCGTGCAAGGAACAGAACAACGTCACCGAGCTGTTGGAAGCGGTCTACACCAGCGAGCCCATGGAAGAGGATATGGCCATCAACGGCCCGATCGGCGGCCAGATCTGGGCCTCCACCACGGCACTGGACAGCAATGTGGTGGTGCGGGTCAGCGTCGTGGACCCCAACGGCCTGTCCCGGGAGCTGACCAACGGCATTCAGATGGCCTCGATGAGCGACTTCAACGCCACCCGATCGCGCTTCATGGACGGTAAACTGATCCAGCCCTGGCACCCGTTCACGGCGGCATCGCAGCAGCCGGTGGGCCCGCTGCGGCCGTTCCGCGCCGACGTGGAGGTGTTCCCCACCAGCGCGGTGATCCCCGCCGGCCACCGGCTGCGCATCAGCGTCGGCGCCAGCGACCTGCCCCACGGGCTGAGCCCGCTGCCGGACCTGCTGCAAGGGCTGCTCGGCCTGCTCACGGTGTACAGCACGCCGGCGATGCCGTCGCGGGTGAATATCCCGCTGGTGCCGACATCGGCGCTGGGCGAACCGGCCACGACCTGAGTCCTCAGTCAGCCGGGCCGGCCATGGACGCCAACAGCGCGCGTTCACCGGCGCCGCTGCCGCGTTGACGATGGTGCAGCCGATACAACGGTCGCACCAGCCGGGACTGCGCCCCCGGCACCGTTTTCAGCCGACCGTCGCGCAGTGCGGCGGCGGCCGCCACCTCACTGACGTAACCGACCCCGGCGCCGGCCAGAATCGCCTGGCGGACCGCCTCGCCACTGCCCAACTGCAGCACCCGCTGCGCCGGCGGGAAGGCATCCGCCAAACGCTGCTCAATCACGTTACGGGTTCCCGACCCCGGCTCACGCATGACCCAGGCCCAGCGCGACGGATCGTCGCCCAACGCCGCTTGCCGGTCGGCAGCCACCACCCGCAACAGAACGTCGTCGTGCCAGCGATGCACACTCAACAGCCGGTGCGACACCGGTCCCTCCACAAACGCGAGATCCACCGCCATATCCAACAACAGACGTACCGCCGCATCGGTGTTGACCACCTGCATGTCGACACGGGCATCCGGATGCCGTTGACGGAAAGCCGCCAAACGCGCCGGCAGGTAATAGCTGCCAAGGGTATGCGTGGCCGCCAGGGATACTTCCAGCACCGGCGCCTGGAACAGGGTCTCGCAACGGGTGGCCTGGGCCAGCAAAGCCCGCGCTTCCGGCAACAGTTGCCGGCCCGCCGCATTGATACGCAGTCCGCGCCCGACCCGGTCGAACAGGGCGGTATCCAAACGGGCCTCCAGACCCGCCAGCGCCTGACTCACCGCCGGCTGCGTGAGTGCCACCGCCTCGGCGGCGGCGGCCACGCTGCCGGTTTCCGCCACGGCCAGAAACAGCCGCCATTGTCTTAAGGTCGTGTCATTCATAAGTTTATTTTAGTTATATCTAAATAATTATTAAATATATTAATTTCCGGCCGGCTCGCATAGTGCCTCCCTGACATCGCTACGGAGGCCCTGATGACATCACCGATCACACTCCCCGCGGCGCGGCGCCTGCCGTTCGCACTGCTGATACCGGCCTGCGCCGCCCTCGCCGCCGCCATCGCGGGCACCGCCTGGGCCAGCGCCCTGGGGCTAAGCACCCTGGCACTGGCGCTGCTCGGCGGTTTGCTGCTCACCCAGGGACTGCCGGCACGCTGGCGCGAAGCCGGCGCCCCGGCCTTGAGCTGGTTCAAGGGGCCGGTGCTGAAAACCGCCATCGTCCTGTACGGTTTGCGCATTCCGCTAACGGCGGTGGCCGACCTCGGCCCGCGCATCGTGGCACTCAACGCCGGCCAGGTAATCGTCAGTCTGTTACTCGCCGCCTGGCTGGGACGCCGGCTGGGCATGACCCGTCCGGCGGCGCTGCTGATCGGTGCCGGCAACGGCATTTGCGGCGCCGCCGCGGTGCTGGCGGCGGAACCGGTGCTACGTGGTCGCGACCGGGATACCGCGATGGCGGTGGCGGCGGTGGTGATTTTCGGCACCCTCAATATGTTGTTGCTGCCGATCCTGTTCCACCAATGGCCCACACTGCTCGGCGAGCCGGCACAATACGCCGTGCTCACCGGCACCACGGTGCAGGAGGTGGCGCAAGTATTGGTGGCGGCCCAGGCCATGTCGCCCACCCTGGTGGACCAGGCACTGTTGGTGAAAATGGTACGCGTGATGATGCTGGCACCGGCGTTGTTGGCGCTGGCGGCGTGGCGCCCGAGCGGCGACGTAGCGGCGACCACGAACGCCGCCCCTCGCCCGCGCATCGGCGTACCGCCGTTCGCCCTGCTGTTCGTCGCCGCGCTGCTGGTCAACGGCCTGGGCCTGGTGCCCAACGCCGTGGCGGCCCCACTGGCCATTCTGGATGACGCCTTGCTGGCGCTGGCCATGGCGGCCCTGGGACTGAGCACCCACGCCGGCCTGTTGCGTCAGGCCGGCTGGCGCCCGCTGGCGCTCGGCGCGGTACTGTCGCTGGCCACCCTGAGCATCGCGGCGCTGGCCCTGCGCGCCGGGTTCCATTAATGGCGCCAATCGCGACGATAAACGAAATGCGTTCTATTGTTCACCACGGTTTGCGATACTCCCCGCCCCCTGTTCCCCGGCCCGGAGACCATCATGTCCGCCCTGCCCAGTGCCGCCCCGGCACGTCACCCTCGTCTCGCCGAACTGGCTCTGGCACTGGGCGGCTTCGCCATCGGCACCACCGAATTCGTAATCATGGGGCTGATGAACCGCATCGCCACGGATCTGTCGGTGGACCCGCAACACGTGGGCTATGCGATCAGCAGCTATGCCCTGGGCGTGGTGGTCGGGGCACCGCTGATCTCCTGTCTGGCGGCGAAGGTACCCAAGCGGCAATTACTGATCGTGTTGATGCTGGTATTCGCCCTGGGCAATCTGGCCAGCGCGCTGGCGCCGGGATTCTGGTCTTTCGTCGGCCTGCGCTTTATCGCCGGGCTGCCCCACGGCGCCTATTTCGGCGTGGCGGCGCTGGTGGCCGCCGCCGCGGTGCCCTCGGATCAGCGTGCCCGGGCGGTGGCCCGGGTGATGATGGGCCTGACCGTGGCGATCCTGCTGGGCGCGCCGCTGGGCACCTGGGCCGGCAACCAGTTCGGCTGGCCGGTGGCGTTCGCCGCCGTGGGCGGCATCGCCCTCGCCACCGCGCTGATGGTGCGTCTGTTCGTACCCTTCGTGCCCCGCGACCCGGACGCCAGCCCGCTGCGCGAGCTGGGCGCGCTGGTCAACCAGCAGGTACTGTTCACCCTGGGCATCGCCAGCATCGGCTTCGGCGGCATGTTCGCGGTGTTCAGCTACGTGATGCCGACGCTCACCCAGCAGGCCGGCATGGCGGAATCCCTGGGGCCGGTGGTGCTGGCGATCTTCGGCGTGGGCACCATCATCGGCACCCTGGTGGGCGCGCGGGTGGCGGACTGGAACCTGCTCAAGGCGATTCCGCTGATTCTGATCTGGTGTCTGGTGGTGCAGGCGCTGTTTTTCGTGGCCGCCAACCAGGTGTGGGCGGGGCTGCTGTTCGTCGCCCTGGTGGGCACCAGCATGGCCCTGGGCCCGACCATTCAGACCCGGCTGATGGACGTGGCCGGCAACGCCCAGACCATGGCCGCGTCGCTCAACCACGCCGCCTTCAACATGGCCAATGCGCTGGGCGCCTGGCTGGCCGGCGTGGTGATCGCCCAGGGCGTACCCTGGTCCAGCAGCGGCCTGGTGGGGGCGGCGCTGGCCGCCGGCGGGCTGCTGATCTTCTTCGCCGGCCGCGCCCTGGAGCCGGCGCCGGCGGAATGCCCGGACTGAGCTAGCGCACCCCGGCGGAGAGCGTCTCCGGCTGCACCAGCTGCCCGGTGAGCGGGAAGCGGATGGTCACCCGCAGGCCGCCGTGAGGGTGGTTGTCCAATGCCATCTCACCGTGGTGCATGTCGACGATGCGCTTGACGATGGCCAGCCCCAGACCGCTGCCGCTCAGGGTGCGCGCCTTCTCGCCCCGGGAGAACGGCTGCAGCAGTAAGGGGATATCCTCCTCGCGCACGCCCTTGCCGTGGTCGCGCACCACCAGCACCAGGGCGTTGTCGTCCAGGGCGGTGTCGATCTCCACCGGCGCGGCGCCGTACTTGAGCGCGTTGGTGATCAGGTTGGAAAGCATGCGCTTGACGGTGAGCCGCTTGAGCATCAGCCGGGGCAGGTCTTTTTGCCGGATGCGCAGCTGCTCCCCGGGGTACTTGGCGGCCACCTCGTCGATCAGGTCATTGAGGTTTTCGTAGTCGGGCTGCTCGTCGGCGCCGTCGCGGATAAACGAAATGAACTGATCGAGAATCGCGTCCATGTCCTCGATGTCGGCGATGATGCCCTGGGACATCTCCTCGTCGTTGAGGAATTCCGCCGACAACCGCAGCCGGGTCAGCGGCGTGCGCAGATCGTGGGACACCCCGGCCAACAGCAGGGCGCGGTCGCGCTGGGACTGCTGCAGCTGGCTGGTCATGCGGTTGAAGGCGCGGTTCACCGCCTGGATCTCGGTGGGGCCGAGGCTGTCGTCGAGCACCGGCACGGCTTCACCGCGTCCCACCTTGAGCGCCACCCGCGCCAGCCGCCGCAGCGGCCGGTTGAGGCTGCGCGCGATCAGCAGACCGCCGATCACCGCCAGCAGCGGCACCGTCACACCCCAGCCCAGCAGCAGGTAGCGGTCGTAGTCGCGGAAGAACGCCATCGGCACCCGCAGCCAGCGGTCGCCGAACGACGGCGCGGTGACCCACAGCACCGGCTGGCGCTCGTCTTCCAGGCGCACGGTGGCGGCCTCGCCGAGCAGCTCGGAGACTTCGTCGCGGAACCGCTCCACCACCGGGCGCGACAGAATCAGGCTTTCCGGGCGGCGCAGCTCCGGCGGCGTGCCGGCGTTAATGCCGGTGGTCTCGCCCAACCGCCGTGACAGGCTGGCGTCGCCCTCGCTCTGGAACACCAGCTCCGCCTGCAGGGCGGTCAGGCGGGCGTACTCCCGGATGCCCGGCAGATAGGCGTTGCGGGCGAAGAACCACAGGGTGATGCCCTGGCTGAGGCCGATCACCAGACCGATGATCAGCGCCGAGCGGGCGAACGAGCTTTTGGGCAGGAAGTTGGGCATGGAGGGATTCTACCCGCCGGCGTTCAGTCCGGCACGAACACATAGCCCACGCCCCAGACGGTCTGGATATAGCGCGGTTTAGACGGGTCGTCCTCGAGCAGGCGGCGCAGGCGCGACACCTGCACGTCGATGGAGCGTTCCATGGCGGACCATTCTCGGCCCCGGGCCAGGCTCATCAGCTTGTCGCGGGTGAGCGGTTCCCGCTCGTTCTGCACCAGCGCCTTGAGCACCGCGAACTCGCCGGTGGTGAGCGGCTGCGGCTCGCCCTCGCGGGCCAGGGTGCGGTTGCCCAGGTCCAGGCTCCAGGGGCCGAAGCGCACCACCGATTCGTCCTTGCTGGGGGCGCCGGGCACTTCCCGCACATGGCGGCGCAGGACGGCGCGAATGCGGGCGCTGAGCTCCTTGGGGTTGAACGGCTTGGGCAGGTAGTCGTCGGCGCCGGCGTCCAGGCCCTCGATGCGTTCCGCGTCGTCGCCCTTGGCGGTGAGCATGATGATCGGCAGGCGGTTGTCGTCGTCGCGCAGGCGGCGGCAGATCGACAGGCCGTCCTCGCCGGGCAGCATCAGGTCCAGCACCATCAGCGAATAGATCTCGCGGGACAGCGCCCGGTCCATCTGGTCGGCGTCGGCCACCGCCTTGACGGCGTAGCCCTGCTCTTCCAGGAACCGTTGCAGCAGACCGCGCAGGCGGGCGTCATCGTCCACCACCAGAATCTTTTCCACTTGTTCGCTCATGGTGCTCCTCGCCGAAAGGACTACGGGAATGGATCCCGGAGGCCCGGTGTACCCGCCGCGCGTCCGGCAGGCAAATCTGGATTGTATAGAAAGATTACCGGCCGCCGCGAACCGGTGACGCCATGCGGCGCTTGGTGGCGGAACGGATCGGCTTACCTTTGCCCCCGGGCCTGCTATCATGCGCCCGCCGATGGGTTCCGAAGGAGACAAAGATGGCCAAGATTCTCGTGGTGGACGACTCACCCACGCAACTGACCAACCTGGTCAAGATGGTGGAAAATCAGGGGCACGAGGCAATCACCGCCAGCAACGGCCTGGAGGGCATCGAACAGGCCCGTGCGCAGAAGCCGGACCTGATCCTGATGGACGTGGTGATGCCGGAGCTGAACGGCTTCCAGGCCACCCGCAAGATCAATAAGGACGCCGAGCTGGGCGGGATTCCGGTGATTCTGGTCACCACCAAGGACCAGGAAACCGACAAAGTCTGGGGTGAGCGCCAGGGCGCCGCCGGCTACATCGTCAAGCCGGCCCAGGAGCCGGAACTGGCGGCGATGATCAAGCGCGTGCTGGGCTGAAGCCCGGCGCTCCCCGCAGCAACCATAGCCCGCCCCGTCACGTCAATCTATGAACGGCCGGAGTCATTCCCTATGATTCCGGTCGTTTCGTTATAAAGCGGCGCCATACCGCGCGCGCCGCCGTGCAAGCCAGGACTCTTCCATGCAAAGCATCGAACAACTGATCGCCCAGGAAATCAACGCCCAGCCCCGGCAGGTGGCGGCCACCGTGGCCCTGCTGGACGAAGGCGCCACGGTGCCGTTCATCGCCCGCTACCGTAAGGAGGTGACCGGCGGTCTGGACGATACCCAGTTGCGTACACTGGAAGAGCGGCTGCGCTATCTGCGCGAGCTTGAAGAGCGCCGCGAGACCATCCTCAAAAGCATCGCCGAACAGGAAAAACTGACCCCGGAACTGGAAAAGGCGATCCAGGAAGCGGACACCAAAACCCGCCTGGAAGACCTCTACCTGCCGTACAAGCCCAAGCGCCGCACCCGCGCGCAGATCGCCCGCGAGGCCGGCCTGGAACCGCTCGCCGACGCGCTGCTGGACGATCCCGGCCAGGATCCGGAGCAGACCGCCGCCGGCTACCTGAACGAAGAGCACAAGATCGCCACCGCCAAGGACGCCCTGGACGGCGCCAAGCAGATTCTGATGGAGCGCTTCGCGGAAAACGCCGAGCTGCTCACCCGGCTGCGCACCTTCCTGTGGGAAAAGGCCCAAGTGCAGGCGAAGCTGGCCGACGGCAAGGAAGAAGAGGGCGCCAAGTTCCGCGACTACTTTGAACACCAGGAAGCGCTCAAGAACATTCCCAGCCACCGCGCGCTGGCGCTGTTCCGGGGTCGCAACGAGGGCGTGCTGCACGTCTCCATGGTGCTGCCCGAGGAGCTGGAAAGCGCCCAGCCCCACCCCTGCGAAGCGATGGTCACCGAGGTGGCGGGCTGGCGTCACGAAGGCCGCGCCGCCGACGACTGGCTCGGCGAGGTGATGCGCTGGACCTGGAAGATCAAACTCAACACCCACCTGGAAACCGAGTTGCTCGGCCGCGTGCGCGAAATGGCCGAGGAAGAAGCGATCCAGGTGTTCGCGCGCAACCTGAAAAGCCTGCTGATGGCGTCGCCCGCCGGCCCCAAGGCCACCATGGGCCTGGACCCGGGCCTGCGCACCGGCGTCAAGGTGGTGGTGGTGGACCCCACCGGCAAGCTGCTGGAACACACCACGATTTTCCCGCACCAGCCCAAGAAGCAGTGGGATCAGTCCCTGGCGACGCTGGCCAAACTCTGCACCAAGCACGATGTGTCGTTGATCGCCATCGGCAACGGCACCGCCAGCCGCGAGACCGACAAGCTGGCCGGCGAGGTGGTCAAGCAACTCAGCGACCGCAATATCCAGAAAATCATGGTGTCGGAAGCGGGCGCCTCGGTGTACTCCGCGTCGGAAATGGCGGCGCGGGAGTTCCCCGACCTGGACGTGTCGTTCCGGGGCGCGGTGTCCATCGCCCGGCGTTTGCAGGACCCGCTGGCGGAGCTGGTGAAGATCGATCCGAAGTCGATCGGCGTGGGCCAGTACCAGCACGACGTCAGCCAGGTGAAGATGTCGCGCTCCCTGGACGCGGTGGTGGAGGACTGCGTGAACGCCGTGGGCGTGGACGTGAACACCGCCAGCGCGCCGCTGCTGGCGCGCATCGCCGGCCTCAACACCACCATCGCCGGCAACATCGTTACCTTCCGCGAAAAGAACGGCGCCTTCAGTGATCGCGGCGCGCTCAAGCAGGTGCCGCGCCTGGGCGAGAAAACCTTCGAGCAGGCCGCCGGCTTCCTGCGCATCATGGGCGGCGCCAACCCGCTGGACGCCTCCTCGGTGCACCCGGAAGCCTACCCGCTGGTGGAGCGCATCGCGGAGAAGCACGGCCGGCCGCTCAAGGACCTGATCGGCGACGCGCCCTTCCTGAAGAAAGTGAACGCCGGGGACTTCACCGACGACGTGTTCGGCCTGCCCACCGTCACCGATATTCTCAGCGAGCTGGAAAAGCCCGGCCGCGACCCGCGCCCGGAATTCAAGGCGGCGGAGTTCAAGGAAGGCGTGGAGACGCTGAACGACCTGAAGCCAGGCATGCTGCTGGAAGGTTCGGTGACCAACGTCACCAACTTCGGCGCCTTCGTGGACGTGGGCGTGCACCAGGACGGCCTGGTTCATGTCTCCGCCCTGGCCGACAAGTTCGTGGAAGACCCCCACGACGTGGTCAAGCCCGGCGACATCGTCAAGGTCAAGGTGATGGAGGTGGACCTGCCCCGCAAGCGCATCAGCCTGACCATGCGCCTGGACGAACGCCACCAGGACCAGCCGAAAAGCGCCGACGCCCCCGCCGGCCGCCCCCGTGGCCGGGGCGGCAAGCCCAAGGGCGGCGGTCGCGGTCAGCAAGGCGGCGGCCAGAAGCCGGCGGCGCAGGGCGCCCTGGGCGCGGCCTTCGCGAAGGCGTTCGAAGACAAGAACAAGCGCGGCTGACCCTGATGTTAACCGGCCCCGGGCCTGCCATACTGGCAGGCCGCGCGATCAACCTCCCTGTCGGATAGGCCCATGACCGATACGCTCAGCCAGCGAATCCAGGCACTGCTGGATTCCGAAGCCGCCGCCACCCTGGCTCACATTCGCCGTGGCATCGAGAAGGAAAGCCTGCGGATCACCGACCAGGGCCTGCTCGCGCACACTCCGCACCCCCGGGAGCTGGGCTCGGCGCTGACCCACCCCTACATCACCACGGACTATTCCGAATCGCTGCTGGAATTCATCACCCCGCCCAGCACCGACCTGCAGCAGCCGATCGAGTTTCTTGAGAATCTGCACCGCTACGCCTACCGGCACATCGACGACGAACTGCTGTGGGTGAACTCCATGCCCTGCATGATCGCCAACGACAACGACGTGCCGGTGGCGGAGTACGGCAGCTCCAACGTGGGCCGCATGAAGCACATCTACCGCATCGGCCTGGGCCACCGGTACGGGCGCAAGATGCAGACCATCGCCGGGATCCACTACAACTTCTCGTTCCCGGATGAGTTCTGGCGCATCAACCGCGAGCTGGAGGGCAGCGAGGCCCCGCTGCGGGACTATATCTCGCAGCGCTATTTCGACCTGACCCGAAACTTCCAGCGCTATTCCTGGCTGCTGGTGTATCTGTTCGGCGCCTCGCCGGCGCTGTGCTCGTCGTTCCTGGCCGGCCGCGAACACCAGCTGCTGGAGCGCTTCGACCACAGCCTCTACCGGCCCAACGCCACCAGCCTGCGGATGAGCGACCTGGGCTACCAGAACAACGCCCAGTCGTCGCTGGCGATCAGCTACAACAATCTGGACGACTATGTCCGCACCCTGACCCACGCCATGAAGACGCCGGACCCGGTGTATCAGAAGCTGGGCGTGCGCGACGCGCAGGGCCGCTACCAGCAGCTCAACGCCAACATCCTGCAGATCGAGAACGAGTACTACTCGTCGATCCGCCCGAAACGCACCATCAACAGCGGCGAGCGCCCCACCCTGGCGCTGCAGCGGCGCGGCGTGGAATACATCGAGATCCGCGCCCTGGACCTCAACCCGTTCGAGCCGGTGGGCATCAATCAGCAGGAAATCCGGTTCCTGGACCTGTTCGCCACCTACTGCCTGCTGCGCGAATCGCCGCGCCTGGAACACTGCGACCTGGACGCCAGCAAGGAGAACCTGCGCCGGGTGGTCTACGACGGCCGCAACACCGGCGTGCAGCTGAACAACTGGGGCAAGTCGGTCTCGCTGCGTAACTGGGGGCTGGAAAAGCTCGACCAGATGCTGCCCATCGCCGAGCTGTTCGACCGCTGCCACGGCCATGACGGCCAGCACGGCCGGCTCTACCGGGACGCCCTGGAGCAGCAGCGCGAGAAGCTGCTGGAGCCCGACGCCACCCCGTCCGGGCGCATTCTCGACAAGCTGGAAAGCCGGCAGCAGAGCTTTTTCGGCTTCGCCATGAACCAGGCCCTGGCGCACCGGGATCACTTCCGTTCGCGGCCGCTGGACACCAACCTGGAAACCGAATGGCGGCGCCTCGCCGAAGACAGCCTGGCGGAGCAACAGGCGGTGGAAGCGGAAGCGGAGATGCCGTTCGAGGCGTATCTGGAGGCCTATTTCCGGGGCTGAGCCCCGCGAACCGGATCACAACTAAGCCGATATCCTGACGAATGGTCGTTTTCTGTACATCAATGGTACTAGCGACGACCTCCAGCGGTGCTAGTCTGCCCCCGTTGAAGGAGGGATAGTTATGTTTGATCCGTCATCCGATCCGTTCGAAAAAGCCTACAACCGCGGCTGCATGTGGGGCATGGCCGGCGGTCGCGTGGACCAGTGTCCTTACCAGGATGAAGCGCTGGAGGAGTGGTGGGTGCAAGGTTGGGACGCCGGCGCCGCCGCCTGGCATCACCACCGGGAACCCGCCGCCTCGCGCAGCGTCTGAAGGTAACAGAGCCCCCCAGAACCCCGCCGCCGGGCCGCTTGTCCGGCGGCGGGGTTTTGCTTAGGGTGCGTTGACGCTTGCCGGATTCAAACAAGGAAAAACAACCATGTCGTCCCTTCTTCCCAGCCCCCGTGCGCTTAACGGACTCACCCTGCTTGGCTGCCTGGCGGCGCTTGCCGGCGCGCTTTATATGCAGCATGTCGAAGGCCTGGAACCCTGCCCCCTGTGCATCTTTCAGCGCATTGCGCTGATGGTGGTGGCGGCGGTATTGCTGGTCGCCACCCTGCACGGCCCGCGCGGCGTCGGCGTGCGTATCTACGCGCTGCTGACCGCCATCGCCACCCTGGCCGGCGCCGGTATCGCCCTGCGCCACCTGTGGCTGCAAAGCCTGCCCGCCGACGAGGTGCCTGCCTGCGGCCCCAATCTGGATTACATGCTGGACGCTTTTCCGCTCACCGACGTGCTCACCCAGGTGTTGTCCGGCTCCGGCGAATGCGCCGAAATCAGCTGGCGTTTTCTCGGCCTGACCATTCCCGGCTGGTCGCTGGTGGTGTTCGGGGGCGTGCTGGTGGTGGCTCTGATACAATTGCTGCGCCCGCGCCGGGGCTGAGCGAGCCGCCTTCTCCGCACCTTCGGCGCGGGTCTTTGCGTTTGGGAGATCCGCCCGATGGTCGACGGCCTGCTGATTCTGCTTCTGTTTCAATTTCTCGGTGAGCTGGTGATTCATTTCACCGGCCTGCCGCTGCCCGCCCCGGTGGTGGGCATGGTGCTGCTTCTGCTGGCGCTGATGTTCAGCGTCCCCTACAGCGACCGGGTGGCGGACGCCTCCGGCGCCCTGATCCGTCATATCAGCCTGCTGATCTTTCCGCTCGGCGTGGGCATCGTGCTGCAGTGGGAGCGCTACAGCGACTACGCGCTGGCGCTCACCGTGGCGGTGATCTTCGGTACCATCCTGGCGCTGGTGCTGGTCACCCTGCTGCTCAAGCTGCTGTTGCGCGAGCGCGGCAAAACCGGCGAGCGAGGAGGCCGTGCCGATGGCTGATCTGGTTCACTCGCCGCTGTTCGGGCTGCTGCTCACCCTGGCCAGTTACCGCATGGCCACCTGGCTGTACGGCAAAGTGCACAGCCTGCCGCTGTTCCACCCCTTTATCGTTGCCTCGATCCCGGTGATCGTGGTGCTGCCCCTGGTGGGCGTGTCCTACACCGAGTACCGCGACCAGACCCAGGTGCTCTCCTTCCTGCTCGGGCCGGCCACCGTGGCGCTGGCCTGGCCGCTCTATCGCCAGCTGCACACGGTGCGCAGCGTGTGGCGCCCGATCCTGATCACCACCTTTATCGGCGCGGCGCTGGCCGCCGGCATTTCCATCTATCTGGCCTGGCTGCTGGGCGCGCCGGAGGCAGTGGTGGGTTCGCTGGCGCCGAAATCGATCACCACGCCGATCGCGGTGGAAGTGGTAAAAAGCACCGGCGGCTATGTGTCCCTGGCCGCCGGCGCGGTGGCCATCACCGGGATCGTCGGCGCGCTGGTGGGCGGCCTGGTGTTCCGCGTGCTGGGGGTCAAGGACGACCGCATTCGCGGCTTCGCGCTGGGCCTTGTGGCCCACGCCATCGGCACCGCCCGGGCGTTCGAATTCAGCGAGAAGGCCGGCGCCTTCGCCGGCCTGGCCCTGGGCCTGACCGGCCTGGTCACGGCGCTGGCGCTGCCCTGGCTGTGGCCGCTGATCAGCCCCTGGCTGTTCCCGGGCTGAACGCCGCGGCCGGCGGCGTTATTCGCCCGCTCTCCTAAAGCCCCGCCTCTAATGAAGAAACGGTCTTTCACGGTAAGCCTCTGATCGAAAAGCCGTTTTCTCCCGCCGCGCCGGCCGGCGCCGCCGGTGCCGGGAGATAGCCATTGCCTCGCCGCGAACAGCGGCGCTAGCCTCAATACCCGTCCAATGAAAAGCGCGCGATACCGCAAGGAGCGACCCCATGGCCACGCCCCACTCCCCGGCTCTGCACCCGTCCGCCGCCCTGGACCGCTGGCGGCGCATTGAAGCCCTGCTGCACGCCTGGCTGGAGCAACGTCGCCGCCTGCTGGTTCTGCTCTGCTCGATCCAGGGCCTGGAGGGCTTCCAGCGCCCCGGCTCGATCCAGAATCAGGTGCGCGAATTCTGCCAGTTGCTGATGGACTACATCAGCGCCGGCCACTTCGAGATCTACCAGGAACTGGTCCGCGAGGCGCGCCTGGGCGCCGCCCACCGCGGCGGTACCATCAATCTGGCCTCGCGGATTCTGCATCAGCTGGACCCCTCCACGGAGGAGGCGCTGGCCTTCAACGAGGACTTCGACACCGACGACCACTGCCTGAGCCAGCTGGAGGTGCTGCCCGAACGGCTGACCCGGCTCACCGAAATGCTCGAGGAGCGCTTCGCCCTGGAAGATCAGCTGATCCTCAGCGTGCACAGCCGCGACACCGCCGAGCGCGCCCGCGTCCTCAACTTCTAGGCGGGCCTTGTGGGAGCTTGCCCCGCAAGCGAAAGGCCGGCTTTAGCCGGCCGGCAGGATCCCAGAGACGTTGCTAGCGGTAGCACCATAAAAAAGCCACGCTCCTTTGCGGGAGCGTGGCTTTTTTTCGGGTCGGGCTAGCGCGGATTATTCAGCCGCGCCGGCGCCTTCCTCGGCTTGCTTCTCTTTGTCGCCCTGGTCTTTCACGTCCAGCAGCTCGACTTCGAAGATCAGCACCTCGTTGGGGCCGATGTCGCCGCCGGCGCCCTGTTCGCCGTAGCCCAGCTCGGGCGGCAGGAACAGCTTCCACTTATCGCCGACCTTCATCATCGGCAGGGCTTCCTGCCAGCCGGGGATAATGTGCTTCAGACCGAACACCGCCGGCTTGTCACGCTCGATGGAGCTGTCGAACACGGTGCCGTCGCGCAGCATGCCCTTGTAGTGCACTTCCACGGTGTCTTCCAGGGTGGGTGACTGGGCACCCTCTTCGCCGGATTCCAGCACCTGGTACTGCAGACCGCTGTCGGTGACCTCGACGCCGTCCTTGTCGGCATTTTCATCGAGGAAGGCCTGGCCCTCTTCCAGATTCGCCTGGGCCTGCTCTTCCATCTTCTTCTGGCGAGCTTCCATCATGCGGGTCTGGTAATCACGGATCAGCTGGTCCATGTCCGCGTCTTCGCCGAGGCGGGATTCCGGCTCGTCACCGAAACCGTCACGCAGACCGGCGACCATCGCGTCCAGGTCCAGATTTTCCATGGCGCTCATCTGCTCAGCGCTGCGGAAGCCCAGCGCGTAGGACGCTTTCTGGTCTTCACTCTTGAGCTCCACGTCGGCGCTCTTGTCCTTTTCTCCACCACAAGCCGCCAGCATCACGGTACCGGCGAGCACGATTGCGAACTTTTTCATTATGCCTCCATTGGCTTACGTTTATTTTTTCTGCGCCGGCGGTCCTTCCCCACGCATTTCCTTCGCGGTCATTACGGTCGGCGCTACTGCATGAACGGACTACACCTCCACACCCGGCGGCGGAATCTGGCCATACTGCCAGCTTCGCGTAGCGTCGCGCCAGCCAAAACAATGAAAGGTGCTCAGATAACGCCTGACCGCGTTTTACCGCGATTGGTTCCCTCGCCGGCCATCGGATATCCCGGCCAGGCCTCCGATTCCCCGTCGAAGAGGGCTTCATTGTGCCTGTACGGAAGTTTCTGTCAAAAGCGGGATTCACGAAAACGTCCATCAGCGGGTTATAGTGTTGGATAGGGGGCAAACCACTATGCCAAATAACAGTATCGACCCTACTCTGGCTCCAGCTTCCGCGCGTCGCGTGGCGCGTCAGGACGACCGGCGCCTGGTGATCCTGGTCGCCAACAGCAAGGGCGGGTGCGGCAAGACCACGCTGGCCACCAATCTGGCCGCGTATTTCGCTCACTCCGGGCAGGCGGTGACGTTGCTGGATCTGGATCCGCAGCAGTCCGCCACCCAATGGGTGCGGCTGCGCGAGGACCCGCGCGTGGAAGCGCTGGGCTGGCCGGCGGACGAGCCGGTGTCGCTGGGCCGGCTGCAGGACCAGATGCAGAAGGCCCGCGACGTGGTGGTGATCGACTCCCCGGCGGGCATGGACCGCCACACCCTGGACCATGTGCTGCGCGTGTCGCAGATCGTGCTGATTCCGGTGCTGCCCAGCCCCATCGACATCCGCGCCACCACCCGCTTCGTACAGAACGTGATGCTGGCGCCCAGCTATCAGCGCCGCCCCCGACGCTTGGCGGTGATCGCCAACCGGGCGCGCACCCGTACGCGCACCTACGAAACCCTGCGCCAGTTTCTCGCCAGCCTGAAGATTCCTTACCTGATCACGCTGCGCGACGCGCAGCAATACGTGCAATCAATGAGCCACGGCGAGAGCATGCTCGATCAGAAAGACCCGCGGCACCAGGTGGACCAGCGTCACTGGCGGCTGATCGGGGAATGGCTGGAGGTGCAGCGGCACCTTATTCAGACACTGCCAGGCTTTCGCTGAGCGCCGACAGCTCTTCCAGCCCGGCCTGCAGCGACTCGCACTGGCCGGCTTCCGGCACCACCACGAACAGCCAGCTCAACGCCGACACCGACTGCCCGCCGGGCTGCGCCTGAGCCTGGCGGCTGAGTTGCTCCAGCAACAGGCGCTCGCCTTCCAGCTCCGCTTCCTGAATCTGGCGTTTCAGCTCCACCGTGCCCTGGCCGTCCGCCGCGCGGCGGCGCACCGCGCGTAGCGGCCGCAGATAGTCGGCCTCGAACTGTTCCGCGTAGGCCAGCAGCCGGCGGCCCAGGGCCGGGTCCGGCCGGCGCCCGGCGTCACTGAGCCAGAGCGCGGTGAGCAGCACCGCCACCGGCACGCCGTGCTCGTCCTGCAGACGCAGACACACCCGCTCGATACGCTTGTCGCGCCACAGCCGTAACGCGAAACGCCACAATGGCGCCTCTTTCATGGTGTCCTCCCGGGCGATCTCCGCCGCCGGCCCTTCTGTTATTCCGACGCTTGCCATACACTGCGCCGGTCCGGAATTCGCCGATCCCAAGGCCCCTTATACCATGCTGTCCCTGGAACACATCAATTTGCGCCGCGGCCCGGAGCTGCTGCTCGAAGACGCCAGTTTCGTGCTGCATAAAGGCACGCGCGTGGGCGTGGTGGGCCGCAACGGCAGCGGCAAGAGTTCGCTGTTCAAGCTGATCATGGGCGAGCTGGAAAGCGACGGCGGCACCGTACAGCGTCCTGCCGACTGGCGCTTCTCGATGATGGTGCAGGAAGTACCGGCACTGGCGCAGCCGGCGCTGGATTACGTGCTCGACGGCAACCGCGCGCTGCGGCACTGGGAGGCGGCCCTCGCCAAGGCCCAGGACGGCGACGACAACACCGGCATCGCCCGCGCCCACGCCGAACTGGACGCGCTGCGCGCCTGGGAGCAGCCGGCCCGCGCCGCCACGCTGCTGGCCGGCCTGGGCTTCTCGGACAGTCAGCAACAACAGCCGGTGAGCGCCTTCTCCGGCGGCTGGCGCATGCGTTTGAATCTGGCCCAGGTGCTGATCAGCGACGCCGACCTGATGCTGCTTGATGAGCCCACCAACCACCTGGACCTGGACGCCATTCTCTGGCTGCAGCAGTGGCTGGTGCAGCACCCCGGCGCCTTGATGCTGATTTCCCACGACCGCGCCTTCCTGGACGCCACCGTGTCGGAGATCCTGCATATCGAACACGGCCGCCTGAAACGCTACGCCGGCGACTATTCGGATTTCGAGCGCCAGCGCGCCGAGCAGCTGTCCCTGCAGCAGAAGCTGCACGACAAGCAGCAGGCGCAGGTGGCGCACATGCAGAAGTTCATCGACCGCTTCCGCGCCAAGGCCACCAAGGCCAAAGCCGCGCAGAGCCGCATCAAGGCCCTGGAAAAGCTGGAGCGCATCGCGCCGGCCCACGTGGATTCCGGCTTCGAATTCGACTTCAAGACGCCGCTCAAACTGCCCAACCCCATGGTGCTGCTGGAGAACGCCGCCTGCGGCTACCAGGACACCACCATCCTGAGCGCGGTCTCCATGAGCCTGCGCCCGGAATCGCGGGTCGGCCTGCTGGGCCCCAACGGCGCCGGCAAGTCCACGCTGATCCGCACGCTGATGGGCGAATTGCCGGCGCTCTCCGGCCACGTTCAGCGGGACCCGGACCTGAAGGTCGGCTACTTCCACCAGCAGCAGGTGGACCGGCTGGCCGCCGACGAAAGCCCTTATCAGCTGCTCCACCGCCAGCACCCCAACTGGAGCGAGCAGCAGTTGCGCAACGAACTGGGGCGCTTCGGTTTCCACGGCGACAATGTGTTCGACCCGGTGGGCCGCTTTTCCGGCGGCGAAAAGGCGCGCCTGGGCCTGGCGCTGATCGTGCACCAGAAGCCCAGCCTGCTGCTGCTCGACGAGCCCGCCAACCACCTGGACCTGGACATGCGCGAAGCACTGACCATGGCGCTGCAGAGCTTCGAGGGCGCGGTGGTGCTGGTCTCCCACGACCGCCACCTGCTGGAAACCACGGTGGACGAATTCCAGCTGGTGGCCGAGGGCGGCGTGCGCCCGTTCGACGGCGACCTGGACGACTACGCCCGCTGGCTGCAGCAGTCGCGGCGCGAGGCCAAGGCACCGGCCGGCGACAACAAGGCCGCCGGCAAGGACGACGCCAAGCAGCGCCGCCAGGACGCCGCCCGCCTGCGCGAACAGCTCAGACCGCTGAAGAAGGACGTGGAAAAGCTGGAGAAACAACTGGACCGGCTGGGCACCGAACTGAGCACGGTGGAAACCGCGCTGGGCGACGAAACCCTCTACACCGACCCGGCCCGCAAAGGCGAGCTCAGCGAGTTACTGAGCCGCCAGGGGGACCTGAAAAGCCGCCACGAAGACACCGAGATGGCGCTTCTGGAAGCCATGCAGGCCCTGGAAGACGCCGAGTCCGATTTGTAGGAGCGGGCCCATCGCACCTGGAATCGTCGGCCTAGCGCTGTTCTTTGCCGAGCAAAGCGGCGCTGCCGGCGCCGCAGGCCACCACGGTTTTCATCATCTGCTCCACCGGAATGTCCGGCCGCCGCTCCACCAGGTCCTCATGGACGTGATAGATAAAGCCGGAAGTGGGGTTGGGGCCGGTGGGCACGAACACGGACAGGTGGCCGTCCTCGTGACGGGAAGTGATCAAGCCCAGCACGGTGGCGGGCACCTGGCGCCCGTACAACCACACCCTCGCCACCTCGCCACGCATCAGGCTGTCCTGGCTGCCCCCGAACAGTTGCATGGTCACTTCCTTGACCAGCCGGTACCCCGGCAGGCGCTCCATGCCGCGCTTCTCCAGTTTTTGCCATAACCAGCCGCCCAGGCTGGTGGCCACCAGGGTGCCGACCAGAAAACAGAACACCACCAGCACCGCCACCACCACCCAATCGGCGGCGAATTTCGGCAGCCCGAAGAAGCGCACCACCAGGCCGGTGAACGGCGCGATCAAACCGGTGGCGGCGTCGTAAATCCATTTAAAGAAGAACGCGATGATGGAGATGGGCAACAGAATCAGCAGCCCGCCCAACAGCGACTTGCGGATAAAGAACCAGATACGGTTATCGTTTTCCATGGGCGCGCGGCGGCTCCGTTGCCGGGGTTTCAGGAATACCAGATTCGGTTGACGTAGAGACAGCGTTCGCCGTTCGGGGTTCGCACCCAGGCCTCGTCGTCCACCCGCTTACCAAGCAAGGCCCGCGCCAGCGGCGCGTCGATACTGATCTCGCCACGGCTGCCGTCGGCCTCGTCGGGGCCCACCAGGCGGAAGCGCTCGACCTTGCCGTCGTCGTCCTCCACTTCCACCCAGGCGCCGAAGAACACCTTACCGGTATCCTCCGGCGCCCGCTCGACCACGTTCATGCCGTCCAGACGCTTGCTCAGGAAACGGATGCGCCGGTCGATCTCGCGAAGCTGCTTCTTGCCGTAAATATACTCGGCATTCTCCGAGCGGTCGCCCTGGGCGGCGGCCTCCTGCACCGACTTGGTGATCGGCGGCCGCTCTTCCTTCCAGAGCCGCTGCAGCTCTTCGTTAAGACGCCGGTAGCCCTCCGGCGTGATGTATTTGGAGGCGGGTTTGCCTTTCGGTCGCCAACGGCCCATGGGTTACTCCCCTCCCTGTATCAATCGTGGCGCTCGGGACGACACCACCGCGAGCTTGAGCCCGAACGGCGCCAGTAATTTCTCCACGGTGCCCAGAGTGGGGTTGCCGCGGCCCTGTTCAATATCCTGAATCACTCGCGCGGACACGCCGGTGAGTCGACTGTATTCACTCAAGGTGAAGCGCAGCTCGCCGCGCAGCAGAGAGACCACCTGATCCACCGACAGCTCCGGTCTGGCCTGAATGTGGCTCAGCACTTCGCGACGCCGTTCGACCTGCTCCGCCGGGCTCATTTGGGCGTAGCGCTTATCCATGCAGACGCTCCAGTTGGTCCGCCAGTTTCAGAATGCCCGGTCGCAACCTTGCCACCAGGTCCGCGTCCACGCCGAGCAGGCCCATGCGTTGTGGCAGCCCCTGCAGACAGGGCGCCATGTCCCGCAGTGCGCGTCGCAACAGGCCGGCCTCCAGGTTGCCCGCCGCCGCCAGCGCTTCCGTGACGTCCTGCCAGTCCGGCTGCCCGCCGTTATCGGCGTGCCAACGGCTCTGCCGGGCGATCCCGTCCGGGTGCAGAAACATGGGCGCGAAATCGAACACCGGGGTCAACGCGATACGGCCATCCTGATACCGGGCGATGGCCGTATTGCGGGCGTGGTTGTCTTTGTTGCCCAACGCCAGATTGGCCACGTCACGCTTAAGGTATTCGATGATCTCCGTTTGCGGATCGGTGACCACCTCGGCCAGAGCCCGGCAGGCGTCTTCATGCTGCAAACCGAGACCGAAGCCTGCCCGGCCACATAACGAAGCGAGACTCTCCTGGGCGATCCGCTGCACGCCGCCACCATCAACGCCGCGGTCGAAACGCGGGATGAACAGCGTGCGTCCGTGCATCTCCAGAGCACCGTGAACGCGCAGGCCCAACGCCCGGGCCAACGCCATATAAAGGGCCTCAGCGCGCAGAATGGCTTCCAGGTCCCGGTCCGTGCCGCGCTGGAATTTGACCAACCAATGACGCCGGGCACGGCTGTCCTCCAAGGTATGATCCAAATAAAGCAGGCCGTCGTCGGCCTCGGTAAGCAGAATCTTCGGCCACTCACCCTGGACACCGGAGGAACCGGCCACGAACAGGCCGTGCCCGGCCAGATGCTCCACGAAATCTTCATGGCGGCCCGCCACTTCGTCAAAGCGGAACCCGCGTGCCGGACCGGCCTGCCCCTCGGCCAGCCAGTCCCAGGCTTCCTTGATGCGCAGGTTGCCAATCGGATTGCCGGCGCCGGCTCTCAGCAACGGCCAGTCCCCACTGGCTTCAACGGTGGCCGGCAGGTCCAACTGGCGCAGTAACTCCTGTCGCCCGTAGCCTTGTGGCAATACGTCCAACAGCCAGGCCGGCCAGGTGTCCTGGTCGTCAATTTCCAGGGATACGGGAAAACGAACCCCACAGGCCGCGGCGTCACGACGCCCCAGATAATCCAGAGCGTAATCCGGCAAGTAGGTGGTGTAGGTCGGCGTGCGCCAACCCTGGTGTTCCGGGCCGGCCAGGCTGATCACCGCCGCGTCCCGCCACGCTCCGCCTACAAAGATCTGTGCTGTACACTTATTATCCATTTCCGCACTATATCACCATATTGGACGCCATAATAATTGTTTTATGGCATAATAACGCCATTATAGAGCGCGGCGCCGGCTCGTTTTCCCCTTGCCGCGCCGGCTTGGTAAACTGCCTTTCCCATTCGTTATCCCTTCCCATCGAGAGGTTCGGCCCATGTCTTTCAACCGTGCCCCCTGGCCGGCCAGCCGCATGCGCCGCATGCGCAAGGACGATTTCTCCCGCCGCCTGATGCGCGAGAACACCCTCACCGTGGACGACCTGATCTACCCGGTGTTCGTCCTCGACGGCGAAAACCACACCGAAGCGGTGCCCTCCATGCCCGGCGTCGAGCGCATGACCGTGGACCTGCTGTGCGAGGAAGCACGCCAGCTGGCGGACCTGGGAGTTCCGGCCATGGCCCTGTTTCCGGTCACGCCGGTGGCGGTGAAAAGCCTGGACGGCGCCGAAGCCTGGAACCCGGACGGGCTGGCCCAGCGCGCCACCCGGGCGATCAAAGAGGCGGTGCCGGAGATGGGCGTGATCACCGACGTGGCCCTGGACCCGTTCACCACCCATGGCCAGGACGGCATCCTCGACGAGGACGGCTATGTGCTTAACGACGTCACCGTCACCGCCTTGGTCAAGCAGGCCGTGTCCCACGCCGAGGCCGGCGCCGACATGGTGGCGCCCTCGGACATGATGGACGGCCGCATCGGCGAGATCCGCCAGGCCCTGGAAGGCCACGGCTTTCCGAACACCCGCATCATGGCCTACTCCGCCAAGTACGCCTCCGCCTATTACGGCCCGTTCCGCGACGCGGTGGGCTCGGCGGCGAACCTGGGCAAGGCGGACAAAAGCACCTACCAGATGGACCCGGCCAATTCCGACGAAGCGCTGCACGAAATCGCGCTGGACCTGGCGGAAGGCGCCGATGTGGTGATGGTGAAGCCGGGCATGCCCTATCTGGACGTGGTGCGCCGGGTGAAGGACGAGTTCAAGGTGCCGGTGTACGCCTACCAGGTGAGCGGCGAGTACGCCATGCACATGGCGGCGTTCCAGAACGGCTGGCTGGACCAGGACAAGGTGATGCTGGAATCGCTGCTGGCGTTCAAGCGCGCCGGCGCGGACGGCATCCTGACCTACTTCGCCAAGGCCGCCGCCATCAAGCTGGCCGAACAGAAAAGATAATCGCTGGAACGGGCTTTGTGGGAGCGGGCGCCGCCCGCGAAAGGGAGCGAAGCTCCCGGCGGGATACCTGAGCTCTCTGGCATCTCGCCGGCCGGCTTTGCCGGCCTTTCGCGGGCGGGGCCCACTCCTACAAGTCAGAAGTTGTAGCTTGCCTCGCCGAGGATCACGCGGCGCTCGCCGTAGCCACAGTCGAGACCTTCACCACGGCACCAGGACACATACTCCTTGTCCGCCAGGTTCTTGCCGGTCACGGTGAAGTCCCAGGGGCCGGTGCGGTAGCCGACCATGGCGTCGTAGAGCGTCACGGACGGTACTTCCGGACCGGCACCACTACCGTAGTCGCTGCCCACGGTATCGCCGACATAGCGCACCCCGGCACCGAAGCGGAAACCGCTTTCCAGTTCGTATTTGCCCCAAACCGAAGCGCTCTCTTCAGCGACGTACGCCAGCCGCTCACCGGTCTCATCCTCTCGGGCGTCCAGCTTGGTGTAGTTGGCCAGAACGCTGGCGTTGCCCAGCCTTTTTTTCACCGAGACCTCCCAGCCGTCCACCACGGCGCCGGTCTGCTCGACGCTTTGCGGATTGGCACCGTCAACAACGCGATTGGTTTCTTCGATATCAAACCAGGCCGCCGTGACGGCGAGTCCGTGACGCTGGGACAGGTACTTCACACCGGCCTCGCGCTGCTCGCCGGTGGTCGGATCGAGGCTTTCGCCGAAACCGTCCAGGCCGAGGTTGGGCACGAAGGATTCCGAGTAACTGATGTACGGCGACAGGCCGGAATCGAACCGGTACATCAGGCCCAGCCGCCCAGTGGTGGCGGTGTCGTCGGTATCGGTATCGACGCCGTCAGTGCCCAGCACCGTAGTGGTGGTATCGTCGTAACGCAGCGCACCGGATACCACCACACGGTCGATCTCCATATGGTCGATCACGTACACACCGGTTTGTCTGATGCGGTTGTCGTCTTTATCTTCCGGATCCAGCACCGCGTAATTCACATTGCCGTATTGCGGGTCATAAACGTTCAGATCGGTGCCGCCGCCGGTCGCGCTGAAACTGTTGTCTTCAGTCCACAGTGCGTTCTGTCGATCCACACCGATGGCCAGGGTATGCCGGGTGGCACCGAGGCGCAGGTCGCCTTCCAGCCGCGCATCCACATTGAAGATCTCGGTGCCTTTGTCCGCCATGTAAATGGTGCGGCCGATGGTACCGTCGGCGGCCGGTGCCGCCCCGATATTGGCCCAGTGCTCCCGGGTTTCGGTCTCGGTTTCGGTATAGCGGGCAGTGGTGGCGATCCCCCAGGTGTCGTTAAGGCGGTGATCGACGAACAGGGTGACTTCGTCCTTGCGGCGGTCATAGCGGTCCCAGTCCGGCTCGCCGACAAACGTCTCGGAACCGATATCCCCCTGCGGACCGGGCTCCAGGGTGCCCTGGGTGGGCAGGAACTGGGCGGACACCGCACCGGTGTTTTCCTGGCTGTTGAAGAGCAGGCTGATGGTGGTGTCGTCGGAGGGCAGCCAGGTCAGCGAGGGCGCGAACACGTATCCGTTGTCGTCCACGCAATCCACCTGGGTGCCGCTGTCGCGCTTGAGCGCCACCAGCCGGTACAACAGCTTGCCGTCTTCGGACAGCGGCCCGGTGACGTCCGCCGCCAGCACCTTGCGATCGTAGGAACCGACCTGCGCGCGAAGCTCGCCCTGCTTCTCCGCCTTGGGCAGCTTGGACACGCCGTTGATGATGCCGCCCAGCTCCGCCTGACCGTACAACACCGACGAGGGCCCCTTGAGCACTTCGACGCGCTCCAGGCCATAGATGTTGGGCCGCACGCTGTTGTAGGAACCGTAACTGGCACGCAGGCCGTCCACGTAAAGCGAGGGCCTCAGCCCCCGCACCATGGCCGAATCGCCGCGGGTATCGAAGCCGAAATTAGCGCCATACACCCCGGACATATACAACAAGGAGTCCTGGATATTCTTGGCGCCGGTGTCTTCGATCAGCTCGCGGTCCACGGTCTCGATCGAGAACGGCTGGCGCTCCACCGGCACCCTGGTTTTACCCACGGAAGCCGGTTTGTCGACGGTGATGTAGCCGTCATCGGCGGGGCCTTCGGCGCCCACTTCCACCGGCGCCAGAGTACCGGCGTTGTTCTCCTGCTGGGCGGCGGCCAGCGCCGGCGCGGTCAGCAGCGTGATCAGAGCCGCCGCGGCGGCGAAATCTTGATTGGACATGATGTTTCCCCAGGAATGACAGTTGGCTGACAAGCCACTAACGATAATCGTTCGCATTATACTTATCATTCCCGGCAAGTGAAGAGGCATCCTTGTCATCCTCTTGTCATGCTAATGTCATCCAATAGGTCCTTCCGCCTCCAAGCTCAGGACTCGCAATGAACGCCAACACCGGTATCCAGGGCCCCGATTTGAGCAATCAGGACTTCTACATCAACCGGGAATTGAGCCTGCTGCAGTTCAACCTACGGGTGCTCGAGCAGGCCATGGACGAGCATCATCCGTTGATGGAGCGTCTCAATTTCCTGCTGATCTTCTCTTCCAACATGGACGAGTTCTTCGAGATTCGCGTGGCGGGCCTGAAGAACCGCCTGGAAACCGGCACCGGGCGCCCGGGCCCGGATGGCATGCTCGCCGAGGAAGTGCTCGCCGAGGTCGCCCGCGTGACCCACGACGCCGTGCAACGTCAGTACCACATCCTGCAGAACATCCTGCTGCCGGCCCTGGCCGAGGAAGGCGTGCACTTCTTGCGCCGCGAGGACTGGACGCCGGCGCAGACCGAGTGGGTGAAAAAGTACTTCCGCGACCAGATTTACCCGGTGCTGACGCCCATCGCCCTGGACCCGGCGCACCCCTTCCCGAGGCTGGTGAACAAGAGCCTGAATTTCATTGTGTCGCTGGACGGCAAGGATGCGTTCGGCCGCTCCACCGGCCTGGCCATCGTACCCGCGCCGCGCTCCCTGCCACGCCTGCTACGGCTGCCGGAAGAGATCTGCGAGGACGGCAACGACAACTTTATTTTCCTGTCCTCGATGATTCACGCCCACGTCAGCGATTTGTTTCCCGGCATGAAAGCCACCGGCTGCTACCAGTTCCGGGTAACGCGGAACGCCGACCTGGAAGTGGACGAGGACGTGGAGGATCTGGCCAGCGCGCTGAAGGGCGAGCTGCTGTCCCGTCGCTACGGCGACGAAGTGCGCCTGGAAGTGGCCGATAACTGCCCCCGCGACCTGATCGAGTATCTGCTGGAGCAGTTCGAACTGACCGAGCAGGACGCCTACGAGGTGAACGGCCCGGTGAACCTGGCGCGCATGTTCACCAGCGTGAACCGGCCGCGCCTGCACTACCCGCCGTTCAGCCCCAAACTGCCGGCGGCGGTGAAGAAACACGAAAGCATTTTCGAGGCCATCGACCAGGGCGACATCCTGCTGCACCACCCGTTCGAAAGCTTTTCACCGGTGGTCAACCTGCTCGCCGAAGCGGCCCGCGACCCCAAGGTGCTGGCGATCAAGCAGACGCTCTATCGCACCGGCACCAACTCGGAAATTCTGGACCACCTTGAGACCGCCGCGCGTAACGGTAAGGAAGTGACCGCGGTGGTGGAGCTGCGCGCCCGCTTCGACGAGGAGTCCAACATCGAGGGCGCGCGCCGCCTGCAGGAGGCCGGCGCCATGGTGGTGTACGGGGTGGTGGGCTACAAAACCCACGCCAAGATGCTGCTGGTGGTGCGCCGCGACGGCGACGGCATCAAGCGCTATGCCCATGTGGGCACCGGCAACTACCACACCAAAACCACCAAGATTTACACCGATTACGGCCTGATGACGGCGGAAAAAGGCCTGTGCCAGGACGTGCACAAGATCTTTCAGGAGCTCACCGGCATGGGCAAGGCGGCGCGCCTGAAGCAGCTGAAGCACTCGCCGTTCACCCTGCATCCAAGCCTGGTGCAGTGGATCGATTTCGAAACCGAACAGGCCCTGGCCGGCAAGCCGGCGCGCATCATCGCCAAGTTCAATTCGCTCACCGAAGAGCAGATCATGCGGGCGCTGTACCGGGCCAGCCAGGCGGGCGTGCGGATCGACCTGATCGTGCGCGGCATCTGCTGCCTGCGCCCGGGCATTCCCGGGCTGTCGGAGAACATCCGCGTGCGCTCGGTGATCGGCCGCTTCCTGGAGCACACGCGCATCTACCATTTCCACCACGCCGGCGAGGACCTGGTGTACTGCTCCAGCGCCGACTGGATGGACCGCAACCTGTTCAACCGGGTGGAAACCGCCTTCCCGGTCAACGAACCGGCGCTCAAGGCGCAGGTGCTGGAGCAGGGTCTGGAGTATTACCTGCGCGACAACGGCCAGGCCTGGGAGCTGCACGGCGACGGCATCTACCGCCGCGTGCAGCGGGCCGAGCACGAGGCCCCGTTCCTGGCCCAGCAGGCGCTGCTTGAGGCCCTGTCCGGCGGCGCCTGAGCGGCGCCTCCGTCAGGTGGCGTCGGTCACCGTGAGCTGGTAGCCGGCGGCCTGGAAAAACTCCTGCTCCTGCTCCAGGTCGGCCAGGGTGAGCGGGTGCTCGGCCAGCCAGCCGGCCGGGAACACCAGCTCCAGGGCGCGCTCGCCGGCGTTCAGGGTGAGCGGCGGCACCGGTGCGCCGTTGCGCGCATGGTGCATGCGACAGGCCAGCCTGAGCAGCAGACACAATCGCAGCAGCCGGGCCTGTTCATCCTCGGGGCACTCCGCCAGCGTGGACAGCGGCAGCTTGCGGCGGTGGCCGCGCACCAGCACCGCCACCGCCTGCTGGGCCTGGCGCGAGAAGCCGGGCAGGTCGGAATTGGACACCAGGTAGGCGCCGTGCTTGTGAAACTGGCTGTGTGACACCGCCAGCCCCACCTCGTGCAGCAGGGCCGCCCAGCGCAGCGTGGCCTGGGCCTCTTCGTCCTCAAGATCCCAGTCGCCGGCGGCCTGCCGGTACAGGCCCCGGGCGGTTTCCCAGACGCGCTCGGCCTGGGCGCGCTCCACATGGTGCCGGTTCATCAGCGCCTGCACGCTGCGCTCGCGGACGTCCTCGTGGGCAAAGCGCCCCAGCAGATCGTACAGCAGACCTTCGCGCAGGGCGCCGCTGGACACCTGCATGTGGGCCAGACCCATCTGCTCGAAAATGCCCAGCAGAATCGCCAGGCCGGAGGCGAAGATCGCCTTGCGGTCGTCGCGCAGGCCTTTCAATGACAGGGCGTCCGCGCTGCCCGCCTTGAGCGCCTTGCGGCGCGCCTTGTCCAGCCCTTCCAGGCTGATGCCTTCGTTGCTCCAGCCGTTTTCCTCGCACACCTGGGCGATCGCTTTGATGGTGCCCGAGGCTCCCACCGCCTGCGCCCAACCCAGACGCCGGTAGTTGGTTTCAATCGACAGGACTTCCTGGCGGGCGGCGGTGACCGCCTTCTTGAACGCCGCCTCGGTGATCTTTCCCTCGGCGAAAAAGCGCTGCCGGTAACTGACGCACCCCATGTGCAGGGATTCGGTCTCGGTGGATTCGAAGCGCTCGCCGATGATCAGCTCGGTGGAGCCGCCACCGATGTCCACCACCAACCGCGTGCCGGCGTCGTCGGCGAGGCTGTGCGCCACGCCCAGATAGATCAGCCGGGCCTCCTCGCGGCCCGCCACCACCTCGATGTCGTGCCCCAGGGCGTGCTCGGCGCGGGCGATGAACTGGCCGGCGTTGCGCGCCATGCGCAGGGTGTTGGTGCCCACCACGCGCACGTTGCCGCGGGGAATGCCCTTGATGCGTTGAGCGAAGCGGCTGAGACAATCCAGAGCACGGTTCTGGGCGTCTTCATCAAGCCGATTGTCGGGCCCCAGGCCGACGCCCAACTGTACCTTTTCGGACAGACTTTCCAGAATGCGCACCTCGCCCTGGGCCTGGCGGGCCACCACCATGTGAAAACTGTTGGACCCCAAATCGATGGCGGCCAGATGTTCAGGTTGTCGCAAAAACCCTCTCCTTGACGGTCCAGAGCCGGTTGCGAACGGCCCCAAGCGGGCGCCGCGCGGGCGTTTCCGGCTGCTTCGGCGCGATGCCGATAGGCGCGCTCTGTCAGCACCATTGTCCGGCGCGCTTGAAATCCGCGCGCCAGACCCCGATATTATTCGACCTGTGACGGCGTCGGCCGCGTGTCGGCGTCATCATCCCGCGAAAGCCTAGCAGGAGATTTCAATGAGCGGCGAGATTATCAACGTGACCGATGCGGATTTCGAGGAGAAAGTCCTGAAAGCCGACGGTCCGGTTCTGGTGGACTACTGGGCGCCCTGGTGCGGCCCTTGCAAAATGGTAGCGCCGATCCTGGAAGACCTGTCCGGGGATTACGCTGACAAGCTGACCATCGCCAAGCTGAACATCGACGAGAACCCGGACACGCCCAAGAAGTACGGCGTGCGCGGCATCCCCACGCTGACCGTGTTCAAGAACGGCGACGTGGAAGCCACCAAAGTGGGCGCTCTGTCGAAGTCCCAGCTCACCGCGTTTCTGGACAGCACGCTCTGATCCAGCCGGTGAACGCGCCACGGGCCCTCCGGCCCGTGGCCGCCCTTGCCTCTCACGGACTGCGCGTCCCGGACTAGACAGCCCTCCGGCCCGGTGGTACATTCCCGAATCAACGTATTCGCACCCTCTGGCAGGGATCTCTAATTCGTACGTTTCTGAGCGTCCTTTTTCCGAGATAGTTATCCTGTCCGGCCCCTGGCATTCAGGCCCCGCCGACGGATGATTTGCAAGGGTTTCATCGTTTATCGCTCCCGCTGAATGCGTCAGCCTTAGCCAAGCAGGCCCCGTTCTCCACGATGTCCCCGACCTTGGGAGACCGTGAAACGGCCCCTGCGAATGCAAATGAATCAATAAGAAATTCCGAGGCTCTCCGGCCCGGATCCGACCATCGAGAGACACCAATCCAAGGTGTATTCCGTCAATTCATTTCTGGACATCCTGTAAAACACCAATGAATCTTTCCGAACTGAAACAGAAGCCGATCGGCGAACTTCTGGATATTGCCAAGGAACTCGGCCTGGAGAACCTGGCGAGAACCCGCAAACAGGACGTTATCTTCTCCATCCTCAAGCGAGCCGCCAAAAACGGCTCGGACATCTACGGTGATGGGGTGCTGGAAATTCTGCAGGACGGCTTCGGCTTCCTGCGCTCCGCGGAAGGCTCTTACCTGGCCGGCCCGGATGACATTTACGTGTCGCCCAGCCAGATACGTCGCTTCAACCTGCGCACCGGCGACACCATCGCCGGCAAGATCCGGCCCCCCAAGGATGGCGAACGCTACTTCGCCATGCTCAAGGTCAGTGAGATCAACACCGACCGGCCGGAAAACGCCAAGACCAAGATCCTGTTCGAGAACCTGACCCCGCTGTTTCCCACCGAGCGGATGGTCATGGAAGTCGGCAACGGCTCCACCGAGGACATCACCGCCCGGGTGATCGACCTGGTGGCGCCGATCGGCAAAGGCCAGCGCGGCCTGATCGTGGCGCCGCCCAAAGCCGGTAAGACCATGCTTCTGCAGGGCATCGCCCAGTCCATCGCCCGCAACAACCCCGAAACCCACATGATCGTGCTGCTGATCGACGAGCGGCCCGAGGAAGTGACCGAGATGTCACGCACCGTGCGCGGGGAAGTGGTGGCCTCCACCTTCGACGAACCACCGGCCCGCCACGTGCAGGTCGCCGAGATGGTGATCGAGAAAGCCAAGCGGCTGGTGGAACACAAACAGGACGTGGTGATTCTGCTCGACTCCATCACCCGTCTGGCACGGGCCTACAACACCGTGCAGCCGAGCTCCGGCAAGGTGCTCACCGGCGGTGTCGACGCCCACGCCCTGGAAAAGCCCAAGCGTTTCTTCGGCGCCGCGCGGAACATCGAGGAAGGCGGCAGCCTGACCATCCTCGCCACCGCCCTGGTGGAAACCGGCTCCAAGATGGACGAAGTGATCTACGAGGAGTTCAAGGGCACCGGCAACATGGAACTGCACCTGGACCGCAAAGTGGCGGAAAAGCGTGTGTTCCCGGCCATGAACATCAAGCGCTCCGGCACCCGCCGCGAAGAGCGGCTGGTGAGCGAGGATGAGCTGCAGAAGATGTGGATTCTGCGCAAGGTCCTCCATCCGATGGACGAAATCGGCGCCATGGAATTCCTGATCGACCGCATGAAGCAGACCAAGACCAATGCGGAATTCTTCGATTCCATGAAGCGCAAATAGCGGCGGCCTCCGGCAACGGAACCGCACGAAAAGCCCCGGCAACCGCCGGGGCTTTTTTACGCCTGTCAGGGGGTCTTTCTGCGTTTTTGGGAGCGGGCGCCCACTGAAGCGGAGGAGCCACAACGCCCGACAACAACCACTTGTTATGTCCTCAGTTGCTTGAAGTACCACTCGGCCTGATCCCACTCAACGTCCTGTTCCATTCGCCAATCAAAAGGTCGAGGGTGCCGGTGGTGATCAACTAAGTACTGAAGGTGGTGGTGGGCAATTTCTGGATCGCAAACTCTCCAGACCAAGCGTCGGGTTCTGTTCCAAGTTTCTCTGATAAGAAACAAAGCATTTCCACCTGCTTTGATTTCTTCGTCTAATTTGTCACAGAACGGATCGACAATTTCTCTTTCTTCCTCCGAGGGCATTTCATTCTCGACTGTTTCCTCGAAGTCGATGATTACCGAAAGGTGCCACCCGAAAACCTGTTTATGTTCAAAGTCACTGAGTGCGGAGTTAAGCATCCCAATACAAGGCAAGCCGTCCTCTTTCCATTCCATCAGTGTGTAGGACTCCTCAGGCAGAACCACACGGACCTCATTCTCTTTGAGAGGCTCCTCCTTCTTCCTTCCAAACAACTTTCTTGGCAATCGCATCTTCGTTACCGCATTTAGCCTCTTCTATAGCCTCATCAAGGAGGCCGCAGTCCGGAGCAAACTTAAGTGACTGGAAATGATGTATGGATCTCTGCTCATCTCGCCTGACACCTAACAGGTATTAGGACGCCGACTCGAATATTACCAGTATCAATCATACTGTCCATGTGGGCAGCGCCGGGGACAGCGGCTCGGCTGCTATACTGCCGCCACCTTGCAACCGGCGAGATTGGATTGATGAAATACCGCGACCTGCGCGACTTTATTCAGCAACTGGAAAAGCTGGGCGAACTGAAGCGGGTGACCCGCGAGGTGGACCCGCGCCTGGAGATGACCGAGATCTGCGACCGCACGCTGAAGGCGGGCGGTCCGGCGATTCTGTTTGAGAACCCCAAGGGGTCGTCGATCCCGGTGCTGGGCAATCTGTTCGGTACCCCACGACGGGTCGCTCTGGGCATGGGCCGGGAATCCCTGGATGAATTGCGCGAGCTGGGCGAGCTGCTCGCCTTCCTGAAGGAACCGGAGCCGCCGAAAGGGTTCCGCGACGCCTGGGAGAAGTTGCCGATCTTCCGCAAGGTGCTGAGCATGAACCCCAAGGTGAGCGGCTCCGGCCCCTGCCAGGAACACGTCATCGAAGGCGACGACGTGGACCTGGCCCAACTACCGATTCAGACCTGCTGGCCCGGCGACGCCGGCCCCCTGGTGACCTGGCCGCTGGTGATTACCCGCGGGCCCAATAAGGAACGCCAGAACCTGGGCATCTACCGCCAGCAGCTGATCGGCCGCAACAAGCTGATCATGCGCTGGCTGGGTCACCGGGGTGGTGCTCTGGATTTCCAGGAATGGCAGGAGGCCCATCCGGGCGAGCCGTTCCCGGTGGCCGTGGCGCTGGGCGCCGACCCGGCCACCATTCTGGGCGCGGTGACACCGGTGCCGGACACCCTCAGCGAATACGGCTTCGCCGGGCTGCTGCGCGGCTCGCGCACCGAGCTGGTGAAATGCCTCGGCTCCAACCTGCAGGTGCCGGCCAGCGCTGAGTTCGTGCTGGAGGGTCATCTGCAGCCCGGCGAGTACGCCGACGAGGGCCCGTTCGGCGACCACACCGGTTATTACAACGAAGTGGAACGCTTCCCGGTGTTCACGGTGGACCGCATCACCCACCGGCGCGACCCGATCTATCACAGCACCTACACCGGCCGCCCGCCGGACGAGCCGGCGGTGCTGGGCGTGGCGATGAACGAAATCTTCGTGCCGATCCTGAAGAAGCAGTTTCCGGAGATCATCGATTTCTATCTGCCGCCGGAGGGCTGTTCCTACCGCATGGCGGTGGTGACCATGAAGAAGCAGTACCCGGGCCACGCCAAGCGCGTGATGATGGGGGTGTGGTCGTTCCTGCGCCAGTTTATGTACACCAAGTTCGTGATCGTCTGCGACGACGACGTTAACGCCCGCGACTGGAAGGATGTGATCTGGGCGATCACCACCCGCATGGACCCGGTGCGCGACACCGTGATGGTGGAGAACACCCCCATCGACTATCTGGATTTCGCCTCCCCGGTGGCGGGGCTGGGCTCCAAGATGGGCCTCGACGCGACCAGTAAATGGCCCGGCGAAACCACGCGGGAATGGGGCCGCGCGATTAGCATGGACGACGACGTCAAAGCCCGGGTCGACGAGATGTGGAGCGAACTGGGGCTGGATTAGAAGCCGGCTCCGGGCGTTGACGACCCGTGCACGGAACGCACACTAGACTATTGCACTTTTGTGGTACGTCAGTACCATTAAGGTATAAGGCGCCACCGCCGGTGCCGAGTACAACAATAGCCGAAAGGACTCCGCCGTCATGTTGCAACGACTTCCCCGCCGCGCCTTCCTGAAAGCGCTGGCCGCGTCCGCCGGCGCCGCCGCCGTACCGACCCTGGCCGGCGCCGGGCAAGCCGACGACAAGACACAGGGCGAGCGCGCCAGCTGGCAGAACTGGTCCGGCAACCAGACCGCGCGGCCGCGCAACCTGGCCTACCCGGCGGACGAAGCCGCCCTGGCCCGGCTGCTCGCCAACACCGAAGGCACGGTGCGGCCGTTCGGCGGCAGCCACTCGTTCAGCGCCGTGGTGCCCACCGGCGACACCCTGGTGTCCCTGGAGGCCATCAACGGGCTGCGCAGCGTCGACGCCGGCGCTCTGCGCTTCGGCGCCGGCACCCGCATCGCCCAGGCCAGCAGCGAGGCCTGGGGCGAAGGCCGCAGCCTGATCAACGAACCGGACATCAACCTGCAGTCGCTGGCCGGCGCCATCGCCACCGGCACCCACGGCACCGGCCTGGGGCTGCCGTGCCTGTCCGACCAGGTGGTGGGCCTGGAACTGATGGACACCGAAGGCACCCTGCACCGGCTCGACCACAACGACGGCGACCGCTTCCAGGCGGCCCGCTGCGGCCTGGGCGCCCTGGGCCTGATCACCGCCGTGACCCTGGACAGCGCCCCGGCCTACCGGCTGGAAGAGCACACCTGGACGCTGCCGCTGGACGAAGCCATGGATTTCGTGGAGCGGGAGAAGGACAACTTCCGCAACATCGAGTTTTTCGCCTTTCCTCTCGGCGGCACCGCCATCGTCAAAACCATGTCGCTCACCGACGACCCGGAGGACGACCTGGCCCAGGACGACAGCAACGACCTGCTGGAGACCGTCTGCGAGCTGAGCATGCGCGCCGGCTGGATGACGTCCACCCTGCAGAAGCTGGTGACCTTTTTCGTCGAGGAAAACCGGCGCCGGGGGCCGGCCCACAAGATCTACGCCAACCGCCGCACGGTGCGCTTCAACGAAATGGAATACACGGTGCCGGCGGAAAAAGGCATTGAGTGCCTGCAGGAAGTCTGCGAAGTGATCCGCGAGCAGGACATCAATGTGTTCTTCCCGATTGAGTTCCGCTACAGCGCCGCCGACGACACCCTGTTGTCCATGTTCAGCGGCCGCGCCGGGGCCAGCCTGTCCATCCATCAGTATTTCAAGCAGGACGCCACGCCGCTGTTCCGCGCCACCGAGCCGGTGCTGCGCCGGCACCGGGGCCGTCCGCACTGGGGCAAGCTGCACAGCCTGGGCGCCGATCAGTTGCGCGAGCTGTACCCGCGCTTCGACGACTTCCTCGCCCTGCGCCGCGAGCTGGACCCGCGCGGACGCTTGCTCAATGATCACCTGAAACACCTGTTCGGCATCGACGCCAAGGGGCAACCGGCATGAAAAGGCGCACCTTCCTGCTCGCCCTGGGCGGCGGCCTGGCGGCGGCCTGGTGGCTGAAACCCGGCGACCAGGGTGGCCCCCACGGCGCCTACTTCCAGCCCTACAACACCCTGTTTCGCGACAGCGGCCCGGGGCGGCCGCTGCTGTTCATCGACCGGCAACGGCTGGCGGCCAACTGCCGCCGCCTCCAGCAGGCGCTGCCGCCGGGCCGCGCCTACCGCATCGTCGCCAAATCATTGCCCAGCGTGCCGCTGATCCGCGAAGTGATGGCGCAGACCGGCACCGACCGGGTGATGGTGTTCCACCAGCCGTTCATCAACGCCATGGCCGAGGCGGAACCCGGCTGCGACCTGCTGCTCGGCAAACCGATGCCGGTGCGGGCCGCCGCCCGCTTCTATGAGGAACTGCCGGAGGACGCCGGCTTCGACCCGGACCGCCAGTTGCAATGGCTGATCGACAGCGACGCCCGGCTGCAGGAATACCTGGAGATGGCCCGGCGGCTGGGACGCCGGCTGCGCATCAATGTGGAAATCGACGTGGGCCTGCACCGCGGCGGCCTCACCGAGCCCCGGCAACTGGACGCACTGCTTGAGCGTATCGCCGCCCACCCCCGCCATCTGGCATTCGCCGGCTTCATGGGCTACGACGCCCACGTGGGCAAACTGCCGGACCTGGTGGAAAGCCGCGACACCAGCCTGCGCAAGGCCCAGGCGGTCTATCAGAGCTTTATCGACAGGCTTTACCAGGTCGCCCCTGAACTGCGCGAGCAGCCGCTCACGTTCAACGGTGCCGGCAGCCCCACCTTCACGCTGCACGGCGACGAGACGCCGCTCAACGAGCTGGCGGCCGGCTCCTGCCTGGTCAAGCCGTCGGATTTCGACGTGCCCAGCCTGAAGGACTTCGAGCCCGCCGCCTTTATCGCCGCGCCGGTGCTCAAGGCGCTGGACGGGCTCACCCTGCCCGGCCCGCTGCCGTTGGGCGACGCCTGGGCCCTTTGGGACCCCAACCGGCGCCGCACCTATTTCATCTACGGTGGCTACTGGAAAGCGGAGCCGGTGTCACCGCCGGGCATCCGCCGCAACGACCTGTACGGCGCCAGCACCAATCAGATGATGCACAACGGCTCGCCGGCCACCGAGCTGCTGCCCGGCGATCAGCTGTTCTTCCGCCCCACGCAAAGCGAGTTCGTGCTGCTGCAGTTCGGCGACCTGGCGGCGGTGTCCGAACACCGCATCCAGGCCTGGTGGCCCCCTCTGCCCCAGGGCGAAGGGGCCTGAGCCCGGTTACAGATCCGGCATACGGTTGAACCAGGGCCGCGCCCGCTCCAGCTGACCGGCCAGTTTGAACAGCAGGCCCTCGCTGCCGTGATCGCCGACCAGCTGCACCCCCAGCGGCAGGCCGCTTTCGCACCAGTGCAGCGGCACCGACATGGCGGGCACGCCGGTGACGTTGGCGAGCTGGGTGAAGGGCACGTACTTCAGGTTCTCCTTCACCATCTGCTCCACCAGGCCGGTTTTCATCACCAGCTTCTCGGCGCCCACCTTGAGAATCACCTTGAGCATGCGCTGCTGCCAGGCCGGCGTTTCCGAGGCGCCGATGCGCGCCGGCTGCAACGCCAGGGTGGGCGTCAGCCACAGATCGTACTGCTGGTGGAATTCCGCCAGCGCCCGGGAATACCCCTGCCAGCGCTGGTAGCCGCGCACATAGTCCGGCGCCGAGGTGGCGTGGCCGAACGCCGCCATCGCCAGGGTGTCCAGTTCGAAACCGTCGTTACCGCAGCCGGTCTCTTCGCGCACCCAGTCCACGCTGGCGGCGCAGTTGGCGAACCACATGGAGAGCCAGTCCATGCTCATCGCCAGCATGTCCATTTTCGGCGACGCCTGCTCCACCTTGTGGCCCAGGGACTCCAGCAGGCGGGCGGCGTCCTCCACCGCGGCCACCGCTTCCGGGTCCACCTCGGTGCCGATCGGCGAGGTGGTGGAGAATGCAATCCGCAGCGGCTTGGGGTCGCTCTCCAGCTCGCTCAGGTAGCTGCGCTCCGGCGGCGCGATGCGGAACAGGCTGCCCACTTCCTCGCCCTGGGTGGCGTCGAGCAGCAGCGCGGAATCGCGCACCGAGCGGGTCACCACGTGATTCATGGAAATGCCGTGCATGGCCTCGCTGAAGTTGGGCCCCCAGGGCGTGCGCCCGCGCCCCGGCTTCAGGCCGAACAGGCCACAGCAGCCGGCGGGAATGCGGATGCTGCCGCCGCCGTCGTTGGCGCCGGCGAACGGCACCACGCCCGCCGCCACCAGGGCCGCGGAACCGCCGGAGGAGCCACCCGGCGTGTGGTCGGTGTTCCAGGGGTTGCGGGTGGCGCCGAACGCCTCCGGATCGGTGATGCCCTTGGCGCCGAATTCCGGCGTGTTGGTGCGCCCGAACAGCACCACCCCGGCCGCCTTCCAGCGGCGCACCAGCTCGGAATCCACCGGCGCTTTATGGCCGGCCCGCTTGAGGGCTTTGTTACCCTGATAGTTGGGGGCGCCTCCAATCTCCTGGAACAGGTCCTTGGTGAGCATGGGCACCCCGGCCAGGGGGCCGCTCAAGGCGCCCGCCGCCTGCTCCCGGGCCTGGTCGTAAAGCGGAATGATCAGGCCGTTGAGGGCCGGGTTCACCGCCTCGGCGCGGGCGATGGCCAGCTCCAGCAGTTCGGCGGCGGTGACTTCCCCGTCCGCCACCAGTTTGGCCAGCGCCACGCCGTCGAGATTGCGGTATTCGTCAAAACGCATGATGGTATCCTTATTATTTAAAACCCCAGTGACATTCGTATTCCCACGGAGACCCTATGAAGGCCGTCGGCTTTAACCAACCCCGCGCCATCGAAGACGTCCACGCCCTGGAAGACATCCAGCTGGAACAGCCCAAACCAGGCCCCCGCGACCTGCTGGTGGCGGTGGAGGCGGTATCGGTCAACCCGGTGGACACCAAGGTACGCCAACGCCCCCTGGCGGAGAAGGGCCATAAAGTACTCGGCTATGATGCCGCCGGTCGGGTGGAAGCGGTAGGCGCCGAAGTCCGCGACTTCCTGCCCGGCGACCGGGTCTGGTACGCCGGCGCCATGCAGCGCCAGGGCAGCAACGCCCAGTACCAGTGCGTGGACGAGCGCCTGGTGGCGAAGATGCCCGAAGGCACCGGCATGCAGGAAGCCGCCGCCCTGCCGCTGACCGTGCTCACCGCCTGGGAAAGCCTCACCGACCAGCTCGGCCTGACTCCGGAAAACGCCGCCGGCAAGACCCTGCTGATGGTGGGCGGCGCCGGCGGTGTCGGCTCCATCGCCACCCAGCTGGCCGCCCGCCACTTCGGCATGACGGTGATCGCCACCGCCGGACGTCAGACCTCGGCGGACTGGTGCACCGCCATGGGCGCCACCCACACCATCGACTACCGCAACGGCCTGCGCGAGCCCATGAAAGGGCTGGGCATCGAGCAGGTGGACGCCATCCTGCTGGCCCAGGAACCGGACGCCTACTGGAGCGACGTCTGCGAGCTGGTCGCGCCGCTGGGCGGCATCGTCACCATCGTCGACGCGCGCGGCCCCCTGGACGTGAACCCGCTGAAACCGAAGAGCGCCCGCTTCGCCTGGGAGTTCATGTTCACCCGCGCCCTGTTCGGCGTGGACATGGAGCGCCAGGGCGAGATCCTGCGCGCCACCGCCCGGCTGGTGGAAGAAGGCGTGCTACAGACCACGCTCTCGGAGTCCCTGGGGCCGATCAACGCCGCCAACCTCAAAGAGGCGCACCGGCGCATCGAGTCCGGCAAGACCATCGGCAAGCTGGTGCTGGCCGGCTGGGAGTAACCCGGCTCACTGCGAGCCCAACGGCGGCAGCGTCCCCTCGCAGGCAGCGCCCGACGACGCCAGCTTGAGTTCACGCAGGCACAGCACCGGACTAAGCCCCAGGGTGCGGCGAAACAGGGCCGGCCAGGCGTCTTCGTTGACCATCGGCCGGGCCAGGCGCGTGCTGCGCACCGCCTGCCAAGCCAGGTTGTCGGGCCCGCCCTGGGCCTCGGCGATCACGAACTGGAAGGGGTGGGCGCCGGGCACGCCGAGGCGGATGTCGGTGGCCACCAGCCGCCCGTCCTCCAACCGGTAATCCAGAAAGCCGCCGGTGAACCATTCCAGACGGCGGCCGTCGTCCAGCTGCTTGGCCGAGGCGACCAGATTGGCGTCCCGCGGAAAGCCTTCAATATGCAGCGGCACATCGCCGTCCAGCAGCCCGGTGACGATCTCCAGGCGTTCTTCGCGGTGCAGCACCGTGGCCCGCCACAGCAGCGTGGAGAACGGCATCGGCTGCACCATGCGCGGCGCCGTCTGGTAGCCGGTGCCGGCCAGCGCCTGGTGCAGCCGATGCCGTTCTCCACACTGCTGCGCCGCCAGGCTCCAGGCCAGGTACAGGCTCGACAGCGCCAGCCCCACCGTCAACGCGCGGATCGCCGGCGGCCGGACCAGGACGATGATCACCGCCACCAGCAGCGGCAGCGTGTAGAGCGGGTCGATAATAAAAATGGTGTGCCAGGCCACCGGCGGCCCCAGCGGCCAGAGCAGTTGGGTGCCGTAGGTGGTGAAGGCGTCCAGCAACGGGTGCGTGATCAGGATGGCGCCGGTGAAGGTCAGCCAGCGGCGGAACGATACGCTGCGCTGCCAACGACTGAGTAGCGCCGCCAGCACCACCGCCAGGGGCACCAGCACCAACAGCGAATGGCTGAAACCACGGTGCTGGGAAAAGTTGGCCACCGCATCGCCATAGTCGATCAGCACGTCCATGTCCGGCAGAGTGCCGAGCAGCGCGCCGGCGACCACCGCGGCGCGCCCGAACCGGTGCCCCAGCACCGCCCCGCCCAGGGCGCCCCCCAGGGCCGCCTGCGTTATCGAATCCATACTTTCTCGCCCCCGCCGCCGGCATAGCGGCAGCAAATAACATTGAAGCTTCTGACTTCTCTGGGAAAGATGATGAGCGAGATATCAGAAGTAACGGTAAACACAACAAGTATCTGTCTAGGAACGACGCCGAGAATGCGCTATGCCATCGACTTCACAAAGAAGAACTGGGCGGCCAGTCCAATAGTAACCGTGGCTAACAGCGCCGTTAGCGTCACGATATCGATCCAAATACTAGCAGCGTCATGAGGCACCTCTTCTTGCCTATACATAGGCACGATAATACGCATATATACTGCGAGAGCGAGCACACTGTTGAGAATCGCCACTACAGCCAACCAGGTAAACTGCGCATGGATAGCAGCGGCAAAGAGCAGGAATTTGCCAACGAAACCAGCGAGTGGCGGAATGCCTACCAGCGAGAGCAGGAAAAGTACCATGGCGACTCCCACCAGTGGTTGAGCGCGCCCCAGGCCGTTGAAATCGTTTAGCGTACGCCCAACCGCAGCGATAACGGCGAAAGCCCCCAGATTCATAGCGGCGTACGCGGCAGCGAAAAAAATGATTGATGGCAAAGCAAAAGAACTTTCGCCCAGCGCCACAATACCCAGGAGGAAGTACCCGGACTGGGCAATAGATGAGTAAGCCAGCAGTCGAACAACATTATCCTGCACCAACGCGGCAAGGTAACCGTAGGTCATACTCAGTACGGCTAGTCCCGCGATAACAGCGGGCCCACCGCTTTCGGAAGGCAGGTCACGAAACACTTGAGTTAGCGCAAACAACGCGCCCACCTTGGGCACCACAGACAGGAAGGCTGCAACCGATAAGGGCCCACCTTCATAGGCATCCGGCACCCAAAAATGAAATGGAACCAGAGATGCTTTATAGCCAAGACCGACAATAACCGCCACCAAACCGAATATGACAGCCAAAGGGATGGCCTCCGTACCCTCAAGGTCGGCAATCATTGTGGAGCCGGCGGCACCGAACCAGTACGTGAGACCAAAGATCATCACCGCGCCAGCCACCGAACCAAACACAAAGTATTTCATGGCGGCTTCGGTGGCAGGATCGTCGTCCGGGTAGGCCACCAGAGCAAAGGTCGCCAAACTGGTGAGCAACAGGCCCAGAACCAGAAACATCATATCGCCGGCGCCGGCTAGAATAAGAGCACCAACGGTAGCTAAACATAATAAACTGTAGACCGTGCCCTCACGCACGGTGCCGCGCACTTCCGCGCTCGCCAGCAGCAAAGACAGCATCGTCGCCGGCAATAAAATCAGCTTTGCCCAGATGCTGAGCGCGTCTATCCGAAAACTGCCACCGAATACGGTGGTGTCTGTACCCACCAAACGTATGGTCAGTCCCGTGGCGACGAACAGGCCCAGCATGGCGAGAGCCAGCGAAGCTCGAGGCCTGCGCAGTATTTCTGCAATCAGCGCGCTGACTGCGGCTAGCAGCACAGCGATCTCGGGAATTAACAATGCCAGATCACGCCCCATTATAGCACCAACGCCGAGGTAGTCCGGTGAATGGTGTCCAGCACCCAGGATGGTGCCACCCCGGTAGCTACGGTGAGAACCAGTAATGGCGCCAGCGCGAGCACTTCGCGCAAACTCAGGTCGGGCATGCTATGCCAACGTGACTGAGGCTCGCCAAGAAAGGTTTCGCGAATCGCTTTGAGAAAGGTACCCGCAATGATAGCAAGGCCCAGTATCGACACGACGGCGGCGGGCACACTACCAAGCGTACCCAGAAATATCTGGAACTCCCCTGGAAAGTGCGCCAGACCAGGCAGGCCCAGCGACGCAAAGGCCGCCAACATAAAGGACCAGCCCAACAGCGGAACCGTTTTTAGTAGGCCGCCAAATTCGCCCATCTCGCGAGTATGTGCGCGCTCCTGAATCATCCCCACCAGGAAGAACAATGCACCGGTAACCAAACCGTGACTGAACATCTGCAGGACGGCGCCATCGAGTGCGGTGGCACGCACTGAAGGGTCCAGAGCCAGTGCAGCCACGGCGACGCCGATGATCACATAGCCCATGTGGTTAATCGACGTATAGGCCACCAGACGCTTGAGATCGGTCTGCGCCAGAGCGGCGAAGGCGCCATAGAGCGCGCCGATGACACCGAACACCAGGACAACGACGCCGGCTTCGTGGAACGCCTCGGGAGTCATTTGTAGGGCGAAGCGAACCAGCCCGTAGGTTCCAAATTTCAGCATGATGCCGGCCAGGATGACACTGCCGACAGTCGGCGCCTGGACGTGGGCGGCAGGTAACCAAGTGTGCAACGGTACGGCGGGGATCTTGACCGCAAAAGTAACCAGCATGGCGACCAGCGCCCACATGGCCGCAGCCCCTTCCAGCGGTGGATTAGCGATCCAGGCGCGCATGTCGAAGCTGGGATCGGGACTGCCGAGGTAAAGCCCCAGGATGGCGAGCAATAACGGCAGGCTGCCCAGAAGCGTGTAGATAAAAAACATCAGAGCCGCCCGCTGCCGGTCCTCATGGCCCCAACCGGCAATCATGAAATACATCGACACCAGGGAGACTTCGAAGAACACATAGAACAGAATTCCGTCGAGGGCGGCAAAGGTGCCGATTGCTGCAGTTTCTAGAAGCAGAACCAAAGCCACGTAGGCGCGCGGGCGCTCGCGCAGCGACGAAGCATAGATGAATGCCCCCAAAAACAGCATAGCACTCAGCAGCACCAGGGGCAGGCTGATGCCGTCCACACCGACCCGGTAGGCGGCACCGATAGCCGGAATCCATTCGAGCTCTTCGACTTGGGAAAAGCCCGCGCCGCTCACTCCCTCCAGCCACATGGCCAGCGCCCCGACCAGAGTTAAACTGGCGGTGCCAATACCAATGCTGTGTACGGTTCGCGCCGTCGGCCCCGGAAGGGCCAGAATCAGGGCGGCACCGGCGAGCGGCAAAAACAGAGTAAGGGATACAATTGGTAGCATGAGTATGGCTATCCTCTAGAAACTCAACGAGGCTGAAAGCAGTATGATCAGTGTTACGGCGGTAACCACGGCGCTGATAGCCAGACTGTGGTGAATCCAACCGCTTTGCAGGACGCGGGCGCGGTCTCCCCAGCCTCGTACGCTGGCCACCAGGGCGAAGATCAGGCCGTCGATTCGGCGCTCATCTCCTACCCGAACCAAGTGCGCCACGGCCAAGCTGGCACGGCCAGTACCCAACACCACCGCATACAAACCTCGTTCCACGCGCCCGCAACCTCGAGCAATGAAGAAGCCTCCGCGGCCGACACTCAGGACGGTCGCGTATAGGCCACGCTCCAGGCGCTGGCAGCCGTAGGCAATGGCCATGGCTGGTCGGCCGATCCAGAAGGAGAGCCCTCCGGCGATGACCAGCCCCGATTGTGCCCAGGGGTGGAAAGGGCCAAGCAAGCGAGATGCCGGTACCAGCCAGCCCAGCGCCAGACCGGCCGCTGCCGCGAGAAGCCCGAACAGCATGGCGGTAGTGCCATGGTCTCCAGGGCCGGGCAAACCCAACAAGGCTTCAATGGGACCGAAGGTCAGACCCAGGAAGACGGCTGGGATTACCAGGGCCCATACTCCCAGCCCCATCCAGCGGGCGCCGGCCACCGAACGGTTTTCGTTTTCACCCTCCTCGCGCTCGTGCCATAGCAGCCGCAGCGCGCGAGCCAAGTAGGCACCGGTCAGCAGTGTGCCCGCCAGTGCCAGGGGAGCGAGCCAGGCGACACTTGGCGCGGACAGTGCGGCGGCGATCACCGCGTCCTTTGAGAAGAAGCCGCTCAGCGGTGGAGCACCCACTAGGGCCAGCGCTGCCAATGCGAAGCCGAAGAAAGTCCAGGGCCGGACGCGCCCTACACCACGCAAGCGCTCCAGAGCCGTGCCGCCGCGCGCATGCTGAAATTCACCGGCTGCTAAAAACAGGCCACTCTTGATGGCGGCATGGGCAAGCAGATGCAACAACGCCGCCAGCGGCACCCCGGCGCCGACCGCAATCAGCATCAGACCATACTGACTGGCGGTTGAGGCCGCCAGCAGGCGCTTGAGGTCACGTTCGGCAAGCGCAATCAGACCTGCCGCCACGGTAGTAATACCGCCCACCAGCCCAATAGCGAGCAAAACTTCCGGCGTCAGCAGCGGCGCTACACGGATCAGTAAAATGGCACCTGCTGCCACCAGTGTCGCCGAGTGCAACAACGCCGACACCGGTGTGGGCCCCGCCATGGCACGCATAAGCCAGTCCTGGAGGGGGATCTGGGCAGACTTGCCCATGATAGCGAGCAGCAACAAAAGCCCGGCCGCCACGGCGGTGTCTCCGTCGACATTCAGGGTGGCGGCGATCTCGCTGGTGCCCGCCGCCCCCATGAGGGTGAATATCGCGATGTACAGACCAAGATCGGCACTGCGGGTGTAGAGAAAGGCACGGCTCGCGGCGTTCGCCGCTTCGGGCCGCTGAAACCAGAAACCGATCAGCAGGTAACTGCACAAGCCAATCAGCTCCCAGGCGGCGAGCACCAGAACCCAGTCGCCGGCCAGAACCAGGGCCTGCATGGCGGCAACAAACAAGGACATAACGGCAAAAAAGCGGGGTAGGCCGGACTCCCGCTTCATATAGCCTACCGAATAAATCAACACGCAAGTCGCCACGGCGGCAACCACTACACTGAGCAACGCGGTTAACGGCTCGGCGGTCAACCGCAAGGGTAGATCCGGCAAGCCTGGCAGCAGCAGGGTTGCGGAGTCACCACTGGCGACCGCCCCCAAAAGCTTAAGGCTTGCCGCCAAACTAAGTGCGACCCCGACCAGCGCCCAAATAACCATTCCCCGGCGCAGCAGCAGAATGGCAGCGGCCGCAAGCAAAGGGAACACTATGGGCAAGACCAGGTCACTCATCCCTGCAGGTCTCCGGCCTCTTCCATCTCGACCGAGCCCTTGGCCCGGAAGCGTGCAATTGCGACGCCGAAACCGACGGCCATCTCCACTGCCATAACCGTCATTACCACCAGCACAAACATCTGTCCGGCGTAGACCTCCGGATGCAGAAAGCGCCAGAAGGCCACAAGGTTCACCAGCGCGCCCGCCAGAATCAGCTCCACTCCCATCATTATCATGACCAGGTTAGTCTGCGAGAGCGCGCCATAGATACCGACACCAAAGAGAATGGCGCCGGTCAGAAGTGCCAGGATCAGTACCGGAGTCATTTTGAAGCCTCCTGTTCTTTATCACCGTTTTCCTTGTCGAGCTTTCCTGTGTCGACGCCGGGCTGGCGCACCGGAATCGCTACTGCCGTAGCCGCGATCATTGCGGTCAGGATGGTGATAGCGGCGGTCTCGAAAATCAGCATAGAGCGATCCAACATTTCAAAACCGAGCTCCCGCGTTTGCATTGCAGCATCCGGCGCCTCGGCGAATATCGGCCCCCAATCAGAGAACAGCGCTACCGAGATGGCGGTGGTGGCGGCAATGGCTCCAGCACCAATCGAAAAGCGCTTCTGGTGGCTCATATCCATCCCGCCAAGCCCACCGGGGTCCATCATGAACATCACCATGAAGATGGCCATGATGCTCATTTCGGTGGCCATCATCATAATCTGCAGCACGCCCAGAAATTCGGCCTGCATGGCCAGAAACATGCAGCCCACGGCGGCCTGTGAAAACAGCAGCGCCAGCGCAGAACGCACCATAGACGCGGTACGGAACACCGCCACACCGAAACCGATCGCAGCCAGCCCGAATACGCCGACAAAAAAAGCCTGTGCAACCATTAGGGCACCACCAGGATGAGCAATCCGACTATCAAAATATTGAGCAGCGCCAGGGGGATTCCAAACTTCCAGCACCAACCCAGCAGATCCGCCTCGCGAATACGCGGCAAATAGTAGCCAACCAGCAACATCGATACGGCTACCGCCAGAGTCTTGATCAGGCTCCAGGCCCAGGGCGGCAAAAGCGGCCCCTGCCAGCCACCGAGAAAGAACACCGTAGTCGCGGCAGACAGGGTGATTAGCATCACCAATCGTGCTAGCCGCAACACTGTCAGGCGCACGCCGGTGTATTCGGCGTCGACCCCGCCGGCTAACTCGCCGGGTGCGGTAGGCAGGTCGAAGGGTGAGCGGAACGCCAACGCCATAGCGGCGATGAAAAACAACACAAACCCCAGCGGTTGGTAAACGATGTTCCATAAACCGGCCTGAGACTCGACGATGACGCTGTTCAACAGGGACTCGGCGCGCATGGCGGTCGCCGTAATGGGCATGACGATAAGCATGGAGTAGGCGATAAGTTGGCCGAGAAAACGCCAGCCACCTATCATCGCGTAGGCGCCGTTCGGGCCCCAACCAGCCATGATCAGCGATACCAACACATAGGCAAGCACCGCGTTGAGAAACAAGGCGCCGGTGGCCAGATCAGCAATGACCAGATCCGGCGTCAGCGGAAGTACGGCAGCACCGAGCACCGCCACCACCAGCAACAACACTGGTGCGGTCTCGAAAAACAGCCGGTCGGGCTTGCGCGCCAAGATGGACTCGCGGCCCAGGTGCGACAGGCCCGCAAGCAGCGGGGCGACCGGTCGCAGGCGGCCGGTCGTGAGCCAGGCCTCAATCACAGCCAGTAACCAAGCGCCAACCAACAGTGTGAGCAACACTATGGCGACAGTCATGAGCTCACCTCCCAGGGCGAGAGATCCAGTGACCCGACCGCCACCAAGGCATCACCCAATTCCTGACCTTCGACCAGGTCGGCGGCCAGGCCGATATGTTGGCGGCAGGCGCCGTCCAGCTCGACCGATACCACCTGCCCTCGCTCCAGGGTCAGCTGCAATGTGGAGCGGCCGCGCGGCGTTTCCACGGTCGCCTCCCCCGTTCCGGAAGGGCTGTCGATGGCTCGCAGCTTGGGGAGCTCAGGGTCTCCGGCGGCCTCTACGAGATCGAGACTGGTCACGATCTCAACATGCCGCTGCCGGAAACGCGCCCAGGCGTCCCCAGCGCCCTCAATGTACAGCTCGAAACCCAGCTCGCAATACATTGCGTCCGCCTGGCGGGCATCTTCGGTCCGGCCGGAGGCGCGTGCCACCGGGCCTCTTAGATCCTGGGAGCCGTGGGGCAAAGCGCCGATGCCTTTCAAGCGCGCTTTGAGAAGGGGCGTATGCTCGAGCCGTGCGATGAGCGCCTGCAGCGCCGGCCGCAGGACAACAAGCTGCTCCCCGTCGGCGCGCTGGGTTTCCAATTGCAAAGCCGCCGCACGACGTGTCAACCAGACAAAGCTGAGCTGGCGGCCCAACTGGGCCAGCCAGCCCAGATGGCTGGCGATGCGCTCTCGCTCAAGAGCGGCCGCCCGGCCCCGCTCGACGGCCGGATCTGGCTCCAGACCAGCCGCCTGCTCGATAGCGCGGCAGGCCAAGAGGCGGTAACTTACCGGTGCCAACGGCGTGGCCGCCGCCAGGCGCTCGATGAAGGTTTCGACCGCCACCTCTTCAGAGGGGGTGCCCATAGCTACCAGAGATGTCGCTTGGCCCTCGGTCACCCCGTCACCGTCGAGCGTCAAGGTCAGTCTCAATCCTCCCGGCAAACCGGGAAAGCAGGGGCCGAAGGGCACCTCAAGCCAGTCCATTGCCAAACCGTCAGCGCTGCGAGGCAGGTCTTTGGTAACCTCGACCATGGACATGAATCCCGAGCTGCCGTGGTCGTGGTCTCCGTGATCATGATCGCCGTGACCGTGGCCGGAATGGTCGTGCTCCCCAGCATCCGCGTCGCCGCCGGCTTCGCGCGCCACCAAATCCATGCCGCATTTGGGACAGCTACCTGGTTCGTCCTCCACCACTTCCGGGTGCATGGGGCAGACGTACTCAGTTTTGGTTTGCAGGATTGATGAGTCAAAATCGTCAGGCGAGGCGGCGAAGGCGTCTTCAGCCAGCAACCGCTGCAGCCGAGTGGCCGCCTCCATCAGTTCGGTTTGTGAGAGATCCGCGGAAACGTCAGCTTTAGGCAAAGACGAAGGTTCTGACCCACCGAGCACTAGAATAGCTCGCGGCCTAGGCATCTGGGCATAGAGCACTGCGGTGGCCTCGTCCAACTTCTGAGATAGCTCACCGACAACCAGGAGCACAGTGGCATCGCGCGGCGTGGCGGCGATGCGCATGTCTGCGGCCGCCAGGTTCAGCCCATGCGCCAGGGCCACTTCCGGCCCAGGGACTACCAGGCAGCTCAAATTGCGCGCCAGAGCCTGCCCAACCCACCTTCGCAGGATAGATGGACGCCCTTTGCGTGCGCCTGCAAGTGTCGTTGCGACCTCGGTCATCATTGCCGCCTCAGAGCGCCCTGACTCCATCCGTAAAGCAACCCAAGAAAGAGAATCGCAAGAAACACGCCCATGTCAAGTAAAGCAACCAGCCCTACTTCCTTGAACACAACCGCCCAAGGGTACATGTAGGCCATCTCCATATCGAACGCCAAAAACAGCAATGCATAACCGTAATAGCGCGCATGATAACGTCCCCAGACCGGAGCCCGCGACAGCACTCCGGCGCTTGCCGGCACATCCTTGCCAGGTTCCTGCCGTGTTGGACCCACACTACGGGCTAAACCATACAGGCTTAACACCGCGCCCAGGATACCCAGTGCCAATCCCAGCAGCAGTAAGTATTGTTGTGTAGCGCTCATAACTTCTAACTTCTCAAGTTTACTCTGCCTCAGAGGCTGAAATTTTAATCTGCTATTGCCAAAGGGCTTCGGGCCCCCTGCCATGGATGCCTAGACGAAACGCTAGTTTCAAGTCTAGACATTCTCGCCAGAGTCGCAAATCTTCCCTAGCCGGGGAATCTGACTCGCGAAACATCATTCAGAATTTTTGTGATCGGTTTCGTCCAGCGAGGCATCCGCGAGCTGCCGCCATTGACGCCAACCAGGCAGGAACATGGAACCCGTCGCTGGTAGGCCCTGTAGGCGTCACCGAACCGCTCCATCACTTGCCGCTCCTCTCGCTGCGCCAGCCGGTAGTAGGCAAATACAATAAGCGGAAACAACCCAACCGAGAACAATGTAGGCCAATGCCGATGAAAGCGAGTGCATAGCCAAGCAACATGGAGATCAGCATGCCGGTTTCACCCAACCCTATCAGGGTGGCCCACAGGTTGGCGCTAACGTAATCGCTATCCAGCCCGAAGAACCGCACCAGTAGATAAATCGTCAGTGGAAAGCCGTACATCTCGGCATAAAGTGCGATGATGAAAGCTTGCACCAACCCGGCACCCGCCCATTCACGCCAGCTTTTCGGCGCAAAATACCGATAAAACATCCAGGAGACCAATGCAATAACAATCAGTGCAATGCCCCATAGCCCCGCATGGCCCATAAGTTCATTCATCGTTTGATACCCTCACAGGTGCGGTGGTTGGGCTCTCCCGACATTCCATGGGAAACGCCGGTTTTCGGAGCGTTTAGTTTTCGTCTCCTTTATCGTGCCCGCTGTGCATGCCCAAAACGCACATCATCAGACACCCCAGGCCAACCAGGGCCACGACGAGCAACCCGCTCGCCGCCAGCCAGTTCCAACCGAGCGCGAGACCTATCAATGCCACCAGGCAGACCGCGACGGCAATGGGACGGCGCCTGAACCACTGACGCAAATTGCGCACTCGGGCGCCTCGCCCCGGACCGTTCTCTTTCTCGCTCTTCGCCATGACGGTGACCTCTGTTTCAATCAGTGGCGTAGATCGACATTTCGTCATCCGTAATCGCATAAATCACAAAAGGCTCCCGCTTTTGCCCAGACATTCCCGGCGACCCCTGGGGCATGCCGGGAAGCGATACACCGCGGATCTCTGGCCGTTCGTCCAGGAGCTTGTTAATAACCCCCACCGGAACATGACCCTCGATCACGTACCCATCGAGCAGCATGGTATGACAACTTTGTAAGCGGGACGGTACGCCATGCTCGGCTTTGAACTGCCTCAAGTTGGGGGTTTCAGTCACCTTGATCTCATAGTCGTACTGGCGCAAGTACGCAGCATATTGGTCGCAGCACCGGCAACTCGGATTTTTGTACAGCGTCGCATCAACGGTTTCGGCGGCCTGCACCGACGGCAAGCTGGCCAAGTAAACGGTCACCATCAACGCCCCTCTGAGGATCGATGTGTATCGCCTTTTCCAACGCAGAAAGGTTGTCATGAACGGTCTCCTTTTTTGGATTTACTGAAGAACAGGTACTTAATCATGGACAGGATCGCCAGAACCAAGGCAATGAACAGCAGGATCAGCAAGACGATACACGCCAACATAAAACCAGCGCCCATCATGCCGGAGTCTTGCATCATCCCAGCCGAAGCTTGTTCGGCAGCCAAGGCGGTGTTTGCCAGAAATGTAAATGCTAAAAGTAAAAATGAACGCATCAAATTTTTCATGGGTTGCCTCCAGTTAAAGTAAGTAGAGTACCGAAAGTACCGCCGCCCGGTACCGAAAGTACGGATCGGTACCGGACGGCGATGACGCATTAAGTTTTCAGCGGTGGTGTCGGTGCCCCCTTGGGCAGACCGCGTCCCCGCCATAGCATGAAGATTGCCGGGTATACCACCAGCACCATCAACAGGGCAGAAATCACCCCGCCGACCATGGGCGCGGCGATGCGCTGCATCACGTCCGCGCCGGTACCGCTGGCGAACAGGATCGGCACCAACCCGATAAAGGTCGACAGCCCGGTCATCAGCATGGGCCGGATGCGTTGGCCGGCGCCGCTCTGGACGACTTCGGTCATATCTCCACGGGTATTGAGTCGGCGCTCGGCCTCCCTGTCCCGCCAGGCGATATCCAGATACACCATCATCAGCAACCCGAGCTCCACGGCGAGCCCCGCAACGGCAATCATGCCCACCCAGACGGCGACACTGAGGTTAAAGTCCAGCCACCACATCAGCCAGACGGCCCCGCTCAGCGAAATGGGCACACTCAGCATCACCAGCAGGGTCTCTACGAGGGAGCCTCGGTGCATAAAGAGCATGAAGAAAATCAGGAACAGCGTGATCGGAACCAGCAATTGGAGTTTGGCTTTGGCCCGCTCAAAATACTGGAACTGCCCCGCCCAAGCCAGCCGATAACCGTCCGGCACATCGACCTGGTCGCCAACCACCTGCTTGGCCTGTTCGACATAATCGGCAATACCGACTTCGCTTTTGACGTCCACAAAGACGAATCCCACAAGTTGCCCGTCCTCACTGCGAATGGAAGGCGGCCCGGTTTGAAACTCAATGTCCGCCACCTGGGCGATGGGAATCTGCTCCCCGGAAGGAGTGGGCACCAGTACTCGCTCCAGCGCTTCCACGTTGTCGCGGTAATCCCGGGCGTAGCGCACCAGGATGTTGTAGCGCTCGCGCCCCTCCACGGTTTGCGACACCACAGTCCCCCCCATGGCCGCCATGATCACCCGTTCCACATCGCCAACGTTGAGGCCAAAGCGAGCCGCAGCACTTCGGTTGACGGTGAAATCCAGAAAGTACCCACCGGTGCTGCGCTCGGCAAAGGCGCTGCGGGTGGCATCGGCGGTGCGCTCATCCTCCTGCAACGCTTTTTCAATGGCGATGCCCGTTTTTTCGATAGTGGCCAGGTCCGGACCAAACACCTTGATGCCCAACGCTGAACGAATACCGGTCGCGAGCATTTCGGTGCGAGTCTGTATGGGCATCCAAAAAATATTGGGCATTCCCGGAAACTTGAGTTTCGAGTCCATCTCCTGAATCAGACCGTCCCACGTCATGCCCTCGCGCCACTGGTCCTCCGGCTTCAAGGTAATGACCGTTTCCACCATGGATAACGGCGCGGGATCGGTCGCGCTGGTGGAGCGACCAACCTTGCCGAAAACATGCTCCACTTCGGGAATGTCGGCAATGATCCGGTCCATAGTCTGCATGGTCTGGGTGGCCTCGGAAATGGACATTCCCGGCAGCGCGGTGGGCATAAAGAGAACCGAGCCCTCGTTCAGAGGTGGCATAAACTCGTTGCCCAATTGCCGGAAGGGAATGATCGTGATCAGCAATAGCAACACCGCTCCCACGATGACTCCCCACCGAAAACGCGCGGCGAAAGCCACCACAGGCCGGTACGCAGCCACCAGCCACTGGTTCAACTTACTGCGATCAGCACGGATCTTGCCGCGAATCAGCCATACCGCGAGGGCCGGCACCAGAGTGATGGACAGGAACGCCGCAAATGCCATGGAATAGGTCTTGGTAAAAGCCAGAGGCTTGAACATGCGCCCTTCTGTGCCTTCCAGGACGAACACCGGCATAAAGGAGATGGTGATGATTGCCAGCGAGAAAAAGATGCTGGGGCCTACCTGCTGCATGGCCTCAATAATCACGTCCCGTCGGGACTTGGCCTTTTCCTCGGGGTCGGCGTCGTCACTCTCCCACCGGGCCAACCGTTTGTGGATATTGTCGATAATGACAATCGCCGCATCCAGCATGGCGCCAATGGCCACCGCAATGCCGCCCAAAGACATGATGTTGACGGTCAGCCCCTGAAAATACATGGGGATGAAGGACATCAGCACCGCTACCGGGAGAGTAATCGCGGCCACCAGCGTAGAGCGCACGTGTAACAGAAAAACGCCGATAATCAGGGAGACAATCAGGATCTCCTTAATCAGTGTCGAGGTCAGCGTGTCAACGGCTTCGTTGATCAAAATCGAGCGATCATAGACCGGCACAATTTCGACACCTTCAGGGAGCCCGGGCTTGATCTCTTCCAGGCGCTGCTTGACCTTGTCAATAACTTCCAGGGCGTTCTCGCCATAACGCATTACCGCAATACCGCCCACGGCTACGCCCTCGCCGTCCAGCTCCGCCTGACCGCGCTGCATAGCCGGTCCCAATGCCACGTGACCGACGTCTTTTACCGTGATCGGTACACCCTCAGCCGTGGTTTTTAACACCACTGTTTCCAGATCCGCTACGGACTTCACATAACCCCGCCCGCGAATAAACTGCTCGTGGCCTGCCACCTCAAGAATGCGTCCACCTACATCCTGGTTGGAGTCCCCAACCGCCTCAGTGACCCGTTTGAGGGGGATGTCGTAAGAGGCGAGTTTGTTCGGGTCGAGACTGATCTGGTATTCACGCTGGAACCCACCGATGGAGGCCACCTCGGCGACCCCTTCAACCGCTTCCAGGGCATAGCGTAAATTGAAATCCTGCAGTGAGCGCAGATCCGCCAGGCTGTGGTTGCCAGACGTATCTCTCAGTGCATATTGGTAGACCCAACCGACACCCGTAGCATCCGGCCCCAAAGTCGGAGTGACCCCCTCCGGCAACTCGGCGGCGGCACCGTTGAGGTACTCCAGTACCCGCGAGCGGGCCCAGTACATGTCCACGCCATCGTCGAAAATCACATAGACAAACGACAGGCCGAACATGCTCTGGCCGCGCACATAGTTTACTCCCGGCGCAGACAGCAAGGAGGTGGTCAGAGGATAGGTGATCTGGTCCTCCACCAGGTCCGGGCTGCGCCCGGGCCAGTCGGTGAAGACAATCACCTGCACGTCTGACAGGTCAGGGATAGCATCCAACGGTGCCCGCTGTAACGCCTGCCAGCCGCCAAAGGTCAGGGCAAGCACGGCCACCAAGGTAATCAGGGGTTTGCGGGCACAATAGCCAATAATTCGCTGCAACCAGCCAATCCCCTCCCCTTCGGCCGGGGGATGAGCGGGCGGATGCTTATGTACGTCGTTTACCATTGCTCCATGCCTCCTTTGAGTCGGCTCTCGGAGGCGATCAGGAAGTTACCGGAGGTGACCACGCGGTCACCCGCCTCGACCCCCTCGATGATTTCGATGTAACCGCCGGCCCGTTGACCGGTTTGCACTTTGCGCGGTGCCAGCCGACCCTCTCCCAGGTCCTCGAACACCACACGCAGTTCACCCGCGATAATTACCGCCTCTTCCGGCACGGCCACTCGCTGCCCAAGATCGGCCTTAAGCTTCACTTCGGCGTACATATTGGGCTTGAGACGACCTTCAGGGTTGGCGACGCTAAGGCGCACTCGCCCCGTACGGCTGACGTCGTCCAAATAGGGGTAAATGTAGTCCACTTGGCCCTCAAACTGTTCACCGGGCAGATAAGGAAGCGTCACGGTAACGGGCATGCCCTCCGTCACCAGGGGCAGTTCGCCCTCGTAGATATCAGCCTCCACCCAGACCTGGGAGAGATCGGCAATACGCAAAAGCGTCATCCCGGCCTTGTGGGCGGTCCCTTCCACCACATTCTTGGCCACCACTGTGCCACTGATGGGCGCGTGCATGGTGACGTAATCGAGGGGCTCTCCTCGTTTTTCCAGGGTGGTGATTTCCGCGTCGGTCATGTCCCACAGTGCAAGCCGTTTTCGAGCGGCGGTCACCAAAGTTTGTGAGGCGCCACTGCGGCGCTTCAACTGCAGATACTCCTGCTGAGCGGCGAGCAGCGCCGGACCATAAACGGTAAACAGGGGCTCTCCCTTTTCCACGTAAACCCCCACGTAATCGGCGTAGAGCTCGCCGACCCAGGCATCAAACTTGAGGCTGACGTCCGCCAGTTGGGTATCGTCGTAGGCAATCCGCCCTTCCGCGCGGATGGCGCGGGTCATAGCCAAGGTTTGTGCCTCGGCGGTTTCCACACCGATCAACTGGCGACGACGATTGTCCAGGGTCACCGTACCCGGTGGTGCCTCCTCGGCCATGCCGCCACCGTCGGTTCGGCTGGCACCGGAGGCCAGTTGGAGGCCTTCGCGACCGACGGCCAAATCAAAGCTGATTTGCCGAGCTGGCATACCCGGCGCCTCAATCTTTAGAGTCAGCGGCCAACTACCGCCCATGGCGGGTTCAAAGGTGCCGCGGTAGAGACCGGGCTCGATCGCCTGCATATCGGCCGGAGCCTGCATGGCGGGCATGGCGCCCATGGCGGGCATCTCCGCCACCGCTTTGATGTCGGCGTTGTCCAGTGGGGCACCGTCGGCATTGCGCAGAGCCACGCTCAGGATGTTCTCTCCCACACGTGGCGTGGTAGGGTCAATCGACACATCCAGGCGATAGGGGCCACTGCGGTAGGGCAACTCGCCGTCACTGTTCTTGCCCATGGCGCCCGCCTGTTGTCGCTTCAAAGCAGTCACGCCTCCGGCTGGCTGCAAGCCCTTTCGTCCGACGGCCAGATCAAAATTGGCCCGCGAGGATCCCACGCCTTCCTTGCTGATTTGCAAGGTCAGCGGCCAGCTACCGTCCATGGAGGGCTCAAAGGTGCCCTGGTAGAGACCGGGCTCAATCTCCTGCATATCGGCCGGAGCCTGCATGGCGGGCATGGCGCCCATGGCGGGCATTTCCGCCACCGCCTTGATGGCGGCACCGCTGACCGGCTCTCCAGAGTCATCCAGCAATACCAGGGTCAGATCGTTTTCACCGACCCGGGGTGTTTTCGGGTCAATCTCGACCCCCAATTGAAAGGGACCGCTTTGGTAGGAAGCGCTAAGGGAGGGCTCCTCATCGGGAACGGCAGAGGTTGCCTTCTCACCGGAGAGCCTCTGAAGACCCAATACGCCGGCGGCACCCACCAGCAGTCCGATAACGAGAAGTGAGATAAATGTGGTGCGTGAAGTCATAGTCGTTACTCTTGTCCAAAGGACTGAACGGGGATATTCGTCGGTGCTGGGCCGGTTCCGGTTAATCGGTCGCCGTCGCCCAAAGACCTACCAGTGGTGCGCTCCAAGTCCGCCAGCGCCCGAATATAATCGGCATGGGCTCGAGCCAGCTTGTCCTGAGTCCGCAACTGCTGCCGCTCGGCATCGATAATTGTTAGGAAGCTGCCTTGACCCGCCCGGTAATCGGCGACGGCAGCGTTGAGGCTCTCCTCAGCCAGCGGCACCAGCTTTTGTTGATGAATAGCGACGATCTCCTGCCTTTCTTGTACTCGGACACGCCCTTGTTCCAGTTGCGCAAGCAGTTGCGCTTGCCGATCGCTCAATTGCCACTGGTACCGCATGACGTCGGCTTCGGCAGCGTCGCGGAGAGCGCTGCGCTTGCCGGAGAAATCAATCGGCAGATTGATGCTGAGGCCAACCACCCAACGCTTGTCGGGAGAATCCCACAGCGCGTTATAACCGGCCGACAACTTGAAGTCCGGGAAATACTCTTTCTCGGCCAAGCTATGCTGGGCGTTAGCTTCGGCAATGCGTGCTTGGATACGACGCAGCTCCGGGTGCTTCTCCAGTGCAACTTCATGCAAGATCCGCAAGGTGGGAGGGTCAGCAGGGGCAGGCAGTGACGCCGGCGGCGGCAACGGGCTTTGAGGCGGACGATTCAACAAACCGTTGATCATTGCCTGCACTTCGCTCCGGCGTCGCTGATGAGTGACGATGTCAGCCTCAATACGTGCGGCTTCCACTTCGGCTTGTAGCACGTCCTGCTGCCGGCCCCGCCCGACCGTGTATTGGGTCTCGGCAACCCGCCGCAACTCGGTAAGCAGATCCCGGTGAGCGTGCTTTATCTTCAGAGTGCGGTGAATATACGCCCATTCGGCAAATAAACGCTTGGCGGCCGCCATGAGAGCCAGCCGGCCGTCCGCAAGGGATTGCTCCCTGCCTTCGGCCCGGGCGCGGGCCGCGTCTTCACGCAGGCCACGCTTGCCCGGCCAGGGCAGGCTTTGGCTCAGCTCCACCCGCTCCTGAAAACCACGGGGTCCGCCTGCGGTTTTCGGCGCCCCCGCGTAGGTCAGCATGGGGTCATCCAGAGCGCCGGCGGGGGCGATGCGGTAATTTGCCGCCTCCGCAGCCGCCGCCAGCCCCTGAAGGCCCGGGTTCCGGATCATAACGGCAGCCACCAATTGTTCGGCGGTCAGCGTCTTTACTTCCTGTAGAGATTGACTGTGTTCTTGTGGCGGCGGCGCGGCGATACCCGCCAGCGGTGCAATGAACACCACCAGGGCCATCAGGCCGCCAATTGCGTTGCGCATGGGGAGTACCCTCAATCGGCATAACGAAAAATCCTCGACCCGCCAACAGGACAGGCCATAGCCTCACGACAAATCGGGGGATTAATCAGATACGCAGACGCAGGGTGGCGAGGTAGGCAGTGCGACCACTTTCAGCCTGGGCAAGGAGCCAGTCAGGGTCGGGGGGAGCGTTTGCTATAAATAGGGTTGAAGGCGATTCCTGAAGGGGCCAGCACACCAAGACAACGAGGGGTAGCCACGTCAAGGCTCGATCATCACTGAACACCGTAGGAGCCGCGTCTTTAACCACCGACCGGTACTCCGCCTCGCAGCAGGAACCGGGAAAGGCGGTCGACGCATCATGTTCACACCCGTCCACCGGGAAAGCAGGGGGTGCCGGGTCACAACCCGTCATCCCATCCTCACAACAGCAAATAGGTTGATAGGCTAGCTCCGCAGTATCGCAAGCATAGGCCATCTGCCCGCCACTTATGAGGAACACCGCGAATACTACCAGCCATAATCGTTTAGCTTGCATGATCCAAACACATGTCGATTTACCAATTAATGGCAATAAGCCAAGTTCATGTGCCGCCAAGCACCCTCTGCGAGATATCTCTACTCAATCGCAGCACTTGATACACCCAAGCATCACTGAAGGCCGAGACGTGCAACTTGAGATCAGGGCTGGACTGGGGGATAGAGCGGGCACGCGAACGCACCCGCAGCAAAGAGCCTCAACTACCAGACTGGTGATGTTCACGCATCATGCTAGCGCAAGCGCGCATCATTTCTTTCTTATCTTCAGCATCCAGCTTTGACATCGCGCCATGCATGGCATGATGGGGCCGGAATGGCTTATCGGCGAGCCGAGCAGACGCCTGTCTGGACAGTTCGGTCAAATCGCCGTTAGCGCTTTCAGCGTGCAGATAAGGCGCAAACACGAGCAAGAACAGAGCATACAAAGGGGCTTTAGAAAAAGACATGCGAAATTCCTCATAGGTAACCAAATCAATCCGGCTCAGCAGTGAACGGAACCAGAAAAGAACTAAAAAATTGGCTTACACTAGAAAGGAATTCGGGGGATACGTTAGGAGGTCAAGAACAACGCTTCGATAATTATTCGAAAAAGACGTCTTCAGGCGTTCTGAGCCCTCATCACCAGAAACCCAAACTTCGGACACCAGCGCGGGGCAGTAAGAGACACCACAACCGCCAGCCATGGCTTGAAACAGGCATTCCGTGCCGGTCGATTCGCAATCGTCCATTGCGGCAACCCCATCCACCATGGCACAGCCCGACAATTCCGCAGTAACTGAATGGTTGGTCGAGGGAAGAACCATTTGGTCGGCAAAGAGACTCTGAACCACAAGCAACATGGAGAACAGCAACACTATGTTTGTATTCCGTCTACCAAACATTTTCGTTACATCTGCCCGTGAAAATCATTCAAAGTCGCTGCGGAGAATAGGCTCAAGCTCCTAAAAAGTCAACAACATCTCGACCCAGTGGACTTTCTCGCCCCCGCCGCCAGCATAGCGGCACCAAATAACATTAATAGAACGCTTCCATACCGCCGCTTACCAGCGCCCAAGCTTCTGAATAATATTGTAAAAATGCGGCTTATCATGCGATTTGCGTGGATCCGGCTCACTTTGCCGCTTGCGTCCGTGAGGTAAGCGGCAAAGAATGATTTGAAACGTCGGGCAGCGGCGAAGTAGCCCGTGACAGTCATGCAGTCTTCCAGCAAAGGAGCCTCTGTATGCTTGGTTCACGAAGTCGAGACAGCCAGGACCATGGAGAGGACCGCGCCGCGTCCAGCGGATCGACCTCTATCGACGCCTTGATCAACCGGGTGCTCGCGGATGCGGACATCCAGATCAACGGGCGGCGCCCCTGGGACATGCAGATCCATGATCCCGAAACCCTTTCCCGCATCGCCGCGCAACGTTCCCTGGGGCTGGGCGAATCCTATATGGACGGCTGGTGGGACTGCGATGCGCTGGATGAGTTCGCGTTCCGTATGTTGCGCGCCGGCGGCGACAATCTGGGCAAGGACCGCTGGATGCTGGCGCTTCAGGTGCTCGCCCACACCCTGCGCAACCGGCAAAGCCTGCGCCGTTCCCGCCAGGTGGCGGAGCAGCACTACGATCTGGGCAACGATCTGTTCGAGCTGATGCTCGACGACACCATGGCCTACAGTTGCGGCTACTGGAAAGACGCGACCACCCTCCACGAGGCCCAGCTCGCCAAACTGGATTTGATCTGCCGCAAGCTGGAGCTGGAACCGGGCATGACCCTGCTCGACATCGGCTGCGGCTGGGGCAGCCTGCTGGAATACGCCACCCGACACTACGGCGTCCGCGCGGAAGGCGTCACCGTTTCCAGCGAACAGGCGCAACTGGCCCGCGAGCGCTGCCAGGGCCTGCCCGTGGAAGTGCTGCTCAAGGACTACCGCGCCGTGACCGGGCGCTACGACCGGGTGGTCTCCGTGGGCATGTTCGAGCACGTTGGCCGCCGCAACTACCAGACCTTCATGGACACCACCCTGGGCCTGCTGAAGGACCGGGGGCTGATGCTGCTGCACACCATCGGCACCAATGAGAGCAGCCACAGCCACGACCCCTGGATCGACAAGTATATTTTCCCCAACGGCGAACTGCCGTCGGTAAAACAGATCGCCCGCGCCGCCGAACCCGGCTGGGTGGTCGAGGACCTGCACAACTTCGGTCCGGACTACGCGCGCACCCTCAAAGCCTGGGACGCCAACTTCCAGACCGGCTGGCCACAGCTTCAACACCGCTACGACGAGCGCTTCTACCGCATGTGGCGCTACTACCTGAACGTCTGCGCCGGTGCCTTCCGAGCCCGCAACATCCAGCTCTGGCAGTGGGTGTTCAGCAAGCCCGGCCACCGCAGCCGCACCTACCAGGCCCCCCGCTGACCCCGACTGGCGCCAGCCGGTCGGGTGGTGGCATAATCGCCCGCACTGCAATCACGAATCATTATCAATCACATTTGATAAGCGGGCGATGCCATGCGCGCCGACGACCTGTTCCAACAGCACGCCCCGGAGATCGCCGGCTATTTCCATCGCCGTGTCGGCTCTCCGGAGCTGGCCGCCGACCTCTGCCAGGAGGTCTACCTGCGCCTGCGGCGTCTGGAGCGCGCCGACGGCGGTGCCCCGCTGCAAAACCCGCGCGCCTTCCTGTTCCGTATCGCCCGTAATCTGTTAATCGATCACCTGCGCCAGCAACACGCCCGGCCGGCGACCGTGGCCCTTCACGACCCGGCTCTGCGGCTGGAAAGCGAGGCCCCCACGCCGGAAGCGGCGGCGAGCAGCGCCCAGACCCTGGCCGGAGTCCAGGCGGCGCTGACCGAGCTCCCCGAGCCGGTCCGTCAGGCGCTGCTGTGGCACCGCCTGGAAGGCCTGACCCAGCGGGAAATCGGCGCCCGTTTGGGTGTCTCCGAGCGCATGGCGGGTAAGTACATCAGTCGCGCCCTGCGTCATTGCCGGGCCTGGCTGGCGGCGGCGCTACTGCTGCTGGTGGTCGTGTCGGCGGCACAGCTGCCCTGGCGGGTGTGGGGTGCGGACCAGCGCACCGCCGCCGGGGAACAGCGTTTGCTGACCCTGGACGATGGCAGCCGGGTGACCCTGGCCGGCGACAGCGCCATCGACCTGCACCTGACCGGCCACCAGCGCCGGATCACGCTGCTGCGCGGGCGTGCCTACTTCCAGGTAGCCCATGACCCGCACCGGCCCTTCCTGGTGGACGCCGGTGACGCGCGGGTGCGGGTCACCGGCACCCGCTTCGAACTGCGACGGGACGACGGCGACCGGGTGCGCCTCACGGTGGCGGAGGGCGAGGTGGTCGCCGGCGGCGCGGGCCGCCGGCTGACGTTGCGGGCCGGCGAGCAGGTCGAATGGACACGCGGTCACCTGGGCAACCCTCGCCGCGTGGACGTGGACCGCGCGCTCGCCTGGCTGGAGGGCCGGCTGGTGTTCCGCGACCAGACGCTAAAGGAGATTCTCCGGGAGCTGGCCCCGCACCATCCCGACCGCTTGCTGCTACTGGACCACGAGCTCGGCGGACGCCGCTTCAGCGGTGTCCTGAATATCAGGAATCCGGACGCCGCCCTCGGCGCCTTGAGCCAGACCCTGCCTCTCACCGTGCGGCGCCTGCCCGGCGTGGTGGTGCTTTCAGACGGCCCCTGAAGAGCGCCTGGTTCAGAAACCGGTGGCGGTTTCGTCTTCCCTGGCACCAGATCGCAAATGGTTTGTATTTGCATCCGAACAGAGAGGACCAATGATGCCCCTGATGAAACACACCCTGCGCGCGGCCATGCTGCTCGCCGGTCTCACCTTGCTGGCCAGTGCCCGGGCAGCCACGCTGGATATTGCCGCGCAACCGCTGGATGCCGCCCTGGCCGAACTGGCCGAGGACACCGGCGTGCAGTTGATCTACGACGCCACCATCACCGCCGGCAAAAGGAGCCCGGCGCTGTCCGGCGATTACGCCATCGACCAGGCACTGACCCGGCTGCTGGCCGGCAGCGGCCTGCGCCACCGCCGCAACGACGATGGCAGCGTCACCCTGGAGCCGGCGCCCACCACCAGCGGGACGCTGGCGCCGGTGGCGGTTTCCGCCCAGGTGGCCACCAAGATCGACACCCCGACGCTGGAAACGCCGCAGACGATCAACGTGGTGCGCCGCGAGCAAGTGGAGGAACAGGGCTCGGAAACCGTGCAGCAGGCGCTGCGCTACACCCCCGGCGTATTCACCGAGCAGATCGGCGCCTCCCAGCGCTACGACTATGTGGTGCTGCGCGGCTTCTCCGACGACAGCATCGACAATATTTATCTGGACGGCCTGAAGACCATGGGCGACGGCGGCACCTTCAGCTCCATGCAGATCGACCCCTACTTTCTGGAGCGGGTGGAGATCGTCAAAGGGCCGACCTCGGTGTTGTACGGCCGGGCGTCACCGGGCGGGCTGGTCAATCTGACCAGTAAAAAACCGCTATTCGAAACCCGCCAGGAGGTCACCTTCAGCGCCGGGAATAACCAGTACCGCGGCGCCGCCTTCGATTTCACCGGGCCGCTGGGCGACGGCGCCGCCTACCGGGTGGTGGGGCTGACCGACCAGGGTGACACCCAGTTCGACCACCTGGAGCACAAGCGCCGGGCGATCATGCCGTCGCTGGCCCTGGACCTGGGTGACAACACCACCCTGGATCTGATGGCCTATTTCCAGGATGACCCGCAAGGCGGCAGCCACAGCGGCGTGCCCGCCGAGGGCACGCTGTACCCCCGCAACGGCCGCTATATCTCCAACCGGTTTTTCGAAGGCGAGCCCGCCTACGAGCAATTCTCGCGCACGGAAAAAATGGTCGGCTACCAGCTGCGCCATTTCTTCAACGACGCCTGGAGTGCGCAGCAGAATTTCCGTTACCTGACCAGCGACGTGGACCTGCAGCAGGTGTACAGCTTTGCCTGGGTGGGCAACACCGACCAACTGAGCCGCTTCTACTCCGGCGCCGATGAACAACTGGATGCCTACACCGTGGACAATCAACTGCAGGGCCTGTTCGCCACCGGCGCGCTGCGGCACACCCTGCTGGTGGGCGTCGACTACCAGCACCGTGATGTGGACGCCGCCTGGAGCTCCGGCAGCTTCCCGGCGATCGACGCCTTCGATCCGCAATACGGCGCCGCGCCGCTGGCGATCACCGACCCGGTGCTGCATGAGCGCAAACTGATCCAGACCGGTGTGTATATTCAGGACCAGATCGCTCTGAACAACTGGCGTTTTTCGCTGGGCGGCCGCCAGGACTGGGTGCGCACCGCCAACGTGAACACCGACACCGGCGCCCGTTCCAGCCAGGACCGCGACCAGTTCAGCGGCCGCGCCGGCGCGCTGTACCGGATGGACAACGGCCTGGCGCCCTATGTGAGTTATTCCGAATCGTTCAACCCCAGCGTCTACACCGACGCCGACGGCGACCCGCTGGAGCCCACCGAAGGCAGCCAGTACGAAACCGGCCTCAAATACCAGCCCCGCCAGGGCCGGGGGCTTTACACGCTGTCGCTGTTCCATATCAACCAGGAGAACCTGGCGATCCGCGAACCCCAGGCGGCGGTCTATGTACCGGTGGGCGAGGTCCGCTCGCGAGGTGTGGAGCTGGACGCCCAGAGCCAGGTCACCGACCGGCTGCGGCTGCAAGCCAGCTACACCTATACCGACATTGAATACGTGGAAGCGGAAGAGGACATCGAAGGCAACCGCGTCAATCAGGCACCGCGCAACCAGGCCAGCGTCTGGGGCCACTACCGGTTCAACGGCGGCGCCCTGAGCGGCCTGGATGTGGGGCTCGGCGCGCGCTACCTGTCCGGCATCGAAGCGGACCGCGCCAACACTCTGAACGTGCCGTCCTACACACTGATGGACGCGTCCATCGGCTACGACTTCGGGCAACTGGGCGTGCGCGGCCTGAGCGCGCGCCTCAACGCCAACAACCTTCTGGACAAGGAGTACGTGGCGTCCTGCTACTCGCTGAATTACTGCTATTTCGGCGCCGAGCGCAGCGTGACGGCGTCGCTCACCTATCGGCTGCGTTGATAGAACCACGCCAAAAAACAAAACCGTTCCGCAGAAACAGGCAAGAAAGCGCCAGTTTTGACCTACCGCCGAAACGGGGCGCGCTCTTAGGGTAGCGCCCCGATAACGGCGAATTTCTGCGGAACGGAGAACGATGAACAATGCATCTGATGACGCCGCCCCAGGGTGGGGCGCGCACCCCGACAACGGCCTGCTGCGAACGGCCGTTTTCCTGATCGCCCTGGGCGTGGCCCCCACCGCCCTGGCGCAACCCCAAACGGCTTCCCCGGACCCGGCCGTGGAGCCCGCCGGCCGGATACAACTGGCGCTACTGGAACACGAGGAACGGACGCCGCGCCGCCCCCGGCCCGAGCCGAAGCGCGAAGCGGACAAGGAAAGCTGGTCGTTCGCCTTCGACAACGACGCCCTGGTGCCCTCGCACCGGGACCAGGACTACACCTATGGCCTGAGCGTCTCCTACACCGGCCGGGACGCCCGCGATGCCTGGTACTCACTGAACCCGGTGCTGGGCGCCCTGGACGGGCTGTTCGGCGTGGATGGCCGCGCGGCGCAACGCGTCGAGGGCCACAGCGTCGAGTTCGGGCTGTTCGGCTTTACCCCGGAAGACAAGGCGGCGTCCAAGCCGGTGTACAACGACCGCCCCTACGCCAGCCTGATCTACCTGTCGCAATCACGGGTGCGCATCGACCCGCGCGAAAACGTGGCCTGGCACAGCAGCCTGACCGTCGGCGCCCTCGGCCTGGCGATCGTCGGTAACGGCCAGAACGCGGTGCACAAGGTGATCGGCAGCGAACACGCCGACGGCTGGAAGCACCAGGTCAGCGAAGGCGGCGAACCCACCGCCCGCTACACGGTGGCGCGGCAGAAATACCTGGCGGTCTCGTCATCCAACCTGGAAGTGAAAAGCACCCTGCAGGCGTCCGCCGGCTATCTCACCGAGGCGCGCTGGAGCCTGAGCTTCCGGGGCGGGCGCATCGCCGACCCCTGGTGGCGTTTCAATCCGGAGCTGGCCAGTTATGGCGACGGCGCGGCGCGCGGCAACGGCGGGCCGGCGCGGGCGGAAAGCTATCTGTGGGGTGGCGCCGCCGTGGTGGCGCGGGGCTACAACGTGTTTCTTCAGGGCCAGTTCCGCGACAGCGAAGTGACCTACGATTCTGATCAGTTGAACCACATGATCGTGGAAGCCTGGCTCGGCTATACCCAGTCGTTCGCCAGTGGCTGGCGGCTCAGCTATGTACTGCGCGGCCACACGTCGGAAGTGCGCGAAGGGGCGGCCGACCGCAATCTGCTGTGGGGCGGCCTGATTATCGCCAGAACCTTCTAGGGCGGGCCCGCTAGCTCTGGGCGTCGATGTGGTCGCGCACCAAAGACACCAGGCCGCCGGCGTTGCCGAAGTATTCCAGCAGCTCGATACGCAGGTGCGGGTGACGCTGGCGGGCCTCCTCCACCTGGTCGGGAATATCCCGGGACACGTGCTTGCCCTTGTTAAAAAACAGCGGGTACACCTGCACGGTCTCCACCGGCTGGTGTTCGATCTGCTGCAGCGCGTCCATGAGTGACGGCCGCGCCAGCTCCAGGAAACAGGGCAGCACCGCCACATAGTCGTGGCTTTGTTCGGCCACCTGCTCCACCAGCAAACGGAATTCGTCGTTGGCGGCTTCGGCACGGCTGCCGTGGGCCATGATCAACAGAGCTTTGCTCATTACTGCCTCCACAATTGGTGGGCCGCTTCCACGACCAGGGCATGGCGCCGGGCCAGGGCCGGCCGGTCGTCGTCGTAGCCGCCGCCGATCACCGTGGCCACGGGCACGCCGTGCTCCCGGCACAGCGTCAGCACCCGGCGCTCGCGCTCGGCCAGCCCGGTCAGGCTGACCGCGAGCCGGCCCAGCGGGTCGCCGGCGTACACGTCCACCCCCGCATCGTACAGCACCAGGTCCGGCTGTAGCTGCCGCAGCAGGTCGGACAGTGTCTCCTCGACCACCGCCAGGTAGCCGTCATCTTCCAGTCCCACGGGCAAGCCGACGTCAAGATCGCTGCGGCTCTTGCGGGTGGGGAAGTTTTTCTCGCAGTGAATCGAGCAGGTGAACAGCTCCGGATCGCCGGCGAGGATGGCGGCGGTGCCGTCGCCCTGATGCACGTCGCAATCAAAAATCAGCACCCGCTTCACCAGCCCGCCGGCGCGCAACGCCCGGGCGGTGATCGCCAGATCATTGAGAATGCAGAAGCCGGAGCCGAAGTCATAGTGGGCGTGGTGGGTGCCGCCGGCCAGGTGGCAGGCAATGCCGTGCTTCAACGCCAGCTGGGCGGTGAGCAGAGTGCCCATGGGCGCGATGCAGGTGCGCCGGACCAGGTCTTCACTCCAGGGCAGGCCCATGCGTTTGGCTTCCCGCTCGCCGAGTCGGTTGCCGAGAAAGCGGTCGAGATACTCCGGGCAGTGCGCCAGCGACAGCAGCGCCGGACGCGCCCGCCCCGGACGGTGCAGATTGGCCGCGCCGGCGACGCCGCTGTCGCGCAGCCGTTCGTGCAGCAGCCGGAACTTTTCCATCGGAAAGCGGTGCCGGCCGGGAAACGGAAAACAGTAGGACGGATGATAGACAAGCGGTACGGACATGGCGGGAGTATAGCGGAACGGCGGCGTTTGGCGGGCGCCCCTCAGGGCGCCTCGGGGAAACCGGCCAGGCCCTGGCCCAGAACCCGGTACAGGGTCACCCTGGCGAGCAGTTCGTTGTAACGCTGATCGAGCATGTTCCGGCGCGCGTTGTTGAGGCTGGTCTGTGCGTCCAACACCGAGGTCAGCTCGATGTCGCCTTCGCGATAGCGCACCTCGGCGATTTCAAAACTGCGGCGCGCCTGGGCCAGCGCTTCGCGGAAGAACTGGTCCTGTTGTTCCAGGGCGTTGATGCTGCCCAGGCTCTGGTCCACCTCGGACAGCGCGGTGAGCAGCACGCCCCGGTAGGTGGCCACCTGCTCCAGCCAGGCGGCGCGGGCGGTGGTGTTCTCGCCGCGCACCTGGCCGCCGTCGAACAACAGCTGGCTGAGGGAGGCCGCCAGGCTGTAGACCGCGTCGCCGTCGAACAGATCACTCAACGAGCTGCTGGCGTAGCCGGCGCCGCCGGTGAGGCTCAATGACGGCCAATAGGCGCTGCGCGCCACCGCCACGCCGTAGTCGGCGGCCATCAGATTGGCCAGGGCCCGGCCCACGTCCGGGCGCTGCGCCAGCACTTCGGCGGGCAGCCCCGACTCGATCTCGGGCACGGTCAGTTCATCCAGCCCGCCGTCCGACAGCAGAAAGCCCTGGGGCGTGTCGCCCACCAGCACCGCCAGCGCGTAGCGGGTTTCCCGCGCCTGCTGGCGCAGGTCCGGCAGGGCGGCGCGCTGGTTGGCCACCAGGGTGCGCTGCTGGGCCAGGTCCTGGGGCGACACCGCGCCGTAACGCACCTTGGCCTCGACCAGTTCCAGCACCCGCTCGGCCAGCGCCAGGCTGTCCTCGGCCAGGGCCAGGCGCTCCTCCAGATAGCGCCACTGCAGCCAGGTGTTGGCGACGCTGGCCAGCACCGTCAGGCGCACGCTGTCGCGGTCGAAGCGGCTGGCCTCCAGGTTGGCTTCGGCGACCGCCTTGTTGTTGCGCAGCCGGCCCCACAGGTCCAGCTCGTAGCTGGCGTTGGCGCGCAGCTGGAAGCTGTCGCTGCTGGTGCCGCCGAAGGTGCCGGAGGTGGACGCGCCGCCGTCCAGGGACAGGCTCGGGAACAGCGACGAACCGGCCTGCTGCAACCGGCCCTCGGCCTGCAGCACGCGGGCGGCGGCGGCGCGCAGATCGGTGTTGTCGCTCAGCGAGCGGGCCACCAGCTGGTTCAGTTCATCGCTGCCGAAGCCCTGCCACCAGGCCGGGTTGCTCACCGCCGCGCGGCTGTCGGCAATCTGATTCTCCCACTGCGCCGGCGCCTCCGGTTCCGGGGTCTCCAGCCCGGACCGCACCGCGCACCCGGATACCATCAGGGCGCCGAGGGCCACCGCCAGGACCGCCCCTTTGCAACTGGCAACTTTCAACTTGCTGGCTGTTTTACTCATTGGAGAGCGCCTCCACCGGATTGAGCCGTGCCGCCTTCAACGCCGGCGCGAACCCGAACACCAGGCCGATCACCGCGGCGCACAGGAAGGCCGCCGCGGCCACCGTGGCGGAAAACAGAATCGGCAGGCCGAGCACCTTCAACAGCAGGCCCACGGCGACGCCGCCGAGCACGCCGATGATGCCGCCCAGCGCGGACACCACCACCGCCTCGGTGAGGAACTGCTGGAGAATATTGCGCTGGCGGGCGCCCGTGGCCATGCGGATGCCGATTTCATGGATACGTTCGGTGACGCTCACCAGCATGATGTTCATCACTCCGATGCCGCCCACCAACAGCGAGATCGCCGCGATCGAGCCGAGCAGCATGGTAAGGGTGTTCTGGGTGTCGGAAATCATGTCCAGCAAGGACGCCATATTGAACACCCGCACGTCCTTGGTGCCGTGGCGCTGTACCAGCAGATCCACCGCCGCCTGCTCGGTGGCGTCGATGGCGTCCATGTTCTCCACGGCCAGGGTGATCGAGCGCAGATAGTTCTGGCCGAACAGCCGCAGGGTGCCGGTGGAGAGCGGCACGAACACCACGTCGTCCTGGTCGTCGCCCCAGTTGGTGGCGCCCTGCTCGCCCATCACCCCGATCACCTGGAACGGGATGCTGTTGAGCAGCACGAACTGCCCCAGCGGGTCGGTGTCCGGGAACAGATTCTGGCGCACGGTTTCGCCGATCACCGCCACCGGCGCGTAGCGGGCTTCGTCGTCGGCGTTGAAGAAGATGCCCGCGGAGCGCTCCCAGTCGCGCAGGGTCGGGTACGCGGAAGACACCGCCTTCACCGAGGTGGTGACGTCCCGGCCCAGGGCGCGGGCGGTGGCGGACCCGGAAATCTCCGGCACCGCCACCCGCACATTGGGCAGACTTTCCAGCGCTTTGGCGTCCTCGGGCACCAGGGTCGCCACCACGCCGTCGGCGCTACGCTGCTGGCCCCGGTCCGGGCGGATCACCAGCAGGTTGGTGCCCATATCGCCGATGCGCGCCACCACATCCTGTTTGGCGCCCTGGCCGATGGCCAGCATCACCACCACGGCGCCCACGCCGATCACGATGCCGAGCAGCGTCAGCAGGGTGCGCAGCCAGTTGGCGCGCAGCGAGCGCAGCGCCATGGTCACCGCCTCGGGGATCTCACCGGGCTCCGGCAGGCCGGACTCCGCCGGCGGCGCCAGGGCGGAGGGGGTCTCGGCGGTGGCGCGGGCCGGCCGATGGCGGGTGTCGGCAACGATGTTGCCGTCGTGCAGCTCGATGATGCGGTCCGCGTGGGCCGCCACTTCCGGGTCGTGGGTGATCAGGATCACCGTGTGGCCCCGGTCGGCGAGCCCGGTGAGGTGGGCCATCACCGCCTCGCCGCTCTGGCTGTCGAGGGCGCCGGTGGGCTCGTCGGCGAGGATCACGCGGCCGCCGTTCATCAATGCCCGGGCGATGGACACCCGTTGCTGCTGACCGCCGGACAACTGGTTGGGCCGATGGTCGAGGCGCTCGCCCAGACCCAGATCGGTGAGCAGGGCCTGGGCGCGGGCCTTGCGTTCATCGCGGTGCATGCCCGCGTAGATCGCCGGCAACGCCACGTTTTCCCAGGCGCTGGCGGTGCCGATCAGGTGATAGCTCTGGAACACGAAGCCGAACATTTCCCGGCGCAGCCAGGCCAGTTCCTGGTGGTCCATGGCGTTGACGTCCTGGCCGGCGAAGCGGTACTCGCCCTCGCTGGCCCGGTCCAGGCAGCCGAGCAGATGCATCAGGGTGGATTTGCCGGAACCGGAGCTGCCCATGATCGCCACGCATTCACCGGCCTCGATGGTCAGCGAAATGCCGTGCAGCACCTCCACGTCCTCATCACCGCCGGGGAAGCGTTTACGAATGTCGCGCAGCTCGATCAGCGGCGCCCGCGGCGTCTGATCCGCCATCAGAACAGACCCCGGCGGCGCGGCTCGTCCTCGGTTTGCGCCTGCACCTTACCGATCACCACGGTGTCGCCTTCGGCGAGCCCGTCGGTGATCTGCACGCGCACCCGGTCGGTGACGCCGGTTTTCACCGGACGTTTTTCCAGCCGGCCCTTGCCGGCGGGCACCTCCACGTACTGACCGTCGGCGCCGCTCTTCACCGCCGACGCGGGCACGCTGAGCGCCCCCTCGGCGGACTCCACCACGAAAAACACCTGGGCGGTCATCCCCGACATCAAGGCGTTGTCCGGGTTGGCCACATCGAACTCGGCGGTGTAGAGCACCACGTTATTGACCACTTCCGGGGTCGGCAGCACCTGGCGCAGCGTGCTGTCATAACGCACGGCGCTGTTGCCCAGGGTGGAGAAGTACCCCGGCATGCCGATCTCCAGCCGGTCCACGTCCGCCTCGGAGACCTCCGTGGACACGGTCATGGTGGAGAGATCGGCGACGCGCATCAGAATCGGCGCGGTCTGGTTGGCGTTGAGGGTTTGCCCTTCGCGGGCATCCAGGGTCACCACGGTGCCGTCGCGGGGGGCGTAGATCTTGGCGTAGCCGAGGGTCGCCTGGTCGCCCTCAAGGCCGGACTGGGTCTGGTCGATCTGTGCCTGCAGCACTTTGATCTGGGCGCGGGTGGTGGCCAGGGTGGCCTTGGCGGTCTGCCAGGCGTCATCACTGGTGGCGTCGGCCTGGCGCAGCCGCTCCTGGCGGTCGAACTGCACCTGCGCCAGTTCCAGCTCGGCGCGCTGCTGCTCCAGTTGCGCGCGCAGGGCGTCCAGTTGCGCCAGGCCCGCCTGCACCTGCGACTCCTGCACCGAGGCATCGATTTCCGCCAGCAGCTGGCCCTTTTCGACTTTATCGCCGAGATCCACGTGCAGCTTTTCCAGCTGGCCGGACACCTGGGCGCCCACGTCCACGTAATCGTAGGGCTCCAGGGTGCCGAGGGCGGTCACCAGATCCTCGATGTCGGCGGGTTGGACCCGGGCGGTCTGCCACTGCCCGTCCGTGGCGCCGTTACCCGACAGCCACCACCAGGACGCGGCCAGCGCGGCCAGGACCACCAGCGAAACGATTAGCAAACGACGTTTGATCCAGCGTGTCATGACCCTGCCCGAATACTCTGCCCAGAAAAGAATGCGTCGACCTCAAAGGTACCGGTAAAAGATGCAAAGAATATGCGTCAAACCGCCAACCACCGTGCACGCCCGCCGCTCACTCGCGGAACGGCGTTACCAGATGCTTGAGATTTTCCACGCTGAGAATCATCGCCAGGGCCATGAGACGGCCCAGTTCGCCGCGGGGAAAGCCGCGGTCGGCGAACCACAGCAGGTAGGATTCGGGCAGATCGATCAACGGCCTGCCCTGGTATTTACCGAAAGGCATGGTGCGCTGACAGACAGCGATCAGGTCTTCGTTTTTAAAACTCATGACGATGCCGTTGGAGCGGAAATGCCGGGCAGACTAACGCGCCGGGCCGCAGCCGTCACCACCGGGGCCCGGCCCGTCACGTTGCCCGGCCCTCTGTTCGGCATTGGCCTGGCGCAGAATGGACACCGCGCTATGGCAGAACAAACCGGCAATCGCCATCGCCACCAGCACGTCCGGCCAGTGGCTGCCGCTGGCCAGCACCAGCAGGCCGGCGACGATCACCGATATATTAGCGAGCACATCATTGCGCGTGCACAGCCAGGCGGAGCGGATATTGGCGTCACCCTGGCGGTAGCGTACCAGCAGCATCAGGCTGGTGAGGTTGGCCACCAGCGCCAAGGCGCCGATGCCGGACATCATCACCCCGGGGGGCGCGGCCCCGGTTATCAGGCTTACCAAGCTGTCCGCCAGCACCAGCAACCCCAGCAGCAGCAGCGAGAAGCCCTTGATACGGGCGGCGCGAAATCGCCAGGTCAGGGATTGCCCCAGCGCCCAAAGGGTGATGCCGTAGGTAGCGGCGTCACCCAGGAAATCCAGGGCATCGGCGCGCAGTGCCCGCGAGCCAGAGAACAGGCCCACCGCCGCTTCCACGGCGAACATGACCAGATTGATCGCGAGCACCGCGATCAATACGTTTCGATAGGCGGCGGGCGCCTGGTGGTTCAATTCCGGTTCGCAACATGCCATGTCGATCTCCTCCGCTGCGGTGGTCAATGGGAAGCGTGCAGCACACAAACGTGGGCGCGGTCGCCGCGCTCCACCTGCAAAGTGCTGTGGGCGATGCCGAAATGGTCATGCAGCCCCTCCGCCACCCGGTCCAGCCAGGCGTCGCCGGGGAAACCGTCCGGCATCACCAGATGGACGGTCAGCGCGCTCTCCGTGGTGCTCATGCCCCAGATGTGCAGGTCGTGGATGTCGCTGACGCCGGGCTGGTGCCGAAGCCAGGCGTCCACCTCGGCGAGGTCGATGTTCGCGGGCACCGCATTGAGGATCAGCTTCAGGGATTCGCGCAGCAAACCCCAGGTGCCGATAACGATCACCACGGTGATCAGCAGGCTGGTCACCGGATCAAGCCAGTTCCAGCCGGTATAGAGTATCGCCAGACCGGCCAGCACCACGCCCACCGACACCGCCGCGTCGGCGGCCAGATGCAGGAAAGCACCGCGGATATTCAAATCGCCCTTGCTGCCCTTGGCGAATAACCAGGCCGACGCCAGGTTGATCAGAACACCGATGCCCGCTACCACCATAACGGTCACCGACGCCACTTCCGGCGGATCGGCGAGCCGCCGGATGGCGTCCCAGCCGATGGCGCCGCAGGCGATCAGCAGGAACATGGCGTTGGCCAGCGCCGCCAGAATCGAGCTGCCGCGCAGCCCGAAGGTAAAGCGGCTGTCCGGCGCTTTGCGCGCCAGCATCGCCCCGCCCCAGGCCAGCACCAGGCCCAGCACATCGGACAGGTTATGCCCGGCGTCGGCCATCAATGCCGAGGATTGGGCGAGGAAGCCGTACACGAATTCCACCGCCGTGAACCCCAGGTTCAGGGTGATGGCGATCACGAAGGCGCGCCCGAAATCCTTTGGCGCGCCGTGCGGGTGAGCATGGTCATGATGGTGATGGGTGTGCACTGGCCGGCTCCTTCGATCCGTTTCCGCACATTCCAATACCTGTAGCCACTACAGGGTCAAGCCCGATCAGAAAGAGGACTTCGGCCTGGTCCTCGACCGGTACCGGCGACGCACAGGCACGGCCAGTAGTTCATCGTCAATCCCATATCATACTGACGGGGCGCCCAAACGGTGGCGCCCTGTTTCGGGTTAAGGTCCAGGTTAAACTTGTTCAACCGTTTTGCGGCCAAACCGGCTGTACAGCGCCGGCAATACCACCAGAGTAAGCAGGGTAGCGGTGACGATCCCTCCAACCACAACGGTGGCCAGAGGACGCTGCACTTCCGAGCCGATGCCGGTGTTGAAGGCCATCGGCACGAAACCAAGCCCCGCTACCAAAGCAGTCATCAGCACTGGTCGCAGGCGGCGCAGCGCGCCCTCACGCACCGCGTCCCGCAATGGCATGCCCTCCGCCATCAGATCCTTGATATGAGACAGCATCACCACGCCATTGAGCACGGCAATACCGGACAGGGCAATAAACCCGACCCCGGCGGAGATCGACAGGGAGATGTCGCGTGCCCACAGGGCCAGCACGCCCCCGGTCAGCGACAGGGGAATGGCGGTAAAAATAATCAGCGCATCGCGAGCGCTGCCGAACGCCCCATACAACAACGCGAAGATTAGCAATAGCGAAAGCGGCACCACGATGGCCAAACGCCGGGAGGCGGACTGCAGCTGCTCAAAGGTACCGCCATAGTCCACCCAATAACCGGTGGGCAGATCAATCTCCTCACGAACCGCCGTCCGCACATCCTCGACAAATGAGCCCAGGTCCCGGCCCCGCACGTTGGCGGATACAATGGCATTACGCTTGCCGTTCTCGCGATCGATTTGGTTAGGCCCCGGCGTCAACGCCACCTCCGCCACTTCTTCCAGCGGCACATAGCCGGGGTCATGACCTCCGGGCACCGCTATCGGAAGCCGCTTCAGGGTGTCCAGATCCGCCACGTTCTCCGCCGGCAAGCGCAAACGCAACGGGAAGCGGCTGTCACCCTGGTATACGGTACCCAAGGTCTCGCCGCCCACCGCGACACGCACCGTCCGCTGTACGGTCGAGGCATTAAGACCGTAGCGGCCCAATGCTTCCCGGTCCGGTGTAACAGTGAGCACCGGCAGGCCTGAGAGCGGCTGCAGACGGGCGTCGGCGGCGCCGGGCACCCTGTTGATCACCGATACCGCCTGCTCACCCAGCGCTTCCAGTTGAGCCAGATCATCGCCGTAAAAGCGCACCGCCAAATCCGCGCGCACCCCTGCGATCAGCTCATTGAAACGCATCTGAATCGGCTGAGTGAACTCGTACTTGTTGCCCGGCAGCGTTTCCGCCGCCTCGGCCATGGCGGCCACCAAATCCGCTTTGGGCCGATCCGGGTCCGGCCATTGGTCACGGGGCTTCAGAATCACAAAGGTGTCCGCCACATTGGGCGGCATCGGGTCGGTGGCCACCTCGGCGGTGCCTAGCTTGGCGAACACCTTGTCCACCTCGTCGAATTCCAGGAAACGGCGGTCCACCTGTTCCTGCATCTCCAATGCCTGGCTCAGGCTGGTGCCGGGGATGCGCAGCGCGTGGACCGCCACATCGCCCTCATCCAACTGCGGGATGAACTCGGTGCCCAGTCGGGTCGCCAGGACTCCGCTGGCAACAACCAACACCCCCGCCACCAGCAATACCGGCACCGCAGCACGCAGAGCGACATCCAGAGCCGGCTGGTAAAGTCGCCGCGCCACCCGCATCACCGGGTTATCCTGATGGCCCACCCGACCTCGTACAAACAGGGCGACGGCGGCCGGCACGAAGGTCACCGATAAAATCAGCGCCCCGGTAAGCGCCGCTACCACGGTGAATGCCATGGGGTGGAACATCTTCCCTTCTACGCCGGTGAGCGCGAAGATCGGCAGGTATACCACCATGATGATGAACACCCCAAAGGCACTGGGCTTGAACACTTCCCGGGTGGCCCGGGTGACGGTGTCCAAACGCTCTTTCAAAGTGAGCAAACGCCCATGGTGCTTCTGAGCCGCCGCCAGACCGGTCAGACAGTTCTCCACCACGATCACGGCACCGTCGACGATCAAGCCGAAATCGATGGCGCCCAGGCTCATCAGATTGCCACTGACCCGGTTGGCCGCCATGCCGGTGAGCGCGAACAACATGCTCAATGGGATGACCGCGGCGGTGATCAGGGCGGCACGGAAGTTGCCCAGCAGGGCGAACAGCACCACGACCACCAGCAACGCGCCTTCGAACAGGTTTTTCTCCACCGTGGCGATGGTTTTTTCGACCAGAGAGGTGCGATCGTACATCGGCTCGGCACGCACACCGTCGGGTAAGGAACGATTAACCTCCTGAAGACGTTCCGCTACCGACTTGGCCACTTCCCGGCTGTTTTCGCCGATCAGCATGAAGGTGGTACCGAGCACTACTTCCTCACCGTTGCGGGTGGCCGCGCCGGTGCGCTGCTCTTTACCGAAGCGGACTTCCGCCACGTCCGCCACACGTATCACGGTATCACCGCGTCGCGCCACGACGATCTCAGCGATCTCATCCAGGCTCGCCACCTGGCTCGGGGAACGCACCAGCCACTGCTCGCCGTTGCGTTCCAAATAACCAGCACCGAGGTTTAAATTGTTGTCGCGCAAGGCCGCTGACAGATCTCTCAAACTCAGTTCGTGGGCGATCAGCCTCGACGGGTCCGGCGCCACTTCATATTGGCGCTGGAAGCCGCCAATGGTGTTCACCTCTGTAACGCCGTCCACCAGCATTAACTGAGGCCGCACCACCCAGTCCTGCAGGGTACGCAGGTCTTCCGCGTCGTAGGGCTCACCCTCCTCGTTGCGGGCGCCCGGGTCGGCTTCCACGGTGTACATGAAAATTTCACCCAGTCCGGTGGCAATGGGACCGAGCTCCGGTTCCATGCCTTCGGGCAGTTGCCCGCGCACGCTTTGCAGTTTTTCCGCCACCCGCTGGCGGGCGAAGTACAGGTCGGTGCCCTCCTCGAACACTACCGTGACCTGTGACAAACCGTATCGGGATACCGAGCGCGTGTAGTCGAGATTAGGCAGCCCGGCCATCGCCGTTTCCACCGGATAGGTGATACGTTGTTCCGATTCCAGTGGCGAGTAGCCTGGCGCACTGGTATTAATTTGCACCTGGACATTAGTGATGTCGGGTACCGCGTCGATGGGTAATTGCACGGCGCTACGTATGCCCACCAACACCAGCAACGCGGTCAGCGCCATCACCAACCAGCGCCGGCGGACCACCAAGCCCACGAAAGCATCGATCATGAGATCTCCTTAGTGCTTAAGCACTTAGTGGCCGTGAGTGGCGCCGTCTTTAAGGACGTCGGCCTTGATTAGGAAACTGTTTTCAGTCACGTATTCGGTGCCTGGCTCCAAACCACCGGTGACTTCCACGTAATCCGCGCCACTCATGCCTTGTTTGATCATCCGCACTTCATACTTTTCATCGAAGCGGGCAAACACTACCGGCATGTCGCGGAAACTCTGAATCGCTTCCCGGCGTACCGCCAACGGCACCGTCTTCTTTTCAATCACCACCTGGGCACCAATCAACATGCCAGGGCGCAGATCGGCGGGTGGGTCGTTGACCACTACCCGCGCCCGGGTGACCTGACTGTCCTCGTCAGCTCGGGGGTACAGGTAATCCACTGCGCCCAACACAGTAGCGTCGTCCGCTCGGCGCACAGCCTGCCCTGGGGACACAGCGTCCAGATCACGAGGGAACAGATGCAGCTCCAGCCAAAGGGTGGAGAAATCGCCGATCTCAACAATTGGTTCGCCGCTGGTGGCCGCTCCGGCGTTCAGAAAGCGCTCTGTAATCACGCCATCCGCCGGTGCGGTCACCGTCTGCAGGGTGAGGCTCTCCCGGGCTTCCACCCGCGCCAGCGGCTGGCCTTTTTTTACCCGGTCGCCCACCGACACCAGCACCCGCTCAACCGTGCCCGGATAGCGGGCGGTGACCCGGTATAGTTTGTCTGGATCTGCTTCGACCCGGCCGGTGACCTGGCGCGTGCGCTCCAGGGTTCGCTCACCGGCGATTTCGGTACCGAGACCGGAGGCTTTCGCCAGACGTTCAGGGATAAGGGTGCGGCCTTCATGGTTTTCGAAACGCCACTGATACGTCTCTCCGTCCAGGCTGGCTTCCACGGTGACATCAAAGGAATGCGGTTCGGCCACTGGCTGTTGGCCCAGCAAGTAGTCACGCTCCGGGACAAAGGTAATACGGTCTCGCTGTCCGCCCAGACGGTCCAGCCTGATGGTCAAATCTACTTGATCCGGGTCCAGGGGTTTTCCGTTCCGGTAAGCGTAGACTCGATATTCAGGTGGAACGCCATCTTCAAATATCGTCAGCTCCAGACCGAATTCATTTTTCTCCAGCAGGCGTCCCCCGTGCGGCCCCTCACGCTCCTGGCGTTCAGCATGATCGCCACCACTCGCGCCTGCCGCCCAGGCACCGGTGGTGACAGCAGATAGCAGGCCAGCGTACAACACACTCAGAATAAATCGGTTCATTGGGAATCTCCTTGCGCACGCGCTTCGGCGGCCAGGGAAGTGCCGGTCAGGCGCTCCAGTTCATTGCGTTGCTGATGAAAGCCCTCAGCCAGGTCGGTAACTCGACGCTCCAGGGCCAGACGGGAATGAGCGGCGTCAATCAGGTCAAGGACGCTGTAGCGCCCGCGACGATAGCCGGCCTGGACTTCCTCGTAGAGCCGCCGGGCTTCCGGCAGGGATTGCTCCAGAATCGAGCGGACCTCGGTGCGGCGTTGTTGTAGCTCCAGGTACAAGCCCTCCACCAGCGACAACAGCTCGATGCGCGCGGCACTTCTGCGCGACTCGAGAAGGTCCACTTCAGCCAGCCGAAGGGCCTCGTTACCACGATTGGGGTTGCTCAGATTAAGCGGCATGGAGAACCCCAACACCGCGGCTTGATCGCCACTGGATTCATCATGCCGAGCGCCCACGGAAAAGCGTACGTCACGGCTGCCATTGGCTTGCGCCAACCGGGCCCGGGCCTCAGCGAGACGGGTTAGAGAAGCGAATTCGCGCAACCTCGGCGCCTGATCCAGACGTCCGCGCCATTGCTTCAAACCGGGAAGGTCCGGCAAGGGCAGCAGCTCTTCGGCGGCACGCAAACCTTGCTCACCGGTCTCTCCCCACAGGGCAGCAAGCCGTTGGCTGGCGGAACGGCGATCCATGCGGGACCGTTCCAGGTCTCGTTCCGCCGCCTGCCGGGACAGCACCAAACGACGCCGTTCGGATGACGGAGCGGCGCCAGCGGCAACGCGCCGCTGGGCGGCCTGTTCGGCGTCACCGGCCAGGCCCAGGGCCTTCTCGGCCAGGGTCACGCGGCGCTCGGCGGCGACAAGCGCCAAGTAGCGCCGGTTCGCTTCGCCAAGCAAGTCAAGACGCGCGAGATCGTAGTCCAGACGACTCACTTCTCCGGCCCGGCGAGCACTCTCCATCCGGGCGTCGCGCTGACCGCCCAACTCGACGGTCTGGCTCAAAGCCAACGTGACTTCCGCACCGTCGGTGCCGGCCCATTGCCCGGAGCCGGCGATATTTTCCACTTCCAGGGAGACTTCGGTACTGGGGCGGATGCCCGCTTGAACAACGGCCGCATCAGCGGCGCGGAAACGATAGGGGTATTCATCCAGACCAGGGTTGCGCTCGAGCACCCGGGACAGGACGGTCGTCAGATTCACGGATTTCAAATCGATGGTGTCGGCGCCGGTGGCCAAGGGCCAGACCAGCACTAGACCGCCGAACACGACGGCAAGGCCGCCGCACAAAGTACGGTGATGCATGAAACTATGCTCCAAATACGGGAAACGACGGCGCGGGACGCCGGAGGTCATTCAGTACGCTAGAACGACACCGTATTCGGTGGGGGAACGGGAGGTTGGCGCCCAGACAGCACTGCGCCCGGACGCGGATTCGGCGGCCAGGTGTTGCCAAGAGCGAAGTGGGCACCCGCCACGCTGGCGCTTAAAGGCGCGTAGCAAGCGGGGTTGTGACAATCATGATAACCGCCATCGTCGGCGTCCATCGGAAAAGCAGCTGAAACGTTTTTAATATCACCGTCGGCGTGCAACGACAGGCCTGGAGTGTCATGGCTGGCATGGATGGTGGAATCTCCCGCCACCACCAGCCCGTTAACGGCCAGGAACACAACCAGCATTGCTGCGACCCAACGTTTCAACATGCACACCACCTTAATCAGAGCGGAAACAGTACGGCAACGCGCGCATGGCGTCAAAATCACCGTCGGCGCAATAGGGCCACCAGATCAGCGGGTATCGGCATCGGCTTGATCGGGCTGACATCCGCGCCGCCGGTGTTACCGGCGGGCACCCAGATTCGTGACAGCAGTAATGCCGCCACCAGTCGCGGTAACTGACCCCGGACCTCCCGAGCATCCCTGCGTCTCCACCCCACTCGCAGCATCCACCAATGCGCGAGGGTGTGCGGGCCGATAAACCGTTGTCCGATAATGTGCGCTCGCTCAAGATGACGGAACGCCGCTTGCCAGTCGCCTTCCTGATAGGCGAGGCGCGCGAGATCCATTTCATGGCGGAAAGCCCGGCGAAGGCGAGGTTTCATGGACCCGTCCTGCTTTCAGTGAACTCAGGATGTCAATTGAAATACCTGTAGCCACTACAGGGTCAAGCCCGATCATGAATCATCGGCCCCGGTGCGCCGTCCACGCCCAGGTCTCGCGCCACCTCGGCGAGCCGCTTGTCCCGGGTCCACAGACAAGTGGCGTGACTGAGCAGCGTTGCGGCCAGCAGATGCGCGTCGATGAAACCGATACCCCGCCCCATCAGACCGTGCCGCTCGATCAGGAACAACACCTCGTCCTGGTCCGCGACCGGCACCGGTGGCAACCCCCGCAGCAAATCCAGCACCTCGCGGCGGCGGCTCAGGTTGCCGCAGGCCAGCTCGCCGACCACGAAGGGGTGTATCCGCGCCTGGTTACGCTCCAACAGGCGGGCCAGCTCCCGGTCGCCGGCGCGCAGATGGTCCACCCACACCGACGTGTCCACCAGAATCATGGCCGGCGGCGCCCGGGCACCGCCAGATCCGGCTCGGAGCCGCCCAGGCGCGCCAGCCGCAAGGCGCTCTCCCGTTCGATCAATGCCACCAGGGCATCACGGATAATCTGGGTACGTTCCTTAACGCCGGTGAGCCGCTGGGCCTCGGCCAGCAAGTCGTCATCGATATTGATCGTGGTCCGCATCCTGCTGCTCCTCTCCAAGTGTCAGGTTAGCACCAAATATGTCACCAAATGATGCTTATTTCAATGCCCAGGATTGGCGGTTTCGCTGACCTCGCCATTTCGGTTAAATAGCTGTAGTCACTACAGATAGACGAGGGAAGCCGCATGCTTTCAATCGGCGAGTTAAGCCGCGCCACCGACTGCAAGGTGGAGACCATCCGCTACTACGAAAAGATCGGCCTGATGCCCGAGCCGGCGCGCAGTGCCGGCAACCAGCGGCGCTACGGCGAGCGCCACCGGGACCGGCTGCATTTCATTCGCCACTCCCGGCAGTTGGGCTTCAGCATCGAGGCGATCCGCGAGCTGCTCAGCCTGGCCGACCACGACCACCAGGACTGCGCCGCCGTGGACGCCCTGACCCGGCACCACCGCCAGGAAGTGGAAGCACGCATCCGCTCCCTGGCGGCGCTGCGCGATGAACTCGACCGCATGCTGCGCGACTGCGCCGGCGGCGACATCGCCCACTGCGGCGTAATCCAGACGCTGGCCGACCACGGCCGCTGCGACAGCGAGCATATCTAGGCCAGGCGAACGTCCCGGGCGCGCCGGTTAAAGTCCGCCAGCACCGCGTCGATGGACGGCTCCAGGTCGATGCCGCTGTTGATCAGCAGCCCCGCCACCATTTCGTAATGCCCCACTAGAACGGTGATCTCCACCAGCGCGGCGGGCTTGAAGTGCCCGGCCAGGACCTGCCAGTTGGCGTCGCTGATCAGTTTTTCCCGGCACAGATCGTCACAGGCGCGCAGGGCGGCGGCATGGCTCGGGTCGGCGTCATCATGTCCGGTCGCCAGCGCCACGATGTCCGCGTCCGAGACCCCGGCGGATAGCGCGATCTCCACATGCTGCCCCCATTCATAACGGCTGCGGCAATGCCAGGCGGTGCGCAGGATCAGTTTTTCGCGCAGGTCGGCGGGCAATCTGCCGAACGGCATCAGCCGCGACGCGAACCACAGCCACGGCCAGAACAGACGACGATTGGTGTTCAAGACGGGAAAGATGCGCGGTAGCTCTTCGCGCCCGAACAGTCTGCTGACGCCCGAGATAGCGCGGAACGCGACGCCCCGTTGCGATGGCGGCGGCGGTGGCAGGCGCGTTTCGACGGGCTGCCGCCAGCCGCCCTCGGGTTGCAGATAATCCTCCACTGCGGTCATCGGGTTTCTCCTGTCTGGACCGGGACAAAGGCGCGTTCGAGTATCGCACGGTGAGGAGTTCGCGGATCGGTACGCCCGATTTATGGCCCAGCCGGACGGGACCACGCGCAACGGCCAGGGCAGGATAAAGCCACTGTGCCACCAAGGAGCCCCGGCAATGACCGATCTCTATAACAAGAAGTGTTTTATCACCGGCGCCGCCAGCGGCATCGGCCGCGCCGCCGCGCTGGAAAGCGCGCGCCGGGGGGCAATCCTGTTCCTCACCGACATCAACGGGGAGGCGCTGGAGAACACGGTTCGCGAGATTGAGACGGCGGGCGGCTCGGTGGCGTCGAGCCGCGCCCTGGACATCGCCGACCATGCGGCGGTCAAGGCGTTCGCCGAGGACATCCACGCCGGGCACGGCAGCATGGACGTGCTGATGAACATCGCCGGTATCGCCATCTGGGGGCCGGTGGAAAAGCTGCAGCACAAACATTGGCGCGCCCTGGTGGACGTCAACCTGATGGGCCCGGTGCACGTGTTCGAATATTTTCTGCCGGCCATGGTGGCGGCCGGCCGGGGCGGCCATGTGATGACGGTGTCCTCGGCGGCGGGGCTGTTCGGCCTGCCCTGGCACGCCGCCTACAACGCCAGCAAGTTCGGCCTGCGCGGCATCAGCGAGGCGATGCGCTACGACCTGCGCCGGCACCGCATCAAGGTCAGCCTGGCCTGCCCCGGCGCGGTGGACACCGGCCTGGTACAGACCCTGGATATCGTCGGTATCGACCAGACCGCCCCGGACGTGGTCCGGCTCAAGAAACGTTTCCAGAAGCACGCGGTGACACCGGAAAAGGCGGCCACCGCGATCCTCGAAGGCGTCCGCCGCAACCGCTACCTGATCTACACCTCGCCGGAGATTCGTGTCGGCTATTGGTTCAAGCGCAAGTTCGCCTGGCCGTTCGAGATGGTCATCCGCCTGCTGGGCCGGCAACTGGACACGGTGGCCCGCAACCAGCAGTCGTGAATCGGCGAAACAGGTAGGTCGCTTTATTGACGTATCGGCGTTAGAATCGCCGCCGTCTTTTCCCCTGTCCTGCCTGGAAGTCCGCCATGTCCGCCGTGCTGCTGTGTCTCGTAGCTCTCGGGTTCGTCTCCATTGTTGTGGAAGACGTGGTTCATATCGACAAAGCCAAGACCACGCTGTTTTTCGGTTCGCTGGTCTGGGTGCTGTATTTCATTTCGCCGCCCGCCGGCGAGACCCGCGAAGCGCTGATGCTCGCCCTGGACGACAACCTGCTGGATATCGCCTCGCTGTGGCTGTTTTTGATGGCGGCGATGACGTTCGTCGCCTATCTGTCCAGCAAGGGCATTATCGACGGCATCGTCAACCGGCTGATTCCCGAGCGCATGAGCGAACGCCAGTTGATGCTGCTCACCGGCCTGTTCGCGTTCTGCTTCTCGTCCATGGCCGACAACATCACCGCCACCCTGGTGTGCATCGCGATTCTGCTGAATCTGAACCTGCCCACGGACAAGCTGCTGCGTTACGTGGTGCTGGTGGTGTTTTCGGTGAACGCCGGCGGCACCGCCCTGATCACCGGCGACGTTACCACGCTGATGATCTTCCTGGCCGACAAGGTGGAAATCCCCCATCTGCTGCTGCTCAGCCTGCCCGCTTTTCTGGCGGTGGCGTCCCTGTCACTGATGCTCTCCCGGGGCCTGGACGGCCAGCTGGTGCTGGAAAAGAAAGAAGTGCACATCAACGGCGGCGACAAGGTGGTGGCCGGGCTGTTCTTCGCCACCATCCTGTCCACCATCGGCGGCAATATTCTGTTCGGCATTCCGCCGGTATTGATGTTCTTGTTCGGCCTGTCGCTGATGTTCATGGTGGTGCAGTTTCTCAACCGCGACGAGCCCACCCTGGAATACATCCGCAAGATCGAGTTCGACACCCTGCTGTTTTTCCTCGGCGTGCTGCTGCTGGTGGGCATGCTCAAGGAGCTGGGCGTGCTGGCCTACTTCCCGCACCTGTACGACGTGATGCCGCCGCTGGCCGCCAACTATGTGATGGGCCTGGTGTCGTCGCTGTTCGACAACGTGCCGCTGACCGCCGCGCTGTTGAATTCCGGCATCGAGATGACGTTGCCGCAGTGGCTGACCCTCACCTACGCGGTGGGCGTGGGCGGCTCACTGCTGGTGATCGGCTCCGCCGCCGGGGTGGTGGCGATGAGCAAGGTGGAATCGCTCACCTTCGGCAGCTACCTGAAGTACTCCGGCTATCTGCTGGTGGCCTATTCCGTCGGTTTCGCCGGCGTGCTGGGTGTCAGCGCGCTGCTGTAACCAGAAAGCAATTAGATGAACCAATTAATTTCTTTTGTCGAATCCAAACTTGTATGGTTTGTCATTTTTGTAGCCGGGTTAGGGCTAGCAATCCCAGAAACCGGTCAGTTCCTGGAACCTGGCATCGGGCCATTACTGGCGTTTCTGATGTTCATTATCAGCCTCACCTTCGACGCGCACGATGTACGAACGGTGCTACGTAAGCCGTCAAGGCAATTCCTGGCGCTAGGCTTGGTCTATGGACCCATGTCGATTGCCGGGTGGTTAACCGGACGCCTTTTTTTTGGAAGTGGCCCACTGGCTGCGGGGCAAACCTTACTTGGCACTCTGCCAACCGATGTCTCCTCCCCCCTTCTGGTACTGATGGCGCGGGGCAATGTTGCTCTGGCTGCGGTATTCAACGCCATCAACACAGCACTGTCTCCGTTCATCGTTCCCTTTCTTTTCCTATGGCTCACGGGAATACAACTGGAAGCGCCACTTGGATCCATCATCCTGGAACTGGTATTGATCGTTTTCGTCCCTACTGTGTTGGGTGTGAGCTTGCGTACAGGATTTCGAGGCTTGTTCGCACGGCACGACTCCCATTACGCGGGGCTGGGTTCAATTATCTACCTATTGATACTGCTCGCCGTGGTAGGGCCAAATGCGGCAATCATTATTAACTACGGCTGGTACGCTTTTGTCATTGCGGGGGCGGCCTTGTGCCTGAATCTGATTGGCTATTTAGTAGGAGTGGCCTCACGGCTACTAACCAATGATCGCAGGGATGTGATTACATACCTCTTCACCGTAAGCAAAAAGGAATTCAGTATTGCCGCTGCTTTCGTGGCCGCATCGGGCTTGCCATCAGAAATAGCGATCCCGTCCGCTTTTTTTGCCGTGGTTCAAATGATCACCTCGCCTATCGCCGCCAAGATCATCGCACGAAACCAGGCACCTCCATAAAGAACTAAAGGACTTCGACGTCGATCCACGTTTTCTATGAGACTAAAAGTTCTTGGCCCTCAGTAAGCAACCAACCATCGAATATCCGATGATGACGCTTGGAGCTTTCTTAAAAGTCAGCTTCGCTAATTCCAGCAAGAACCCCGCAAGTCTCAACCTCGCGGTCATCGTTGCAACGCTTTCTTAGCGAAATGAGCTGTTCCTCGAGCTCCAACAGAGCCGTTATCCGCGACCGCACATGGGAGATATGCTCGTCAACCAAGACGTTAACGACGGCACAAGACTGATGCGGATCGCCCTGGCATTTCTGCAGTTCGGAAATCTCAGACAGTGAAAGGTCCAGAACCCTACAGTGGCGGACGAAGGCCAACTGCTCAGTGTGTTTTTCGGTATAAATACGATAACCATTCTCCTGCCGGTCCGGCGGCGGCAACAGACCTTGCCGCTCATAGAAGCGAATCGTCTGAGTGTCGACCCCTACCATGCGCGCCAACTGACTAATGAGCATCAGGCTTCTCCTCACCGTTTTCTTTACCCTATTGACCTTATAGCCACCATATGGTTTTGAATGGCTATATCATGTTTTGCGACTGGACCTGTTTCATGAGCCAATCCTTTGACAGGCCCTCTGGCCGTAGTGCAACAACCCCATCGGGCACCGATAGTGCTGACGGCTCCGGAGCATTAGGGGCATGGACCAGCACTTATAGGGTACCCAAGATGGACTGTCCGTCAGAAGAACGAATGATCCGCTTGGCTCTGAGCGGTTTTGAAGAGGTCCGCACGCTGGCCTTTGACCTGTCGAACCGCCGATTGGAGGTCGTACATCATGGCGAGGCTGACCCTATCACTGAAAAGCTAGCCACCTTAGGGCTAGGAGCCTCGCTCCAAGGGACCATCGCTACCGATCCCGAAACCGTCGAGGCCGCCGGATCTTCGACCCTCTCTGCGGAGCAGGAATCCGGCAGTCTGCGTTGGCTGCTGGGTATCAATGCTCTCTTGTTCGTGGTGGAGATGACTGCCGGCTTGATCGCCCAGTCCACCGGACTGCTCGGAGAATCGCTGGACAACTTTGCCGATGCGGCAGTGTACGCAATCGCCCTTTATGCGGTTGGGCATGGTGTGAAAATGCAGGTGCGCGCCGCCAACCTTGCTGGTGTACTCCAGCTGATTCTAGCTATAGGCGTACTCGTGGAAGTGATGAGACGCTTTGCATTCGGGAGTGAACCTGAATCGCTGGTGATGATGGCTATCGCGTTCGTCGCACTGATTGCCAATATCAGCTGCCTTCTGCTCATATCCAAACATCGAGAGGGCGGGGCGCATATGAAAGCAAGCTGGATATTCTCTGCCAATGACGTGGTGGTCAACATGGGAGTCATTACCGCCGGCGCCTTGGTCGCGTGGACCGGATCTAATTATCCGGACCTAATTATCGGCACAATCACGGGTGTGATTGTGCTGAACGGTGCCAGGCGCATTCTGGCGCTTAAGAGTTAAAGCCATTCAACGATGCATGACGAGCCTGCCTTGATGGCTTCGAGCGCCGCCCCAATCTCATTCACCCCTTGTCTTCACGACCGATTCGCACACCCGCTATGTGAGTGCAACCTCGCAGCCGAAGCACAGACCACAGCATGCCGCCAAGCCCAATAACAGGGGCCAAATAGACGGCACGGCCAGTGTACAGATTCATAGCCAGACTGACGAAAAACATCAACGAGAAAATGATTAGAAACGCATAAAGCGCTTTTTTTTGCATCAGAGCTCAACGTTATGGGCGTTATCAAACCGGGCTAGTATGTTTTCGAATCGGATGCCCGCACACTATCATGCCACGTCATCTCCGGCTCGCCCATTGGACCGCACTATCTCGATCACACGTGTCGAACCAGCGCATTTCAGCAGAGGTCAGAGCGCTGACGAGCGACGTTCCCAGCTCAATCCACTTTCGGTCGCCGACTACCGCGATTCGATCAAAGTCGCTTCTGTGAGCGATGTCCATCTTCAAATCCTCATGTATGGCGGATAAGCCCTTATAACCTTCGAAGTCAGTCAGATCAATAACCAGGCCGGGCTCATGGGCCTTTGCAAGCCGCTTGTGAAGTGTAATATGTATGCCCTTCAAGTCATCTAGAGACAGCTTGCCGCGGCATTCGAGACCAATGACATCACTGTTATCCTTTAGAATCTCGATAACATGTGCTTCATCGCCCTCTCCGGGCCGACCGTGGCCGTATAGATTAGCGTTCTCATGTTGACTGTGCTCATGCTCGAATTCCAGACTGGAATGGCCAATATCAAACCGCTCCTTCAACTGCCGTTTAATCCGACTCTTGATGCCTTCAATTCGTGACCAAGCATCCGCCGTCAACACCACATGGCAGTCGATCGCCGCTTCGTGCTCCTCCATCTGCCACAGATGCACATGATGGACGTCCACGACGCCCGCTACGTTCGCCATCGTATCTATAACGGCCTCGTTATCGATATCGGGCGGACTGCCCAGCATCAGTGTGCGAATGGGACCATCTATCTCGGTGAAAGCCAAATAGAGGATGTAAAGCGCAATCCCGATGGTGATCGCCGGGTCCATCCACCACATGTCATAAAGAATAATAAGCGCCCCACTGACAACCACGGCAATAGAGGCGAAGGCGTCCGACAGGTTGTGCAGGAATAAAGCGCGGATATTAACGCTGCCTTTCTGCATTGAATAAGTCAGAAATGCGGTAAGGGCGTCAACCATCAATGCAATTCCACCGAGGACAACTACCGTCCAGCCCTGCACTTCGGGCGGATTGATGATTCGCATCCCACCCTCGTAGATCAGATAAAAGCCGATTAAAATCAATGTAGTATAGTTAATAAGGGCGGCCACCACCTCGACGCGCCCGTAGCCGAACGTCATCCGTTCGTCGGCCGGTCGTCCCGAGATCTTGCGCGCCGCGAAGGCGACCACTAAGGCGGCCATGTCGGAAAAATTATGCAGGGCATCCGCGATCAGCGCGAGGCTTCCCGAGAGTATACCACCGACGACCTGAGCCACGGTCAGAATACCATTGGCCCAAATGGCTATGGATACACGGCGATCGCCGGAAGCAGGGTCAATACGTGTATGCTCTTGGTCATGTGACATGGTTGCTCTCCTTGTGAGTATCTCAGCCGCCAGAGCTTGCGGACGACGCAGTGTTAACAGAGATTTCCGCCGGAACTCTGAGCGGGGCCATCTTGGATAATCGGATCACTTAAGTGCTTCCTCGTCACGCTCACCGGTATCGATTCGCAAAGCGGCCTCCACATTTGTGATGAGAATCCGACCGTCGCCGGGATGCCCTTCCCCGGTCTTTGCCGCCTGTTCGATTAGCGCCACGACTTCCCCGACGCGAGCATCGGCGATGTCGACTTCCAGCTTTGTCATTCGTAATCGACCGTAGGCGTCGTCAATGACGCCGTGACCATAGGTCTCCAGCGGAACGGCCGCCACCGAAGGCGGCTCCGGCAGCTGCGCTAAGGCGTCAATCACCTTGTTGACCATGTTGTTTCGTACGTAAGCTTTTATCTCTTTCATTACGGTCTCCTTATCGGCCGCCATCGACGATGCCGGCCGTTCTCAGATTTTAGAATTCAACATCGTCCCGGCGGGCGCCGGCAAACCAGGGATAGACCACCGGAATGACCAGCAGGGTCAGCAAGGTGGAGGTTATCAAGCCCCCCACGACCACGGCGGCGAGTGGACGCTGAACGTTGGCGCCAATGCCATCGGCGATCAGCAGCGGAAGCAGGCCCAGCATAGAGGTAAGCGCGGTCATCAGCACCGGTCTCAAGCGCCGCATGGCGCCGGTTCGGGCGGCTTCGAAAACGTCCATGCCTTCGTCACGCAATTGGTTTATGTAGCTCACAAGGACCACGCCGTTGAGTACCGCGACGCCGAACACGGCGATAAAGCCGACGGCGGCGGATACGGAGAGATACATGCCCGATAGCCACAATGCGAAAATCCCACCCATGGTGGCGATCGGCACATTCAGATAAATCAGCGCGGCATAACGCAAGCTGTTAAAGGCGGTGTACAGAAGCAGAAAGATCAGCGCCAGAGTCACAGGCACGACCAGATAGAGACGCTTCATGGCCCGTTGCTGATTCTCGAACTGACCGCCGTATTCGACGAAATAGCCGGTCGGCATATCCACCTGTTCGGCGACCTTACGACGTATCTCCGTGACCACCCCGCCCATGTCCCGGCCGCGCACGTTCAGTTGCACGAACAGGCGCCGGCTGGCCTTGGAGCGGGAGATCATTTTCGGGCCGATGAAGCGCTCCACATCGGCGACGCGGGTCAGCGGTATCACCGCGCCGGCCGGCGTTCGGATCAAAAGGTCTTCAATCGCCGACACCGTGTCGCGTTGCTCCTCGCGCAGCCGCACGAACAGATCAAAGCGCTTAATACCTTCGAACACTTGACCGGCCGCGTCGCCGCCGATACCGGTTTCCACAGTGGCGAACAGCTGGTCGACGCTCAAACCGTAGCGGGCCATCGCCTCCCTGTCCGGTCGGATTCGGATCTGCGGCTTGCCCCCTTGCTGCTGCATGCGCACATCGACAGCGCCAGGCGTGGCTTGCGCGATACGTTTGACCTGCTCACCGATACGGGCGAGTTCTCCGAAGTTTTCACCGAATATACTGATCGCGATCTGTGCCTTGATACCGGATAACAGTTCGTCGGTACGTAACTGAATCGGCTGAGAGAAATTATTGGCCAGCCCCGGCAGCCGGTCCGCCACCGCATCGGACATGGCCGACTGCAACCCTTCATAGTCGTAGTCGCCGGACCACTGACCAAGGGGTTTGAGTGTGATGGTGGTGGCGATGACATTTACGGGTTCGGGGTCACCGCCCACCTCAGCGCGCCCGACTCTGGAGTAGGTGCCGGTTACCGGTTCGAATTCCTCGAACACCGTTTGTATGCGTTTGGCATAACCGATAGCACTGTCCAGGCTGGCAGCCGGTGGCAGGGTAGAGCGCACCATGAGCGTCCCTTCACGAAGGGTCGGCACGAATTCACTGCCCAGGAGCGGAAACACCGATACACCCAGCACCAGAACCAGTACCGCCGCGCCGGCGACCACCTTGGGCCAGGCCATAACCTTGTCCAGCACGGGCTGATAACGATCCTTTAACCAGCCCACCAGTCGCGGCTCACCGTAGTTGCCATCCTTCTTGAAGGCATAGGTCATCAGCGCGGGCACCAGCACCAATGCTACAATCATGGCGCCGAGCAATGCGAAGGCGATGGTGTAGGCCATCGGCGAGAACATTTTCCCTTCCACGCCTTGCAGCGTGAAAAGCGGCAGGAAGACGATGATGATAATACTGCTGGCAAACACAATGGGGCGCGCCACCTCACGCGCCGCCTCACTGGCCAGCCTGGCCATGGAAACATTCTCCTCGGCGCGATTTTCCATATGCCGGAAGATGTTTTCCAGGATCACCACCGAACCGTCCACCATCATGCCCAGGCCGATAGCCAACCCCCCCAGACTCATGAGGTTGGCGGATAGCCCCACATAGCGCATCGCGATGAACGCGAACAGCGCGGAGAGAGGCAGGCTGGCGACCACGATCAGCGTGGAGCGCAGATTCCCCAACAGGAGATATAAAATCAATATCACCAGCACCGCGCCCTGCAGTAACGCCGACTCCACGGTTCCCACCGCCTTATCGATCAACTCCTTTTGCGAGTAGAACGCTTTTACCCTGACACCGTCGGGCAGTGCGCCGTTGATTTGTTCAAGCTTTTGATTGGCGTCCTTTAGGACTTGACTGGTATTGGAACCAAGCAGCTTAAGAACATAGCCGCCCACCGATTCGGCACCACTGGCAATTTGCGCACCGCGGCGAATGGCCGGCCCATACTCCACACTCGCCACGTCACCGACTGTTACCGGAGTGCTCTCGTGGGCACGGATGACGATGTCACGGATAGCATCCAAGCCGGCGTTACCCGGGGGCACCCATCCATAACCGCGGATCACGTTCTCTTCCCCGGCGCGATTAATAAAGGAGGCGCCCACATTCTTATTGTTAGCGGTAATAGCTCCGCGTACATCCGCGACGGTAAGGTCCCGCGCCAGTAGAGCGCGCGTATCAAGCCGGACCTGGTACTGCTTTTCATAGCCACCGAGAGACAACACGCCGGTCACCCCCGGCACCGTGCGCATCATGGGCTTGACCACCCAATCCTGCAGCTCACGCAGCTCCGTCAACGAAATGTCACTGTCCGGCTCGGTTTCCAGGGTGTACATCATCACCCGACCGAGGCCGCTGGTGATGGGCCCCAACTGGGGCTCGCCAAGGTCGCCGGGAATCTCGGCGCGCGCCTTGGCCAGTCGTTCCATCACGAGGCGGCGTGCGAAGTAGACATCTGTGTCTTCGGAGAAATACACATTGACCCTGGAGAGCCCGAAGATCGAGGTGCTCTGCACCCGCTTCAGACCCGGCAGGCCGTACATGGATATTTCCACCGGATAACTGATCAGGGTTTCCACATCCTCCGGCGACAAGCCGGGCGAGGCGGTGAAAATCTGCACCATGCTTGGCGTCACATCCGGGAACGAATCCACCGGCAACTGCCGCCAGGAGAGCACCCCCCAACCGGCGACACCGAGCATGAATACCAGTACCAGCAAGCGGTTACGCAGCGCGGCATCAATCAATCTTTCGATCATATTGAACTCCCGATCAGTGGCCGTGCGCGGCGCTACGACCGCTGGCGGTGAGCGCGGACTTAAGGTCAAAAGCGCCGGACGTCACTACGGAAGCGCCAATCTGCAAACCGCTTTTGATCTCGATTAAACCGTTGGCTTCCTCGCCGGTTTGCACTTCCTGGGCACGATACTCATCGTCTTTGTCACCGGGCACAAAAACGTGCGTCTGCCCGTTGATGGTCTGCACCGCATCGACAGGCACCAAAGGCACCGGATCGGCCACCTGGCGGGTTATGGTCAGATCACCGTACTGGCCGGCTTTAATGTTGTGAGAAGAGTTATCGATCAACGCACGGACCTTCAAAGTGCGGGTCTCGCGATCAAGCCGGCTGGCCACCCAGTCGATTTTTCCATCGACCGCTGCGTCCACGGTGTCGAAACGCGCCGGCTGGCCCACGGCGACCAAATCCGCGTTTTTCTCGTACACTTGACCGAACACCCAAAGAGAGCTCGCGTCGACCACCATAATCGGGGTCTGCTCCGTCGAAAGTATCTGCCCCGGCGCCAGATCGCGCTCTTCCACGACACCGGCCAGGGGGCTGGTCAATACATACCGGCTCAGGTCATCGTTCTGATCCAGCGCGGCTATTTGCTCTGCGGTGAGCCCCATGGCCCGCAACGCCGCCTTTGCGGCGTTTCTTTCCGCGCGGGCACCGCGATAAAGGGCGCGGGTGTCCAGCAGGTCCGCCTGGCTGACGATATTCTGTTTCGCAAGGCGGCTTTGCCTGCGCAAATCGGCGGCCGCGGCCTCGAACTCCGCCTGTTTTCTCAAGTAGCGCGCCTTGACCTGGCCCAGTCGCGGGCTGGACAGGACAGCCAGTGGATCACCGGGTTCCACCCGGTCTCCGAGGTCGGCAACCACTTTCTCCACTCTGCCCGAGAGCAAGGGGCCCACATGGGCGATACGGTCCGCATTGAAATGCGCGCTGGCCGGCACCTGGATGGTTTGATCGGCTCGACCACCGGGCACCTTGTCGGTCTTGAGGTTCAACAAGGCGCTTTGCTCCGAAGTTAAAGAGACTTTCGAGCCCGCTTCTTCATTATGGTCGCCGTGTTCGGTGCCCGATTCCGACCTTTCGTGGCCCGCCTCTTTTTTGGCGTGGCCGGTCTCATCGTCATGTCCGGGAGAAGCATCACCGCATCCCGCCAACGCCAGAGTTAACACCATTGTCGTGATCGTCGTGGCTACTTTCATGATTCGGAATCTCCCGCGTTCTTCAGTTGTTCGGTTCCGGCTTCACGCAGCGCCACCACACCGCCAGTGGACCTCTCCAGGGCCGCGGCGGCGCCAATCGCTTCACGCAGCGCATCCAGATATTCCCTTCGCGTGTTGATAAGATCGTCCTGGGCCATGGCCAGGGTCGGCGCGCCAACACTACCGGCGCGAAACGCTTTTTCTGTGAGCCGGACGTTTTCCTCGGCGCTGGCCAGGACATCCTTGCCGAATACCTCAAGCCGTTGTCGAGCGGCGTTGTAGTCGGTTACCGCGCCAATCACTTCGGTGCGAACCTGCAAGCGCAACGCATCTTCTTCGATGCGCGCCTGCTCCAGCTCCGCGCGCGCCACCTGGTTTTCACCGGAGCGGGTATCCCACACCGGAATGGGCATGGACACGCCCAGACCCGCAACGTCCGCACCTTCTTCTTCCTTCATGAAACCGAACACTTTGAGATTTGGAATCAGCTGGCGTTTTGATAGGGACAGTGTCTTGCGCGCGGCGACAACCTCCCTGGCCGCGGCGACCAGGTCCTGGCGGCGCTTGAGCGCCTCTCCCAACAGCGGGCCCATACTCGGCAGGTTAAAGCGGTCCAGGCTCAGTTCACTGGTCAAACGCAAACGGGCGCTTTCCGGATCCATCACCAGCAGTTCCATCAGCGCCAATCGAGCCCGTTTATGATCCCGGCGGGCATCAACCAGTGCCGCACGGGCGCGGGCGGCACCAATACGGGCGGTATTGAGTATTAGCTGGGTGGCGGCCCCGGCCTGAAAACGCTGTGACGCAAACTGGTAAAGTTTTCCAGTCAGGGTCTCGGCTCGCTCAGCGGTTTCAACGCTTTCCCGGGCCAGCAAGGCTTCCAGATAGGCAAGGCGCACTCGCGCGCGCACACTGGTTTCGAGAAAAGCAAGCCGTTGCTCGGCGGCGGTCAACCGTGCGGACGCCGCCGCTTTACCAAGCCCCCGTTGCCCGCCAATCCAAATTTCCTGGGACAATCGGATGCCCTTATCGGTACTGGATTGTCCGTCCTGGTCCCTCTCCGCGACCTGCAGAGATAATTCCGGATTGGCGGGCAACCACCGACTGGCGTGTGTCAGACGGCCCTCGAAACGTCCGACGCCAGCGCGCGCCGACTGCAGCGCACTGTTACGCCGGAGCGCCTTTTCCAGCGCCTGCTGCAGTGAAAGAGAGACGGATTCGTTAACCGGCTTTTCGGCCAGATAATCGCCCACCCGCCCCATGCTGAACTGATCGGCGGGCACAGGACCCGCCAGGCCGAGGGCGACACACGCCGCCGGCACGACCAACTTCCACGGTCGGTTCATAAAGACCTCTGTATGCGTGATTCAGGGAATCAAATCGGCGCTGAAGCGCCGTCAAACTTGTCCAGTGAATCAGACAGAGGGAGGTCGGAAGGGGGAGCGAAAGAATCCGCTGATAGGAGGACTGCTGGGAGCAATCGACAATGCCGGGCTACTAATCACCGTAAATGCCACCGGGACCGCACTCAGTCCGCTCAAGTGGGAAGCCTGATGGCAGCAGTGATGCCGATCACCGTCTCCGTCGTCCGATTGAGGCGTGGAGGTGACGATGTGAAGCTGGGAGGGCTCGTTGGTGGCCTCAGCGTGGGAATGTCCGTCCTTGTCCAGGGTATGCGCCACCACATCGCCACTCCAGACCAGGCTGTTGGTCAGGACCGCAAGGAGTGTGAGGGCATTCAGAAGACGGATCATGAACTAAATGCTACCGGCCTCTACCTCGTTCGGCAACCGGACATTTTGTCCTATACTCAACGCCCCTGACACACCCGGCCAAGGAGAATGATATGCCCAGCCGTTTCGAAGAAGTCCGTGACGACGTGCTGTCCCACCCGCTTCACCGCGCCTGTGGCCTGCGCCTGCATAAGGCCGCCGACGGCGAAAGCGAAGTGGAAATCGAACTCAACGACTTCACCCTCAACCCGGAGGGCTCGCTTCACGGTGGCATGCTCTACACGTTCTTCGACGTGGCCTGCTTCTTCGCCTGCCTGACCCTGCTGGAGGCGGACAAGCATCCGGTGTCGATTGAGACCCACACCAGTGTGCTGCGCGCCGCCTTCAAAGGCGACCGGGTGGTTATCCGCGCCCGCGTGGACCGGCTCGGCCGGACCCTGGCGGCAATGCGCGCGGACGCCTTGGCGGTGAAACCCGACGGCAGCGAGAAGCTGATCGCCACCGGTTCGGTGACCAAATCCATCATCACCCCGGGCGGCGCCTGAGAATTACGGGGCGACAAGGGGTCCCGGCAAGGCGATGAAATGGATTGTTCAAGCGGAATCCGTAGTAGTATCTTCGTAGAATAAATGAGCGCGCCGTGAACGGTGATGACTTTTTAACCAGCGGCGCCGATAATTTGAACAGGTTCAAGGGGCAAGGGGAGATCACCATGTACCGCATCATGGTTGTCGACGACGAAGATTATATTCTCAAGGCGCTGAACCGGGTTCTGGCGACGCGGCCGGACTGGGAAGTGGAAACCTACACGGACGCCGCCACCGCGTTACGGCGCGCCCGCACCACGGTATTCGACGCGGTGATCACCGATTACCGGATGCCGGACATGGACGGCATCGAAATGCTGCAGGAGCTGCGGACCATGCAGCCGGATACCATCCGTATCCTGCTGACCGGAGTGATCGATATCGACACCCTGATGTCCGCCATCAATCAGGCCGGCGCCTTCCGCTTCGTGCCCAAACCCTGGGACGACGATCAGTTGCTGGAAAGTGTCGAAGAGGGGCTGAAGTTCCGCGATATCCTGGTGGAAAATAAAATTCTCGCGCAGACCGTTCGCGACCAGCGCGAAGCCCTCAGAAGCATGGGTTACGACGGGGAGTAACCCGCATGGATCTATTTACATCGTTACAGGGGCCGTTTGCCGGGCTGGGGAGCCAGGGGCTGTTTCTGATGTCCTCCACGGTGATCCTGCTGATCATCATTTTCTTCATGTACAAAACCTACCGGGCCTCCATGAACGTGGAAGCCAAGTTGTCGGAATTCGCCTCGCTGAGCCAGAGCTCCTTCGGCCGCAAACTCCGGTTGATCGAAGTGAACGCGGACGAGTACAAACTCAACAAACGGGTGCTCGGTCCGCTGGCGCGGATCATTGATGAATACTGTGTAATGACCACCAACGAAAAAGGCATCATTACCTTCGCCAACGACCGCTTTCTGTCCCTCAGCGGTTTTTCCTTCCGGCAGCTGATCGGCCAGCACGAAAGCATGCATCACCCCAAGGACCGCCCCGAACTGAGCGCGCATTTCATGCGCTGCGAACAGGCGCGGCGCGGCGTCTGGAGCGGCGAAGTGTGCGGCCGTGGCGAGGACGGTGAGCTGTACTGGGTGAATATGTTTATTTTCCCACTGTCGTACATCACCGATGAGGACGACGGCTATATTTATTTCGGCACCGACATCACCCAGATCAAGGCGCAGAACAGTGAACTGATCCAGGCGGTGCGCGACAAGGACGATAAGATCAACCAGGTGGAGTCGATGCTGCTGCATTCGGAAAAAATGGCCTCCCTGGGCACGATTTCCGCGGGCATCGCCCACGAAATCAATAACCCGATTGCCTTCGTCTCCGCCAACCTGCGCCGCAGCGAGCAGTACCTGACCACACTGTCGAAAGTGATCGCCGGGCTGCGCCGCCGTATCAGCCCGGAACGCTTTGAACAATTTCTGCAGGCGGAACAGTCATTGCGCCTGAATATGGATTCGCTGGAAATGATTCTTAACGATCATCCCCACCTGATGCGCGAAACCAGCGAAGGCATCGACCGGATCAAGAAAATCATCCGCGACCTGAAGCACTTTTCCCATAACGAGCAGGAACGCTATCAGCCGGTGGATCTGTCCCGCTGCGTGGCCACGTCCATGAACCTGGCACGCCACGAACTGGAGCGCGTGCGGGTAACCACCCACCTGCCGCCGGATCTGCCGCCGGTGAACGGTTCGGAGAGCCAGCTCTCTCAAGTGCTGATGAACATTCTGGTCAACGCCGCCCAGGCGGTGGAGCAGGGTGGCGAGATCCGCATCGAAGCGCACAGCGACGAGCAGTCGTATTGCCTGTCGGTGACCGACAACGGTCCGGGCATGGAGGCGGCCCACCTGGATCAGATCTTCGAGCCGTTCTTCACCACCAAGCCGATTGGCCAGGGCACCGGCCTGGGGCTGTCCATCTCCCAGGACATTATTCAGCGCCACGGCGGCACCCTCACCGCCACCAGCGCGCCCGGCGAAGGTACCCGCATCGACATCCGCCTGCCGCTGGCGGAAAAGAAGCGTGCCCATGCAGCCTGATATCCACTACCAGCTGACCGGCACCGACGGGCGCGTGACCCACATCGAGCTGCACCAGGAACCGGAGAACCACGGCCTCGCCGTGGACCCGGATTTCGTGCCCCCGGACTGGGCCCTGCTGGAACACTGCCAGTGTTCCCACTGCCCGCTGAGCCGCGACGAACACCGCTATTGTCCGATCGCCCGCAACCTGGCGTGGCTGCTCCCCGATCACCAACTGGGCCGCTCCTTCGATCCCATCCATTTAAGGGTCACCACCCGGGAACGGGAATACCGGCTGGACACCACCGCGCAACGGGCGCTCAGTTCACTGTTCGGGCTGGTGTGCGCGCTCAGCGACTGCCCGCACACCCGCTTCCTGCGGCCCATGGCCCTGTTCCACCTGCCGGTGAGCACGGAAACGGAAACCCTGACCCGCGCCGCCGGTTTCTTCCTGCTGCGCCGCTACCTGGCGAAACGGGACAACCCCGACCTGCCGCTGAACCTGGAAGACATGGACCGCGCGTACCGCAATCTGGGCGAACTGAATCGCTGTTTCGTCGGCCGCTTCCGTCACCCGGACGGCTCCGACGCGCCGATCAACGCGATGATCCTGCTGCACGTGCTGACCAAGGAAGTGAACGGCGAACTGCACGAGCAGCTCGACGACCTGGCCGGGCTGTTCCGCCAGGCCGCCGGCCCCGCCCCCTAGCAACCCGATGCGCTTTCAGCGGCCGGCGTGTTAACGTCGATTTTCTTTTTCGTTTGTCTCGGGACTATCAACATGAAACTAAAAAACGCCGTGGCTCTGATCACCGGTTCGTCTTCCGGCATCGGCGCCGCCACCGCCCGTTTGTTCGCGGAACAGGGCTGCCACGTAGTGATCAATTACAGCCGTAACGAAGAGGGCGCCCGCGCCGTGGCCAAGGATTGCGAGGCGTTCGGCGTCCGCACCCTGGTTCAGCAGGCGGACGTGTCCGACGACACCCAGTGCCAGACCCTGGTGGAAGCGACCCTGGCGGAGTTCGGCCGCCTGGACGTGCTGGTCAACAACGCCGGCACCACCAAATTCTGCGCCCACCAGGATCTGGACGGCCTGAGCAAGGACGACTTCCTGCACCTCTACGCGGTGAACACCGTGGGGCCCTACCAGATGACCCGCGCCGCCGAGAAAGCGCTGCGCCAGGCGGGCACCGCCCAGGTGATCAACATGGCCTCCATCGCCGGCCTCGCCGGGGTGGGCAGCTCGATCGCCTACGCCGCCTCCAAGGGCGCCCTGCTGACAATGACCAAGTCCCTGGCCCGGGTGCTGGGTCCGGAGATTCGTGTCAACGCCATCTGCCCGGGCTTCGTGCAGGGCGAATGGCTGGAGAAAGGGCTGGGCAAGGAGGCTTACGCCAACCTGCTGGCCAAGACCAAGGCCGGCGCCGCCCTGAATGACGCCGCCTCGCCGGAAACCGTTGCCCAGGCGGTGCTGGGACTGGTGATCGGCGGCGACCTGGTCACCGGCGAAGCGCTGCTGGTGGACGGCGGCAGCCACCTCAATGCCAGCGGCGTGCGCCGCTAACCGTCGTCGGCCACAGGTTGCGGCTTGACCCCGGGGCTGCCCCGGGGTTTTATAGTTCTACTATGAATTCATCACTGCGGTCCCGCCCTGGTTTTCTGATTCTGCTGCTCTGGCTGGCGGGCGGGCTGCTGTGGTCGCCGGTACAGGCGGCTCACGTGATGGCGGGGTCGGCACACGGCACCACCAGTGAAATGCCGTGCGCGGGCGCGCAAGCCGACAGCGCCAGCGTTCAGATCCATTGCCAGGGCAACGTCCATGATAGCGCGCCCTGCTCTTGCACCCAGGCCTGCCAGGCCAACGGCATGCCGGCCAGCCTGGCGCCGGCGCGACCGCCCCTGGTCACCCCCAGGCGTCACATCGCCCGCGCCGGCGAGCGGCTCGCCGGCTTCCACGCCTCCCCCTGGCGGCCACCGTCCGCACTACTCCCGATTTAAAAGGTTCCATGCGCCCGTGGGCGCACCTCTTTCTATTCAGGAGTCGTGACATGACCACTTCACCTCTTATGGGGCGTCGTCGCTTCGTCCAGGGTCTGGCCCTGGGCACCGGCGCTCTCGGCATCGGCGGACTCGGCATGAGCCCCGCCAAACTGCTCGCCAGCCAGGGGCAGACCGGCGCCGCCACGCTTAGCGGCAACACCTTTAACCTGGCCATCGGCGGCGCCGATGTGAATATCACCGGCACCACGCGCCCGGCCACGCTGATCAACGGCAGCCTGCCGGCACCCACCCTGCGCTGGCGCGAAGGCGACACCGTGACTCTGAACGTCACCAACTACCTGCCGGAAACCAGCTCCATCCACTGGCACGGGCTGCTGCTTCCCTTTCAGATGGACGGCGTGCCGGGGTTATCGTTCGACGGCATCGCGCCCGGCGAGACCTTCACTTATCGCTTCCCGGTGAAGCAAAACGGTACCTACTGGTATCACAGCCATTCCCGTTTCCAGGAGCAAAGCGGGGTCTACGGCGCCATCGTCATCGATCCCGCCGAGGCGGATCCGCAACCGGTGGACCGGGACTACGTGATGGTGCTGTCCGACTGGAGCGACGAAAAACCCGAGCAAATCTACGCCACCCTTAAAAAGCTCAGTCACTACTACAACTTCAACGAGCGCACGATCTTCGACACGCTGCGCGACTTCCGTGAAAAAGGCGTGATGCAAACGCTCAAGGACCGGCACATGTGGAACACCATGCGCATGAGCCAGAGCGACCTCGCCGACGTCACCGGCTATACCTATACCTACCTGCTTAACGGTCGCAGCCCGAACGCCAACTGGACCGGTCTGTTCAAACCCGGCGAACGAGTGAAGCTGCGCTTCGTCAACGCCAGCGCCATGACGTTCTTCGATATTCGCATCCCCGGCCTGGATATGACCGTGGTGGCTATGGACGGGCAGCCGGTGAAACCGGTGCGCTTCCATGAATGCCGGCTGGGCGTGGCGGAAACCATCGATGTGATCGTCACCCCCGAGAAAAAGCAAGCGTTCACCGTGTTCGCGCAAAGCATCGACCGCTCCGGCTTCGCGCGCGGCACCCTCACCCCCGACCCGGCCATGAGCGCGGCCGTGCCGGAGATGGACCCGCCGCCGCTGTTGGGGCACACCGAAATGGGTATGGGCGGCATGGCCGGCATGAACCATGGCGACATGGAAGGCATGAACCACGGTGCGATGGATCACGGCAAGATGGACCATGGCGCCATGAAGGGCATGCAGCACGACGACATGGGTCACGGTGGTATGAAACATGCCGGGATGCAGCATAAAGGCATGCAGCACGACGGCGACCACAAGGTGCCGTTCGCGTTCGTGGCGGATAACCCGGATCTGGCGCCGCGCACCAGCGCCGTCCAGCATCTGGATTCCGAATACGGGCCGGGCGTGGACATGCGCGCCATGGCGCCGGCGGCGATGCTCGACGATCCCGGCATCGGCCTGCGCGAACGCGACTGGAAGGTCCTCACCTACGCGGACATGGAGACCGCCGGCGGCCCGCCGGACAGCCTGACGCCGGACCGCGAGATCGTCTTGCACCTGACCGGCAACATGAGCCGTTATATGTGGAGCTTCAACGGCATCAAGTTCGCCGACTCCGTACCCCTGGAGCTTTACCACGGCGAGCGGGCGCGCATCACCCTGGTCAACGACACCATGATGACCCACCCGATTCACCTGCACGGCCTGTGGAGCGACCTGGAACTGGGCGGCGGGCGACTGCTGCGCAAGCACACCATCACCGTGAAACCCGGCGAGAAACTCAGCTACCTGGTGCGCGCCGATGCCACCGGACGCTGGGCCTACCACTGTCATCTGCTTTACCACATGGAGGCCGGCATGTTCCGCGAGGTGCGCGTGGTCGACAACGCAACGACGAAGGAGGCACGGTCATGAAACAGACACATCTGATAACCGCCGCTGCTTTGCTAGCACTGTCACCCTTGGTTCAGGCGGTGGACAAGCACGAGCCGGCGTTCAGCCGTGTGATCGTCGATGAGTTCGAAGCCCGCGACGCCGATGAAGGCACCGTGGCCGCCTGGGAAGCCGCCGCCTGGTACGGCGGCGACCTGAACAAGCTCTATCTCAGCACCGAAGGCGAACGCCTGATGGACAACGGCGGCGAAACCGAAGGCTTCGAGACCCGGGTTGCCTGGAACCGAGCCTTCGCACCGTTCTGGGACTGGCAGCTCGGCGCCCGCCGGGACTGGCAGCCGGACGATCCGAACCGGGACTGGGCCAGTTTCGGGGTTCAAGGGCTGGCGCCCTATCTGTTCGAAAGCGAGGCCACCCTGTTCGTCGGTGAGGAAGGACTCACCAACCTGAGGTTGGAGGCGGAATACGAAATTCTGTTTACCCAGAAGCTGATCCTGGTGCCGGCGGTGGAAGCCAACTTTTACGGCAAGGAAGATGAAGAACTCGGCATCGGCGAAGGTCTCACGGACATCGAAGCCGGTCTGCGACTGCGCTACGAGATCCGCCGCGAGTTCGCGCCCTATATCGGCGTGAACTGGGAACGGCAGTTCGGTGATACCGCCGCCAAAACCCGTGGCGCTGGAGACGACGTTTCCGAGACCACGCTGGTGGCCGGTGTTCGCTTCTGGTTCTAGCCCTCGGGCGCCGTCGAGCCCCGATTAACGGATGCTCGGCGGCGCACCCTTTCACCACAAGACATTACCGCAAATGCACATCCGAGGAGCGTTTATGAAAACATTAAAAGCGTGGTCGGTGCTGGTGGCCCTGTTGCTGTTGGGCGCGGGCGTGTTTGTTGTCAGCGGCGCCTACAATTTCGCGGCCGATGAGCCGCACTGGTCGGCCACCGAGGCGTTGATCGGCTATGCCCGCCATCGCTCGGTGGATGCCCGGGCGGAGGACATAACGGTCCCCGGGGACCTCTCCGACCCCGCTCGCGTGGCTGCGGGCGCGGAACAATACCAAGCCATGTGCGTCGGCTGCCACCTGGCGCCGGGCCAAGGCAGCGGCGCCATGCGCGACGGGCTCTATCCACAACCACCGGACCTGACCGATCACGGCATCCATGACCCGCGCCGCGCATTCTGGACGATCAAACACGGCATTAAAATGAGCGGCATGCCGGCCTGGGGCCCCAGCCACGACGACGAGACACTCTGGGACATCGTGGCGCTATTGCATGTCCTGCCGGACATGTCCGAATCGCAATGGGCTAACCTGACCGGCGGTGACGGCGAGCACGCGACAACGCCGTCAGGGCACGGGCACAACCACGGAGGCAGCGGGCACGCGCATTAACGCCGGTCAACCGTTGTAGCTGTCCGCTTCCAGGGTGCGCAGCTCCGGGTTGTTGTTCACACCCAGGTCCAGGTCGCTGAGCTTGCCGTTGGCGATGGAGTAGATCCAGCCGTGGATACTCAGCGGCTGCTCGCGGCGCCAAGCTTCCTGGACCACGGTGGTGTTGGCCACGTTGATCACCTGGCGGGCCACGTTCAGCTCGCACATGCGATCCAGGCGGGCACCGTCGTCCGGCAGTTCGGCCAGGGCCTTGCGGTTGCGCAGGTAAAGCTCGCGCACCTGGCGCAGCCAGTTGTCGATCAGCCCGTGGGGTTGATCCTCGGTGGCGGCACGCACGCCGCCGCAGCCGTAATGGCCGACCACCATGATGTGCTCCACCTTGAGCACATCCACGGCGAACTGCAGCACGGACAGCAGGTTGAGGTCGGTGTGATTGACCAGGTTGGCCACGTTGCGGTGCACGAACAGTTCGCCGGGCATCAGGCCGACGATCTGGTTGGCGGGCACCCGGGAATCGGCACAGCCGATCCATAGAAAACGGGGGCTTTGCTGGCCCTCCAGCTGTTTGAAGAAGCCAGGTTGGTTCTGTTCGGTCCGGTGACGCCACTCGTCATTGTTGGCAAAAAGTTCTGGAAGGGTCTTCACGGTTGCGCTCCCTGTATCGGAATCCGCCCATTCAAGGCGCCGTCTATGATGCCGCAACGGCGCCGCCGTGCAACGGTAAAAGTCTTTCAAAACCTTAGCATTACGGCCCCGGCCGGTCATTTCGCGCCAGTTGCCACGGCCCACGGCCGCCGCCGCGTTGGTCAAGCCCTCGACGGGGCTGTTACCATTACGGGCATCCGAGACGCCCAGCGTCGGACATTCATCAACCCCAAAAGGGCGCCCAATGCAAATCGCAGAGAACACCGTAGTGGCTTTCCACTACACCCTGACCAACGAAGCGGGCCAGACCATCGACTCTTCGCGCCAGCGTGAAGAACCGCTGAACTACCTCCACGGCCACGGCAACATCATCCCCGGCCTGGAAAAGGCGCTCGTGGGCAAGCAGGCCGGCGACAAGCTGGAAGTTACCGTGACCCCGGAAGAAGGCTACGGCGAACGCCACGAAGGCCTGATCCAGCAAGTCCCCACGTCCGCCTTTGAAGGCGCCGGTGGCGAGCTGAAGCCGGGCATGCAGTTCCAGGCGCAGACCGAAGCGGGCCAGCGCATCTTCACCATCACCGAGGTGGAAGGCGATCAGGTCACCGTGGACGGCAACCACCCGCTGGCCGGTGAGACCCTCAACTTCGACGTGGAAGTGACCGAAGTACGCGAAGCTTCCGACGAAGAGAAAGAGCACGGCCACGTGCACGGGCCCGAAGGCCACGAAGAGTAAGCCCCCGAGGCCCCGCGAGGGGCCTTATGGGAGTGAGCCTGCTTGCGAGAGGACGGCCTGCGCCGGCCTTTTGCTTGCCGGGCAACCTCTCACCAAGGTTGCTTGATAGAGCATCCGATCCCCGCTATTTACAAAAACCATTTCCCGCTATAAAAGCGCTCTGATTAACTGGGCCACTGAATTGACCCATCCGGAGCCCTCATGACCCCCAACCCGAGTTTGTCGCCCGGCCGTCTGGTGCTGATGGCCGGCTCCGCCACCCTGGTGGGCATCGGCCTGGGGCGTTTCGCCTACGCCGCCTTGCTGCCGGGCGTGATCGCGGCCGGCTGGCTGAACGAGGCGGACGCCGGCTATGTCGGCGCCGCCAACCTGCTCGGTTATCTGGTGGGGGCGGTGCTGGCGAGCCGCGTCAGCCGCTGGTTCGGCCCCACCCGCGTGATCAAGGCGTCGGTGCTGCTGGTTGGGCTGGGTTTCCTGGCCAGCGCCTGGGCGGCGCCGGTGTGGTGGTTCAGCCTGTGGCGTTTCGTGGCCGGGGTCACCGGCGCCTTTCTGATGGTGATCGCGCCGTCGCTGATCGCCTCCCAGTTGCCGGAATCCATGCGCAAGCGGGGCACCACCTGGATCTTCGCCGGCGTCGGCCTGGGCGTGCTGTTCTCCGCCACCCTGGTGCCGCTGCTGATCACCCAGGGGCTGGCGCTGGCCTGGGTGGGTCTGGCGGCGGCCTGCGTGGTGCCCACCCTGCTGGTGTGGCGGGCCTGGCCGGCCATGCCCACCGTGGCGGAGGCCCCGGCCAACGGTAACGGTGCCGGCATTCTGCTGATCATGCTGTACGCCGCCTACCTGATGGACGCGGTGGGCTTCGTGCCGCATACCGTATTCTGGGTCGATTACCTGGAACGCTACCGGGAATTCGGTACCTGGGCCGCCGCCGGTCAATGGGCGGTGTTCGCCTTCGGCGCAATCAGCGGCCCGTTCCTGGCCGGCGCCGCCGCCCGGCGCCTGGGCTGGCACTGGACCCTGATCGGCGCGCTCTCCTGCAAGGGGCTGGCGGTGATGATGCCGATGCTGCTGCCCGGCCTGGCGGTGGTGACGCTGTCCTCGTTCGTGGTCGGCGCCATGATTCCGGCCATGGTGGCCGGCACCATGGGCCGGGTGGCCGAGCTGGTGCCGGCGCACCGGGCCACCCACGCCTGGGGCCGCGCCACCGCGCTGTTCGCTGTCGGCCAGGCCGGCGCCGCCTACGCCATGGCCACCCTGTACGCCCACCCCAACGGCGGCCCGCTGATTTTCGAGATCGGCGGCACGGTGCTCTTGTGCGCCGCTCTGGTAGTGTTCTGTTCCGGGTTTCTGGCCCGCCGGGCTGGAACTTAGCCGCGCTCCGGCGTTCTATTCGCACAGCGGAACGCCGCAACGGCGACGAAAACAGTGGAGAGGACGACATGGATCGACGTTCAGTATTGAAGGCCCTGGGGCTGTTCGGCGGCGCCCTGCTGCCGGCGGCGCCGGCCCTGGCGCGGGTGCTCAGCCAGCCCGCCGGCGCCCACGGCGAAGGCTCCGGCGAACCGTTCAGCTACGCCTGGCTGAAAGGCATGGCGCGGCATTTCGCCGGGCAGCGCTACCACAGCCACCGCCTGGACCTCCCGCCGGCCATCGACGACCTGTCCTGGGACCAGTACCAGGGCATTCAGTATCGCGATGATGAGGCGCTGTGGGCGGACGACCGGGACGCCGCCTTCCGCATGCAGTTCTTCCATCTCGGCCTCAATTTCCACACCCCGGTGAAGATGCACGAAGTGGTGGACGGCCGGGCCCGGCCGATTCCCTACCGCACCGACCTGTTCGACTTCAGCCACACCGATCTGGACACCTCGTCGCTGCCCGAGGGGCTGGGTTTCGCCGGCTTCCGGCTGCTGCACCACAGCGACTGGGAACGGGACATCGCCGCCTTTCTCGGCGCCAGTTATTTCCGCGCCACCAGCGCGTCGCTGCAGTTCGGTCTGTCGGCACGGGGCCTGGCGGTGAACACCGCCATGTCGGAGCCGGAAGAGTTTCCGGAATTCACCCATTTCTGGTTCGAACGCCCGGCGGACGCCGACCAGGTGATCGTCTACGCCTTCCTCGATTCGCCCAGCGTCACCGGCGCCTACCGCTTTATCATCGGACGGGTGTCCGGGGACGTGATCATGGACGTGGACGCCGCCCTCTACCCGCGCAAGCCGATCGAGCGGCTGGGGGTGGCGCCGCTCACCAGCATGTACCAGGTGGGCGAAAACAGCCGCCGGGTGGCCTGGGACTGGCGCCCGGAAATTCATGACTCCGACGGCCTGGCGATACACACCGGCGGCGGCGAGTGGATCTGGCGGCCGCTGGTCAACCCGCCCCAGCTGCGCTTCAACGCCTTCGCCGACCACAATCCGCGCGGCTTCGGGCTGCTGCAGCGCGACCGAAATTTCGATCACTACCAGGACGACGGCGTGTTCTACGAACGCCGCCCCAGCCTGTGGGTGGAACCCCGGGGCGACTGGGGCAAGGGCAGCATCCAGCTGGTGGAGATCCCCACCCTGGACGAAACCTTCGACAACATTGTCGCGTTCTGGAACCCGGACAAGCCGGTACAGCCCGGCGAGGAAGCCCTGTTCGCCTACCGCCTGTCCTGGACCGGCCGCGCGCCGCGGCCGTCACTGGCGCGCTGTGTGGCCACCCGCACCGGCCTCGGCGGCGTGGTCGGGCAGACCCGGGAATACTTCAGCTGGCGGTTCGCGGTGGACTTCCTGGGCGGGCCCATCGACGGCCTGGCCGGCGACGTGGAAGTGGTGCCGGTGATCGAGCACTCGTCCGGCCGCGTGGAGATCACCTCGGCACGGCCGCTGCACGCCATCAACGGCTACCGGGCCATGTTCGACGTGGTGCCGCCGGAAGACGACACCACACCGATCAACCTGCGCCTCTATCTCAAGCGCAAGGACAACGGCGAGCCGCTCACCGAAACCTGGATTTATCAGTGGTCGCCACCGCCCATGGACCAGCGCGACCTGCACAACCCGACGCACCTTTAAGCGCGACGTCTAGCGGGGCGGCCCCAGGCAGACCGGCAAGGCCTCGCGGACACCCCGTGGCCGCATGCCCAGGGCGGCGAAGCCGTCCGCCTCCCGGGAGGCCACGTTGTCCTTGGCCATCAGCCAGAGCTGGTCCCGCGTCAGGGGTGGCGACGGCAGCCGCGACAACCCCATCGCCAGCAGATGCCAGAGCACGAAGGGCACCGCCAGCCGCACCCGGCGGCGCCCCAGATGACGGCACACGGCGGCCACCAGCGCCCGGTACCGGAGCGTCTCGGCGCCGCCCAGCTCATAGAGCCCCGCCGCCGGCGCGGTGTGGTCCGCCAGCCGTGCCAGCGCCCCGGCCACGTCCTCCACCCAGACCGGCTGCAACCGCGTCAGGCCACGCCCGAACAACGGAATCACCGGGGCGCGGCTGAGCATCGCCAGGGAGCGAATCAACGCGTCCCCGGCGCCGAACAGCGAGGCGGGCCGCACGATTACGGCGTCGGGAAAGGCGTCGAGCACCGCCGCTTCGCCCCGTGCCCGGGCGCGAATGTACGGCGACGGCGAGTTAAGGGTGGCGCCGATACCGGACACCTGCAGCAACCGCGCAACGCCGGCGTCACGGGCGGCGGCGGCCAGCCCGGCGGCGGCGCGCACGTGGATCGCCTCGAAAGTCAGGTCGCCGCGCTCCGTGTACAGGGACACCGCATTGATCACCACGCGGCTGCCGGCCACCGCATCGCGCACCGCGCCCGGGTCCCTGATGTCCGCGGCGCGGCGTTGCAGCCGCTTCTCCTGGTCCCGGCCGAAGCGGGGGTGTTGCGGGTGCCGGGCCACCAAGCGGACGGTATGGCCCCGGGCGAGCAGCACCCGGGTGACGTCCTGGCCGAGGAAACCGCTGCCGCCGAACACCGTGATTAGGTCGTCTGTCATGTCCCCATCCTAGAGAAGCGGCGCCGGCCCCGGCCAGCCCGTATTCAACGCCCCCCTACCCGGCCGGACAGTGGCGATTGACACCTGCCAACAGCGTCTGGCGCCGCTTACCGGGACGGCAGTACATTGCCGGTAATGCGGTTTTTAAACGGGAAATAATTATGGGTTCCATGGACAGCGCCCAGGAAAGAGCGGCGCAACTACCAAAAATGCCACAGCGCGACCTGAGCCATATCCCGGGGGATTACGGCTTGCCGCTGCTCGGCCACACGCTGGCGTTTCTGCGTGACTACCACGGTCTGGTGCACAGCAAGGCCGAGCGCTACGGCCTGGTGTATCGCGGCAGCGTGCTGTTTCAGCGCGGCGTCACCCTGCTCGGTCCGGACGCCAACGAGTTCGTGCTGCGCGATAAGGAGCACGTGTTCTCCAGCCGGGCGGCCTGGAATCCGATTCTCGAGCGGCTGTTCACCGACGGCCTGATGCTGCGCGATTTCGCCGACCACAAGTTTCACCGCCGTATCATGCAGCAGGCGTTCAAAAAACCGGCCCTGGCCAGCTACATCGACCGTATGGGGCCGAGCGTGGAAAGCGGCCTGAAGGCCTGGCCCACCGGCGAAACCTTCACCTTCTTCGACCGCATCAAGGCGTTGCTGCTGGACGTGGGCGCGCAGATTTTCTTCGGCCTGCGCATGGGCCCGGAAGCGGACAAAGTGAACCAGTCCTTCATTGACGCGGCGGACGCCTCGCTGGCGGTGCTGCGCCTGCCGATACCGGGGACACTCTGGTACCGGGGCCTGCGCGGCCGGCGTTATCTGGAGCAGTTCGTGGCCGGGCTGATCCCGGAAAAACGCCAGGCGGACACCCCGGACTTCTTCAGCGAGCTGTGCAAGGCGGCCGAGGAAGAGGGCGGCCTGAGCGACCAGGACGTCACCAACCACATGATCTTCCTGCTGTTCGCCGCCCACGACACCACCACCAGCACGCTCTGCTCGCTGATCTACCTGCTCTGCAAACACCCGGAGTGGCAGGACACCCTGGCGGAGGAGATGGACCAGGTGGCCGCCGCCGCGGAACATCCGGACCGGCTCGGCTACAGTGACCTGGAAAAGATGACCAAGACCGGCTGGGTGTTCCGCGAAACCCTGCGCCTGAGACCGGCACTGACCGCCTTCCCGCGCCGCACCGCCGAGGAGGTGACCTTCCAGGGCTACCGCATTCCCAAGAACACCCTGGTCAACCTGTCGCCGCTGTACACCCACTACATGCCCGAGTACTGGAGCAACCCGGAACGCTTCGATCCGGAGCGGTTCAGCGACGAGCGTGCCGAGCACAAGAAACACCACTTCCAGTGGATTCCGTTCGGCGGCGGCCACCACAAATGCCTGGGGCTGAACTTCGCGGAACTGCAGACCAAGACCTTCCTGTTCCACTTCCTGCGGCGCTACCGGGTGTCCGTGCGTGACGGCTACGAAATGCCGGTGCAGCTGGTGCCCCTGGCGATGCCCAAGGACGGCCTGCCGGTGGAGATCTCGGCGCGCTGAAGGCGCGCCTCTCGTTTAGCGGGTGGCCAGGCGCTGGCATGGGTTTTCGCATGTTCGCAGGAGGCCACCTTGCCACCCATCTGGACCACCCTGGCACTGCTCACCCTGAGCAATGTGTTCATGACGTTCGCCTGGTACGGGCATCTGAAGAGCATGCCGCATAAGCCCTGGATCATCGCGGCGCTGATCAGCTGGGGCATCGCCCTGTTCGAGTATCTGCTGCAGGTGCCGGCCAACCGCATCGGCCACCAGGTGCTCACCGTCGGGCAGTTGAAGATCACCCAGGAAGTGATCACGCTGTTGGTGTTCGTGCCTTTTTCGCTGTTTTACCTCAAGGAAAAACTCACCTGGGACTACCTGTGGGCGGGGCTGTGCCTGCTGGGCGCGGTGTTTTTCCTGTTCCGCGGCAAACTGATGGGCTGAGACCGTCCGCCGGTCCGGGTATAGTGTGGGCTACCACCGCACAAGGAGAACCACCGATGCGTGTCCTGTTGATCCTGTCCGCCCTTGTCCTGACGCTGGCCGGCTGCCAGAGCGGACGCAACGCCCACCCCCTGCCGGACGCCTGCCACCAGGCGCCGGACAGCGGCCAGTGCCGCGCCGCCATACCGGGCTATTACTACGACAGTGATAGCGAAAGCTGCCAGGAATTCGCCTGGGGCGGCTGCGAAGGCCAGGTGCCGTTCGAGACCATGGATGAGTGCATGGCCACCTGCTACGCCCCGGCACCGGATCTGACCGACCAGGAAATGCCGTGAGCGAGAGCAGTGCGGAAACCCGCTCCCAGCTGGTCCGGATCAACTACGCGCTGCTGCTGATCGGCCTGCTCACCGGCGGCGTCACGGCGCTGGTGGGCGCGGTGATCGCCCATCTGCAAGCGCCGGACGCGCCGGAGCCGCACCAGGCCCACTTCCGCTTCCAGTACCGCACCTTCTGGATCGGCCTGCTGTACAACCTGATCGCGGGCATCACCACGCTGGCGTTGATCGGCTGGCTGTTGCTGGTGATCATCGTGATCTGGTGGATCGTGCGCTGCGTACGCGGGCTGAACAGCCTGGCGAACGGGGAACCACCTTCGAACCTGACCACCTGGGGCTTCTGACCCGCCCCTGACCGTCATAAAAACATCATACGGGTCCGCCACACTGGCGGGTCCGCAAACCGGGAGAACATCATGGCTTTATTGCGTTCGTTCGCGCTGATCGCGGCCGCCGCCTTTCTGCTCACCGCCTGTAGCCGCAGCCCGGTGGTGCAACTCTACGAAGGCGCCAAACAACCGGACAGCCAGGTGCTGACGATTCGCGTGCCCTCCGACCTGGAAGTCTTCACCATCAACGGCAGCGAAGTGGACGGGGTCAACACCTTCTTCAATACCGACCACAAGGACCTCAAGGTGACCCCAGGGCGCTATGAGATCCTGGCCTACTACAAGCGGCTGTGGGATCTGGACGCCGACAACCACGAAGTGATGAAGTCCGACCCGGCCCTGTTCGTGGTGGACGGCGAAGCCGGCGAGTTCTATCGCCTGGATTTCGAGCGCCCGCAGAACGTCACCCAGGCACGCGCCCTTGAAGACGACTTTTCCGGCTGGGTGGAGAACATGAACAGCGGCGAGAAGACCCCCAGCCAGGCCAGCGGCCTGGTGCTCAACCGGGGCTTCCTGGCGCCGATCACCGGCACCGAAGTGGAAACCAAGGGGGCCACCGCGGTGCAGCCGAAAGCCAAGGCGGCCGAAGCGGTAACGCCGGCACCGGCGGCGCCGGCGGAAAGCGGCACGGCTAACGGCTCCGAGGGCGGCGCCAGCGCCGGCAGCCAGGCCAGCTATCTGGACACGCTGAAAGCCCAGTGGAACCAGGCCACCCAGGAGGAGCGCCGCCAGTTCCTGCAGTGGATTTCGCAGTAGCAACACCCCGCGCGGGCGGCGTCAGCGCTTCTCGCCCTGCAGCGTCGCGACCATGCGCCGGCTTCCGGCGTGGTCGCGATGCTCGCACAGATAGAGGCCCTGCCAGGTGCCCAGTGCCAACGCCCCGTCACGCACCGGCACCGTCAGGCTCTCGCCGATCAACACCGTTTTAATATGCGCCGGCATATCGTCCGGCCCTTCCAGGGTGTGCGCGTAATGCGGCGCGTTCTCCGGCACCATCACGTTGAAGTGGCGCTCCAGATCGCCGCGCACATCCGGGTCGGCGTTCTCGTTAATCGCCAGGGAGGCAGAGGTGTGCTGCAGAAACAGGTGCAACAGCCCGACCCGGTATTCCGACAGCTCCGGCAGGGCCTCGCGCACCTCGCCGCTGACCAGATGAAAGCCCCGGCCACGGGGCGCCAGGGTAAGAATCCGCTGTAACCACATTCTCAATCTCCGGTTTCAGGCGCTGTGCAGACCATTGACCACATTGGTGGGCCGGCCGGTCCGCCAGGCCCGGATATTGGCGGCCACCCCGTCGAGCAGCCGCTGGCGGCTCTCGCGGCTCACCCAGGCGCTGTGCGGGGTGATGATCAGGTTGGGGACGTCCGGCGCCAGCAGCGGATGGTCCGCCGGCGGCGGCTCCTGGCTGAGCACGTCCAGGGCGGCGCCGCCCAGACGGCCGCCGCGCAGCGCCTCCGCCAGCGCCGGCTCATCCACCAGGCCGCCGCGCGCGGTGTTGATCAGAAAGGCGCCGGGCTTCATGGCGGCCAGGAAATCCCGGTTGACCATCTTCTCGGTGGCGTCGGTGAGCGGGCAGTGCAGGCTGATCACATCGGCTTCGCCGAGCAGGGTGTCCAGCGGCACCCGGCCGCTGTTGTCCGCCCCGGGGCGCAGCGAAGCCGCCACCCGCACGGTCATGCCCAGCGCCTCGGCGAGCGCCGCCACGCGCCGGCCCAGGTCACCGTGGCCGATCAGGCCGAGGGTCTTGCCGGCCAGTTCCACCACCGGGTAATCCATGCGGCAGAACATGTCGGACTCGGACCAGCGGCCGGCCCGGGCGTCGGCGTCGTAGCGGTGCCAGCCGGTGGCCAGGCCGAGCATCAGCGCCAGGGTATGCTGGGCCACGGTGGCGGTGGCGTAGCCGCTCACGTTGCAGACCACCACGCCGTGCCGCCGGGCGGCCTCCAGATCCACGTTATTGGTGCCGGTGGCGGAGATGCAGATCAGCTTCAGATCCGGCGATGCCGCCAGGGTGTCCGCGTCGATCACCACTTTATTGGTGATCGCCACGGTCACGCCCCGCAAACGGTTTTTTACATCGTCCGGGCCGCTTTGTTCATAGAATGTCCACTCCGGCAGCAGCTTTTCCAGATCGGAAAAGTCCAGCTCCGAAGGCTTGAGGGTCTGGCTGTCGAGGATCACACCTTTCATGGGACAATCGGTACAGGTTGGGAGAGGGTTCCCCATGCTACCGGATTTACTGCAAAAAATGGGCTTCGAAACGGCCCCGCCAGCGCACCGACGGCCACGGCTGGGCGTCAGTGCCTGCCTGCTCGGCCGCCCGGTCCGCTACGACGGCGGCCACCGCGACGAACCCCTGTTGCACCGCGAACTCGGCCCCCTGGTGCGTTTCGTGGAGGTGTGTCCGGAGGTGGCCATCGGCCTGCCGGTGCCGCGCCCGCCGATCCAGGTGGTGACCCTTGACGGCGAACAGCGGGTGCGCGGCGTAGCCCGGCCCGACCAGGACCACACCGATGCCCTGGGCGCCCAGGCCCGCAATATCGACACCCCGCTCGACGGCTTCGTGTTCAAGGCCCGCTCGCCCAGTTGCGGACTGGGCACCACGCCGGTCCACGGCCCGCACGGCGGCGTCCTGGGCCTGGGCGACGGCGCTTTCGCCGCCGCGCTGGCGGCGCGCTTTCCGGCCCTGCCCCTGTGTAACGAAAGCGACCTGCAAGACCCCTCGTTCCTGACCGCGTTCGCGGTGCGGCTGTTCTGCCACCGTCAGTGGCGGCAAAGCACGCACCCGCAGCAGGCCCTTAACACCCTGCGCCGCCGCAGCGAGGGACTCGACGAGCCGCTGCTGTCCGGCACCCGACGTTTTATCGAGCATCTGGCCGCACCGGCCGGGTGACCCACTGCCATCGAGGTACCCCTATGGAACGCCAAAAAGACCGCCTGTTATGGATCGGCGGACATTACCAGCAAGGCACCGACGGCGAGTTTTTCGATAACCTGAATCCGGCCACCGGCGACGTGATCTGCCGGGTGGCGGTGGCCGGCGCCAAGGACGTGGACCGGGCGGTCCGGGCCGCCCGTGACGGCCTGGCGCAGTGGCGCGCCATGGACGGCACCGCCCGGGGCCGGGTGCTGATGCGCGCCGCCCAGCTGCTGCGCGAACAGCGCGATGATCTGGCGCGCCTGGAATCCCTGGACGCCGGCAAGCCGATCTCGGAGACACCGGAAGCGGACGTGGATTCCGCCGCCGACTGTCTCGAGTATTTCGCCGGCCAGGCGTCTTCCTTGCAGGGCGAATACCAGCAGGTGGACGGCGGCTTTTTCTACACCCGCCCGGAACCCCTGGGCGTGTGCGCCGGCATCGGCGCCTGGAACTACCCGCTGCAGATCGCCGCCTGGAAATCGGCGCCGGCGCTGGCCGCCGGCAACGCGATGATCTTCAAACCCGCCGAACTCACGCCGTTGTCGGCGTTGAGTCTGGCGGAAGTGTTCCAGGAAGCCGGCCTGCCGGACGGCGTGTTCAACGTGGTGCAGGGCTTCGCGGAAACCGGCCAGGCGCTGACCGCGCACCCGGGCATCGACAAGGTCTCGCTCACCGGCGAGGTGGGCACCGGCAAGGCGGTGATGCGTGCCGCCTCTGACTCCCTGAAAGCGGTGACCCTGGAACTGGGCGGCAAGTCGCCGTTGATCGTGTTCGACGACGCCGACCTGGACAACGCCGTGTCCGGCGCGCTGCTGGGCAATTTCTACACCCAGGGCCAGGTGTGCACCAACGGCACCCGGGTGTTCGTGCACGAATCGGTGAAGGACGCCTTCGTGGAAAAACTGCTGGCGCGCACCGGCAAGATGGTACTGGGCGATCCGCTCGACCCGGAGACCCACGTGGGTCCGCTGATCAGCGAGGGGCATATGCAGCATGTGCTCGACTACATTGAAAAGGGCAAGCAGGAAGGCGGCAGCGTGTTGATCGGCGGCGAGCGGGCCCGGGTGGCCGGCTTCGAGAACGGCAACTTCGTGTCGCCCACGGTGTTCGACGACCTGAACGACGACATGACCCTCGTCCGCGAGGAGATCTTCGGGCCGGTGATGACGCTGCTCAGCTTCAGCGATGAGGAGGAAGTGCTGGCGCGGGCCAACAACACCCCCTTCGGCCTGGCCGGCGGCGTGTTCACCCGGGACATCGACCGGGCCCACCGCATGGCTGACGCGCTGGAAGCGGGCATTGTGTGGATCAACCACTACAACATCACCCCCATCGAGATGCCGTTCGGCGGCTTCAAGCAGTCCGGCGTCGGCAAGGAAAACAGCCGCCGGGCGTTCGAGCACTACACACGCTTGAAGACGGTGTATGTGGCGCAAGGGGATGTTGAAGCGCCTTATTGAGGATGGCGAGAGCCGGCCTTGTGGGAGCGGGCCCCGCCCGCGAAAGGGAGCAAAGCTCCCGGCAGGATCCCAGAGCCTTTTCTAACGGCGGCACCAACAAGGTCTCTGGGATCCTGCCGGCCGGCTCTAGACGGTTCGCTCGGGCGCGCTGACGCGCTGAGAGGTCTGCCAGTCGTCGGGCGCGAAGCTGGGCGCGTCGCTGCGCAGCGGCGTGCGGCCGAGAATATGGTCGGCGGCTTTTTCGCCGATCATGATGGTCGGCGCGTTGAGGTTGCCGTTGGTGACGGTGGGCATGATGGACGAGTCCACCACGCGCAGATTGCGCACGCCATGGACGCGGCATTCCGGATCCACCACCGCCATGGCGTCGGTGCCCATGCGGCAGGAGCCGGCCGGGTGGTAGGCGGTCTCGGCGGTTTCCGCCAGCCACTGGTCGATCTGCGCGTCGGTTTGCACGTCCGGGCCCGGTGACACTTCCTTGCCCCGGTATTCGTCCAGCGCCGGCTGGGCGAAGATCTCGCGGGTCCAGCGCAGGCCGGCGCGGAAGGCTTCCTTGTCCTCTTCTTCGGCGAAGTAGTTGAAGACGATTTCCGGCGGCGCTTCCGGGTCGGCGGATTTCAGCTTCACCCATCCCCGGCTCTTGGGTTTGTTGGCGCCCAGGTGCACCTGGAAACCGTGGCCCTTGAAGGCGCTGGAGCCGTCGTAGGCGATGGCCCCGGCCAGGAAGTGGAACTGGATGTCCGGGTACTTCATGCCGGCGCGGCTGCGGATGTAGCCGTTGGATTCAAACTGGTTGGAGGTGCCCAGGCCCCGTTTCAGGAACAGCCAGTTGGCACCGATCCAGGCTTTCGCCAGAGGGCCGAGCCAGCTGTTCAGGGTGATCTTCTGCGTGCACTCCTGCTGCACCCAGACTTCCAGATGATCCTGCAGGTTGCGGCCCACGCCGGGCAGATCGTGCACCACCTCGATGCCGTGTTCCTTAAGGTGGTCCGCCGGACCGATGCCGGACAGCATCAGCAGCTTGGGTGAGTTGAACGAACTGGCGGACAGGATCACTTCCTTGCGCGCCCGCACCCGGCGGGTCTTGCCGCCCTGGCGGTATTCCACGCCCACGGCGGTCTTGCCGTCCATGATCACCCGGGTGGTGAGGGCGTGGGTCTGAATGTCCAGGTTGGGGCGGTTCATGGCCGGCTTGAGGTAGGCCATGGCGGTGGAACAGCGCACGCCGTCGCGCACCGTCATGTCCATGCGCCCGAAGCCTTCCTGGCGGTAACCGTTGTAGTCTTCGGTGTAGCCGTAGCCGGCCTGCTCGCCGGCCTTGATAAAGGCGCGGTAGAGCGGGTTCTTCATGTTGTTGCCGTTGCAGGTGGTGAGACCACCCTGGTCGCCGCGGTAGGCATCGCCACCGTAGACGCAGTCCTCGCCCCGTTTGAAGTAAGGCAGCACGTCCTGGTAGCCCCAGCCGGCGGCGCCCAGTTCTTCCCATTCCTCGAAGTCGCCGGCGCAACCGCGCACGTACACCAGACCGTTGATCGACGAGGAGCCGCCCAGCACCTTGCCGCGCGCCTGGTGCAGGCTGCGGCCCTTGAGGCCGGGCTCTTTCTCGGAGTGAAAGCCCCAGTCGTAGCGCTTCATGTTCATGGGAATGGAGAAGGCGGTGGGCATCTTGATAAAGATGGAGTTGTCGCTGCCGCCGTATTCCAGCACACGCACCGAATGGTCACCGCTTTCGCTGAGCCGGTGGGCGAGCGCGGCGCCGGCGGAGCCGGCACCGACGATCACATAATCGAACTCGGCGTCGTAGGCCGTCTCGCTCATGATTCACCCTCCTCGTAGTCACCGCGTATTTCCGACGCGCCGCCGGCGCTCTTCTCGCGGCGCAGGTGCAGGTATTGCAGGTGGCTCTCGAAATGATCCACCACGTCCTCGATCAGCTGTTCGCGGGAATAGCCCATCACGTCATAGCCCAGGCCGCCCTCACGCAGGTGCACTTCCAGGCGGTAGTACACCGAGCGGCGCTGCTGGGCGCGGATGGTGAAGGACGGCATGGCGCACTGGCGCGGCCAGAGCGTGTAAGCGAAGTCTTCCTCGCCGCCCAGGTCGACGACCAGGCCGAGATGCTCCTGATCGCCCTCGCCGACGGAAATCTCCACCTTGTGGTCCTGCTCCGCCAGCGCCGCTTTGACATCCTCGAACGCGGGCCGCGCGGTACCTTCCAGGAACTTCTGAACCTGCTTCAGGCCCGGGAAGCTGATCGCCCGGCTGAGGCGGTGCGCCCAGTTGCTGTGATCGCGGGCGGAGGCGATGCGCGCCGACAGATGGCCGGCCAGGGCGTCGCGGTTACTGGTGGTTTTCATGCCTTCGACTTTGAGCGCCTTGAACAGCCCGATCATCATCAGGAACAACACGAACGCGAACGGCAGCCCCATGATCACCACCGCGCTTTGCAAGGCGTTGAGGCCGTCGGTCGACAACAACGCCACGGTCACCAGGCCGATCACGGTGGCCCAGGCAATGCGCATCCAGGCCGGCGCGTCGTTGGACGGATCACGGATAAAGCAGGTGAGGTTGGACAGCACCAGCGAGCCGGAGTCGCCGGACGTCACGAAGAACACGATCGCCAGTATCGTCACCACCACCGTGGTCACCGTGACCCAGGGCAGATTTTCCAGGAACAGATAGATCGCCGAGCCCGGGTTGCCGACCGCTTCATTACCGAACTCGGTGGCGCCGTTCATCACCAGATCAATGGCGGAGTTACCCATGATGGACATCCAAGCCATCATGAAAGTGAGCGGCAGAATCAGCGTGCCGGTAACGAAGGCGCGGATCGTGCGGCCACGGGAAATACGCGCCAGGAACAGGCCCACGAACGGCCCCCAGGCAATCCACCAGGCCCAGAAGAACACCGTCCAGGCGTTGAGCCAGTCCTGCGGCGGGTCAAAGGCGTAGGTGTCGAACGACATGGGGATGAAGTTGGAAATGTAATCGCCCACGTTCATCACGAAGGCGTCCAGCAGGAAGCGGGTGTCGCCGGCGATCAGCACGAACAGCACCAGCACGACGGCCAGCAGCATGTTGAATTCCGACAGGCGACGGATCCCTTTCTCCACGCCGGTGGCCGCGGAGATGGCGGCGAACACGACGATGCCCACCGCCAGCAGCGCCTGGGTCAGCGTGCTTTCCGGCACGCCGAACATATAGTTCAAGCCGAAGTTGAGCTGAATAATGCCGATGCCGAGGCTGGTGGCCACGCCGAACACGGTGCCCAGCACCGCCGCGATGTCCACGGTGTTGCCGATGCTGCCGTAAATGCGCTTACCGAAGATCGGATACAGCGCGGAGCGGATGGTCAGCGGCAGACCGTGGCGATAGCTGAAAAACGCCAGCGACATGCCCACCAGGGTATAAATGCCCCAGCCGGACAGGCCCCAATGCAGGAAGGTCAGCTGCATGGCTTCGCGGGCGGCTTCCACGGAGCCGCCCTCGCCCACCGGCGGTTCCATGAACTGGGTCACCGGCTCGACGATGCAATAGAAAATCAGATCGATACCGATGCCGGCGGAGAACAGCATCGCCGCCCAGGTAACAATGTTGAATTCCGGTTCGGAATGGTCCGGCCCCAGTTTGATCGAGCCATAGCGCGAGCAGGCGATGGCGATCACGAACACCAGGTAAGCCACCACGGCGAGAAAGTAGAACCAGCCGAAGCTGTTGGAGATCCAGGCCAGCGCCGCGTAGATCACGGTGCCCGCCGCTTCGGTGAAGAACATCGCCCACAGGGCGAATACGAGAATGGCCAGGCCCGAGCCGTAAAAAACGACCGGGTTGATACGGTCCTGCTGATCCAGGGATTCCGATTCCTGGGAAGGCGATGAGGTGGTCATCCGGAGCTCCTTTGGCAAGCGTCGCTCGAAATCATACGTGCGTTCCCTGATTGAGAGGCTGTTCTTGTTTGAGCCTTCTAATCACTTCGCCAGTATCAGCCTCCAATTTGAGAATAGCAGCATCCTGTTACAGCTTTTTACCTGTCAACGGCGCGTTTCACCGTAACGTCACGGCCGGGTTACGCCAACAGCGCCACGCCGGCGGCGGTGATCACGCCGAACAGTATAGAAAGCCCGACCAGAGTGCCCCAGGGGAACCGCCGCGGCGCCTCCGCGCCCAGCTGCTTAAGCAGGTCCTGGCGCACCAGCCGGGTGTTGCGGGTGTTGGCTTTGAAAATGGCGTCGAAGGCGTCGCCGACCACCGGCACCAGGCCGCCGACGAAATCCACCAGCATGTTGCGCAGCATGCGCCGCTTGGTGGCGCCGCTGACGCCGGCGCGCTGGGCTTCCAGCAGCACGTAACCGGACAGCACCAGGCCGGCGGCGTCGCCGATCACCGGCACCAGGCCGATCAGCGCTTCGGCGCCCAGTTCAAAGCGGGTAAAAGGAATGCGAATGCTGGAATCGGTGAACCGGCTGAAGCGGTCCAGGCGTGCCAGGGTGGCCTGCTGACGGGCCCGTTTCTGATCGTCCATGCTGTTATTCCAAGTAGGTGTAGCCCGCCAGACCGTCCCGGATTTCACCGAGGAAACGCTGGCGCTCATCGTCGTGAAGCTGGGATTGCTGGCAACGGTCTTCCAGGGTCGCCAGCAACCGTTCCGGATCAAAATTCACATAGCGCAACACCGAGCTGACCGTGTCCCCCTGGATCGCGTGGGTCAGCTCTATCTCGCCGCGCTCATTGAGGTTCACGTCCACGGAATCGGTATCGCCGAACAGATTGTGCATATCACCGAGGATTTCCTGGTAGGCCCCCACCATGAAAATACCCAGGTGCCCGTTCAGCGTTTCCGGTAACGGCAGGGTGGCTTCCACCCCTTCGCCGTCCACGTACTGGTCGATACGGCCATCGGAATCACAGGTGATGTCCTGCAACACACCGCGCCGGGTGGCGGGCTGGTCCAGGCCGGACAACGGCAGCACCGGGAACACCTGATCAATGCCCCACACATCCGGCACCGACTGGAACACGGAAAAGTTAACGAACAGTTTGTCGGCGAGGATTTCGTTTAGGCGATCGAGCAGATCACGCTGCTGGCGGCGGCGTGGGTCGAGACGGGCACGCAGCGCCAGCAGCCCGTTGGTGTAGAGCTGTTCGCCGCGGGCGCGGCCGCGGATATCCACTTCACCGTTCAGGTAACGCAGGTGCAGGTCCTGCCACGCGCCGAGCAGCTCCGGGTGCACCTCAAGCAGATTGGGGTGCTCGCCGCTCAGCACCTGATTCAACCGCCAGAGCTCGTGCAGCTCCACGCAGTCGGAATCGCCGGGGGCGGTCACCCGCGCCGTGGCCTGACGTTCCTCGTCGGTGATGTTGACCAGCAGCACCGCATGGTGGGCGGTGAGCGCACGCCCGGATTCGGAGATCAGATGCGGCTCGGGCACGTCGCTGCGTCGGCACTGCTCGCTCAGGGTATGCACGATGTGCCAGGCGTAATCCGCCAGGTTGTAGTTCATCGAGCAGTAGGAGCGGGAGTGGGTGCCTTCGTAGTCCACGCCCAGACCGCCGCCCACGTCCACGGTATCCAGGGCGGCGCCCAGCTGGCGCAGTTCCACATAGTAGCGGGCCGCTTCGCGCATGCCCGCCTTGATGTCCTGGATGTTGGCGATCTGCGAGCCCAGGTGGAAATGCAGCATGCGCACGCAGTCCAGCCTGCCCGCCCGGCGGCAGTGCTCCACCGCCTCGATCAGCTGCGGCGCACTGAGACCGAACTTGGACTTTTCGCCGCCGGTGTTCTGCCAGTTACCCTTGCCGATGCTCATCAAACGCACCCGCAAACCGATGCGCGGCGACACCTCAAGCGCCCGCGCTTCCTCCAGCAGCATGGGCAGCTCGGAGAGCTTTTCCACCACGATCTGCACCTGGAAGCCGAGCTTCTCGCCCATCAGCGCCAGGCGCAGGTATTCACGGTCCTTGTAGCCGTTGCAGACCACCACGTCGCCGGGGTTGGAGAGCGCCAGCACCGCCAGCAGCTCCGGCTTGGAGCCGGCCTCCAGCCCCACCGGCTCGCCCTCTTCCCGGGCGCGCAGAATTTCATGCACCACGCGCCGCTGCTGGTTGACCTTGATCGGATACACCGGCGTGTAGCGGCCCTGGTAGGCCTGCTCCCCGATGGCGCCCCGGAAGGCGCCGGCCAGGCGCCGCACCCGGTCGCGCAGAATGCCCGAGAAGCGGGCCAGCACCGGCGTGCGCAATCCGGCGGCGCGGCACGCCTGCAACACCGCTTCCAGGGTCGCTTCACCGCCCTGATCGCCCTGGGGGCGCACATGCAGGTGGCCGTCCTTGCCGATCCGGAAATAGCCGTCACCCCAACGCTGCACATTGTAAATGGCGTCAAACGGGCTTTGGGGCTGGGTCATGGACGGTTCCTTGGCGGCTGCGTACTTTGCCGCATTATGCCTGCCGGGGCCGCCGGCGGACAAAAATAGTTGCTCGGATACCGCGCCCCGGCGCTTCTACATTGACGCCGAACGCTTACAATAGCGGCCTTCTGTGAAGCGTTTAGCGGACACCCCTTTATGAGCTCCGAAAAAGACAACTGGTTCATCGAGCATTTCGACTCCGCCGGCACCGCCTTCGGCCTGCGCCTGAAACGAAAGCTGGAATCGGTACAGACCGACTATCAACACATCGAAATGTGGGACACCGATACCTTCGGCTATCTGATGACCATTGACGGCGCCACCATGCTCACCACCCGGGATAACTTTCTCTACCACGAGATGATGGCCCACCCGGCGCTGTTCAGCCACGCGGCACCGCGCAACGTGCTGATCATCGGCGGCGGCGACTGCGGCACCCTGCGGGAAGTGTTGCGCCACGGCGAAGTGGCCAGCGCCGTGCAGATCGATATCGACGAGCAGGTGACGCGCTTTTCCGAAAAGTATTTCCCCGAGCTGTGCGAGTCCAACAGCGACGAGCGGGCGGAGCTGCGCTTCGAGGACGGCGTGAAGTTCATGCAGGAATGCGAAGCCGGCCGCTTCGACGTGATCATCGTCGATTCCACCGATCCGGTGGGCCCGGCGGAGGGGCTGTTCAAGGCCGAATTCTTCCGCCACTGCCACCGCGCGCTGGCCGACGGCGGCGTGCTGGTGCAGCAATCCGAATCACCCCTGCTGCACAGCGACACCATCATCCGCGACCTGCACGCCAATATGCGCGAGGCCGGCTTCAGCCATACCCGCACGCTGCCGTTCCCGCAGCCGGTGTACCCCAGCGGCTGGTGGAGCTGCACCCTGGCGGGCAAGGATCACGACGTGGCCGGGTTCCGCCAGGCGGACGCCACCGGCAAGGGGTTCGAGACCCGCTACTACAGCGCCGACATCCACAAGGCGGCGCTGGTGCTGCCGCCGTTCATGGAACAGGCGTTGTCCTGAGCCGCGGCCTAGGCCCGTAACGCTTCCTCGACGAAGTCGAGCCGGTCCTGGCCGAAGAACATTTCCTCCCCCACGAAGAAGGTGGGCGCGCCGAATACGCCGCGCTCCACCGCCTCTTCGGTGGTCGCCTTAAGGCGATCCTTGACCGCCTGATCCTGGGCCAGAGTTGCCCAGTGCGCCGAATCCAGACCGGCTTCGGCCAGGGTGCGGCCGAGCACGTCCAAGTCCGACAGATCCCGCTCTTGCAGCCACATCCCCTCGAACAGGGCGGCCAGCACGGTGTCGCGCTGGTCGCTGTCGACGGCGGCGGCGGCCAGCCGCATGGCCATCAGGGTGTTCACCGGAAAGTGCGGATTCTGGTTCAGGGTGACGCCGTAACGGCGCGCGAAACGCTGCATGTCCCGGCCGCTGTAGCGCCCCTTGGCGGGCACCGCCGCCGGCGAGGCGTTGCCGGTGGCCTTGAACACGCCGCCCAGCAACATGGGCCGGTAGCGCAGGGTGGCGCCGGTACGCCGGCAGACACCCGGCGTCTGGGTCCAGGCCAGGTAGGAGGCGGGGCTGCCCACATCGAAGAAAAATTCCAGCTCGCGGCTCATTGGCGGCTCTCCATTCATTCATCGTTTGTTAGAAGTTTTCCATCCACGGGCGCAGGTCCAGCTCGTGGGTCCAGGTATCGCGGGGCTGTTGGTGCAGCATCCAGTACGCATCGGCGATGTGCTCGGGATCGAGGATGCCGTCCTGGTCCTTGAGCGCGTAACGCTGCGGGAAGTTATCACGGATAAAGGCGGTGTCGATGGCACCGTCGATGATCGGATGGGCGACGTGGATGCCCTCCGGACCCAGCTCACGGGCCAGGCTCTGCGCCAGCGCGCGCAGCGCGAATTTGGCGCCGGCGAACGCGGCGAAACCGCGACCGCCGCGCAGCGACGCGGTGGCGCCGGTGAACAGGATGGTGCCACGGCCGCGCGGCACCATCACCCGGGCCGCCTCCCGGCCGGTGAGAAAGCCGGCGAACGCGGCCATTTCCCACACCTTGCGGTAGACCCGGGCGGTGGTCTCGCGGATCGGAAAATGAACATTGGCGCCGATATTGAAAACCACCACCTCCAGCGGCCCCACTTCGGTCTCGATGGTGTCCACCAGGGCTTGCATCTGATCTTCGTCGCGGGCGTCGCAGCCGAAGCCGCGGGCCTGCCCTCCCTCCTCCCGGATACGCTCGACCAGCGGCGTCAGGGCGTCCTCGGTGCGGCGGGTGACACAGGCGGTGAAGCCTTCACGGGCAAAACGTCGGGCAATGGCGCCGCCGGTGGCGTCACCGGCGCCGACCACAAGAATCGCGGGGGCGGTCATGGGGTCTCCTTGTACAGGCTACAGAGGTCGACCCAGTATGCACCGGCTTCGCTTAACAGGGGAAAGGCGCGGCCGACCCGCACCGATGATGCTCACGATCAGCCGCCCACGGCCACCGCCACCGCGCAGGCCACCGCCCCCAGCACCAGAATCAGAACCACACGACGTATCACCATCGGCCAGTCAACCAGCCAAAAATCCTTGAACCATCCCATTTTTCTATCCCCAAGGTACTTTTATTATCACAACCGAAAAATGTGACTCACGTCACAAGTGACGAGGTTGCTCTTGCACCCTGTGGATATGCAATAAGGCGAATTGGGTAAGCGTGAAGGTGGCGTCAGTAAGGTGTCTTAGCCGGGTTCGCTCTGCTGTTCCGCCAGCATCGCCATCACCCTTTGCCGCAGCCAGGTGTGGCCCGGGTCCGCGCTTTGATCCCGGTGCCAGTAGAGGTGCAGCTCCAGGCCGGGAACGTCCGCGGGGAGCGGCTCCACGTGGCTGCCGGCGGGCGCCAGCTGACGCGCCAGCAGGCCCGGCAGGGTGAGCAGCAGGTCCGAGCCCATCACCGTGGACAACGCCGCCATGTGGTGCTGGCAACGCAGGCGGATATTGCGCCGGTAGCCAAGGCGGGACAGACCGAAATCTTCCATGCCCGGCCCTTCCCGCCGCGAGGACACCAGCACGTGCTGCGCCGCCAGGTAGGCCGGCAGGTCCAGCTTGCCGGCCAGCGGGTGGCCCGGCCGCATGATCACCACCAGCGGCCCGCTCATCACCGGGCGGTGTTCGATGGCGTCCGGCAGTGGCAGCAGTACGTCGGCGGCCAGATCCAGCCGGCCGCTGGCCAGTTCGGTCGCCAGTTGCCGGCGCGCCACGGTCATCGACTGCAGCCGCACGCCGGGGGCCTCTTCAAGAATGCCGGCGGTGAGCGGCGGCAGCAGACAGCCTTCCAGCCCGTCGCGCAATCCGACCACGAAGGTGCGCTCCGCGTCCGCCACGTCGAAGCCGCCCTCGTCGCTGAGACAACGCTGCAGTCCGCCCAGCGCGTGGCGCACCGGGGTGACCATGGCGCGTGCCCGGCTGGTGGGCACCATGCGTGCCCCCTGGCGCACGAACAACGGGTCCTCGAGACGGTCGCGCAACCGCCCCAGGGCGTGGCTCACCGCCGGCTGGGTCAGGTTGAGCACGCGCGCCGCGCGGGTCAGGGAGCCTTCGGTATAGATAGCGTCGAAGACCACGAACAGGTTCAGATCGAAGCGGGAGACATGCATGGGGCTTATCCAGGTGTATTTTTCAGATTCATTAGATTAATTGAAAACCGCCCCCTAGCATGGGGTCAACTTCCGGGAATAAGCAGAGACCCTCGATGCCAGTGATTTACCTGATCCGTCACGGCCAGGCCAGTTTCGGCGCCGAGAACTACGACGCCCTGTCCGACGCCGGCTGGGAACAGAGCCGCATCCTCGGCCGCCACCTGCGCGAGCAGAATCTGGGCGCGCCGCGGGTGGTGTGCGGCGCCATGCAGCGTCACCGGGAAACCGCCCAGGCGACACTGGAAGCACTGGGGTTGCCGCAGGAATGGGCCACCGACACCGGCTTTAACGAATACGACCACCAGACCCTGATGCGGGTGCACTGGCCCGAGTCCCAGGACCGGGCGGTGCTCACCCGCTGGATGAACGAACAGGACAACCCGCGCCGCGCCTTCCAGGCCCGTTTCGAGGAGGCCCTGCGCCGCTGGCAGCGCAACGAAGACGACTATCAGGAAACCTGGCCGGCGTTCCGCGAGCGGGTGCTGGCCTCCCTGTACAGCCTGGCCAACCGGCTGGAAAGCGGCGACAGCGCCCTGGTGTTCACCTCCGGCGGCGCCATCAGCGTGGCCATTCAGCACCTGCTTGAGCTGGACCAGGAGGCGCTGATCACCTTCAACCGGGGCCTGATCAACACCAGCGTCACCCGTCTGCTGGTCAACACCGGCCGTCTGCGCCTGGCCACGCTCAACGAGCACCTGCATCTGGCCGGCGACATGCTCACCTACCGATAACCGGCGATCACGAGGCCCACCATGGCGTTCACCCACCACACCATCGAACTGAATGGCCAGCGCTACGCCTACCTGGACGAAGGCGAAGGCCCGCTGCTGGTGTTCGGCCATGGCGTCCTGGCGGACAAATCCATGTTCGAGGCGCAGATCGAGGCACTCCGCGACCGCTACCGCTGCGTCAGCCTGGACTGGCCCGGCCACACCGGTTCCGGCTACCGGGAGAAAGGCTGGAGCTTCTACGACATGGCCGACGACAGCGTCGCCCTGCTCGATCAGCTGGGTTATGACCAGGCGATTTTCGTGGGTTTGTCCCAGGGCGGCATGACCTTCATGCGGCTGGCGCTCAAGTGCCCGGAGCGGGTGCGCGCCCTGGTGCTGCTGGACACCTCCGCGGACCCGGAAGACGCCGACCTGCTGCCGGTGCACCGCCAGCAGCAGTCCCGGTTCGCCCACGGCAGCGAGGCCGAGCGCGATGAGGTGGTCACGCGCATGCAGAAATTCCTGTACGCCAAGCCCTGGCGCGACGCCAACCCGGACGGGGTGGCCCACGAGAAGGCGCTGATCCTGGCCCACGACCGCCACGGCATCGAGCTGGCGTTGGAGAACGTCTTTACCCGTGACGACATCAGCGGCGATATCAGCGCGATCAGTGCGCCTACTTTAGTGATCGTCGGCGAACTGGACCGGGCAACGCCGCCGGAAAAAGCGCAGCGCATCGTCGACGCCATCCCCGGGGCGCGGCTGGTCACGGTGGCCGATTCCGGGCACCATTCGCCGATAGAAAACCCCGAAGCGGTGAACCGGGCGCTGTCCGATTTCCTCGCCACGCTGTGATCCGGGGTCCACGCACGCGACAAGGATAATGCCATGAGTACCCGTTCCAATATTCTCATCACCGGCGCCAGCTCCGGCCTGGGCGCCGGCATGGCGCGGTTGTTCGCCGCCCGGGGCCGCAACCTGGCCCTGTGCGCGCGGCGCACCGACAAGCTGGACGCCCTGAAAGCGGAACTGGAACAGGCCCACCCCGGCATCACCGTGCTGGTCAAACCCCTGGACGTGAACCACTACGACCAGGTGTTCGACGTGTTCCGTGCGTTCCGCACCGAGCTGGGCAGCCTGGACCGGATCATCGTCAACGCCGGCATGGGCAAGGGCCAGCCGCTGGGCACCGGCTATTTCCACGCCAACCGGCAGACCGCGGAGACCAACTTCGTCGCCGCCCTGGCCCAGTGCGAGGCGGCCATGGAGATCTTCCGGGCCCAGAACAACGGCCATCTGGTGGTGATCTCCTCGATGAGCGCGGTGCGCGGCATGCGCAAGAACATCAACACCTACGCCGCCACCAAGGCGGGCGTGGCCAGCCTGGCGGAAGGGCTGCGCATGGAGATGATCGGCAAGCCGATCACCGTGAGCACCCTCTACCCGGGCTACATCCGTTCGGAGATCAACGAGAAAGTGGAAAAGGCGCCGTTCATGGTGGACACCGAGACCGGCTGCAAGGCGCTGGTCCGCGCCATCGAGAAAGAACCCGCCAAGGCCTACGTGCCGTCCTGGCCCTGGGCGCCGCTGGGCTTCGCCATGAAGGTCCTGCCGCTGTCCCTGGTCAAGAAAATGACCTAGGGCCTGTTCACACTAGTCCAGCGGCCCCGGATTCTTGCGCCGCTTGGGCTTGGCGAAACCGCCCTGGGTATCCGGCGCCGGCGATGGCGCCGGGCGCTTGCGCGCCGCCTTCTTCTTCGCCGCCGGCTTCTTGCCGGCCGCCTTGGCCGACTGGGCCAGCGCCTTCTTCTTCAGCTTCTTATGCTTGCTGCCCACCGCCTTGCCGGAGCGCTTGCGCTCCTTGGGGCCCAGGTAGCGGCCGCGCAGCGCCTCCACCACCCGGAACTCGAACTCCTGGCGCAAATAGCGCTGGATGCTCGCCATCAGATTCCATTCGAAACTTTCCACCAGCGAGATCGCCGCGCCCTCGCCGTCGCCGCGCCCGGTGCGGCCGATGCGGTGCAGATAGTCGTCGCCGCTGCGCGGCATATCGAAGTTGATCACCAGCTCCAGGCCGTCCACATCCAGCCCCCGGGCCGCCACGTCGGTGGCCACCAGCACCGTCACCGCGCCGCTGTTCAGCCGTTCCAGCGCCAGCTTGCGGTCCTTGGTGTCCTTGTCGCCGTGCAGCACGAACACCTTGTGGGCGGTGGAGCGCAGCACCCCGCCGAGGCGGTCGGCGGTGGCCTTGGTGTTGGTGAACACGATTGCCTTGCGGTGGGGCTCATGGGCGAGCAGCCACTGCACCAGGCGCTCCTTGTGGGAGCGGTCGTCGGCGGTGATGATCTGCTGGCGCACCTGCTGGTTGAGCTCGCGCACGCTGTCGAGCATCAGCGACTCGGGCTCGCGCAGCACCCGCGCCACCATGGCGTCCATGGCCGCGCCGCCCGGCGTGGCGGAGAACAACAGCGTCTGCCGGGCCGGGTTGCAGGCCGCCGCCAGACGCAGCACGTCGTCGCTGAAGCCCATGTCGAGCATGCGGTCCGATTCGTCCAGCACCAGCACCTTGAGTTCGGACAACGCCAGATTGTCCGCTTCCAGATGCTCGATCAGCCGGCCCGGCGTGCCCACCAGCACCTCCGGGTTCTTGCGGATGCGCGCCGCCTGCACCTTGAAGTCCTCGCCGCCGGTGACCGCTTCCGCCTTGATAAAGGTGAAGCGCGACAGCGCCTGCACCTGCTTGAGCGTCTGCCGGGCCAGCTCCCGGGTGGGCGCCAGCACCAGCGCCCGGGTGCCGATGCCCCGGTCCTTCTCTTCCAGCAATCGCTGCAGCATGGGCAGCACGAAGGCGGCGGTCTTGCCGGTGCCGGTCCGCGCCACCACGCGCAGGTCCCGACCCGCCAGAGCGGGGGGAATAGCCGCCGTTTGCACCGCCGTGGGCTCACTCAGCGACAGCTCTTCCAGGGCGCGCAATAAACGTTCATGGAGATTCAGATCAGCAAACACAGACAATACTCGGTGATGACTTGTAGGAGCGGGCCCGGCCCGCGAAAGGGAGCGCCGCTCCCGGCAGGATACCAGAGACTTGTTTCACCGATACAAAAAAGGGCGCCCGAAGGCGCCCTGTAGGTTGGAGCAAGACAGATTGGAAGAAGACGGATCAGCTCTTCACGAACTCCGGGTACGCTTCCATACCGCAGTCCACGATATCCATGCCTTCGTACTCGTCCTCTTCGGAGACGCGGATGCCGAAGATCGCCTTGAGGATGGCCCACACGATCAGGCTGGCCACGAACACCCACACGAAGATGGTCAGGGCGCCGATCAGCTGGCCGGAGAAGCTGGAACCGTCGTTGGTGATCGGCACCAGCATCAGGCCCAGGAAGCCGACCACACCGTGCACGGAGATGGCACCGACCGGATCGTCGATCTTCAGCTTGTCCAGGGTCACGATGCTGAACACCACCAGCACGCCACCGATCGCGCCGAACAGGGTGGCGGTCAGAGCGGTCGGGGTGGACGGCTCGGCGGTGATGGTCACCAGGCCGGCCAGGGCGCCGTTGAGCAGCATGGTCAGGTCGGCCTTGCCGAACAGGAAGCGGCCCACGATCAGCGCGGCAACGGCACCACCGGCGGCGGCGGTGTTGGTGTTCAGGAACACCATGGCCACGGAGTGCGCGCTGGCGGCGTCGCCGAGCTTCAGCACGGAACCGCCGTTGAAGCCGAACCAGCCCATCCACAGGATGAAGGTACCCAGGGTCGCCAGCGGCAGGTTGGCACCGGGGATGGCGTGGATCTCGCCGTTCGGGCCGTACTTGCCTTTACGGGCGCCCAGCAGCAGCACACCGGCCAGGGCGGCGGCCGCACCGGCCATGTGCACGATGCCGGAACCGGCGAAGTCGGAGAAGCCCAGATCACCCAGGTTGTACATGCCGAACACGTCGACGCCGCCCCAGGTCCAGGCGCCTTCCATCGGGTAGATGAAACCGGTCATGACCACCGCGAACGCCAGGAAGGCCCACAGCTTCATACGCTCGGCCACGGCACCGGAAACGATGGACATGGCGGTGGCGACGAACACTACCTGGAAGAAGAAGTCGGACGCGCCGGAGTAGACCGAGCCGCCGTCAAAACCCGCTTCCGCGGAGTCCGCCAGCACACCGGCCAGATCAAAGGCTTCAATGCCGTTCAGGAAGATGCCGCCGCCGTACATGATCGAATAACCGCAGACCAGGTACATCAGGCAGGCGATGGCGAACAGCGCCACGTTCTTGGTGAGAATTTCGGTGGTGTTTTTAGCACGCACCAGGCCGGCTTCGAGCATCGCGAAGCCCGCCGCCATCCACATTACCAGTGCGCCACACACCAGAAAATAAAAGGTGTCGATGGCGTACTGAAGTTCAAAGATTTGATTTTCCACGTTGCAACCCTCCGAGAATTGGAAGCGTGTTCAGGACCTTGGCATGGGTCGTGTTACACATTTCTCTAAACGTAAGCTTCTAAACTTTAGATCGCGTCCTCGCCGGTCTCGCCGGTACGGATGCGGATGGCCTGCTCCAGGGTGGTGACAAAGATCTTGCCGTCACCGATTTTCCCGGTATTGGCCGCTTTGGTGATCGCTTCGATAACCTGATCCAGGCTGGCCTCCGCGATGGCCACTTCGATTTTTACCTTGGGCAGGAAATCGACCACGTATTCCGCGCCGCGATACAGCTCGGTGTGACCCTTTTGACGTCCGAAGCCTTTCACCTCGGTAACGGTGATGCCCTGAACGCCGATCTCGGACAGTGCTTCACGCACGTCGTCCAATTTGAACGGCTTGATGATGGCTGTAACCAGTTTCATTTCTATCTCCTTCAAACGCTTATAACGCGTCCGTTAACGTCCGTTGGGTTTCAGACCGGAACGCTCTAGCCCATTTTCTGCACGACCCATGCCAGTTTTTAAAAGTCACGCATATTCAGAGGGTTAGAACTGTTGCCCCGGGGTGTTCCGGGGTCGGTTGCGGCAATATAGTGCATCATCATGGAGCGCTTCCCAAAATGGTGCACGCCGTTACGGTGCTCTCGAAGCGCCCATAACGCCAAGGGCGGTGGTACCATCGCACCTTGACCCGCCCGAGTAGCAAATAGTGGAGCCTGTGGCCATGCAAAGCCAAGCCTTTCTCGATCGACTGATGGCCGACATCAGCCGCCATCTGCCCGGCGATCTGGGCCAGCTGCGCCAGGAGGTGGAGCACAGCGTGCGCGCCGTCCTCAACGAAACCCTGACTCGCCTGGATCTGATCAGCCGCGAGGAGTTCGAAATCCAACAGCAGGTGCTGGAGCGCACCCGCGCCCGGCTCGAGGCCCTGGAAAAAGAGGTGGCGGCGCTGGAAGAGCGCGCCTGAACACCTGACCCCGGCGCACCGTCGAGGACGTCCTACATGACGTCGAGCCACCGGCGCACCCGGATCGAGGGCGCCGGCGTACACCGCCGGCCCCACCGGCCGGTTAATCTCGCCCCATGTCTATCGCCCTGCTTCACAGTCGCACCACCCTGGGAATCCGTGCCGTACCGGTGCGCGTGGAAATTCACCTGGGTCCGGGGCTGCCCGGTTTCACCGTGGTCGGTCTGGCCGACACCGCCGTCCGCGAGAGCAAGGACCGGGTCCGCTCGGCGCTGATCAACGGCGGTTTTCGCATCCCGCAACAGCGCATCACCGTCAATCTGGCGCCGGCCGACCTGCCCAAGGACGGCGGCCGCTTCGACCTGCCGATCGCGGTGGGCATTCTGCTCGCCAGCGGACAGCTGGGGCGCGTCGATCTGAAAGACATGGAGTGGATCGGCGAGCTGGCACTGTCCGGAGCGCTGAGCCCGGTGCCGGCGGTGCTGCCCGGCGCGCTGGCCGCGGCCCGCGACGGACACACCCTGGTGGTGCCGGCGGCGAACGGTGACGAAGCCGCCCTCGCCGGCGCGGACACCCTGGCGGTGAACAGCCTCACCGAACTGTGCGCGCACCTGAAGGGGGACACCCGGCTACCGCTCCACGCCCCACCGGCCTCGCCCGGCGACGACACCGGGGGCGCCCCTTGTCTGTCTCAGATTCGCGGTCAGCCGGCCGCCAAGCGGGTGTTGGAGATCGCCGCGGCGGGCGGCCACTCCCTGCTGATGAGCGGTCCGCCCGGTGCCGGCAAAAGCATGCTGGCCTCGCGCCTGCCCGGCCTGCTGCCGCCACTGGACCGGGAGCGGGCCCTGGAAGTGGCGGCGATCCAACTCGCTGCGTCACGCGCGCCCCGCCGGCGCGTTCCTGCAGCCGCCCTACCGGGCGCCGCATCACACCGCCTCCGCTGCCGCGCTGGTGGGCGGCGGCGGCCGGCCGCGCCCCGGCGAGATATCCCTGGCCCATGAAGGTGTGCTGTTTCTGGATGAGATGCCGGAATTCCAGCCGCGGGTGCTGGAGGTGCTGCGCGAGCCGCTGGAAACCGGCGAGGTACACATCGCGCGGGCCGCTCAACAGGTGACGTTTCCGGCCCGCTTCCAACTGGTGGCGGCGATGAACCCCTGCCCGTGCGGGTACCTGGGCGACCCGGAGAAAAGCTGCGGCTACGAGTGCGAGAAAGCGAAGCGCTATCAGCGACGGCTGTCCGGTCCGCTGCTGGATCGCATCGATCTGCATCTGGAAGTGCCGGCGGTGTCGCCGGATACTTTGCTGGGGGCCGCGGACGGCGAGCCCAGCCGACGGGTGCGGGAGCGGGTGCTGGCCGCCCGGGCGTGCCAGCTGCACCGCCAGGGCCGGCTTAACCGTGAGCTCGACGCGGAGCGACTGATGGAGGCATTAGGCCCGCACAAGGCCTGGCTCACCGGGGTGATGGAACGCCTGGAGCTGTCCGCCCGGGCGCTTCACCGCAGCCTGCGCGTGGCGCGCACCATCGCCGACCTGGCCGGCAGCGAGGTGATCCGCCGGGAGCATCTCCGCGAGGCGCTGAGCTACCGCCAGAACCTGCTCAAGCCTTAAAGCGTGTTGCACAGATGCGCGCCGTCCACCGGGATCGCCGCGCCGCTCATGTAGCTGGAGGCGTCGGAGGCGAGCAGCAACAGCGGCCCCACCAGTTCGTCGATCTGGCCCAGGCGGCGGTAAGGGATGCGCTTGATCAGCTTCTCGCCGTGGGGGCCCTGGAAGAATTCCCGGTTGATGTCGGTTTCCACATAGCCGGGGCAGATGGCGTTGCAGCGGATATTGTGGCGCGCGTAATCCAGGGCAATGGACTGGGTGAACTGAACCACCGCCGCCTTGGCCACGGTGTAGGGTGCGAGCATGGCGCCCACGCGCAGGCCGAGGATCGAGGCGATGTTGATGATGTTGCCGGGGCGGCCGTCGCGGCGCCATTGCTGGATGGCGAACTTGCTCACCGCCCAGACGCCGTTCAGGTTGGTGTCCACCACCGCGCTCCAGTCTTCTTCGCTCAGGGTGTCGGTGGCTCCGTCGCGGCTGATGCCGGCGTTATTGACCACCACATCCAGGGCCGGCATGCGCTCGAAGGCGGCCTCCACGCTGGCGTGGTCGGCCACGTTCATGGGCACCACCACCGCGTCCCGGCCCAGGGCGCGCACCGCGCCGGCGGTTTCTTCCAGCTTTTCCACGCGCCGCGCGGCGAGCACCAGGTCGGCGCCCTGTTCCGCCAGCACCCGCGCGAAGTGGGCGCCGAAGCCGCTGGACGCCCCCGTGATCAGAATACGTTTGCCGCTGACGTCGAATCGGTTCTCGCTCATGGGGGTCTCTTTATCAGGTGGAGGAATAGGAAAGAAGAGCAAAACCCTAACGCCGGGCGGGGCCGCGCTCAAGCGCCCACGGCGCGCACCGGCGGCGGTTGGGTAAGCGGATGTGTCGGTTCAGCCGTTCTGGTAGAAGCTGGGCGGGTGGCCGGTCCAGCGCCGGAAGGCGCGGGTGAAATTGCTGGGGTCGGCGTAGCCGAGCAGGTCGGCGACTTTCTGCACCGGCAGGTTGGCCTGCAGGTAGCGCACCGCCCGGGCCATGCGCACCTCTTCCAGCAGGTGCCGGTAGCTGACCCCCACCGCCGCCAGGTAGCGCCGCAGGGTGCGGGAGGTGAGATGGAAGCTGGCCGCCAGCTGATCCAGGCTGGGCAGCATGCCCTCCGCCTGCATCAGCCGGGCACGCACCCGCGAGGCCCAGTCCAGGTCCGCCTCCAGGCGCTGCAGTTCCTCTTCGCATTTGTGCGCCGCCATGCGCCGGGACGCCGGGTCGGAGAGCGGAAACGCCACCTTCATCAGCCGTGCCGGAAAGCGCAGCGCCGCCACTTCACGGCCGAACACCACCGGCATGCCGAGCACTTCGGCGTAGCGCTCCGCGTGGGGCGGCGGCGCGTAGGGCAGTTCCAGGGTGGCGTCCTGCAGGCGGTCATCGAGCAAATAGCGCAGCCCGCCCACCAGCGCGGCGGTGACCACTTCCAGATAGGGCTCGCGGATATCGCCCAGGTCGTAGGGTTCCGCCAGGCAAAACCGGACCCAGCGGCCCTCCAGGCTCAGACGCGGCAGGCACAGGCGGGTGCGGGTGCGGAAATAGCGCTCCAGCAGCTCCAGCGCCTCGCCCAGGTCGGCGCTGCTGATCGCCGCGTAGCCGAGCAGCCCGTGGGCGGTGACGGTGAGCTGGCGGCCCAGCGCCAGGCCGATGGCCGGGTCGCCGCTGAGGTCCCGGGCGCCCGCCATGACCCGCTGGAACTGCTCGAAGCGCAGTGCCGGCTCGGCGCTGTACACCTCCGCCTGGGTCAGGCCCACATGCGCCAGCAGCCGGTCCGTGTCGAGACCGAACTCATGGACCAGCTCCACCAGATTACGGACATAGTTGACCGGAATCGGGGTGCGGTCGCCGGCGAGGCTGGGGAGATCCGCGATCTGTACGCTCATGGCCAAGAGAATACACCTGTTCGCGGCTTTGTCCGAAAATGACAGGTCACTGTCCGGCGCGGCCCTTCGCCGTCGACAGGGGCACGGTGAGAATAGCGGCGCTGTGACATCCACCCGTTGCCATTCCCTTCCGGAGGACCCCATGAGCGACACCCGAGGCTACCAGCGCACCTTCGGCGCCGACGACGCCCGCGCCATTCGCGATGCCATGAAACAGGACCTGGGGCCGTCGGCGTTCCGGGCCCGGCCGTGGCGCGCGATCTGGTTTCTGCCCATGAGCCTGGTGATCGTCGGCGGCATCGCCGCGATTCTGACGCTGGGCCTGCCCTGGTGGGGTAATCTGATGATCGCCGTGGTGGTGGGCCACACCCTGGGCTGCCAGGCGCTGCTCGCCCATGAGGTGCTGCACGGCGCCCTGGGCATGAGCCGGCGCCTGCAGAACCTGTTCGGCTGGATCGGCTTCGGCCCGATGATGATTCCGCCGGAGTTCTGGCGCCGCTGGCACAACGTGGCCCACCACGCGCACACCAACCTGGGCGACCGGGATCCGGATTCGTTCGGCACCGCCCACCGCTACAACAAGCACCCCAAGCTGGCCAACTTCACCAAGCTGGCGCCGGGCTCGGGCACCTGGTACAGCTACTTTTTCCTGTTCTATTCCTTCATGTTCCACGCCCAGCTGGTGCTGTGGATGCAGACCCGCCGCCGCGAGGAATTCAAAGGGTTCGAGCGCAACAAGGCGATTCGCCAGGCGTTGCTGTGCGGCGCCGCCTGGCTGGTTCTGGCGGTGCTGTCCGGGCCGCTGGCGCTGTTCACGGTGTTGATCCCGCTGATGATGGCCAACGCCCTGGGCCAGGGCTACATTCTCACCAACCACATGCTGCGCCCGCAGATGGACAACAACCACCCGGTGGACAACTCCATGAGCGTGCGTCAGCTGCGCTGGCTGGATCCGCTGCACTTCCACTTCAGCCACCATGTGGAGCATCACCTGTTTCCGAAGATGGGCTCCGACCAGGCGCCCAAGGTCCGCGCCTGGCTGCAACGGGAAATGCCGGACCGCTATGTCTGCCCCAGCCACGCCCGGGCGCTGGTCGCGCTGTACCAAACACCGCGGGTGTATCAGGACGCGCACACGCTGGTGGACCCGCTGGACCGGTCGCGGACCGTGGATGTGATGGCGCTGCAGGGCGAGCTGCGCTAGCCGATTTCCGCGTCGGTGAGCGGGCGCCAGGCGCCGGCGGGCAGGTCCGGGTCCAGTTCAATATGGCCCACCGCTTCGCGGTGCAGGGCGACCACCCGGGTGCCCACCGCCGCCAGCATCCGTTTGACCTGGTGGTAGCGGCCTTCGCTGATGGTCAGCAGCAGTTCCGTGTCGCTCAACGCCCGCGCCTCGGCGGGCCGGGTGGGCGCCGGGTCGTCGTGCAGCACCACCCCGTCGCGCAGCCGCGTCAGCTGGGCGTCGTCCAGCGGCTCGGCGGTGGTCACCCGGTAGCGCTTGGCGCAGTGGTGACGCGGCGACATCAGGCGGTGGGCCCACTGGCCGTCGGTGGTCAGCAGCAGCAAACCGGTGGTGTCCCGGTCCAGGCGGCCGACGATGCGCAGGCCACGGCGCTGCTCGGCGGGAATCAGATCGATCACCGTGGGCAGGGCGTCCTCCAGGGCGCACACCCGGCCGGCCGGTTTGTGCAGCATCAGGTAGCGCTCGCCGGGCAGCGTCAGCACGGCGCCGTCGAGCCGCACGCACTCCCCCGGCGCCACGCTGCTGTTGGCCTTGAGGCCGGTGCGCGGCGCCCCGTCTTCACCGGTCACCGTCACCGCGCCGCCGCGGATCAGGGCCTTGGCCTGCTTGCGGCTGAGGCCGGCGGCGTGGGCGACGAAGAAATCCAGCCGCGCCGGGCCGGTGGGCGAATCAGCCAAGCAGCAAATCCCCTTCGATGGGAATGAAATCGTCGGCGGCGCGCATCAGGGCCGCCGCGGTGAGCGGCGCCACGCCGTAGACTTCCACCTGACAGCCGTGCCGGGCGCGGATGTGGTCGGCGAGAATGGCGAAGTCGCCGTCCCCGGACGCCAGCACCACCCGGTCCACGCTGGGCGCCTGCTCCATGATATCGATGGTGATGCCCACGTCCCAGTCGCCCTTGGCGGAGCCGTCGGCGCGCTGCAGGAACGGCTTGAGCTTCACGTTGAAACCGATGGCGCGCAGGATGTTCTGAAACTGACGCTGCTTCTCATCGCCGCGCTCCACCGCGTAAGCGTGGGCGGCCACCACCTGGCGCCCACCGGTGGCGCGCGCCCAGAGCGCGTTGTAATCCACGTTGCGCTGGTGGGCCTGGCGGGCGGTGTAATACAGGTTCTGCACGTCGGCGAAGACGGCCACGGTGGAAGTCATGGTCGGCGGAGCTCCTGAACATCGGGCTCGGCGGGGCCCGGCAGACGAATTTCGTCGGCGCCGAGGGCGCGATACTGCCCCGGTGCGAGCGAGGGGTCCAGCCGTATCGGGCCGATCCGTTCCCGGTGCAGAGCCACCACCCGGTTGTCGAAGTGCCCGAACAGGCGCTTGATCTGATGATAAAGCCCTTCGTACAGCGTCACCCGCGCCTCGCGCGGCGCCAGGATCTCCAGGCCGGCCGGGCGGGTGGTGCGGTCCTCGTAGGGAAAATAGAGCCCGCGCTCGAACACGGCGGCGTAATCCGGCGTGATCGGGTCCTCGGTGCGCACCCGGTAGACCTTCGGCAGTTTGTGGCGCGGGTCGCTGAGACGCCGCGACCAGCGCCCGTCGTTGGTGAGCAGCATCAGCCCGGTGCTGTTGAAATCGAGCCGCCCGGCCAGATGCAGGTCGGTGGCGTCGGCGGGGTCCAGACAGTCCAGCACCGTGCGATGGTGGCGGTCGCGGGTGGCGCTCACGCAGCCGGTCGGCTTGTGCAGCATCCAGTAGGCGGCGCGGCGCACGGTGAAGGGTTCGCCGTCCAACGCCACCGGCGTGAAAGGCCCCACTTCGTGGCGACCGTCCTGGATCACCCGCCCGTCCACGGTGACGCGGCCGGCCGCCAGCAACAGCCGCACGCCGCGCCGTCCCAGCCTTTTCCGCTGCCCCAGAAAGCGGTCCAGTCTCATCAATCACGGCTCCTAAAGGGTGCGCTCCGGCTGCTATGATACGCGCTTCGTCCATCAGCCCCGCCGGAGTATCGATGTCGTCTCTCAACCCCCGCCAACAGGAAGCGGTGCTCTACACCGACGGCCCCCTGCTGGTGCTCGCGGGGGCGGGTTCGGGCAAGACCAGCGTGATCACCCGCAAAATCGCCTGGTTGATCGCCGAGAAAGGCGTGCCCTCCGGCCGCATCGCCGCGGTCACCTTCACCAACAAGTCGGCGCGGGAAATGAAGGAGCGGGTGCAGAGCCTCACCGAACGCGGCTCCACCCGGGGGCTGATCGTCTCCACCTTCCACAACCTGGGCCTGCGCATTCTCAAGCAGGAACTGGCGGCCAGCGGCCTGCGGCGCGGCTTCTCCATTCTCGACCAGACCGACAGCAAGGAGATTCTCAAGGAAATCCTGCGTCAGGGCGAATCGGAGAAAGACCTGGCGGCGGTGGACGCGGTGCAGAAGCGCATCTCCGACTGGAAGAACGAACTGATCCTGCCCGAGGAGGCGGTCAGCCACGCCGACAGCGACGACGCCCTGCGCGCCGCCATGGCCTATCAGGGCTACAACCGCATGCTGCGCGCCTGCAACGCGGTGGACTTCGACGACCTGATCCTGATGCCGGCGCAGCTGTTCCGCGAGCAGCCGCGCATTCTGGAGAAATGGCGCCACCGCATTCAGTACCTGCTGGTGGACGAGTACCAGGACACCAACGGCGCCCAGTACGAACTGGTGCGCATGCTCACCCACCCGGAGGGGCGCTTCACGGTGGTGGGCGACGACGACCAGTCGATCTACGCCTGGCGCGGTGCGCGGCCGGAAAACCTGGCCAAGCTGCAGGAAGACTGGCCGGACCTGAAAGTAGTCAAGCTGGAGCAGAACTACCGCTCCACCGGTCGCATTCTGAAGGCCGCCAACACGGTGATCGCCAACAACCCCCACGTGTTCGAGAAGAGCCTGTGGTCCGATTACGGCTACGGCGAGGCGATCCGCATCGCGGCGCTGCGCGACGAGGACGCCGAGACCGACTGGATCGCCGGGGACATCTTCCACCGGCGCCTGCAGCGCGGCCTGCACTGGAAGGACTTCGCGGTGCTCTACCGGGGCAATTTCCAGTCACGGATTCTGGAGATGAAGCTGCAGGCACTGCAGATTCCCTACAAGGTGTCCGGCGGCACCGGCTTTTTCTCGCGGGGCGAGATCAAGGACCTGATGTGCTACCTGCGCCTGCTGGTCAACCCGGACGACGACAATGCCTTCCTGCGCGTGATCAACACGCCGCGCCGGGAGATCGGCCCGGCCACCCTGGAAAAACTGGCCGGCTGGGCCGCCCAGCGGGACCAGGGCCTCTACCATGTGTGCGACGACTTCGCCCTGGGCGAGGTGATGGCCGGGAAAGCCGCGGACAAGCTGCGCGCCTTCAAGACCTGGCTGGATGAAAAGCGCCGCGCCTGTTTCGGCCATAACAGCCTGCAGGCGGTGAACGAACTGATCACCGAGATGGATTACGAGAGCTGGGTGATGCAGAACGCCTCCAGCCCGCGCATCGGCGAGAAGCGCATGGAGAACGTCTGGCAACTGGTGCGCAATATCCAGCGCATGCTGGAAAAGCAGGAAGACGACGAGGAAGGCGCCTCCGACCTGGAAGCGGTGATCAGCAAACTGGTGCTGATGGACATGCTGGAACAGCAGGACGAGGAAGACGATTCGGACCGGGTGCAACTGATGACCCTGCACGCCTCCAAGGGCCTGGAGTTCCCCCACGTCTACATGATGGGCGTGGAGGAAGAGCTACTGCCGCACCGCACCAGCATCGAGGAGGACAACATCGTCGAGGAGCGCCGCCTGATGTACGTGGGCATCACCCGCGCCCGCGAGAGCCTGGCGATCACCCAGGCGCTGACCCGCAAGCAGTACGGTGAGAAGGTGGACACCCTGGCCAGCCGCTTCCTGGAAGAGCTGCCGCTGGACGACCTTCAGTATATCGGCGAGGGGTTCAAGAAAGACGAGGAACAGGAAGATCAGGTGGCCCAGGCCAGCATCGCCAACCTCAAGGCCCTGCTGGACTAGGCGGCGGCGCCGGGACTACTTGGCGCCGCTCTCCTTGAGCATGTACAGCACCGTGGCTTCGATCTCTTCATCGCTGCAGTCGAAGCAGGTACCGCGCGGCGGCATGCCGTTCTGACCTTCGATGGCGATCTTCACCAGCGTCGGGAAGCCTTCTTCCTCGATCTCTTCAGACCAGATCAGACGGTGTTCCGGACCCACCATGGGGGCGCCGGCCATGCCGGTGCCATGGCAGTTCACGCAGTATTGGGCGTAGATTTCGGCGGGCTCACGGGATGCGCTTTCGCCGGACGCGTCGGCGCCCGACGCATCGGCTGGACCGTCCGCGTCGCCGCAGCCGGCGAGCGTCAACGAGGCCAGCAACCCGCCGAGGAGGGCGGGCCCGAACCGCCGCACTACTGGCTCTTGTCCACGATGTATTCAACGGCGGCGGCGATTTCCTCTTCGGAACAGTCGCTGCACATACCTTTGGCCGGCATGGCGTTGAAACCTTCGTAGGCGTGCTTGACCAGAGTGTCCATGCCTTTGTCGATGCGCGAGGCCCAGGCACCGGCGTCGCCGGTCTTGGGCGCACCGGCGGCCCCGGAGTCGTGGCAGGCGGCGCAGCCGCTGCTGTAGACGGTGGCGCCGTCGCGCGGCTCACCGGAGGCGGCATCGCCGGCATCGGCCATCTGGCTGCCGCAGTCCTCGCCTTCCACGCAGACGCTGCCCACCGGCTTGAGACGCTCGGCGGTGGCGCGGTCGCTGAGAATAGAGCGCTCACCCAGGGGATAAGAAGACTTCTCCGCCGCCAGCGCGGCGTTGCCGGCGAAAACGGTGGCGAGAAGGACCAGGCTGGCGGTCAGCATTTTATTCACTATGACACCTCTGATAGCTATGACTTGCCCCGGGGGCGGCGGAATTATACCCGCAGAAAACACCGGGAAAAAGGCGCCATCGACGCCTATCGCGGAATCAGCTTAGCGCGGAGCGCTCACGGCGCCGTGAAAAGCGCCCGGGGAGCGCGGCCTAGAGGCCGCCCACATCGATGCGCGGCAGCGCCAGACGGAAGCAGCTGCCTTCGTTCGGAACGCTCTCCACATGGATGGTGCCGCCGTGGCGCTCGGTCACCACCTTGACGAAACGAAGGCCCAGACCGGCGCCGCGGGTGCGCGCCCCGCCGCTGGTGCTGGCGCGGCTGAAGCGTTCGAACAGCTTGTCCTGGAACGCTTCCGGAATACCCACGCCCTGGTCGCGCACGTCACAGCACACCTGGCCGCCTTCGGCATAGAGACGCACCAGCACCTTGCCGTTTTCGTGGCTGTATTTCACCGCGTTGGTGAGCAGGTTGACCACCAGACGCTCAAGCAGCTCGTTGTTGCCGCGCACCCAGACATCCTGCTCCTGGTCGTAGTCAAAACGCAGGGTGATGCCCCGGCTCTGAGCCTGGATCTGCACCTGGTCGATGGCGGACTCGACCACGTCGAGCATGTCCTGCTCCACCATCTCCACGGATTCTTCCGCCTCGACCCGCGCCAATTGCAGGAACTGCTCGGCGATATTCAGGTTGCGCTGGGCGTAGTGCTCCACGTTGTCGAGGAAGTCCCGCAGCCGTTCGCCGTCCTCGCCATGGCGCATCCTGCCGATCAGCGCCAGCACCGAGACCATCGGCGAGCGCAAATCGTGGGACAGGAAATCGAGCATCTCGGTGCGGGTGCGCATGGCCTGCTTGACGTCGGAAATATCCTTGAGGCTGACGATCAGCATGCGCCCGGGCTGATCGCCGGCGTGCACCAGAATCATGTCCAGGTAGAGATCCATGCCGCGCCGGTTGCGGCACTCTTTCTGCACCCGGCCGTCGGCGAGCACCTCCTGCAGCAGCCCCATCCAGTCGCGGTCGCCGTGGAATTCCAGTTCGCGGCCGATATCCGCCAGCCCCAGGGTGTCCTGGCCGACGCCTTCCAGGCTGAGCAGGTAGGCCGCCTGGGGGTTGATGAAGACCACCCCCCCGCAGGCGTCGCAGATCAGCACGCCCTCGCTCATCTGCGCCAGCCCGACCTGGAAAAAGCGGGTCAGCGCCTGCTGACGCTGCTCCTCGGAGCGCAACCGTTCGATGTGCTTTTCGATCACCTCGTAGCGGGGCCCGCCGCTGGGGCGGCGCGCCTCGGTGCGGGCCAGCATGGCGCGGATCCAGTAATCGTAGGTGTCCGCGTCGAGCCCCTGGCGCCAGGCCACCCACAGCTCGTAACGCTTGCCCTCGTGGCGGAACGGGTAGCGGCGCGCCAGCTGGCCGCGCCAGTCCACCGGCGCCAGCGCCTCGCCGCCGGAGACCGGGGCGCCGCCCTGGGTCTGCAGGCGCCAGGCGCGCACCGGCAGCACCTGGTCGAGCATTCTCAGCATGCGCGACATCGGTGCCGGCTCGGTCAAACGGCGGTTGAGGTCGCTGTACTCGGCCAGCCGCGCCAGGGCGTTGCGCATGTAGGCCATGGAGTATTCCAGACGCCGCCAGGTCCACAGCGGATAGGCGACAATGGCCGAAAGCAGCGCCGCCGCCGGCGGAAACCAGAGATTGAACAGCGCCAGCAGGCCGTAGCAGACCGCCACGGTCAAGGCCAGAGAGGCCATCACCAGGGGGATGCTCCAGCGCGGCAGCACGAAGGGCAGCAGGAACGGCGCCAGCAGCGCCAGCAACAGGCTGACGAACAGGGCCGGCACCGTGTCCAGCCGCTCGATCAGCTGATGACGGCGCAGCGCATCGAAGATATTGGCGTTGATTTCCACGCCCGCCATCAGCTCGCCCTGGCCGGCCATGGGGGTCGGCAGCATGTCGCCGAGCCCCGCGGCGGTGGCGCCGATGAACACGAACTGGTCCTTCACCAGCTGGTCGGGCACCCGGCCTTCAAGCAGGTCCACCGCCGACACCTGGGGGTAGGTGCCGGCGCCGCCGGCGAACGGAATATAGCGGGGGTACTTGCGCACATTGGCGAGACCGGCGAAAGCGCCTTCGTCCCCCGCCGGGTAGAGATCCGTGGAGATCAGGCCCTCGCCTTCCAGCAAGGCCTGGGTAATGTGCGGCCACCAGGGCTGGCCGATGCCCGAGCGCATGAACACCGAGCGGGCCACACCGTCGCCGTCCAGCTCCAGGTCCACATGGCCCAGCCCCTTGGCGGCGCGGGCGAACTCGGCGTGGGGCAGCACCTCGATCAACTGGCCGCCGGAGCGCAGTTGCTCCACGTGCACCGGCAAATAGACGTGTCCGGCGGCGCGGATCGCCTCCGCCAGCGCCTGGTCGGACTCGGGCCGGCTGCGATCCGGCTCCGACAGAATCAGATCCATCAGCACCGCGCGGGCGCCCTGCTCTTCCAGCTGGTTGATAATCTGCGCGTGAATGCGCCGATCCCACGGCCAGCGGCCCACCTCGCGAAGGCTGTATTCATCGATGCCGACGATCAGCACGTCGCCGGACGGCTCCATGGGCAGCCACTGCATGAGGCTGTCGTAGACGTAGCGGTTGAAGAACGACAAGCCACCGCTGATCGAGAGCAATACGCAGAGCCCGGCGACCACCAGAAGCACGGACAGGTGTTCCACCAGGTAGCGTCGTTGCTCGGAGCCGAGTTTCGCCATGAAATCCTATAACGTCAGTAGTAGTTCGGCCGCCACGGTGCCCAGGACCACCGTGGCCGGTCCAACGTAGCGTAACGGTACCACCGGGCGTTTACGGCCGGAACAGGGATTTTGCCGAAAAGCGCCTTTCGGGCCGCAGGCGCGGCGCCACGGGCAGGGCACCGCTGTCCCGAGGCGCGGGGGAGTCGACGGTAGTGGGGAACGACAGCGAACCGGTCGCCGGCGGGTCAATCGTCGATCGGTTCCAGGCGGTAACCGTGCTGGTAGACCGTCTTGATGCGGTAGCCCCGCTCGGGGCGGATCTGCAAACTACGACGAATGCGGCTGATGTGCACGTCCACGGTGCGGGATTCGATCGGGGTCATGATGCCCCAGACTTTCTCCAGCAGGTGGGCACGGGACATCAGCTTGCCGACGTTCTGAAACAGATAGCAAGCGAGCTCGTAATCCTTGTCGGTGAGCTTGACCGGCTCATCGTCCAGGGTAATCTGGCGGCGACCACGATCGATCGTCCAGGGTCCCACGGTCATCATTCCTTGATCATCCATGTCAGCGACGCCCGCCCGGCGCCCGAGCGCGTTGAGACGGGCCAGCAATTCCGCTTGTTTCACAGGCTTAACCATATAGTCATCGGCACCCTGACTGAGTGCGCCGACAATCGACGACTCATCATCACGCTGGGTGGCGAACAGCACCGGCGTTTTATTGCCGCTGGCCCGCACCTCCCCGAGCACCGCGTAACCGCTCATGTCGGGGACTTCCCAGTCAAGCACCAGTAAATCGAAGGTGTCTCTGCGCAGCAGACTCATGAACTCCCGTCCGCTGGAGAGATGCATGCAAGTGTGCCCCGCCTCGCGTAGCCAGTGAGTGACCAGCTCGGCCTGGGCGTGATCGTCTTCTAAATAAGCAATGCGCACCGTTTCTACTCCATCCAATACCGCTGAAGCGTACCCAATCCATCATCGGATCGCGGGAAAAGATTGTAAAATGCCCGGCGGCGCGGCGCCGTCAACCGCCCTGCGTGGAAAGCTTCAACCCCACCACGCCGACGATGATCAGAGCCAGAAAGCCCAACCGCGCGGTACCCAGCGGATCCTGGAAAAACACCACCCCCAGCAGGGTAATGCCGACCGCCCCGAGCCCGGTCCAGACCGCGTAGGCGGTGCCCACCGGGATGCCCCGCATGGCGAACGACAGCGCCAGCATATTGAGCGCCGTGAGCACCAGCGACGTGCTGATCGACGCCACCCCCGGCTGCATCTGTATCCACTTCAGGCTCATCGCCCAGGCGATTTCCACCACCACCGCCGCCAGCAAAACCCACCAATATGGATTCATGTCTCGAACTCCCGGGAAAAACGGGCTCGTGTAGCGGACGGACCTGCCGGAAACCCGTAAGAGACAGGACCATCAGCCGCCCGACCGGAACGAAGCGGCGGCGGCATTATACGCAGCTGACAGGGTCAGGCCCACCGGGCCGAAGGCCGCGCGGAGCATGGACGCCGCCCACCCAAACGGCTATCATGCGCGTCCTGAATCGGCACCCCGCCCACTAAAGGCGCCGCCGGACAGGTTTTGTGACAACAAGTTTTGCGCCCGTAGCTCAGCTGGATAGAGCGTTGCCCTCCGGAGGCAAAGGTCAGAGGTTCGAATCCTCTCGGGCGTGCCAAATAAAAAGGCCCACCCCCGCGAAGGGGGTGGGCCTTTTTATTTGGCACGCCCGTCGGATCGACCTCTCCAGGTTCGACCAACTCGCTTTACAAGCGAGTTGGCGACGAGCGGCCAAAGGCCGCGAAGCCCCGCAGGGGTCGAAACGGCCAAAAGCCGTTTCGATCAATCCTCACGGAAACGCCCCAAAACACATCCGCAAACACTCCGCCCCCTCACCTGATCCTCAATATCTGCAACAATGAAACCCACCTGACCCGATCCCAGCAAAAGGCAGCCCCATGTTCCGACGCACCAAAATCGTCGCCACCCTCGGCCCGGCCTCCTCCGACGCCGGCCTCCTGGCCCGGTTGATCGACGCCGGCGTCAACGTCTTCCGCCTTAATTTCTCCCACGGCAGCACCGACGACCACCGCGCCGTCGCCGCCCGCGTCCGCGAACAGGCCGACGCGCAGGCCCGCAACGTGGCGATCCTCGCCGATCTGCAGGGCCCCAAGATTCGCATCGCCCGGTTCCGCGACGGTCCTGTGATGCTGGAACCCGGCCAGCCCTTCACCATCGACACCGCCCTGGACAAGGACGCCGGCGACAGCGGCCAGGTGGGCACCGACTACGCCGGGCTCGCCGACGACTGCCGGGCCGGCGACACCCTGCTGCTGAACGACGGCCTGCTCGCCTTGAGCGTCGAGAACGTCGCCGGCAGCCGCGTCGAGTGCCGGGTGCTGGTGGGTGGCGAGCTGTCCAACAATAAAGGCATTAATCGCCAGGGCGGCGGACTCAACGCCCAGGCCCTCACCGACAAGGACCGCGAGGACATCAAGCTGGCGGCCTCCCTGGAAGTGGATTTCCTGGCGCTGTCGTTCCCCCGCCACGCCGACGACATCCATCAGGCCCGCGCCCTGTATCGCGAAGCCGGCGGTCACGGCGACATGGTCGCCAAGATCGAGCGGGCGGAAGCGGTCGCCGACCCGGCGGTGCTGGACGACATCATCCTCGCCGCCGACGGCGTGATGGTGGCGCGCGGCGACCTGGCGGTGGAAATCGGCGACGCCGAGCTGGTGGGCGTACAGAAGCACATCATCCGTCGCGCCCGCGCCCTGGACCGGTTCGTGATCACCGCCACGCAGATGATGGAATCCATGATCCACAGCCCCCAGCCCACCCGCGCGGAAGTCTCCGACGTGGCCAACGCGGTGCTCGACGGCACCGACGCGGTGATGCTGTCGGCGGAAACCGCGGTCGGCGACTACCCGGTGGCCACGGTGCAGGCCATGGACCGCATTATCCTCGGCGCCGAGCGCACCTATCAGAGTCGGCCCAGCGAGGACCGGCCCGAGCAGGGCATGAGCCACAACGACGAGGCCATCGCCCGCGCCGCCATGCATGTGGCGAACCACCTGAGCGGGGTAAAGGCGATCATCGCCATGACCGAAACCGGCACTACGCCGAGGCTGATGTCGCGGGTGCGCTCCGGCATGCCGATCTTCGCCTTTACCCCGGACCCGCGCACCCGCCGCCGCGTGGCGATCTACCGGGGCGTGGAGCCGCAGCACTTCGAAATGGCCAGCGACCCCGGTCAGGTCAACCGGGAAGCGGCCGACCAGCTTCAGCGGTTGGGGCTGGTGGAAGACGGCGATCGCTTGATTCTCACCAAGGGCGACGCCGTGCGCGTGGGCGGCGGCACCAACACCCTGAAGATCATCACCGTGGGCGAGGCCGGCGACTGACCGCCCCCCCCCCCCCGGCAAGTCCCTGCATCAGTCACCATGAATAATCAGACACTCAATAACATCGGGAGAGACCATGGAAACGCCTTCTTTTAATACTCTGGAGATCACCGTCGATGACGGCATCGCCACCATCTATCTGAACCGCCCGGATCGCATGAACGCCTTTACCCGGGAAATGAAGGACGAGCTGCTCGCCGCCTTTGATTACACCGATTCCGACGACGCGGTGCGCGCGGTGATCGTCACCGGCAACGGCCGCGCCTTCTGCGCCGGCGCCGACCTGTCCTCCGGCGGCGACACCTTCGACTACAAGAAGCGCGGCGGCGAAGGGGCCAACCCGGACGACGCCCACCGCGACGGCGGCGGCCAGGTGGCCCTGCGCATCCACCGCAGCCTCAAGCCGGTGATCGGCGCGATCAACGGCGCCGCCGTGGGCGTCGGCGTCACCATGCAGTTGCCCATGGACGTGCGCATGGCTTCCGAGAACGCCAAGTTCGGCTTTGTGTTCTCGCGCCGGGGCATCGTCAATGAAGCGGCGTCGTCCTGGTTTCTGAGCCGGGTGGTGGGCATCTCCTCGGCGCTGGAGTGGTGCTTCTCCGGGCGCGTGTTCAGCGCGGCGGAAGCCAAGGAGCGTGGGCTGGTGCGCTCGGTGCACGCACCGGACGAACTCTACCCGGCGGCGCTGGCACTAGCGAAGGAGTTCGCCGACCAGACCGCGCCGGTGTCGGTGGCGATGATCCGTCAGATGATCTGGCGCATGGCCGGTGCCGAGCACCCCATGGAAGCGCACAAACTCGACAGCCGGGCGATGAAGTCACGGGGTGGATCCGCCGATGTGCGCGAAGGCGTGGAGTCGTTTCTGCAGAAAAGAGCCGCCGTCTTCCCCGACAAGGTGTCCGAGGACCTGCCCGATTTCTTCGACTGGCAGGGCGAGCCGCCTTTCGAGTAAGGCGGCACCCGGCCGGGGCGGCGCGCAGGGACATATCTTGCAACACTTTCGACTTGCCAGAGAAAGTGTGTCCGCCCCCGGCCAACCCCCTTCGATATTAGTGAACACTTGTTCCTTTTCTGGAAAATGGAACAGCGGGCTGTGACCTGTTCCATTTTTCGAAAACGCGGATCCCGCTACTATTAAAGATTCAGGCGCCCGGAACACCCCGTACATACCGACCGGTATTTTTGTTTACATTAAAAAGTCAGGGCGGCCCGTCCTTTAATTTACCAGTGTTCACATTGCCGTCCGGATTTGTCCTCCGGCTCTGAAAATAAACCACATACCAAAGGGTATTTTGGCGTTTTACAGTATTGCGTCTGTGACAAGAGGGGTTCTAAGATAGTTCGTGACAACCGGGTGAACAGCTGATTTTTCAGGTATTCGCCGAAAGTCTAGTGGACTCTTTCTTCGTAAAGGTGTCCGCTCGGGAGACGATGCCCTGGGAAGGGCATATAAGAGGGTTTCGAGGCCGGCGCTGGATAACCGGATAAGCCCTCAAATACCAATAAACTTCGAAGAAAACAGGACAAAAACAATGGCACTTAAGTGGACCAATAAAGCTCAGGGGGCGCTGAACAGCAGTGCCGACCGCAAACTCCGCATCTCTTCACTGACCAAAGCAATCGGCCTGGCCTCCGTATTCGGCGCCACCACCGCGCTGTCCCCCGCTGCCCAGGCACTGAAAACCGACTTCGGCGTTGAATACCGCGCCACCGGTTTCCAAGTAGAATCCGAAGCTTTCGAACTTGGCGGCGCTACCGGTGATAGCGACAACGGCATGGCGCATTTGATTCGTGTCAAGACCGACTTCCTTGACGAAGACACCGGCATTTCCCTACACACCAGCCTGGAGGTGGCCGGGGACCGGTGGTCTGGCGACGCTCGCAACTATGAAACCACTGGCCCCCAGGGTTTCAACACCTCCAACAACGGTGACAACGTTCGTCTGGATCTGGGTTATTTGCAGATTCCGGTGGGCCACACCGTTTTCCGGGTCGGCCGTCAGGCTACCAGCTACAACAGTTGCTTTCTGGTGTGTGACGATCGCCGTGACCGCCTGCTGATGATTCAGCCTTTCAGCAAGGATTTTCAGGTTCTCGCTCTTTATGACCGTCGTAAAGATGCCCACAACGGCGCAACTTTCGACAATAACGATAATGGCGATCAGTACGGGTTAGCCGCCGTGGCCAAGGTAGCCGGCCTCGATACCAGCTTGCTGCTTCTCCATTACGGCAAGAACGATTCCGGCGTGACCGGCGGCAATGAATACGCCCTGCAAGGCGTCAACGCGGTATCCGGTTACGTAGCTGGCGATGTCGGTGAACTGGCCAAGATGACTGTGGGCTTTAACCTGTTCATGGACGGCGAGCTGCAAACCGCAGACCCAAGCAATGGCCAGTACTTCACCGAAGATTCCATGTCCCAGTTCGTGCGACTGGAAGGCAGCTTGGGCTTGATGGACTGGGGGTTGCAGTACGCTGGCGCCCAAGACGGCGGCCTGGTCTCCACCGGGTTTGATACCTATTCCAGCCTGATCAATAGCAATCCTGAATCCACCAACAGCCCGACCAGCGTCTACAGCATCGGGCAGACCTTTGGCGTGGAAGACTTAGACCAACAGATCATCGCTGGCAAAGCGACCTTCAACCTGACTCCGAAGTTCTCCATTACCGGTGCCGTCGGTCAACTGGACGTGGATCATCCAGCCCTCGGCACTGACGATTCCATGTTCTATGATCTGGAGTTGAGCTACCAGGTGAACAAGTCCCTGCGCACCTGGTTCACCTATGGTGTCATGGAAGAGAATCAGGCGGTTGCCTTGACCGGCAATGGCCTCATCGGCGGCTTCTCCGGCCCGGGCGATCCCCAGGCAAGTATCGCGGATGATGATGTCCAGGCCGCCAGCCTGAACATCGCGGTGGATTTCTAATCAACGCCTGGTCCACTGTAGTACCATGAAAAGCCGGAGGGGCCTTGCCTCTCCGGCTTTTTAATTTCAGCCCTGATCACAAATGTCCGGAAGTGAACACCATGACTTTATCCGTTTGCAGGGGCTCCGCCCTGATTTTGACGCTGGCGGTGCTAAGCGCCTGCGCCACCGACATCACTCAGGAAGAGACCCTCGCACTTACCGACTCTGAACTGGCACTGGATCGTGAACAGTCCGATTGGCAAACCCCGTTCTGGGAGAGCCGCACCAATGCCGGCTCAAGCCAGACAGAACGCCCAGATACGGTCAGTGGCGACGACCCTCTGACGAACATCGGCCTGGTCCTTGCCCCTTCCATACAGGACGGTCGGGCGTTGGTCGAAACGCTCTACAGCGACGGCCAGGGACAAGGTCTGCGCCCACTTCCCGGCGGGCTGGTAGCGGAGACCATCAACACTGCGGACGCTTGCCAAAACCAGGCGACTGCCAGCGACGCTTGCCTGGCCAGCCTGGCGGCTTACCCAGGCGTGCGCCTGCTGGTGGAAATCATGCCGGCACAGGAAGGCGACGGCCTCAGCGCCGAGCTGCACGACACCAGCCTCAATGCCCACTACCGCATCGACCGCTTCGCCAACAGTGAAGCCGGTGCCGACGCGCTCATGGACGAGATCAACCGGCGCGTGGCCATGGCCCCCTGGTCCAGCCGCGTCTTCCAGGGCGAGGACGGCGGCCTGTATATCAGTGCCAGCCGCGTTAACGGTCTGAATCAGGGCCAGCGGCTGGACGTGCGGGAGCCGGGCAAGGCGGTACGCGCGCCCTCCGGCCAGGTGGTGGCGTTCCGCCCCGGGCAAAGCGTGGGGCGGGTGGAAATCGTGGAGTTCGTCGGCGACTACCTGGCGGTGGTGAAGACGGTGTCCGGCCAGACGCCGGACGACCGTCATTGGATCACGCTGCCCGCCAGTCAGTAGCAGGCACGAAGGTCAGCGCCGGGGCAGGCGGTACAGCCCGGCGTCGCGGTCGGCGGTGAAGAACAGATCCCCGTTGGCCGCTTCCACCACGTCGTTGAACACCCCGGTGGGCGGCAGCCCCTCCAGCGCCGGCAGCCCCACCGGCAGGTCCTCGGCCAGCGTGCGGGTGGCGCCGTCCACCGGATCAATCTCCAGCAGGCGCTGCTTGCCCACTTCCATCACCAGCAGCTTACCGGCCGCGCTGACACTGATGCCTTCCGGCATCGCCAGGCCGTCACGGACCCGCCGCTTGGACCAGTCCGCCGGGTTCACCGCCCACACCGAACCGCCCGCCGTGGTCACGAACAGGGTTGAGCGGTCCGCGTTGAACGCCATGCCCGCCGGACCGGCCAGCGCCACCACCACCGCTTCCCGCTGCTCGCCCTGCTCACCGCTGACACGCAGCAGACGGCCGGTGGCCAGCTCCGCCACCAGCAGGCTGCCATCGGCCAGCTGCACGGCGTCGTGGGGCGCCTGGAAGTCTTGGAAACCGTGGGTCATTTCACCGCTGGCGCGGTCGAACACCTGCACCGTGCCGGTGGCCCAGCTGGTCAGCACCACCACATGCTCGTCCGCCCAGGCGTTGAGCGGGTACTCCAGATGGGACGCCCACATGCGGCCCACTTCGCGGATGTCGCCGCTGCCGGTGTCCATCACCCGGTAGGCGAAGGTGTCGGCGATATGCAGCTGGTCGCCGACCATCGCCAGCCCGGAGGGCGCGGCCAGACGGGTGCGCACCAGGTCACGGACCCGGCCGTCGGCCAGATCCACTTCCTGGATGCTGTTATCAGCCATATTGGATACGTAAATCAGGCCCGCTTTTTTATCGATGGCCAGGTTGTCCAGCGACGGGCTGAGCTGCGCGACACGGACCTTTTCAGAACGGCCCGGAGTCACCCGTAACAGTTCGCCGGTGGCGCTGTCGACCACGTACAGGCGCCCCTGGCCGTCGAAGTTCACCGCCGCCGGTATCCGGAAGCCGTCGGCGACGGTGTCCATCTCACCGCTCTCCACATTGACGCGCACCACCTCGCCCTTGAACCAGAGCGGGCCGTACAGGTGGCCGTCGGGGCCGAACTCGAAGCCATTGAGCCCGCCCATGCCCTCGATGATCTTGCGCGGCGGCTGTTCACCGCTACGGTCGATTTCGTAAAGCGCGTCGCCCATGAACACCTGGGTGGCGAACAGACGGCCGTCCTCGGTATAGGCGAGGGAATTCAGGCCGGGCAGGCCACTGGCCACGGTACGAATCTCACCGGCCGCGTTACGGATGCGCAGCTCGCCGACCAGATAGGCGGTCCAGGCGACCTCGCCGTCCGGCCCGAACGCCACGTCATCGGCCATGCCCGCCGGCGGCCCCACGAACGGGCGGACCGCGCCGCTCTCCCGGTCCACCAGGGACAAGGACTGCCCCACCACGCTGCCGGCCAGCAGCCGGCCCCGCGGGTCGATGCCCAGGCCGTGCACGCCCAGGTAGGGCAACGGCCCCTCGACGACGGCTGGTTCACCGTATTCCGCTTGCGGCGGCGGCGGTGGCGTGGTGCTGCAGGCGGCGGCGCCCAGCAGCAACGCGCTCAGCGACAGCCAGCGGTGTGTTCTGAGATGATCCATGTACGCTCTCCCTGGTTGTTATCGATGTTGTCGATCCAGATTAGCGCAGCGCATCCAGGCGGGCGAGCCATCGTTGGCCGCGGTTGGACGCCAGCCCGTCCGCCCAGCGGGTGGTCTCGGGAAGCCGATAACGGGTGGTGCAGGCCATCACCAGTTCCAGCGCCGTGGCCAGATCGGTGCGATGGCCCGGGGACACGATCAGCGGCCGGGTGCCGACTCGGGTGCGCAGCACCGCGCCCAGGGTGTCGCCGGCGCGGTCCAGCAACGGCGTCCATTCACCGCGCCCCTCCGGCACCTCGCCGTGGCGGCCGGTGAGCCGCTTCTTGGCGACCCCCACCGCGGGCAGCCCGGTCAGCACACCAAGATGCGCGGCGATACCCAGCCGGCGCGGGTGGGCGATGCCGTGGCCATCGCACAGCAGCACATCCGGCGCCACCCGAAGCTGTTCCAGCGCGCGCAGGATCACCGGACATTCGCGGAACGACAGCAGCCCGGGCACATACGGAAAGGCCACCGGAAGTCGCGCCAGGGCGTAATCAAGCGGCTCCAGGGTGCGGTAATCCAGCACCACAATGGCGGCACGGGCGGTGTCGGCGTTCTCGAACCCCACATCGACGCCGGCAACCGTGCGCACCGGCGGCAAATCGTCGCTCAGCCTGATCTGCGTCGCGGTGTCCCGCTGTATGCGCCGGGCCCGCGACGCGTCCATGTCGGCCCATTGTTGCTGCAGTTGCTGCGCGGTAACCATTCAACCTCTGCCTTCGTCCTTGCGAACCTGTTCCGTGCTCTTATCCAGCGCCGCCACAACGGCCGGCGACAACGGGGCATCAAACATCGCCGCCCCGGTGGCGATCAAATCTTCAATACGCACACGCGCGTCGTCGTAGCGGAACGCGGAACCTTGAGCGTGCTGAATCTGCTCCAGCGCGGCCAGGCCATTAACCTGCATATCCATGACGCTTATAAAGCGTTGATCGACAATCTGCACGGGCATGTAGGGTTTACAGTCGCGCAGGGCGGCAAGACAAGCCTCCAGCCCCAACCCGTAAAGACCACGAAACTGGCGCCAGACAGCACGGTCCACGCGTAGCTGTATCAAAAAGCGCATGTAATGACCTGGGGAAGAGCCGTCGAGAAGCAACTCGGCCAGCGGCATGAGACAACAACGGGATATCTGCTCAGTGCTCAACGGCATGCCGTTGCTTGCCGCCAGTGCCTGATCAAGCATTTCGGTTCGGCGTGCGTCCACTGGCGCGGAGCGCAGTTGCAACACCGACTCCACGATCGCCTCGCGGGAACCGAAATGATAGTGGATGACGGACTCGTTTCTCTGCCCGGCCTGCTCACGAATCTCACGCAACGTGGCGCCTTGCAAACCCTTTACCGCGAACACCTGCTCCGCCGCCAGCGTCAGCTCAAGGCGGGTCCCCTTAAGCGCCCGGCTTTTACTCTTGGAGTTTCGTATCTCGGTCCTCGCTGTCATGGCTCCGGCCTTCCACGTCATTTAATGGCTGAATATTAGCAGCTCAGGGAGCAGCAAGCAGGCCCGCCATGGCGCGCCACCACTGCGCCATGGCCACCGGCTCGCGCCCCGGGGCGCCGGCGGCGTGCCCGTAGTCGGAGTCGAGCACCTCGACGCGGGCACCGGCGATCAGCCCGGCCTCGTGGCGGGCGTCCTCGACGGTGAAGTACAGATCGGTGCGCGACGGCATGACCAGGGTGCGCGCGCTGATCGCGCCCAGGGCGCTGTCGCCCGGGTCGGCGCTTTCCCAGGCGTGCATCACGGCGAGCAGATCATTGGCGTCCTGGGCCAGATGGTCCTGCTCCCAGAAGCGCAGCAGCGCGTCGATGTCGGCGAACCCCAGATTGCGGTACAGGCCCTGGCGGAAGAACGCCTGGCTGTAGGCCCAGCCGGCGTAAACCCGGGCAAACGCCTTGAGCCCCGCTTCCGGCGCGCGCTGATAATCACCGCCGTTGTACACCGGGTCCGCCATCAGAGCGCTGCGCACGCCGTCGAGAAACACCCGGTTGTGGGGCCAGCAGCGGGCGGTGGCGCACACTGGCAGCAGGCGTTGCACCCGCCGCGGATGCCGCGCCGCCCACAGATAGGACTGCATGCCGCCCATGGACCAGCCGGTGGCCAGGGCAATGTCCACGTCGCCGAACCAGGCCTGCAACGCCCGGCGCTGGGCCTCCACATTGTCGTCGAGAGTCACGGCGGGAAAACGATGCCCCGCCTGTGACGGGTGGCACCGGCTCGGCGAGCTGGCGCGCCCGTTGCCGAACATATCAAACAGCACCACGCAGTAGTCGCCGCCGGCCAGCGGGCCGCCCGCACCAACAAGGGGCAGGCTGCCCTCATAAGTGCCACCGTAGTAGCAGGGAACGATCACCAGGTTGTCCCGGCGCGCGTTCAACGCACCGATCTGGTAGCCGGTCAGCACGGCATCGCGCAGCACGCCGCCTTCTTTAAGCGGCAGATCGCCCAGTCGAATCTCTCTGCTAAACCCTTGTTTCTGAACCACTGTTTCTCTCCTCGCAGGCCGGATCGAACAGGCCGGGAAGGCCGCGCGTCCGAAATTATATATACAGGCTGGCATGTATATTGAATGAAGGAATCGTGCCAAGGCGCACCCTGAGCGCCCAGCGACGGAACCGACAGGAGAGAAACCGATGAATGCGTACCAACCCGTTGAATCCCTGCGCCAGGATCTGGCGGAAAAAGGCGTGAAGTACGCCATGGCCAGCTACGTGGATATCCACGGCGCCATTAAGGGCAAGTTCGTGCCGCTCAACCACCTGGACCGCATGATGAAGGGTTCGGAACTGTACACCGGCGCCGCCCTGGACGGTGTGCCCCAGGACATCAACGACGACGAAGTGGCGGCCATGCCCGACGCGGCCAGCGCCACCCAATGCACCTGGAACCGTCAGCTCGCCTGGTTCGCCAGCGACCTGCACCTGAACGGCGAGCCGTTCCAGGCCTGTTCCCGGCATATTCTCAAGCGCCAGCTGGCGGCCGCCGCCGAGCTGGGCTTCAGCTTCAACCTGGGCATCGAGACCGAGTTCTTTCTGTTCAAGGACACCGAGGACGGCGGCTTCGCGCCGATCAGCGACCGCGATGTGCTCGACAAGCCCTGCTACGACCCCAGCGTGCTGATGGACAACCTGCCGATCATCGACGAGATCGTGGACGCCATGAACGAACAGGGCTGGGACGTGTATTCCTTCGACCACGAGGACGCCAACGGCCAGTTCGAAACCGACTTCATGTTCACCGACGCCCTCAACATGGCCGACCGTCTGGTGTACTTCCGCATGATGGCCAACGAGATCGCCCGCAAGCACGGCGCCTTCGCCAGCTTCATGGCCAAGCCGTTCGCCGACCGCACCGGCAGCGGCGCCCACTTCAACATGTCCCTGGCGGACATCGACAGCGGCAAGAACCTGTTCGAGCCGGACGGCGACGACCCGCACCAGTGCGGTGTGTCACCGCTGGCCTACCACTTTATCGCCGGGGTGCTGAAACACGCGCGCGCCATCTGCGCGGTGATCGCGCCCACCGTGAACAGCTACAAGCGTCTGGTGCAGCGCGGCGCCATGTCCGGTTCCACCTGGGCACCGGTGTATTGCTGCTACGGCAACAACAACCGCACCAACATGCTGCGCATTCCGTCCCAGGGCGGCCGCGTGGAATGCCGCGCCCCGGACATCAGCGGCAACCCCTATCTGGGCGCGGCGATGATGCTGGCCGCCGGCCTGGAAGGGATTCGCGAAAAACTGGAACCGGGTGAACCGCACCGGGAAAACATGAACGACCACAGCCTCGCCGAGATCAAGGCGATGGGCATTGAAATGCTGCCGCGCACCCTGGGCGAAGCGGTGGACGCCTTCGAGGCGGACCCGCTTTCCCGTGACGTGTTCGGTGACCTGATGTTCGACAGCTTTATCGACTTCAAACGCTCCGAGTGGGAGCAGTACCACAACCTGGTTTCCGACTGGGAAGTGAAACGCTACCTGAAAATGTTCTGATCCGACCGTACAGGAGAACACCATGAAGTTAATCAAACGCACTCTTCACTGGACCGGCGCGCTGGCGCTGGCCGGGGTGATGTCCGCCTCTTTCCTGGCGCCGTCCACGGCGCAGGCCGAGGAACGCGACAGCTTCAGGCTGGCCTGGACCATCTACGCCGGCTGGATGCCCTGGAAGTACGCCGACGAGTCCGGAATCATGGACAAGTGGGCCGACAAGTACGACATCGATGTGGAGATCACCCAGATCAATGATTACATCGAATCGATCAACCAGTTCACCGCCGGTCAGTACGACGCGGTAACCCTCACCAGCATGGACGCCCTGTCGATCCCCGCCGCCGGCGGCGTCGATTCCACCGCCCTGCTGATCGGCGACTACTCCAACGGCAACGACGGCCTGGTGATGAAAGACCCGGACGGCGGCGTGGCGTCACTGAAAGGCCAAACCATCAACCTGGTGGAATTGTCGGTGTCCCATTATCTGCTGGCCCGGGCACTGGAAGAACAGGGCCTGAGCGAGCGGGACGTGAACATCGTGAACACTTCCGACGCGGATATCGTGGCCGCGTTCAGCAGCGACGACGTGCGCAACATCGTCACCTGGAATCCGCTGCTCACCGAAGCGGCCGCCACGCCCGGCGCCGAAATCGTGTTCGACTCCAGCCAGATCCCCGGCCACATCAAGGACCTGACCCTGGTCAATACCGAAACCCTGAAGGACAATCCGAAGCTGGGTAAGGCACTGACTGGCGCCTGGTACGAAGTAATGGCGATTCTGGAGAGCAACACCCAGAAAGGCGAAGACGCCCGCGCCTTTCTCGGCCAGGCTTCCGGCACCGACCAGAAGGGTTACGAAGACCAGCTGGCCGGCATGAAGATGTTCTGGGAACCGGATGCCGCCGTGGCCTTCGCCAACAGCGACGAAGCCTTCCAGGCCATGGACGACGTGCGTGAGTTTTCCTTTAAACACGGTCTGCTGGGCGAAGGCGCCCCCAGTGCCGACTTTATCGGCATCGCCTTCCCGGGTGGCAAGGTGCTGGGCGACAAAGGCAACATCAAGCTGCGCTTTGACACCACCTACATGCAGATGGCCGACGACGGCGAACTGTAAGATTAATCCGCACAGGGAGGTCGGCCGCCACGTTTCGCTTGCGCGTGGCGGCCTTGTTGCCGATGAGACGAACAAAAGAAGACGCGGAAAAAACCCGCCGCAAAATCGTCGAAGTGGCCCTGCAGCTTTTCAGCAGCAACGGCTACACCAACACCACGCTGGCCAAGATCGCCACCGAGGCGGGCTTCAGCCGCGGACCGATTTACTGGCACTTCAACAACAAGGATGAATTGTTCGAGGAAGTGCTTTCGTTTTCGCAGCAGCCGCTGGCCGACCTGATCAACCAGGCACGCGGTGAGCTGGCACATCCGTTAAACGCCATCCATGAATTCGCGGAACAATGGCTGCGCCTGTTGGTGGATAACCGCTGGCACCGTCAGTCGTTTGAAATACTGCTCAATAAAACCGAGCTCACCTCGACCATGGAGCGCACCCTCAAACGGGAGCGCAAACTCACCCGGGACGTGGTCTCGGTACTCACCAACCTGGTCACGCAGGCCCAGCAACAGCAGCTCATCAGTGATCGCCACGGCGCCGACGAGCTGGGATTGCTGTGCTACACCTATCTGATGGGCATCACCCAGACCTGGTTGTTCTCCCCGCGCCTGTTCAAGTTGGAACAGGAAATTCCCTTCTTCCTCGACCGTCTCGACCGCCTGCTACAGGATTGATCCGGCGCCGCCACCGTCGGCTTCGCAGAGCGGCAACGGGGACGCCCCGGGCAACACCCACACCGGGCTGGAGAACGCCACCGGGCGGCCCGTGTCCGGATCCAGAATGCGGAGGAAATAATACCGCTCCTGGTCGCCGACGGTGAGGGTCGCGGTCCAGCTCGCGCCGGTGCCGGTGGCGACCACCCGGTTGCCGTTGGTGACCAGCTCCATGCGCCCGGTGAAATCCGCGCCGGCGCGGCTCAGCGATGCCCGCAACGGCAGTTGCTGTCCCTCCGGGCGGCGCAGACGGCTGCCCATGGGCTTGTCGTCCACGCGCACCGTCATGCGCAGGTCGTTGTAGCCCTGGGCCACCGCGTAGAAGCGACGCGCGGACAACGCTTCCTTTAAGTCCGCCGCGTCGCGGGACCGGGCGATCAACACCGTCTTCGGCAGATCCGGATCGCCCCATTCCTCATCGTGATGGTCCTCCGAGCCCACCGCGCCCAGATGCCAGCCTTTATCCAGCGCGTAGGCCAGCCAGCTGCCGCCGGGGCCGCCGGAGTCGTACTCCGAGCCTTTGCCGAACACCTCCAGGCCCACCGCGCGGCGGTCGGCGGCGGGCACGTAGCGGAAATCGTTGAAGGTGTAGGCGGGATCGCCGCCGATCGGCTCGACGATCTGTTCCAGCGCGTCCTCGCGCCCCGGGTGGTTGAACACCAGCAGGCTGTCGCCGCCGCCACCGAACGCGGCGGGATAACTGAACCATTGCCAGAACAGGCCCATGGACACCGCGTACCCGGGGCCGGTTTTGGCGTTGATCACGTTGTCGCCGAACAACAGATTGATGTGCCCGAAGCGGTCCGAGGTCCACTCAAAACCCCGGATGGCGGTGAAGCCGTCGTCGCTGGCGGCGAGCGCCTGTTCCTCGGTGGCGGACCACTTGCGGAACGAATCGAAGGGGGCATCGTCATCGGCGATCAGACATTCGAAGAAGCGTTCGGAAAAACAATCGCCGTTAACGGAAAGCGGCAGGCGGGTGTTGTCCGAGTGGTCGGTGACGGCGGTGAAATCCAGGCCCAGCGCCCGGGTGCGCTCGAACACCTCCGCCGGCCGCGAGCTGATGGCGCCGTCCGAATAGCCGGTGTGTTCGTGAATGGCGCCGATGTAATGCTCGAAAGTGCGCGCGTCGAAGGCCGGCGTGCACTGGTCGGCGGGCGCCGCCTGGGGCAGGGTTTCCAGCACGTAGAGCGGGTCGGTGAGCTTGCCCAGAATCGCCTCGCAGCCGCCGCCGGCGGGATCGCGCAGGCACCCCGCCACGCCGTCATCCAGGCTCGCCAGCGCCGAGAACGGACAGGCCGGATCGCGCGGATCATCCAGGCAGGCGCCGATCCCGTCCGGGTCCAGCAATCCGCCCAGCACCGCCAGCGGGCAGCCGGCCTGCAGCGGGCTGAGCAGGCACTGGAACACACCCGGCGAGGCCTCCGCCCGGGGCGTCGCCTGCAGGGTCACCGTGCGACTGGTCTCGCGGTCGCCGTCGGACACCGTCACCTCGAAGCCGAACACGGTGGCCTCGTCCAGCAGCGGCAGGGTGACCCGGGCGTCGCCGGTGTCGGCGTTGTCGATCGCCAGCGCCGGGGCGCCGTCATCCCGTTGCGTCCAGCGGTATTGCAACGGGTGGTTGTCCGGGTCCGAGGCGACCGCCAGCAGCCGTGCGGTTTCGCCGCCGCTGGCGACGCCCGGGTCGGCGTAGGCGTCATCGATACGCGGGGCCGCGTTGGCCGGTGCCGGAAGAATAGTGACGGTGACGCGGTCGCTGGCGCGCCCGCCCTGATCGTCCACGGCGGTCAGCGACAGCTCGACGTCCGTGGCCTCGGCCACCGGCGGCGCGGTAAACGCCACCTGCAGCCGGTCGTCGCCCTCCAGGGTCAGGGCGGGGCCGCCCGGCGTCACCCGCCACAGCACGCTGACCACGGCGCCGTCGTCACTGGCGGTGCCGTCCAGCACCACCCGCTCGCCGGCGGTGACGGTGCGGTCGTCGCCGGCATCCACCGTCGGCAGGGGGTTGTTGAAGGTATCCACCACGGTGACGGTGACCGTATCGCGGCCCACGGCGCCACTGGAATCCTCGGCTTCCAGTTCGAAGGTCAGCGCGGTGTCGGCGTCCACCTGCGGCGCGACGATAGTCAACAGGTTCTGGTCCCTGGCGCCGTCGATGACCGCTTCGGGCCCGTCGGTCTGCCGCCAGCCCAGGCGCCGCAGGGAGCGGCCCGGGGACACCGTGGCGCCACCGTTGAGCTGCAGGGCCTCACCCTCATCGACGCGCTGGTCCCGGCCGGCGTCCACGCGGGGCGCATCGCCGCCGGCGGCCTCGATGGTCACCGTGCTCACCCCCTCCGCGGAGGCGCCGCCGTCGTCGGTGACCCGCACCCGAACCCGGGCTTCGCCGTCCACCGCCGAAGTCGGCACACGCACCGTCAGGCGGCGTGGCTGCTCCTCGACCACGGTCAGGGCCCCGTCCACGGTCCAGGTCACCGACTCGATCCGGCCGTCATCGTCCTCGGCGGTGAGCCGGAAGGTGCCCTCGGTGCCGGCGATCAGCCGGGCCGGACCTTCCAGTATCGCCTGGGGCGCCCGGTTGGAGGGCTCGGGCGACGCCGGGTCACTGTCCGAGCCACCCCCACCCCCACCACAGGCCGCCAGCAACGCGGTGATCAAGAACACCGGCACCATGCAAAACCGGCGTGCCCGCCCTGAATCCTGCCAACCGCTCATAAGGAACCCCCGTACCAGAACAAGGCGCGAGTATTCCTTTACGGGATGACCGGGCCATGACGGCGCGGACGGGAAAGGCTACAGACAGACACAAAGCGCCACTTCAGCAGCGAACGTCGCCTATCGGGTGGCTAACGGGCGGCAAAGCGGCGTACAAAAAGACGCGCGGCGGCGGCCGGGACCCGGCCCGGCGTTCAGGCGACGCCGGCCTCGGCGGGCCCGGCCGCGCCGCGGCGGACGCCGCTCACCCAGAGCGGATGCGGCCCGGCCTGTCGCAGACGGCGCACCCGCAGGCGGTCGACCAGGAACAGGCTGGCGGCGATCGCCAGCAGCGAGCCGTTGACCAGCAGGCGGTCCGGATCCAGCCAGGAAGCGAACCCTTCGATGGCACCCTGCAGCACCGGCACCAGCACATAGAGCACGGCACACAGGGGCAGCCAGACCCGCGCCGTGGTCAGTGGCGGGAAACGGAACGCGCTCAGCACCGCCACCAGCAAGGTGGCGACGAAGGCGGCCTTTTCCGCCACCGCGGTGGTGCCGGGCCAGGGCGAATACATCGCCAGCTTATTGGCCATGAAGGACGCCGCGATACCGGCCATCACACCGAAGGTCACCCCCAGGGTGAGGCGCAACATGATCGCCGCCGCCCGGCTCGGGCCCTGGCGGTCGGTGCGCCGCTCGCTCCACATGATGTTGCCGGAGACGAACAGCAGGCAGCCCAGCAGGCCCAACACGAAATACAGCAGGCGCACGAACAAGCCGCCATAGTCACCGAAGTGCAGCGAATAGACCGGCGACAGCAGGAAATGATTGAACGGCCGCGCGCCGGGCGCGGACACCGTCAGCAGCTCGGCGTTGTCGGCGCGCATCACCACATGGGCGTGGTGGGCCACATTGCCCGGCACCGAGCCGCCCACGTCGACCACGCCGTTTTCATCGCCGTACTGCTGCAACTCGATCCAGCCCACTTCCATGTCCGGAAGCTGCTCGCGGGCGGTGGCCAGATACTGGTCCACCGGCGCCATGGCGGCGGCGTTACCGCTCGCTTCCGGGGTCGGCCAGGCCTCCATGGCCTCGGTGGCGGCACCCTGGAACTGGGGCCCGAACACCAGGGCGCCCAGTGTCAGCGTGAGCAAGGCGAAACAGCCCATGGCGGCGCCGGTGACCGCGAAGATCAGATGGAACGGGAAGCTGATCACCCCCACCAGGTTATGCAGGTTTTTCCAATAGCGGCGCAGATTGCCCTGGTGCTTGAGCGCGAAGAATTCCTTTTTCATTTTCGGCCAGTGGATCACCAGGCCACCGATCAGCGCGGCGCCGTACAGCACCGAAATCACGCCCATCAGGTACAGCCCCACCGTCGGGATGCCGAGCTGGAAATGCAGCTCGTTGATGAACCCGGCCAGCTCCGAATGCGGCCGCTCGACGGCCTCCCCGGCATCGTTGAAGTCGCTGGCGTGCTCGGTGTGCCAGACCGCCTCGCCGTCCACCCTTTCCTGCCAGATGGCGGCGGGCTCGTCGCCGGGGATCAGGAACAGCCAGTTGCCGGCCTCCGGGTTTCTGGCGATCACCGTGTCCAGCAGGGCCTGCATGTTGGCGTCGCCGGCTTCGGCGGTCTCCCAGGGCTCCTGCCAGTGATGCAGCTCATGGTGGAACATGTTGACCGCGCCGGCGAAGAACGCCACGAACAAGGCCAACCCGGAAACAATACCCACCCAGGCATGCAGATCGATCTGCCGTTTCATGGTGTCGACGCGCATCAGGCACCCCCGTAAAGCGTGGTGGTTTGCAGCAACAGCCAGGCCAGGCCGTTGGCCGCCAGCAGTACCACGCCGGCACGCCAATGGCTGGACGCAACCCCGGCGAGCACGATCAAAGCGGCCCAGAACACCAGGCACAGCAACATCATCAGTACCAGCCAGTCGTGCCAGTCCACCGGCATCGCCGCCGCCAGCAGGCCGCACAACATGGCCGCCAGCGGCAAGCCCAGCACACCCCCCAGAAGCGCCCTCATGCCCTCTCTCCGGAGGCGCCGGGGCGCCGGTAGCTGTCGACCAGATGGCCCACCAGCATGGGCAGCGAGATGGCGCCCAGGGCGAACACCCAGCAGGCGGTGAACAACCCCACGCCCGGCCCCAAACGCCAGCCCCAACCGGCGAAACTCCCCACCACCAGAATCACGCCGGCAAGGCGGGCGGCGGCCGGCAACGGTTGGGCCAGGGCCCGCTGTTGGCGGTCGGAGAGATACAGTAAGGCGGTGCCGGCCAGCAGCACGGCGGCGAGAAGGAACAGCATAGATAACTCAAAGTGATCCTGATAACGATTCGCATTTATACTCTTGAGGCGGCAAGGGGTCAATGCGCCATCGTCTTATCGCAGGGGTGTCACAAAGAGTTCATGGCATCCTGGGCGGCGGTGATGCGCTCCGCGCTGAGCGTGCGCCAGTCCAGGTGGTCCCGGTCCGGCACCCAGACATCGGTGAAGCGGGCGGCGTCGGCCACCGCCATTTCCGCGCTCAATAGCGGTACCTCGTGGAGGTGCCCATGCAGCCCACCGGTCCGGGACACCACATCCAGCCAGCCGGCGGGCCGCTGATGCAGGCGCACCCCGGGCAGCGGGCAGCGCTCCACCGGCTCACTGACCGCGCAGTCCAGCACCGCGTCCCGCTCGTGGCTGATGCCCTGGCGCCAGAGCGCGGAGCCGCCCACCACCACCAGGGAGGGGAAGGCGCGCCGCAGCGCCAGACACAGGTCCGCCTCGGCAGGTGTCTCACCGCTGCCCAGCCGGATGAACACCGGGCGCGGCGGCGCCACCTGACGCACCTGACCACTTTCCAGCCAGCGCAGGGCCAGCGCCATGGCGGCCTGCTCGTCGCCGGGCAGCTGCTGCTTCAGGTCGGCCAGGGTGAACACCACCGGCAGGCGGGTATCAGGGTCGTGGGATGACGCGTTCATGAATCCACCACGCAGGGCTCGCCGCGATCCAGACCCAGCCAGCCGCGCACCCGCAGCACCCGGGCCAGCGCCCAGCAGATCACCGCCACCCGGCCGGCGTTTTCGGCCAGGCAGCGGCGGTGTTCGGCGAGCCTGCGCACGGCGTCTTCCAGCCGCTGCTGGCAGGCCGCGCGGCGCGGGTCCGGTCGGCTCTGCTGGGCCAGCTGCAGGGTCAGCAGGCGGCCCTGGAAGTCCTCCATCTGCGCCACATAGGCCCGGTCCACCACGCTGAAGCTGCTCAGGCGCTGAATGCCGGCGCGACGGTGGCGCCGCCGGCCGGCCTGCTCCCGCCGGTCACGGCCGAATACGCCACTGAGCCGATGGAGCGCGCGCCACCACCAGGGCCGGCGATCCGCCACTGACAGGTACCAGGTCCAGGCCTGCAACCGGACGATATCGTGGCGCAGTTCGCGGACCCGCTGATGGCGGCGGCCACGGGCACGGGGGCCGGCCCCGGAACGATAGACGGAGTAGTACTCGGAAAGGGCCCGGGCGCGGCCGTGAAGCGCCTCGATGGCGAGCCGCAGCGGCGATTCGGACACCGCTTTTTGTCCCTCGGAAGCCATCGGATCACTCCTGGTTAGCGGGCCGGGCGGCCCGCAATGTTCGCCCCTGATCACGGGTGGCAAAGGGCCACCCAATACGCATTCACTCTAGCCAGCCGGGGTGAAGCACCAAAGACACAATGCGTCCCGTTTGGGTGAACGGATGTAGCCGAATGTATCTTTTCGGCCCGGGCGTCGCCGGCGTCCGGGCATAAAAAAACCGCCGGAGTAGCCGGCGGTTTTTTTGTCGCTAACGAAGCTGTATTAGCTGTCGTCACCGTCCATGGCTTCGCCCATTTCGCTACCGGCTTCCTTGGTTTCATCCCAAGCTTCGCCCATCTCTTCACCGGCCTCTTCCATGGGGCCCTGATCTTCGGTGACGTCCTCAACGGCCTCGTCGACGTTTTCGCCAGCTTTTTCCATCGGGCCTTGCTGATCGCAACCGGCCAGACCCAGCAGGCCACCAAACACTACTACTAACAGTCCTTTACTGAACGTACGCATAGTCACTCCTCGACGTGTCGTGATCGTTGAGGAGCAATCTATCGTTCCGCTTCGCCAGTGAACAGGGGCCACCCCTTTGATTTTCCTCTATTTTACGTTCCGACAAACCGGCGCTGCGCGGCTCCGGGCGGCGTTGGGACGCCGCACCAACCCTGCTATGATCGATAAGCGCATGAGGAGCCGGGGATGAAAAGACTGAGCCAACAACTGGGCGGGCTCGCCCAGCTACTAACAACAATGGGCGGAGAAGTCACACAGGTGGTGCAGGATATGCACGGCACCATCGCCAACCCGTTCAAGATCCGGGGCGAAGGCTATACCGCCGCGCCCATCGTCTACGACCTGATCCGTTACGGGTTTCGCCAGGCCGGCAATCTCGCCGGGTTCGCCAATCTGGCCGCCGATCCGGACCAGGAGCTGCGCGACAACCTGGACCTGCGCAGCGTGGTCAACGGCGTGTTCGGGCAATTGCTGCACACCCAGGACAGCGACTACGCGCTGCCGATGACCATGCTGCCCCAGGCGCCGTCCCTGGAACGGGACACCCTGATTCTGTTCGTGCACGGGCTATGCCTGAACGAAGGCTGCTGGAACAACCCGGCCGCCCGCGCCTTCAGCGACTGGGCCGGCCCGAAACTGGATGCCCAGACCCGCACGCTGCGCTACAACACCGGCCTGCATATTTCCGAGAACGGCCGTGCACTGGCCGATCTGCTGGCCGGCATCGCGCTGCCCTCCCGCGTCATTCTGATCGGCCACAGCATGGGCGGCCTGGTGTCGCGCAGCGCCCTGCATCAGGGCCGCGAACGGGGCGACGCCTGGGTCGACCGCATCAGCCATCTGGCGTGCCTCGGGGCGCCCCACCAGGGGGCGGTGCTTGAACGGGTCGGCAACCAGGCCAACCGGCTGCTGGGCGTCACCCCCTACTCCCGGCCCCTGATGCGGTTGGGCAATCTGCGCTCCGACGGCATCCGCGACCTGCGCTTCGGCTACGTGCTGGAAAAGCAATGGCGGGACCGGCCACTGGATGAAGCCCGGCCCAGCGGCAAGGTGCCGCTGGACCCGCACGTGAAACAACTGTTCCTGGCCGGCTCGCTCAGTGACGAGGGCGCCGACAACCCGCTGGGCGACTGGCTGGTGCGGGTGGACAGCGCCCTGGCCGAACGGCTCTACCCCGACGCCGACAACCTCACCCGGCGGCTGTTCCATCGCATGGGCCATATGGCGATGCTCGAGGACCCGCGCACCTACGACAGCCTGCGGGAGTGGCTGACCGCCCCATGAGCGGCTGCCGCCTGTGCGGGCAACCCGGCGCCGAGCTGTTCGCCTCCGTGGAGGGGCGCCGCTATCTGCGGTGCCCGCGCTGCCACCTGACCTTCCTCGCCGCCACCCAGTTACCGGACCAGGCCGAAGAAAAAGCCCAGTACGACCTGCACCGCAATGAACCGGACGACCCCGGCTACCGGCGTTTTCTGGACCAGTTGGGCGCGCCGCTTTGCGAGCGCCTGGACGCCGGCGCCCGGGGCCTGGATTTCGGCTGCGGCCCGGGCCCGGCCCTGGCACGCATGCTGGAAGAACGGGGCCACCCGATGCGCGTCTACGATCCGATTTACGCCCCGGACCCGGCGCCGCTGGACCAGCAATACGATTTCGTGACCTGTACCGAGGTGCTTGAACACCTGCACTGGCCGGAACGGGAGTGGCGGCGATTCGCGGAGCTGGTGAAACCGGGGGGCTGGCTGGGGGTGATGACCCGTTTTCTGACCGACGACGGGCATTTTCCGCGCTGGCACTACCGGCGCGACCCCACCCATGTGTGTTTCTGGCAGCCGGCCACCTTCCAATGGCTGGCGCGAGAGCAGGGCTGGGAACTGGTGATGGCGAACAATCCGGTGGCGCTCTTGCGTCGACGGTAACGCCCGCTTACCGGCGGTGGCAGGCTCAGCCGGCCACCGCCATGGCGATCAACGCCGCCAACAGGGCCAGCGGCACGATAATAAGCAGGCCGCGCAGCAGCCGACCTTTCAGGTAGGACCAATCCATAGTTACCCTCTCCAAGTGGGTTCGACTATAGACCGGCATTGACGCGTTCTTCATGAGGCGAACGTACTAGGCGTTCACATTTTACATTTCAGATTCCGCCAGGGTGGCGTCACGCATCCAGAATTGCATGGTCTTTTCGGTTTCCTCGCTGTCCCCCAGGTCTTTCCAGGGAAAACGGGCGGTGAGCGCCGGCTCCGGCCGGTACCCGCGCCCTCGCCAGAACGGCTCCAGCGAGCGGTAATCGGCGGGACGCCGGGGGTGCGCCGGATCACGCACCACCGCGCAGAAGGCGGTCAGTGAATAGCCGAAGTCCTGGGCGTACAGCTCGCGCAGATCGAAGAACCGGTGGCCCACGCCCTCGCCACGGTACGCCGGCAGCAGCACCGACTCGCCGAAATAGAAGACCTGCTCGGGGGGCGGGCCGTGGCGCTCGAACGGCGCCACGAATTCCGGGTCGGCGTCACTCAGGGGCAGGCCGGTGGCGGCGCCGATCAGGCGGTTGTACTCCATCGCCAGCACCACCACGCTCTGCTTGGAACGGGCGTAGCGGTCCAGATAGTCCCGTTCGTACTCCGCGGAGCCGTCGTACAGGTAAGGGTAATCGCGAAAGATACGGATACGCAGCTCCGCGAGCTCGTCCAGCCACGGCTCCACGGCAATGCCGCTCACCGGTCGAATTTCCACTGCGGACATGGCGCCCTCCTTGTTGCTGCCTTAAATCCTAGAACACCAAGGCCAGCCCGGCCAGCAACAACACACTGAACAGCACCTGACGGAAGCGATGCTCGTCGACGCGGTGATGCAGAATCTCACCCAGCACGATGCCCGCCAGCACCACCGGCGCCAGCGCGGCAAGCTGTGGCCACACCGGCTGCAGCGCCCCCTGGGCGGCATACCCCAGGGTCAGCAGACCGTTGAGCGTGAACCAGACCATGATCAGGGTGGCCCGGAAACGGCTTTTGTCCAGGGTCACGCCGCTCAGCGCGTACACCAGCAAGGGCCCGCCGGACGCATACAAACCATGGGTGACCCCGGCCAGCAGCATCCACACCCGGCCCCAGCCGGCGCCGTGGGGCCGGGCCGGCGCGGGCCCGTGGCGCAGGCGCCAGAGCTCGCGGACACTGAACACCGCGATCAGCACACCGAACAGGGTTTGCAGCAGCGTCTGCCCCAGCCAGGGCCGCGCCAGATAACCGGCCAGGGTGCCCGCCGCCATCAACGGCAGAATGCCCCGTAACAACAGGCGCCAGTGCACCAGCCGCCGGTAGCGTAGCGACAGGTAGCCGCTGAGCAACAGGTTCAACGGCACCAGCACCGGCATCAGCGTATCCAGCGGCAATACCAGCGCCCCCAGGGACAAGGCGATGACGATGGAGCCGAAGCCGGTCATCGCCTCGGTGGTGTAAGCCAGCAGTACGAACAGGCCCAGCAACACCCACGGAGACAGCAACGGTTCCAGCATTCAGGATTCCAGTTCCACGGCGAAGCGGCGCCGCATCAGACGATGATAGGTATTCGGCGCCAGGCGCCACAACAAGCTGGCAAACACCGTGAAGCTGTCCGGGAACAGCCGCTTTTCGCCCCGCGTCAGCGCCTTCAGAATCCGCTCGGCCATCCAGTCGGCGCTGCGCACCTTGCCCACCGACGAGCGGGCGTGGGCGGCGGGCTTGCCGTCGAAGCCGAGCGCATTGGTTTCGATCGGCGTGGCCAGAAAGCTGGGGTACACCATCAGCACGCGGATGCCCTGGTCCGCCACCTCGCCGCGCAGCACTTCGAAAAACTGAGTAAGCGCCGCCTTGGCACTGCAGTAGCCGGCACGGCCCAGCACCGGCATCCAGCCGGCCATGGAGCCGATATTGACCACGCAGCCGCCACTCGCGCGCAGCAACGGCAGACAACCCAGGGTCAGCGCCACCGGCGCCTCCCAATCCACCGCCATGACCTGGCGGAACACTTTCATGTCGGTGCGCGCCGCCGGCGAGCGGTGGGTGATGCCGGCGTTGTTGATCAGCACATCCAGCCGGCCACCGGCGGTCACGGCGTCGATCAAGCGGTCCAGGGCCGGGCCATCGGTGAGATCCAGGGCGAAGTGGCGCACCCGGGGCGCGTCTTCGGCGGCCAGTTCGGCGTGCTTTTCCGCCAGGGCATCCGCGTCCCGGTCCACCAGAATCACGCTGTGGCCGCGCGCGAACGCCGCCCTGGCCAGCGACCAGCCCAGGCCGGACGCGGCGCCGGTAACCAGCGTCGTGGTCGGCGTGGTCATAATTGCCCCCTGGTTCGCGCCGCGTCAACGAACAGGCGGAACGCCTGCTCGGAGGTCTTTTCCGGTCGGTAACCGAACTCCTCTTTTAAGCGCCGGTTGCTGAGCACCGGCCGGTAGCGGAGAAAATTCAGCTTGTCCGGCGTGTGCGGCGTCAGCCCCAGGCGGTGGCCCAGCCACAGGGCAGCGCGCAACAGGCCGGCCGGCAGCACCAACACCGGCTTATCGAGAATCGCCGCCACCTGGCGCACGCCCAACGCGCCGTCGCCGGCCAGGTTGTAGACGCCCTCGGCGCCGGTCTCCACACCGCGCGCGATGGCGCCCACCACATCCCGGTCCCAGATGAATACGAACGGTGAATCGGAACCGGCGATGGCGAGGATCCGTTTGCGCTCGAACAACGCGGTGATCTGATTGCGGGTGCCCTCGCCGAGCACGGTACCGGGGCGCAGGATCAGCTGCCGCAACGCCGGATGACGTTGCCGGTAGTCCGCCAGCATCTCCTCCACCAGGCGCTTGTGGTCGGAATAGGCGAATTCCGGATTGCCGCGCAGTGGGTCCTGCTCATCCAGCCAGGGCGGGTTATCCGAGTGGTAGCCGTAGGCAGCCCCGGAGCTGGTGACAATAAGCTGCCCGACCCCGGCGCCGAGACAGGCGTCGAGCACATTGCGGGTGCCGTTCACGTCGATGTCGTAATCCCGCGCCCGGTCGCCGGAGTCCTCCAGCACGGCGGCCAGGTGGACCACGGTGTCGATGCGCTGCTCGCGCAGCAGCTCGCCCAGTGCGGGGTCGCGGATATCCCCTTCCCGGCATTCAAACGGCAGCCCCGGCGGCACCCGCACATCCAGCCCCAGCACGGTGTGGCCCTCGGCCAGCCGCTCGCCGAGCAGGCGCCCGATATAACCGCCGGCGCCGGTGATCAGTACCCGGCTCATACGCCCTCCTTGGCCACCGGCTCGGCGGAACGCGACCAGATCAGCGCCAGCGCCAGGCCGCTGACCAGATGCCAGACGCCCCAGAAGCCGGCGATCAGAATCATGCCCGCGGCCTGCGGGAAGAAGGTGAACAGAATCGCCAGCCCGAGACCGGAGTTCTGGATGCCCACCTCCATGGTGACTGCGCGCCGGTCGGCACGGTTAAGGCCCACCAGCAGCCCGGCCAGGGCGCCGACGCCCAGTGCCAGGGCGTTCTGGCCGATCACCAGCGCCACGATACGGTCCGCGTTTTCCAGGAACACATCCATGTTCTTACCGAACGCCAGGCCCACGAAGGCGAACAGCACCAGCAGCGTGATCACGCGCATGGGCTTCTGGGCACGCTCGGCGAAGCGTGGAAAGTGGCGGCCGGCCAGCATGCCCAGCACCAGGGGCAACGCCAGCACCAGCGCCACCAGCAGCAGGATGTTCCAGGGGTCGAGCGCGATCTCGGTGACCATCGCCCGGGTGTTGGGGTTCAGCCAGCCGTAGAGCGCGAAATTCAGCGGCGTGAGCACGGTGGCGGCCAGGCTGGACACCGCCGTCATGCTGACGGACACCGCCACATTGGCCCGCGCCAGCCAGGTCATGATGTTGGAAAAGGTGCCGCCCGGGCAGGAGGCCACCAGGATCATGCCCAGCGCCAGCTCCGGCTCCACGTCGAGAAACCAGGTGATCACGCAGGTCAGCGCCGGCAGCAATACGAACTGCGCCAGCAGCCCCGCCGCCGGCGCTTCCGGCATACGCAGCACGCGCCGGAAATCCTCGCCACGCAGGGTCAGGGAAACCCCGAACATCATCAGAGCGAGGATCACATTGAGCACGACCAGACTGCCGGTGCTGAAATCAATCGGGTTATCGGGGGACATACGTCGCCTCCTGGTTATTGTTCTTGCAGTGCCCGGCGCTGACGGGCCACTTCGGCCCGGTAGCTGTCCTTGTGCACGTAATAGGCCATGCGCGACAGCTTCAGATAACGATAGCCGCCGTCCAGGGATTCCCCGGCGCGCTCGCGCTTGGTGTTCTCCAGGCGCGCGGCGGCGGCATGGCCCTCGGCGCGGCGCTTGAGATACAGCGCCACCAGCTCGGCCTGTTCGTTGCGGCCCTCCCAGCCCAGACCGGCGGCCTCGATCATGCCCATCATGAACAGGTTGTCGTAGTGCGGGTGGAACACGTTCAGATACAGGCGCGGCGCGTCGCCCTGCCAGTTGAGCAGGTCGCTGTCGATAAAGGGGTAATCCAGCTTGTAGCCGGTGGCGAGCAGGATCAGGTCGTAGTCGGCGCGGCCGCCGTCGGTGAAGGTGACGGTGCGGCCCTGCATGTCGGCGATGTCGGTGCGCGGGGTGATGTCGCCGTGGCCGAGGTGATGCAGCACCAGGGAGTTGATCACCGGGTGCGCCTCGTACAGCCGGTAGTCCGGGTCCGGCAGGCCGTAGTCGCTGGGTCGGCCGATGATCATGCGGATCAGCCGGGCGTCCAGCCACTGCTTCAGGCGGCGCGGCAGCTTGATCTTGCCGCCGATGGAATCCGATGGCCGGCCGCCGATGAACTTGGGCAGGAAGTAGTAACCCCGGCGCACCGACAGATCCACGCTGTTCGCCTGGTGCACCGCGTCCACCGCCATGTCGCAGGCGGAGTTGCCGCAGCCGACGATCAGCACCCGCTTGTCGCGGAACAGGGACGGGTCGCGGTACTCCCGGGCGTGCCGTATCTCGCCGTCGAAGTGGCCGGGCAGCGCCGGCAGGTTCGGGGTATGCAGGGTGCCGCTGGCGATCAGCACGCCGTCGAACCAGCGGCTGCTCTGCTCGCCGTCCCGTTCCACGGTGACGCGCCAGCCCTCGCCTTCCGGCGTCACCGACAGCACCCGGGTGTTGAACCGGTAATGCTCGTAGAGACCGAAATGCCGGGCGTAATCCTGAAAGTAGCGCTTCAGCTCCGCGTGATGCGGGTAGGTGGCCACCCGCTCGTCCATGGGGAATTCGCGGAACTCGGTCATCCGCTTCGAGGAGATCAGATGCGCGGTTTCGTACATGGTGCTGTGGGGGTTATCGATGTCCCACAAACCGCCCACGTCGCCGTTCAACTCATAGCCGACGAAGGGCAGACCCTGTTTACTGAGGTTTCTTGCCGTGGCCAGGCCCATGGGGCCGGCGCCGATCACTGCGTACATGGGTAACGCCTTTTTTTGTGGCCTCCGTCCTTGGCGGCCACCCTGCGGGCCGCCTCTGACGAGGCGTCAAAAATCGTTCCAGACGATTTTTTGTTATTGTTTCAGACTTGTTTATAAGCCTAGCCCGCCGGCGTTTGCCGGACATGGCGGATTCGCGACGGGAATACGGTTAATTCAGGACCTCTCCATCCAGGACTTTTCCATGAGCCACAGCCCCACCGTCACGGTGCACTTCTCGCAAGCCATCATGCAGGCCGCCCAGCGCCTGGGGCTGGCGCTGCCCGGCGACCTGGTGGCACGCCTGGACCGCCGCGAGCGGGTCGACCTGGCCAGCCAGGACCGGCTCTGGGAAGCGTTCTGCGAGGGCGCCGGCGACCCGCTGGTGGGCGTGGATCTGGGCCTGGCGCTGCAGGTCGGGCACCTGGATACCGCCGGCATGATTCTGATGAGTTGCGAGACGCTGGACGAGGCGGTGGAATCGCTGATCGATTACCACCCGATCGTCGGCGAGGGCGGCGCCTTTCAGGTAGCGCGCGGCCCGCGCTTCTGCGAGGTGCGCTATGAGCCGGTCTACCGGACACGGCGCACCACGCGGGTGGAAGCGGTCATGGCCAGCCTGATTCATCTGACCCGGTGGAGCACCGGCGATGCCTTCCGCCCGGACCACCTGACGTTCCGCCACGCTGCCCAGGCTCAACCCCAGCGGTACCAGGACAAACTGGGGCTGCCGGTGCATTTCAACCGCGCCGACAACGCCCTGGTGTTCGCCAGCGATCAACTGGCTCTGCCGTTGATCCACGCCAACCCGGCCCTGTGCCGCCACCTGCGCGGCCTGGCCGACGAGCTGCTGGCGCGCCTGGACAGCCAGTCCCTGGGCGCCCGCGTCAGCACCCTGATCCGCGATCACCCACGCTGGGGCAAGGAGCGCATCGCCGGGGAACTGGGCATGAGCGGGCGCCATCTGATCCGCAAGCTGGCGGACGAAGGCACCAGCTTCAAGCTGTTGCGGGATACCTTACTGCAGGATCTGGCCGAACAGGCCCTGGCGAACGGCGCCCGCACCGGCCGGATCGCGGAGGATCTGGGTTTTTCCGATGAGAGCGCCTTCGCCAAGGCGTTCAAACGCTGGACCGGCAGGACGCCGGCCCGCTTCCGGGAGGCCCCGCCGGATTAGACGGCGGCCAGCGCCTGCTCGATGTCGGCGAGGATGTCGTCGATGTGCTCGATGCCCACGGACAGACGCACCAGGTCGGCACTGACGCCGGCGGTCTTGAGCTCCGCCTCGTCCAGCTGACGGTGGGTAGTGGTGGCCGGGTGGCAGGCCAGTGATTTGGCGTCGCCGATGTTCACCAGACGTTTGATCATCAACAGCGCATCGATGAAGCGGGCGCCGGCATCGCGGCCGCCTTCAATGCCGAAGCTGAGAATCGACGCGGGCACGCCGCCGTCCATGTAGCGCTGCGCCAGTTGATAGTCCTGGTCGCTGTCCAGGCCGGCGAAGTTCACCCAGGCCACTTTCTTGTGATCCCGCAGGTAGCGGGCCACCGCCAGACCGTTCTCGCAATGCCGCTCCATGCGCAGGCTCAGGGTCTCGATGCCCTGAAGAATCAGAAAGGCGTTCATCGGCGACAACGCCGCGCCCATATTGCGCAGCGGCACCACCCGGGCACGGCCGATAAACGCCGCCTCGCCCATGGCTTCGGAATAGATCACGCCGTGATAGCTGGGGTCCGGCTCGTTGAATTGCGGGAAGCGCGGGTTGTCCTTCCACGGGAAACGCCCGGAATCGACGATGGCGCCGCCCACGGTGGTGCCGTGGCCGCCCATGTACTTGGTCAGGGAATGCACCACGATGTCCGCGCCGTGCTCGAACGGCCGGCACAGTGCCGGCGTGGCCACGGTGTTGTCGACGATCAGCGGCACCCCGGCGTCGTGGGCCACCTTGGCCAGCGCCGCCAGGTCGACGATGTTGCCGGCCGGGTTGCCGATCGACTCGCAGAACACCGCTTTGGTGCGCTCGTCGATGGCCGCGGCCATGGCCGCCGTATCGCGGCCGTCCGCCATGCGCACGTCGATGCCCATGGTCGGCAGGGTGTGGGCGAACAGGTTGTAGGTGCCGCCGTAGAGCTGGCTCACCGAGACGATGTTGTCGCCGGCGCGGGCCAGGGTCTGGATCGCCGCGGTGGTGGCGGCCATGCCCGAGGCCATCGCCAGGGCGCCGATGCCGCCTTCCAGTTGGGCGACGCGCTCTTCGAGCACCGCGTTGGTCGGGTTCATGATGCGCGTGTAGATGTTGCCCGGCACTTTCAGGTCGAACAGGTCCGCGCCGTGCTGGGTGTCATCGAAGTAGTAGCTGGTGGTCTGGTAGATCGGCACCGCCACGGAGTGGGTTTCCGGATCACCGGCGAACCCGCCGTGAATCGCTATGGTCTCTTTTTTCATGGTGTCCTCGCTGGGTCTTCGATTTTTTAGCGGGTTATTTCAACGGCGGTTCGGGCCAGAAATTAAACTCCGCGGGCACATGGTTGAGATCGGTATCGAACACCGGGTCCCGTTTTTCCAAAAAGGCGGTGAAGCCGTCCTTGCCGTCCCAGAACTCATTGGCGCGGTAGATCATTCTCGACTCCACCGCATGGGCCTGCATCGGATGGTCGAAGGTGGGGTTACGCCACAGCATCTGCTTGGCCAGCGCCACCGATACCGGTGAGCTTTTGGCGATCAGCTTGCGGGCCAGCGCCAGGGCGGCGTCGAGCACTTCTTCCTTGCCGTGCAGGCTGCGGAACAGGCCCGCTTCCAGACCTTCCTCGGCGAGGAAGATGTCGCCGCTGTAGACCCATTCCAGCGCTTTCTGCATGCCCACCGCGCGGGGCAGGAACCAGGTGGAGCACGCCTCCGGCGTCAGGCCGCGCTGGGTGAAGACGAAGCCGATCTTGGCGCCCTCGGCGGCCAGGCGGAAGTCCATCGGCAGGGTCATGGTGATGCCGACGCCCACGGCGGCGCCGTTGAGCGCGCCGATCACCGGCTTGCGGCAATTGAAGATCGCCAGCGACACCTCGCCGCCGGAATCACGGATGGTGCCCACCGGCGGCTCCTCGCCCTCGGCATCGTCGTAACCGAACACATGGCCGCCGTCCTCCGGCTGCATCTCCATGCCGGCACAGAACGCCCGCCCGGCGCCGGTGACCACCACCGCGCGCACCTGGTTGTCGCGGTCCGCCTCGCCGAACACGTGCACCAGTTCGTCCTTCATGCGCAGGGTGAAGGCGTTCATGCGGTCGGGCCGGTTCAGGGTGACGGTAAGAATATTGTCCGCCAGCTCGGTGCGGATGTGCTGGTACTCCATGATAACTCCCGGTTTTTATTGATCGTGAAGGCGGGGCTCGTCGAGATGCTCCACCTGAATGGGGAAGGCTCTAGCATAGCGGGAAGGCAGGGTGTCGAACATGGCACGGAGGGTGCGATTGAGATGCGGCTGATCGTAGAAGCCGGCGGCCAGCGCCAGATCCGTGAGGCTCATGCCGTCACGCCACAGAGTGAGCGCCCGCTGGCACTTGAGATGCAGCTGGAAGCGCTTCAGATTGACGCCCAGTTCTTCGCGGAAAAGGTGCCGGAACCGGGATTCGGACAACCCCACCGCCTCGGCCAGGGCGGCGCCGCCCAGGCCGGCGGCGTCATCACCCCGGCGCAGGGCGCGGCAGGCGAGCACCACGCGCGGATCCAGCGGACGGGGTTCACCGGCTTCCAGGGTGGCGCGCGCCGCCAACGCCGCGGCGGCGGACGGCGACGCCGCCAGCTCGTTCAGGCAGGCGCGGAAACGGGGATGTTCGGCCAGCGGAAACTCACCGCCCGGGCCCTGCAACCGCAGCGCCCGCCAGGCACGGTGGTCCGGGTCCAGGTGCAGCACCGCCACCGGACCGTCGCTGTCCAGCGCCTGGTCCACATCCGGCGCCGCCCAGACCGCCTCGGCGGTGATCCAGTGGCCGGCCAGCTGCACGCGAATCGGCTCACGGCCCAGGCTCACCAGCAGCGACGCCGCCACATGGCTGTGCGGCCGGTTGTGCAGATGCGGCGCCAGCATGCACCAGCCCCCTTCCCAAAGGAAAAGGGGCGAGCGGGGGCGCGTTTCAGCGTACGCCATTCGGCGCCCGGTTCAGGACGGGCGGCCGTGGCCCGGGGTGCGGCTGAGCCCCAGCTTGTAGGCCAGCTCCAGGCTGACGAACACCGGGCCCACCAGCAGGAACACCAGGTCGTCGGTGAACGACGGCTTCTTGCCTTCCACCTTGTGGCCCCAGACCTGCACCGCCCAGGCCACCAGCCACAGCACCAGCGCGCTCCAGCCCAGCGACAGGGCACTGCGATCGACCAGCGTGACCACCGCGATGGACACCGCCAGCCAGCCCAGCATCAGCAGGGACACCCCCATGGAAAGCCGCAGGTAGAACGGCATGCACAGCACCGCCAGCAGGGTGCCGCCGTTGACCCAGTAGGCCGCCGCGCCTTCCAGGCCCAGCCACTGGCCGACCGGAATCAGCCAGAACAGCCCCAGCGTGGAGACGAAAATCGCCGGCACACAAAAAATATGCACCCACTGGTTCACCGGGTGGCGATGGCTGTCGCCGTAATCATGTAGAAAAGTCGACAGATCACGCATGACAACACTCCTCTTGTTGTTTTAGGGCCTGTTCACACTACCTCAAACACTAGCGACGCGGATGCCGGCAAACTTGTATGTAGCGGCTGGCGATCCAGCGGCTGGCGTCCCAGCGGCCGGCGGTCAATCGCCGCGACGGCTGTCGTTCAGCGCCTGCAGCACCGCCCGGCGGGTCAGCAGGCCCACCAGCCGGTCGCCGCTGTCCAGCACCGGGTAGATTTTCGGCTTCTGCTTGACCATCAGCCCGGCCACGTCGACCACCGAATCGTCCTCGCGCACGGTGAGCGGCTGATCGTGCATCAGCTCTTCCACCCGCAGTGACCCTTCCTGGTGATAGCTGGACACCAGCAAATGGCGCAGGCAGTCCTGCTCGGAGACGAAACCGATCACCCGGTGATCGCCGTCGATCACCGGCAAGCCGGTATAGCGCCCGTTCAACAGTGTCGCCACCACCGACGTCATTTCGGTGCCCGCCACCAGAGAGGGCGGGTGCCGCACCATCAGATCCCTGACCACTAACGAAGCCATTTGCCAATCTCCTTGTCACCGCCGCGATCATCACGTCCGTACCCCGACTATACACCGCCGCGGCGCGGATGACGCCCGCTCAAGGCGTCCCTACAATGGCGCAAAACCACTAAAAAGGAACAGACCATGGGGTTTTCGCGGCGGCACCGGTTTTATTTCGTCCTCGTGGCGTTATGGCTCACCGGTCCGGCCCTTGCCGCCAGCGATGCCCAGTGCCAGCGCGAACAGGCCGCGCTCAACCAGTGGCGCGAAGGCAACGAGCGGCTGGAGGCGCATCTTGAGCACCTGGACACGGCCCTGGCCGGGGAACCGGTGGCGCCGGCGGCGCTCACCGACGCGCTTGGCGCCGCCCCCACCGGCACCGCGCCGCCGCCGTCGCGGGCGCCCGCCGCCGTGGTGCCCGGCTGCGACGCCCTGGCCCCGGAGTACAAAGGGGTGCGCGAACGAACCCTGCGGCTCACCGAACAACGCCGGGCGAAACGGTTGCAATGGTTTGAGCTGGCCGACGAACAGCGGCGCGCCCTGACCACCTGGCACGAGCTCTACCAGAACCTGGCCGGCGCCCCGGCCGAGGGCGGCTCCGACGATTATCTGCGCGAGCGCCTGGCCGGCCTGATCGCCCTGACCCCGCTGCTGCGCCGGGATCCGGCCGCCGCCTTCACCGCGCTGGACCGGCTGGCCCGGCGCCCGGGCACCCCGCCCTGGCTGAGCGCGGCGGAACCGGCCCAGGAGATGCTCTGGCGCCGGCAGAGCGCCGAGGCGCAACGCCAGGTGCTGGCGCTGCGCGCCGCTTTATGGGATCAGGCCGGCGGCCTGTCGTTGCTGACCGGGGGCGGCGGGCTCGACGCCGCGCTGACGGTGATTGATCTGGAAACCGGGCTGGCCGTGGACCGTCTCTATCAGGCGTTCCAGCTCACCTTCCAGGAGGGGCGCCTGAACGGCGAGATGCGCCGCTATCTGCCGCTGCTCAGCAATGCCCTGGCGCTGCTGCTGGGTATCGCCCTGTTCGCGGTGCTGATCCATTTCAGCCGGCGCGGCAAAGGCGCCCTGCTGTCGCTGCACGCACGCGTCATGGAAGCCAGCGGCGGGCGCCGCTGGCTGTGGAACCTCAGCCGGCTGGTGGCGGGGCTGGCGCCGCTGCTGCCGTGGCTGATTCCCTGGTTCGCCCTCGACCTGGTGGAACCGGCGCTGCAGGCGCCCTCCACCCGCTTGCTGCTGTGGCTGCTGCCGCTGGCCCGGCTGTACGTGGTGTTCGGGCTCACCTGGCTGATCGGCGAATGGCTGGTGCTGCGCGTGGCCCAGGGCGCCGGCACCTACCTGAACGGCGAACAGGCCAACCAGGCCGGCGAACGGGCGCGCCGCGTGGCGGTCTGGCTGATGCTGCCCTGGGCGCTGTTCCTGGCGGTGGACCAACTGCTCGGCGGCGGCCTGCTGCACGATTTCAGCGGGCTGCTGCTGGGGCTGGCGCTGTACGCCGCCATCGGCCGCCTGCTCACGCAGCGCGGCGAGGACTACCTGGTGTGCCTGCAGAGCATTCTGCCGTCGCGGCTCGACCCCCTGGCGGCGCGCCTGCTCAGTCAGCGCCTGTTCTCCTGGACCGCGCCCTTGCTGCTCCCGGTGGCTCTGGTGTACTTCGTGTTCCGTTACCTGGACCAGCTACTGGCCGGCGCCGACTGGTACCTGCGCCTCAAGGCGCGCTGGTTCCGGATGCGCGCGCAAAGCGGCGACGAGGACGAAAAAACCGAGGACGACACCCAGCCCGCCCGCGAGTATCAGCAGTGGTTCGACGCCGGCCTGCCCGACGACGAGCCGGCGCCGTTTATCGATACCGGGCTCACTGACGCGATGGAAAAAGCGATCCAGCGCTGGCGCGAGGACAAAACCGACGAGAACACCCTGCTGGTGGCCGGCGAGAAAGGCAGCGGCAAAAGCATGGCGGCGCGCCGCCTGACTCGCGCCCTGGAGAAAAACGATGAGGGCCTGCGGGTGGTGTCCGTGGCGGTGCCGCCCAAGACCCTGGCCCCGGAGGACGTCATCGCCCTGGTCGCCGAGGCCCTGGACGAATCTCTCGAGGAGGGCCCCGCCAGCCTGGTGAAGAACGATGAGCAGCGCCGCCCCACCCTTTTGGTACTGGACGAAGCGCAGAATTTCTTCCTCGCCCGGATCGGCGGCCTGGAAGGCTGGCGCACGCTGCTGCGTTTGACCAACGCGCGCCTGGACAATCTGTTCTGGCTGGTGCTGCTCAACAACCAGAGCTGGGCGTACCTGTGCAATGTGTTCGGCCGGGAATATCAGTTCCGCAATGTGGTGCGCGTGAAGCGCTGGGGGCAGAGCGAGATTCGCTCCCTGATTCTGTCGCGGCACCATCTTTCCGGCCAGACCCTGCGTTACGACGAGGTGCTGCTGTCCTCCCGGGGGCCGGAGGCGGGCAACGTGCGCAACGCCGAGCAGCGCTACTTCAGCCTGCTGTGGGACGCCTGCCGGGGTAACCCGATGGCGGCGCTGAGGCTGTGGCTGAGCTCGGTGAAAGTGACCCGTCGCCAGGTGCTGGTGGGGCTGCCCGCCAAACCGCAGGGCACCGCGGTGGAAAAGGCCGGCGAGAATCTGCTGTTCGTGTACGCCGCCATCGCCACCCACGAAAACCTGTCCAGCGGGGAGATCGTGGCCGCCACCGACCTGCCGGAAAATGTGGTGCGTTACGCCCTGAAGGCGGGCTTCGACGCCGGCTTTATCCGCCAGAGCGACGACGGGCGGTACCGGCTGGTGCCGCTCTGGTACCACACCGTGATCAACCATCTGACCAGGAAGAATCTGCTCCATGAATGAAAGCGGCGATATTGTCACGGACCTGGCGGTGGTGGTGGACCTGTTCAACGCCTACGCCATTCTTTTGCTGGTGGCCGGCGGTTTCTGCCTGTGGGCGCTGAACTGGGGCATTCAGAAAGTCAGCGGCTCGCTGATGGACAAGGTGCCGGCACGCCGCTTTCTGATCCTGCAGATCACCACGCTGATCGGCTTTCTGATCTACACCCTGGGCACCGGCGCGCTGATCGTCGGGGTGCTCAACCCGCCGCGGGAATTCATCCTGGCGGCGGCGGGCTCGATCGCGGTGGCGCTGGGCTTCGCGCTCAAGGACGTGGCGGCGTCGCTGGTGGCCGGCCTGCTGTTGCTGTTCGACCGGCCGTTCCAGGTCGGTGACCGGATCAGCTTCGGCGACACCTACGGCGAGATCGTCGCCATCGGCCTGCGCGCGGTGCGCGTGCAGACGCTGGACGACAACCTGGTGACGATTCCCAACGCCCGTTTCATCACCGACGTGGTGGCCTCCGGCAACGCCGGCGAGCTGGACATGATGGTGGTCACCGACTTCCATGTGTCGGTGCAGGCGGACCTGGAACAGGTGCGCGGCATTATCGAGGAAGTGATCGTCACCAGCCGCTACGCCTATTTGAAAAAGCCGGTGACCTTCGCCATTGAAGAGGTGGAAATCGGCAACGCCCTGGCGGTGCGGTTCCGCTCCAAGGCCTATGTGCTGGACGTGCGCTACGAAAAAGCGTTCCAGAGTGACGTGGTGTTGCGGGTGACCGCGCTGTTCCGCGACCAGGAGATTCCCCGGCCGCGGATACTGCGCGACTGAACGTAGCGTTAGCGGGGCGCCAGCTCCGGCCGATCCAGCATCTCGGCCAGCCGTGCCAGGGCGCGCTCGCGCACCGCGCGGCTGTCTTTCTTTTCCGGGTGGAACGACGGCTTGTAGTAAGCGGCGTAGGAACGGCCCAGCCGGCGCAGCCAGCCCGGGCGGCCGAGCAGCCAGTTCAGGCCGTTGCCCACCGAGCGCAAATCACGCTTGTCGTCCATGCCCTGGCGCAGCTGGATGTAGTGGAAGATGGTGAAGCCGATGAATTCCACCGTGGTCAGCGCCATCTCCGACGTGCGCACCCAATAGCTGCCCACCTGATCGGCATAGACGTCGAACGCCACCGCCTTGTGCTCGCTTTCCTCGATGGCGTGCCACAGCCACAGCGGCAGCATGCGCTCGTCCATGCCTTCGAGGAACTCGGGCTCCTCAAGCATCAGCTCGGCGAGCATGGCGGTGAAGTGCTCCAGGGCACAGGTCTTGGCGAGCTGCCGCTCCGGAGAAAACTTCTTGGCGATCCACTTCATGCCTTCATGAACATAATCGTGCACCTTCTGGGTCGGTACACCCTTGCTCTCCATGAAGGCGTTGAACTGTTCGTGTTCGTTGCCGTGGTGCGCCTCCTGGCCGATGAACCCTTTCACCCGCTCGCGCAGATCCGGGTCGGTGATCTGTTTCTGGTAGTGGCGCACCGAGCGCACGAAGAAGCGCTCGCCTTCCGGGAAGGTACAGGACAACGCGGTCAGCAGGATGGTCTTGAACTGGTCGCCGGCGAACCAGTAGCGCGGCATGTCCGGGTCGAACTGGAAATCCATACGCCGGGGCTGAATGTCGCTGCCGTTGGTGCGGCGCGGCTCGTTCGGGGAAATCGGGGCTTTGGCGTTCATAGCAATCATCTTCCCTGTCGCGGTGAGCGGCGCCTCGACGACGCCTCACTGGAACCTTGAGTAATGACCGTCAATATGGGCCAGCGCACCCGGAACACTCCAGGGCCGGTTGTGCCATTTTTTAATCCGCGGGTGGCCCGCCCGGAGACCGCGGCGGCCACGCATAAAAAAGGCCGGCGGGGAGCCGGCCAGTTGGGGAAGATCATGGCGCGGGGCAAACCCGCGCCCGTGGGCACATCCTTTTGCCCGGGGTTGAGCATTACGGTGAGCGCGTAATGGGTTTCAGGCGGTGGCTTTGAGCCAGTCGGTCAGCTCGTCGGCGCCACCGATACGCTGGCCTTCGATGTACACCTGCGGCGTGGTGCCGGCGCCGGTGACGGCGGCCAGGGTGCTGTAGCTCAGGCCACGGTTGCCCAGTTCGATTTCCTCGAACTTGAAGCCGGCGTCGCGCAGTTCGCGCTTGGCGCGGGCACAGTGCGGGCAGCCCGGCTTGGTGAAGATGGTCACCCGTTGGGGCAGGGACGCTTCACCGTTGATGTGGGTCAGCATGGTGTCGGCGTCGGACACTTCGAACGGGTCGCCGGGCTTCTCCGGCTCAATGAACATCTTCTCGATCACGCCGTCCTTCACCAGCATGGAATAGCGCCAGCTGCGCGGACCGAAACCCAGATCCTGCTTGCCGACCAGCATGCCCATCTTTTCGCTGAACTCGCCGTTGCCATCCGGAATGAAACGGATGTTGTTGGCGTCCTGATCACCGGCCCAGGCGTTCATCACGAAGCCGTCGTTCACCGACAGACAGATGATTTCGTCAATGCCGTTGGCTTTGAACACCGGCGCCAGTTCGTTGTAACGCGGCAGATGCGTGGACGAACAGGTCGGCGTGAACGCGCCGGGGAGGGCGAACACCACTACGTTTTTGCCGGCGAACAGATCATCGGTGGTAACGTCTTTCCACTCGTTCCCTTCGCGGGTACGGAACGTAACTTCAGGTACTTTTTCGCCTTCACGATTCTCCAACATTAAATGCTTCCTCCTGTTCGGTGCATCGGAATGTGGCTGAATGATGAGAGCATGGTAGCCACCGCGCCCTCATCAATAAAACGGATAGTTTCTATATAGCGAATAGCCCTTCGCTATCAATCGCCCAGGTGGGCGGACAGCATCCAGGCGGCCTTCTCGTGGATCTCGATACGCTCGCTGGCGATTGCCGCGGTGCCTTCGTCCTCATGGCCGGCGGCCAGCTTGAGCACCTTGTTGGCGCGCTCCGCCACGATGCGATGGTCCGCGGTCAGCGTCTTCAGCATTTCCGTGGCGTCCGGCTCGCCCTCGGCGTCCTTCACGGACGACAGGCGGGCGAAGGCCGCGTAACTGCCCGGCGCTTTATCGCCCAGGGCGCGAATTCGCTCCGCGATGGTGTCCACCGCCGTCGCCAGCTCGGTGTACTGCTGTTCGAACAGCAGGTGCAGGCTGTGGAACATCGGGCCGGTGACGTTCCAGTGGTAATTGTGGGTTTTCAAATACAGGGTATAACTCTCCGCGAGCAGTTTACTCAGCTCCTGGGAGACTTCTTTGCTGTGTTCAATCATGGTGCTCTCCTTTGCGGGAATGTCCGGATTGACTCCAATACCTTCACGCTAAGCCCTTGGGGTCGGAACCGCGAACTCATTTTCGATATACTCGTCATAGCTTGGTGCAATCGAACCTTTATCCGCGCTTTGCAAGCCGCAAAGCCAGCGCTCATGATGCGCGTTTTCAGTGAACGGCGGGTTAACACTCAAGGAACGTGTATGACGACACCTTCTACACCCTCCGCGTCTTCCGAGCCGGGTCAGCCGGACTACCCTCTGATCGAAGAGGTGATCAACAGCCTCACCCATGCCATCGGCCTGCTGCTGAGCATCGCCGGCACCGCGGTACTGGTGGCGTCGGCCAGCGTCCAGGGCGACCCCTGGAAAATCGTTTCCTTCAGCGTGTTCGGCGCCAGCCTGGCGCTGCTGTACGGCGCCAGCATGCTCTACCACGGCAGCCGGCGCCCGCATTGGCGGGCGCTCTACAAGATGCTGGATCACTGCGCGATTTTCGCGTTGATCGCGGGCACCTATACGCCGTTTCTGCTGGTCAACATGCGCGGCACCGTGGGCTGGACCCTGTTCGGCGTGATCTGGGGGCTGGCGTTCACCGGTATCGTTCTGAAGCTGCGTTTCGGTAACCGCTACAAACTGGCCCGGGTGGGGATTTATCTGGCCATGGGCTGGCTGGTGATGTTCGCGTCCGGGGAGCTGATGGACACGGTCAGCCCGTTGGGCTTCTGGCTGCTGCTCGCCGGCGGCATCACCTATACCGCCGGCGTGGTGTTTTATCTGGCCGACCGGCTGCCGTACAACCACGCCATCTGGCATCTGTTCGTGGTGGGCGGCAGTGTCTGCCATTTCTACGCTATCTACTACGCGGTGCTGCCCGCCTGACGGGCCTCAGAGCAGCGCTTCGATGTCGTCGGCGAGCTTTTCCGGCTTGTCCTTCGGCGCGTAGCGCTTGACCACGTTGCCGTCGCGATCGACCAGAAACTTGGTGAAGTTCCATTTGATCGCCTCGGTGCCCAGCAGGCCCGGCGATTCCGATTTCAGAAACTTGAACACCGGATGGGCGTTGTCGCCGTTGACGTCCACTTTTTCGAACATCGGGAACGAGACGCCGTAATTCTTCTCGCAGAAGGCGCCGATTTCCTCGGCCTCGCCGGGCTCCTGGCGGCCGAACTGGTTGCAGGGGAAACCCAGTACTTCCAGCCCCCGGTCGGCGAAGTTGGCGTACAGCTTCTGCAGCCCTTCGTACTGCGGCGTGAAGCCGCACTTGCTGGCGGTGTTCACCACCAGCAGAACCTTGCCCTTGTAGTCGGAGAGGGGCTTTTCCTCGCCGTTGAGCGTGCGTGCCTTATAGTCGAAAAGACTCATGGACCTTCTCCTTATCAAAGGGCCGTAACGTCGGCGGGCAGTCCCGCCCGCCGACCCGACGGTGCGCCTAGTCCGAGTATAGCGCTTCCACCACCGCTTTCGCGGTCACTTCGCTGGAGGGCGGGTTCTGGCCGGTGACCAGGCGCCCGTCGGTGACCACCTGGGGCTCGAATTTGCCCTTGTTGTGGATCTCCGCGCCCAGCTCCTGGAGACGGGTTTCCAGCAGAAACGGCATCACCTCGTCGAGGCCCACTTCCTGCTCCTCTTCGTTGGTGAAGCAACTCACGCGGCGGTTCTTGACCAGCGGCACGCCGTTTTCGTCACGTACCCCGACCAGGGCCGCCGGGCCGTGGCAGACCGCGCTGACCACGCCGCCCTGGGCCCAGGTGCGCTCCAGCACGCCGGCCACCAGGGGGTTGTCCGGCATGTCGAACATGGCGCCGTGGCCGCCGGGCACGAATACCCCGACGAAGCCGTCTTCCCAGATTTCCTCCAGGGGGCGGGTGTTTTCCAACTCGGCGATAGCGTCCTTCCACTGTGCTTTCTGCTCATCGTCCGGCACCGAGCGGGGATCGATCGGCACCTTGCCGCCGGTGGGGCTGGCGACACGCACCGGCACCTTGTTGTCGCGGAAAATCTGGTAGGGAATCGCAAACTCCTCCAGCCACAGACCGGTTTGTTGCCCCTGACCCATCTGTGATGCGCTGGTGACCAGCATCAGAAGTGGCTTGTCCAAATTCATAGTGGCTCCTCGTCGATATTCCGCTTGACGCTGACAGACGCGGCATCAAGATGTGATGAACTTCATTCGCCGTTTCTCACAGCGTGGGGGCGGCCTTCACCATTTCAACGACCGCCCCCCGGACGGATACTCAAACCATGAACTGGGAACAATTGCTCAACAAGGGCCGCCTGGGACACCGCGACGCCAAGGACGAAACCGGCCGCACCGCCTTCCTGCGTGACCACGACAAGATCATCTTCTCCGGCGCCTTCCGCCGCCTGGCGCGCAAAACCCAGGTGCACCCGCTGGCCACCAACGACCATGTGCACAACCGGCTCACCCACTCCCTGGAGGTGTCCTGCGTGGGCCGCACCCTGGGCATCCGCGCCGGCGAGCGCCTGCAGGCCCTCGGCCATCTCCCGGAGGGGGCCGGCGCCACCGACCTGGGCGATATCGTGCAGTCGGCCTGCCTGGCCCACGACATCGGCAACCCGCCGTTCGGCCACACCGGCGAGCGGGCGATCCGCGCCTGGTTCCAGGAGCGCGGCCAGCGTTATCTGGACCTGCTCACGCCGGAGCAGCAATCCGATCTGATCTACTTCGAGGGTAACGCTCAGGGTTTCCGCATCCTCACCAAGAGCGAATACCATCAGTACGACGACGGCATGCGCCTGACCTACGCCACCCTGGCGACCTTCCTGAAGTACCCCTGGCTGTCGTCCCGCGCCGCCGAGGGCGGGCTCAAGCCGGGCAAGTACAGCGCCTTTCTGTCCGAGGCCGACGCCTTCCAGGAAGTGTGCGCGGCCACCGGGCTCAGGGAGCTGGCGCCCGGCCGCCATTGCCGCCACCCGCTCGCCTACCTGATGGAGGCGGCGGACGACTTCTGCTACGCGATCATTGATCTGGAAGACGGGCTGGAGATGGATCTGCTGCACTGGGACGAGGTCTACGCCCTGCTGCAGCCCGCCCTGCCGGACAACAACGAAGTGCGCCGCCTGGTCCATTCCGAGCTGCGCGACGGCCGCAAGGCGGCGCTGCTGCGCGGCAAGATCATTGAGCGGTTTATCGAAGCGGGGGTCGAGGCCTTCGTCGCCAACCACGAGGCTCTGCTGGCCGGCAACATGGAAGGCGACCTGCTGCACCATTGCGAACCGGCGGTCTACGACGTCGTGGAAAACGCCAAGCAGCTGGCGCGCGGCAAGGTGTTCGAGCACCCGCGCAAGATCGAGCTGGAGATCGGCGCCTTCGAGGTGATGGGCGCCCTGCTGGACGGCCTGATCGAGGCGTCGCTGTCCCACGCCCGCGGCGCCACGCGCAACTACCGCCACGAGCGCATCATCGATCTGATCGGCCGCCACAGCTTCCCGGACGGCCTGGCGGACATGGACGAACAGGAACGGCTCTACCAGTGCATCATGCGGGCGCTGGACTTTCTCGCCGGCATGACCGACAACTACGCCACCTATCTGGCCAAGCAGTTCTCCGGCATGGCGGAAACGCGCTACTAATGCGCCACTGAGGCCCGCTAGAGCCGCAGCGCTTCGAGCTGCTTGTTGAGGGCCTGGCTGAACGCCTCCGGCTGTTCCCACTGGGGGAAATGGCCGGGGTACGCCAGTACCGTGTCACTGACCCGGCCGGCGCAGCGCTGGCGGGCGACATCCGGGATCATTTCACCGTTGATGGCGAACAGCGGCGCCTTCACGGCCGCGAAGGCGGGCTCCGGGTTCCAGCGCAACAGGTCACCCCACAGCGGCAGCATCTTGTCCGGGGCCGCGGACGCCATCTGCGCGCCGAGCGTCTGTTTCAGGTGCTCCGGCATGGCGTCGGAGGTGTTGGCCTCCACCAGCCTGCCCACCGCCGCCGGGAAATCCTCGTGGAAGCCGCCCTCGATGCCGGCGGCGTCGTCCTCCGACAGATCGCCGTAGGGAATGATGAAGGTGTCGACGAACACCACGGCGGCCACGGATTCCAGCAGCGCCGCCGCCTCCAGCGCCACCGCGCCGCCCATGGAGTGGCCCACCAGCACCACCCTGGCGGGCCGCCGGGCGCGCACCAGATCGGCGATATCCCGCGCCATGCCAGCCACCGTCCAGGTGCCCGGGGTCGAGGCGGAGTCGCCATGGCCGGGAAGATCCGGCGCCAGAAAACTCACCGTCTCCGGCGCGCTTTCCAGGTAGGCGTGCCAGTCGCTGCGCCGGCAGCACCAGCCGTGCACCAGCACCACCAGGGTGTCGCCGGACCCGTTCTTCTCGGTGGCCGCCAGCCGGCGCCCGTCACTCAGTATGACTTCCCGTTCCAAGTTGTTTCCCCCTAAGCGGATAAAAGGCTCGATGCGTCAACGGACGGCGCCGCCAGTCGCCATGGTGCAGTGGCCGCCCGGCCGGAGCGCTGGCGCGCAGGTACACCCAGGCACGCCCCCACGGCGTGTCGATCAGGCGCCGCTGGTAGTCACCCGGATAGCCTTCAAGCACATCCAGGCGCTGCAGAATCAGGCGGCTGACCCGGTAGACCTCGCCGGTCACGGCGGTGCGGCCACCCGGCGACAGCACCGGGTAAGGGCCCAGATCGATCAGCCTGAACAACGGCGGCGTGGTCCACCGGCCCAAGTACGAAGCGCCCTTCAGCCAGCCGTGGTTGCCCTCCCCGGCCAGCAGCGTGCCATAGACGAACACTCTCAAGATGGCGTCTCCGCCCGTGGCGGCAGCGTAATTCGCGGTATCGGCATTTTGCGGTCGGTTGTCCCATCGTTACGTTCACGCGCCGGCGACGCCAGTGCGTCTTGTTTTGTGACATAGTTGACCGTGGGGGACAAGGAGACATTGGGGGTTTTATGGAAGGTTCGAGCAGGCTGCCTTACACCGGGGCAGGCCATCAGGCGCTTCTGGATACACTTTATGCCACGCCCACGGATCAGTCGCTGTGGCGGAATTTTCTCCACAAGCTGGTCACCGTCAGCGAATCCCGGTCAGCCCGTCTGCTGGTGCTCGACAAGGCTGCTGAGACGGTGCGCTCCAGCACCAAGATCAATATCGACGACCGCGCCCACCAGAACTACGTGGATTATTTCGTCAACACCTGCCCCTGGCGGCCGGAATTGAAGGAAAAGCCCGCCGGCCGGCTGTATTCCACCTACCTGGATTTTTCCTGCCGCCAGCGTCGCTTCTACAAGACCGAGTTCTATAACGACTGGGCCCGCAACCTGGATATCCACCACGGTGTCTGCGGCACCGTGTACCAGACCGACGAATACACCATCCAGCTACTGGTGCAGCGCACCGGCGGGCAGGGCCCCTACGAGGCCCAGGACACCGCCTGGTTCAATGAGCTGGTGCCCCATGTGCGCCGGGCCATTGACCTGACCCGCCATCTCCATCAGCTGGAATGGAGCAACCGCGGTGGCCGGCTGGCCGCGCACCGGCCGTTCGCGGTGCTCGGCAACGGCGGCCGGGTGGAATTCCTCTGCGACCGGGCGCGGGCGCTGATCGCCAAAGAGGAAGAGCTGGTCTGCCGGCACGGGCGTCTGGCACCGAAACGGCAAGCCCCCCGCGAGCGTTTCATGGCGCTGGTGGACAAGGTGATCCTCGGCGCCGGCCGGGACTGGCGCCACCCGGGAGGCACCGTCACCCTGCCCCGGCGCGGCGGCGGCCAGTTGGTGTGCATGATCAGCCCGATGGCACCGGAGAACAGCGGCGCCCTGCTGGCGCCGGAAGGCCGCGCGCTGGTGTACTTCCACGCGCCGGAGTACGAGGGCGCCGTGGACGAGCAGCAGATCGCCGAGCTGTTCGACCTGACCCCGGCGGAAGCCCGCGTGGCCCGCGCCATCGCCGAAGGCGGCGACCTCAAGACCCTGGCGGCCGGTCTGTCGTTGTCGGTGGATACGCTGCGCGGGCAGCTGAAGTCGGTGTTCCGGAAAACCGGCACCCGTCGGCAGAACGAACTGGCGGCGAGGATTCTCCGCTCGCCGGCCCTGCGCGCCGCGGAAACGCTGCCGATCAAACTGTCCTAGCGCCGCTCAGTCGATCAGCGGCAGCCGGTGCTCCAGGGTGGCGGCCCGCACCGCGTCGGGAATGCGGATTTCCGTGGCCAGGGGCAGGTGGTCGGAAAGCAGGCAGTCGGTGAGCACCCGGCTGTGGCTGACCTCCAGCTCGGGGGACGCCAGGATATGGTCGATGTGCCGGTCCGGGGCCCAGCTCGGGAAGGTGTTCAAATCGCCCTCCACGGCGCGCAGGCCCAGCTCCGCCAGCGGCGAACTGCCCAGGTGCTCCAGCCGGCAATTGAAATCACCCACCACCACGGCGTAACGGAACGGCGACAGCAGGCGGGTGATGTAGGCCAACTGGGTGTTGCGCATTTTCTCGCCCAGCGCCAGGTGCACCACCGCCAGCACCAGCGGCTCCACCGGGTGGCCGAACTTGACCAGGATCACGCCGCGCCCGGGCAGGCCGGGGAGGATGTGGTCCTCCACGGAATAGGGCGTCAGGCGGCTCAGAAAGCCGTTGCTGAACTGGCCCAGCCGGCCCAGGTTGCGGTTGAGTTGCTGATGCCAGAAGGGGAAATCGGCCAGGGACGCCAGGTGAACCAACTGATTCACATTGCGTGAACGCAAACTGCCGCCATCCACCTCCTGCAGGCCGACCACATCGAAATGGCGAACCACATCGGCGATCTGCTCGATGGTCTCGACACTGCGCGGGTGCGCCACCAGATGCTTCCAGCTGCCGGTGAAATACTCCCGGAACCGGCTGGTGCCGATGCCCGCCTGAATGTTGAAGCTCAGCAGCCTGAGGGTGTCATCCGGCAGGGTGACCTCGCGCACCCGGCGGGTGCGGCGGTGGCCTTCGCGTGCGAAGGAAAACCCGGCGGGCCGGGTTTTCCAGGACTGGTACGCGGTTCGCGCGCGCTCCAACAGCATTCAGCTTGAACTCCCGAAAGGGCTAGCGGCGTTCCTTCTTCACCAGGAAGTCGATCACGTCGAACATTTCCTGATTGTTACGCAGGCCGTCGCGAAGAATCAGATACTTCCCGTTGACCACGAAGGACGGTACGCCGCGGATCTGGTAGTCGCGGGCCAGCGCGTCGGTCTGACGCAGCTTGGTGGACACCCCGAAAGAGCTGTAGAGCTGGTTGAACTCATCCTCTTCCACGCCGTATTTGGCGAAGAAGTCGGCCAGCGCGGTGGGGGTGAACAGCGGCTCCCGGTGCTTGTGAATGGCGTCGAACAGGGGTTTGTGGATCTCATCCACCTTGTCGAGGATGTCCGCCACATAGTAGGCGCGGGCCAGGGGCTCCGCGTTCTGCAGGAAGGTCACCGGCGAGCGGACGTAGTTAACGTGCTCCGGCTTGTCTTCCAGCCAGTCCTCGATCACCGGCTCCAGACTGAAGCAGTGCGGGCAGATGTAGGAGAAGAACTCGCGCACTTCCACCTGACCGGGCTCGTCCACATTGCCGGGATTGTTCAGAACCTTGTAGTGGGTCCCTTCCGCGTAGCGGGCGTGCTCGCCGCCGGATTCCTGTGCCCAGGCCGCCGCCGTAAGAGTCAGGCCGAGCAGCACCGCCATAACCGTTCGCAACATGAGGTTCTCCTTGTTGTTGGCTGTTCCACTTTGATCGTGGCAGATAGGACCGTGGTAACGCGAAAACGCTCCCCACGGTCACGGAAAGTTGCATTATTACCGCATTGGCGCCGTCTTGCCCATGAACGGCGGCCACAAAAAAGGCAGCCCGAGGCTGCCTTTTCGCTGAACGCCGATCAACAGCGGATTATTCGCTGTCGCGCTCCGGCGCGGAGAGACCCGCCACAAAGCTGGAGACCGCCTGAATCTGGGCGTCGCTCATCTTCGCGGCCAGGGTGCGCATCATCGCCTGGGGATCGTTATCACGCTTGGCCATGTCGCCGATGTCCTCGCGGCCGACGGCGCGGAACGCTTTCAGCTGGCTTTCCGTGTAGGCGGGCTGCTGGCCGGCCAGTGCCGGGAAACCGGCGGCGTCGACGCCCTGACCGGCGGGGCCGTGACAACCGGCGCAGGCGGGGATGCCCTGCTCCACGTCGCCACCGCGATAGATACGCTCGCCCATTTCCACCAGGTCCGGCTTCACCTGGCCGGTTTTCACGGACTGCTCGGTGAAGAAGGCGGCCAGGTCCTGCATGTCCTGCTCGCTCAGATTGGCGGCCTGGCCCTGCATGATGGCGTTCTCGCGCTCACCGGATTTGTAGGCCTTAAGCTGCTTGATCAGGTAGCGCTCGCCCTGCCCCGCCAGACTCGGGTACTGGCCGGAGGGGGAATTGCCGTCCGGGCCATGGCAGGCCGCGCATACCTGGGCTTTCTCTTTACCGGCTTCCGGGTCGCCCTCGGCCAGGGCGAAGGGGGTGGCCACCACGGCAGCCAACAGCACGAACAGCTTGAAACACTTCATGGCCTTTCCTTCAAGAGCAGGGATTACTTGGTCATGTATTCAATAAGAGCACGATAATCTTCTTTGGAGCAGTCGCCGCACATGCCGCCCGGGGGCATGGCGTTGTAGCCCTCCTCGACGTGCTTGACCAGCGTGTCCATGCCTTTGTCCATGCGCGGCTTCCAGGCGGCCTGGTCCCCGGTTTTGGGGGCGCCGGCGGCACCGCTGGCATGGCAGTAGGTGCAGCTCTGATCATAGAGCTCTTTGACGGATTCGGCCTGGGCACCGGCCGACAGGCTCATAGCGATGGCGAGGGCGAGCCCCGTGGCAAAACCTTTCATGTGAATCTCCCCATGAGCTGGCGACATGCTGGCTTACTCAGGCGTCGGCGCCGAATTTGCCTTTGCACACAAACACCTGTAGAACGTCGGCCGCACGGCGAACGCGCGACGGCGCGCATTATATACTAGAGGTTCGCTCCCGTCATATGCCTTATTAAAGGCGCGGGTATTCGCTGTCCGCGCTCACTGAGAGACCGATAATGGCCCAAGATCCGACCCAGCGCCTTCTCCACCAGGCCCGCTTCCTGAAAAGCGCCCAGAACGTGGAACAGTGCCCCCCGGACGCGGGTTTCGAGGTGGCCTTCGCCGGCCGCTCCAACGCCGGCAAATCCAGCGCCATCAACCGCCTCACCGGCCAGCGCACCCTGGCGCGCACCTCCAAGACCCCGGGCCGCACCCAGCTGCTGAACTTCTTCGAGCTGGACGAGGAGCGGCGCCTGGTGGACCTGCCCGGCTACGGCTACGCCAAGGTGGACAAGGTGACCCGCCAGCAATGGCAGCGCGACCTGGACGATTATCTGGCGCGCCGGCAAAGCCTCACCGGGCTGGTGCTGTTGATGGACATCCGCCATCCGCTCAAGGATTTCGACCGTCTGATTCTGGAATGGTCGGCGCGCGCCGGCATGCCGCTGCACCTGCTGATCACCAAGGCGGACAAACTCAAGTACGGCGCCGCCAAGAACACCCTGCTGCAGGTGCTCAAGGACGTCCGCGATCACCCGGCGCCGCTCAGCGCCCAGCTGTTTTCCGCCACCAACGGCAGCGGCTGCGACGAGGCCTGGCGCCAGCTCGGCACCTGGCTGGCGGTGCCGCCGGACCCGGCGGGCTGACCGGGTCCGTCACTCCGGCGACGTTTTACGACACCGCTCTGGCGCAGGGGCGGCGCCGGCCAAAGCGTGCCGATTCAGTGTAACCCACTGACATAAAACGTCTTTTACCGATTTCCAAAAACAGGCATGCCTCTTGCTTCAGTGAACGGCAAGAAGAAGGAAGAGGGGAAGTCCCACTTTTCAGTGGGCAAAAAAAATCCCTGGCAGCAAGTGGGGGAAGGGAACGACTGCGCTGCCAGGGAGGCTTGCCGCCCCAGCCTCCTGGGGGAGAGACCGGGGTGTCCAGAAGCTACGAACCGGTGAGGGTACTGGGGGATCGGGGGTACCGGTCCGTAGCTATTGATTAGGACTGGCCGCCTTTGGAAAAAGTTTCCACGTCCTAATACCTTTTACAAATTTCATAATTCCTGCACAACAAGCACTATTAAACCCGCTTGCGGCTACTGCTTCCAGGGGCCGCCGCGGGTATCTTCCCGGCGCTTCAGATTGCGGTGCATGGCCGCCTTGGCCAGCATGTGCGCCGATACCGGAGCGGTGATAAACAGGAACAGAACGATCAGCACTTCCTGGAGCTGCAACGCCCGCTCCTGCCAGGAGAAAAACAGCAGCGACCCGAGAATGGTGCCGCCCACGCCCAGGGTGCTGGCTTTGGTCGGGCCGTGCAGACGCAGATAAAAATCCGAAAGCCGCACCAGGCCGATGGACCCCACCAGCGCGAACACCGCCCCGACCAGAATGAAGGCACTGACCAGAAATTCAACGATCTCGTTCATAGTGTCGTCCCTACTCGATGATGTCGCCACGCAACATGTATTTGGCCACCGCCACGGTGCTCACGAAGCCGATCAACGCGATCAGCATGGCGGCCTCGAAATAGAGCTTGCTGTCCGAGGAAATGCCGTACAGCACGATCAGCCCGATGGTGTTGATGTACATGGTGTCCAGGGCCAGGGCCCGGTCCGGCAGCGTGGGCCCGCGCAACAACCGGTACAGGTTGAGCAGCAGGGCCAGCACGAACAGCCCGAAGGCAATCGTCAGCGCGGTCTCTAGCATTCGAAAATCTCCTTCAGTGGCCGCTCATAGCGCTGCTTGATCTGCCGGATCATGGCGTCTTGGTCGTCCACGTCGAGGGCATGGATCAGCAGGGTGCGCCGGTCCTCGCTGACATCGGCACTGACCGTGCCCGGCGTCAGCGAGATGGTGCTGGCGAGCAGCGTGATGGCGAACTCGTCGGTGAGGTCCAGCGGCAGCTCCACGAACCCGGGCCGCAAACGCCGGGGCGGCCCGAGGATCAGAATCGCCACCGCCATATTGGCGGTGAGAATGTCCCAATGCACCACCAGCACGAACCGCACCAGCTTGGGGAAGTTGCGCAGGCGCGGCACATTGGGCCAGAACGACTGGGTGCCCAGCGGCAGCACCACCGCGAGCACCAGACCGAGCAGGGCGTGCCCCCAGGAGAAGCCGTTAAGCAGCATCCAGGTGGCCCACAGAAACAGGCTCAACAGCGGAAACGGCAATACTCGACTCATAACGCACTCTCCCCGGCGCCCAGCACCGCGTCGATATACAGGCCGGGCTGCGCCCACTGCCCGGCCACCGCCAGGCAGGCTTCAAGCACCGGCTCGCCCCAGATCGCCAGCGCCGGGGTGGTGGCCAGCAGCGCCACCGTGGCCGCCAGGCGCGGCCCGTCCAGGCTGCGTTCTTCGCCGTCGCCGGTGGCCCGCCAGAACAGCGTCGACCCGGCCCGGCTCAGGCCGATCAGGGCGATCAGGCCGCCGCCCAGCAACAGCAACCAATAGACCGGCGCCGGCACCGCCTGCATCAGGGCGACCTTGCCGATAAAGCCGGATAACGGCGGCAGGCCGACCACGGCGATGGCGCCGGCGAAAAACAGCGCGCCGAGCACCCCGCGGCCGACGGGGGACGGCCCCGCTTCAAGCCGGTCCGCCAGTTCCCCACGCCCCCGGGACACCAGGTCCGCCAGCAGAAACAGGCCGCCGCACACCAGGGTCGAGTGGATCAGGTAGTAAAGCATGGCGCCGAAGGCCGCCGGCGACGACCAGGCCAGCCCGGCCACCAGCGTGCCCACCGACATCACCAGCAAATAGGCCACCATTTCGCCGAGGCGGCGGGCGCCGAGCACACCCACCGCCGCCAGGCCCAGGGTGATCAGCGCCAGAATCCACAGCGGGTCCCGGCCCAGCCCGGCCAGCGCGCCGCCGCTGAACGCCAGGCCGTACACCCGGGCGATGGCGTAGATACCCACCTTGGTCATGATCGCGAACAGCGCCGCCACCGGCGCCGTGGCGCTGGCGTAGGTGGCCGGCAGCCAGAAGTAGAGCGGGAACAGCGCCGCCTTCAGGCCGAACACCACCCACATCAGCAGGCCGGAAAGGCGCGCCAGATCCAGGCTGTTACCCTCCAGTTCACTCACTTTGACCGCAAAGTCGGCCATATTGAGCGTACCGGTGGTGCCGTAAGCGAGCCCCAGCGCAACCAGGAACAGCGCCGAACCGATCAGGTTGAGCACCACATAGTGAATGCCGCCCTTCACCCGGGCCGGGCCACGGCCGTGCAGGGCCAGCCCGTAGGAGGCGATCAACAGCACCTCGAAGAACACGAACAGGTTGAACAGGTCGCCGGTCAGGAAGGCGCCGTTGATGCCCATCAGCTGCAGCTGGAACAACGCGTGGAAGTTGGCGCCGCGCCGGTCGTCGCCACGGCTGCCGTAGATCAGCGCCGGCAGCGCCAGCACCGCGGTGAGCAGCACCATCAGGGCACTCAACCGGTCGAGCACCAGCACGATGCCGAACGGCGCCCGCCAGTCACCCAGCTGATACACGCCGATGTCGCCGCTGGCCGCCTGCTGCCACAGGCCCAGCGCCACGGGGATCAATGCCAGGGTCGCCAGCAAACCGGTGAGGCGGCGCAGGCGCTGGCGTTCGCGGACCTCCAGCAAAAGCAGCATGCCCGCGAACGCGGGGATCAGAATCGGCGCGATGATCAAATGTTCCATCAGCCGTCCTCCCCGTCGGAGCCACCGTCCACGTGATCGCTCTTCATTTCACCCTGGCCGCGCAGGGCCAGCACCACCAGAAAGGCGGTCATGGCGAAACCGATCACGATGGCGGTCAGCACCAGCGCCTGGGGCAAGGGGTCGCTGGCGTTTTCGGACATGCCCACCACCGGCACCTGGTTCAGGCTCAAGCGGCCGGACACGAACACGAACAGGTTGACCCCGTAGCTGAGCAGCGTAATGCCCAGAATCACCGGGAAGGTGCGCGCGCGCAGGGTCAGATAGACGCCGCAACCGACCAGCGTCGCGATGATCAACGCAAGCATCACTTCCATCAGGCGCCTCCTCTCTGGCCGGTTTGGTCAGGGTCATTCCCGGCGCCGGTGCCGGCGCCCTTGTCGTCCAACAGCGACAGCTTGCCGAGGTTCGCCAGCATCAGCAGCGTGGCGCCCACCACGGTGAGGAACACACCGGTATCGAACAGCATGGCGCTGGCCACCTCGAACTTGCCCACCAGCGGCCAGTGGATGTAATCAAAGGTGCTGGTCAGGAACGGATGGCCGAACAACCAGGAGGCCACCCCGGTGATCCCGGCCAGCAGCAGGCCCAACGCCACCACCGGGTGGTAGTCGCCGGGCATGCGGTGGTGCATCCAGCCCACCCCGGAGGCCACGTACTGCAGCAACAGCGCCACCGACGTCACCAGGCCGGCGATAAAGCCGCCGCCGGGCAGGTTATGGCCGCGCAGGAAGATGTACACCGACACCAGCAGGGCCAGCGGCAGCAACGGCCGCGAGATGGTCACCAGCACCAGCGGGTGCGCGTCCCGCGCCCAGGGCCGGCCGGTGGAATCCGCCCGGGGCGAGGTCAGTTTGAGATCCTTGAGCAGCGCGTAGATGCCCATGGCGGCGATGCCCAGCACGGTGATCTCACCGAAGGTATCGAAGCCCCGGAAGTCCACCAGGATCACGTTGACCACATTGGTGCCACCGCCGCCCGGCTTGGCGTTCTCCAGGAAGAAGCCACTGATGCTGTTGAAGTCGCTGGTCATCATGGCGAACGCCATGACGCCGACGCCGCCGCCGACCACCACCGACAGGAACAGATCGCGGAACACTCTGAACACGCCGGATTCGGCGCTGGTGCGCACCGGCAGAAAGTACATCGCCAGGATCAGCAGCATCACCGTGACCACTTCCACGGAAAGCTGGGTGAGCGCCAGATCCGGCGCCGAGAAGCGCACGAACACCAGCGACACCACCAGCCCCACCACGCTGATCGACATGATCGCCGTCATCCGGTGGCGGTGCAGAATGGCGGTGATCACCGCGGCCACGATCAACATGGCGCCGGCCAGCAGCGCCACCCCGTCCAGGGGCAGCAGCGCCCGGTCGCCGCTCAGCAAACGCGGCCCCAGCTGCGTCAGCAGCACCAGCGAGACCACCGCCAGCAACCAGGCCACATAGGTCTGCAGGGAGCCGTTGCGCAAGCGCCCGCTCAACGCGCCGGCGAACCCCGCCACCGCCTGCATGGCGCGCTCGAAAATCAGGTTGGCGTTGATCTCGGGCAGGCGCGCGTGCCACCGGAACAGGCGCTGCCGCTGGCTGTAGACCAGCACGCCGCCGACCAGGGCGATGACGCTCATCAGCAACGGCAGGTTAAAGCCGTGCCAGATGGAAAGATGGTATTCCGGCAGGGTGCCGCCAAGCGTGGCGGTGCCGGCCACCGCCAGCAGCCCGGCCACGGTGAGCGCCGGGAACACGCCGACCGCCACGCACAGCGCCACCAGAATCTCCACCGGCACTTTCATGTAACGGGGCGGCTCATGGGGCGGAAACTTGGGCAGGTTCACCGGCTCGCCGTTGAAGAAGACGTCGTGGATAAAGCGCGCCGAATAGGCCACCGACAACACGCCGCCCAGGGTGGCGCCCAGCGGCAGCACCCAGCTCAGGGCGCCGAGGCGGTCGGACTGCAGGGTCTCGGCGAAGAACATCTCCTTGGACAGGAAGCCGTTGAGCAACGGCACCCCGGCCATCGCCGCCGAGGCCACCATGGCGAGCACCGCGGTGTACGGCATGTAACGCCACAAGCCGTTGATACGGCGCATGTCCCGGGTGCCGGTTTCGTGATCAATGATGCCGGCGGCCATGAACAGCGACGCCTTGAAGGTGGCGTGGTTGATGATGTGGAACACCGCCGCCACCGCCGCCAGCTCGGTGTTCAGGCCGAACAGCAGGGTGATCAGACCCAGATGGCTGATGGTGGAATAGGCCAGCAACCCTTTCAGGTCGTGCTGGAACAGCGCGGCCAGCGCACCCCACAGCAGCGTCGCCATGCCGGCCAGCGTGACCAGGTCGAACCACAGGTTGGTGCCCGCCAGCATCGGGTAGAAGCGGGCCAGCAAAAACACCCCCGCCTTGACCATGGTGGCGGAGTGCAAGTAAGCACTTACCGGCGTCGGCGCCGCCATGGCATGGGGCAGCCAGAAGTGAAACGGGAACTGGGCACTCTTGGTGAAAATACCCAGCAGCACCAGGCACAGAATCAGCGGGTAGAGCCCGCTGGCGCGGATGGCGTCGCCGCTGGCCAGCGCCTCGCCCAGGGAATAGCTGCCCACCACCTGGCCGATCAGCAGCACCCCGGCGAGCAGTGCCAGGCCGCCCAGGCCGGTGACCGTGAGCGCCATGCGCGCCCCCTTCCTGGCGCCGCTGTTGTGCGACCAGAAACCGATCAGCAAGAACGAGCTGAGGCTGGTGAGCTCCCAGAACACCACCAGCAGCAGCAGGTTGTCACTGGTCACCACCCCCAGCATGGCGCCCATGAAGAGCAGCAGGTAGGCGTAAAAACGCCCGGCTTTTTCATCGGCGGACAGATAGTAGCGCGCGTACAGAATAATCAGCAGGCCGATGCCCAGCACCAGCATGGCGAACATCAGCGCCAGGCCGTCCAGGCGGAACGCCAGGTCCAGGCCCAGGCTGGGCAGCCACTGCAGTGAAGAGAGCACCGTTTCGCCGGCGATCACCCGTCGCGCGGGCGCCACCATCAAAGCCAGCGCCAGAGCCGGCAACGCCGCGGCGCTCAGCGCCAGCAGCGTGCGCGAGGCCCTGAAACGTTCGGCCAGCGGCGGCAGTGCGGCCCCCAGAAAGGGCAGCAGCACCAGAATGGAAAGATTCATAGGCAATCCGTTGTCAGTTGCGGCAACGCCGCGTCGAGCTTATCAGTAAATCATCAACTCAGCGTGACAACGGGCGGATCCGGGAAATAGGGGCGGCGGCCCCGCCGCGGGCAGTGGGCGGGCATACTGATCATTCTGTGGTGCCGCAATTGGCAGTCCATGCAAAACCGAATCACTGAAAAGGGTCCGTAGTATGCCACGCCGATCCGGGGCGAACACAAGACCGGCCCGCCACCCGGGTATCAGAGCTCGCCCACGAATTGATTATAGAACTGCCGGGCGGTGCGCCCGGAGCGCCCGCCGCGCTCCATGGAAAAGCGGCGGGCGAGAATGTGCAGCCGGTCGCGGTCGGCGACCTCGCCGAACAGGTGATCGACGATCTGGAAATACTGCGCTTCATTGATCGGGTAAAAGCTCAGCGACAGGCCGAACCGGTCGGACAGGGAAATCTTCTCTTCCACCACGTCGCCGTGGTGGATCTCACGGCCCACCACCCGGCTCTGCTCGTTGTCGGCCTGGTACTCGGATACCAGGTGGCGGCGGTTACTGGTGGCGTACAGGCGGACGTTCTCCGGCGGCAGCTCCAGCGAGCCTTCCAGCACGCTTTTCAGGTGCTTGTACTGGGTTTCACCGTCCTCGAAGGCTATGTCGTCGCAGTACACCACGAAACGCTGGGCGCGCTCGCGCAGATCATCGACGATCTCCGGCAGGTCCACCAGGTCGTGCTTTTCCACCTCGATCATGCGCAGCCCGCGCGGCGCGTATTCGTTCAGCAGCGCTTTCACCAGCGACGACTTGCCGGTGCCCCGGCTGCCCCACAGCAGCGCATGGTTGGCGGGCTTGCCGGCCAGGAAGCGTTCGGTGTTCTGCACCAGCTTCCGTTTCTGCGTGTCCACGCCGAGCAGATCGTCCAGCGCCACCGGGTCCAGGTGCCGCACCGGTCTCAGTCGTTGCTGTCTGGGCCGCCAGATGGCGGCCGCTTCCGCGCGCCAATCAACGTGATTCATGGTGTCCCCGTTGGAAATCAGGTCAAAAATATTGCCACGGTCGGCCCGGCGACTAAAGAACTTGCTTGCCCGCCCCGGGTCCACCTTTAACATGGACCCAGGATAAAACACGCAACCGACCCCGGAGACACCCATGATTCGCTTCCCTCTCGCCGGCCTTACGCTGATCCTGGCAGCCGCGGGCTGCGCCCATACCCCGGCGAACCTCCCCGACAACGCCCGCCCCTGCCCGGAACCGCGGCCGCAAATGTGCACCATGGAATACCGCCCGGTGATCGGCCTGGACAAGAACGGCGAAACCCTGGGCGAATACAGCAACGCCTGCAGCGGCTGCGCCAAAGAAGGCGTCGCCTATACCGTGCCGGTTAAATAACGTCCAAGGACACCGCTTTGCCGCTTTCGCCCGTACGCCGGTTACTGGACTTCGACGCGCAATACCGCCGCGACCAGCAGCACACGCCGGACTTTCTGCACCGCCGCGACCGCCGTCTGGCGCTGGCCCGTGAACAGGACGGCGCGCCGCCGCCGGACGCCGCCGCCTGGCTGAGCGCGGTGGACGCCCCCGGCGCCGGCGCG
>NZ_ARXR01000010.1 GCF_015356855.1 Alloalcanivorax venustensis ISO4
TCCTTGGGAGATTCGCCGCCACAAACCCCACTTCGTAGAAAGGTGCAGGCGGTGTTCTGACCCGTGGCGGTTCCGCTGCCTAGTGAGCGGGGCAATGGTGGTGCCTGGAGGGAGCTGTTTGGCCAGGGAGGGCCAAACTAACAGCGGCCATGGATGGCTTGAGCGGTCCCGGAAGGCACCACCATTGCACCGCGTCCCGGATTCGGAGCACCCAACATCTGAAAAACCAGGTCTCTGGGACCCTGCCGGGGCTTCGCCCCTTTCGCGAGCCAGGCCCGCTCCCACTGCCCGCTGCTACAGCCGCCACCGCGTCAGCGGCGGCGCTGGATCGGCATGCGGCGGCGGATGCGTTGCTCGGTGGTCAGGTCCGAGAAGTCGTCGGCCTCGAACAGATCGGCGCCCACCGGCGTGTCGTCGTTGCGGTGGAACAGCTCGATCAGCATGGCGCGGCGGTCGGCGCGCAGCTCCCACATCAACACCCCCATCATCAGAAACAGCACCACCGCGAACGGCAGCGCCGCCACCAGGCTGGCGGACTGCAGCCCGCGCAGGCCGCTGGCCACGATCAGGGTGATGCAGATCGCGGAGATCAGCACGCCCCAGGTCAGGCGTTTGTAGAGCGGCGGATTGAGCGAGCCGTGGTCGGTCATCTGCGACACGATGTAGGAGGCGGAGTCCGCCGAGGTGACCAGGAACACGAACAGGATCACCATGGTGATCGCCGACAGGAAGGTGCTGTGCGGCAACACCTCGTACATCATGAACAGGCCGCTGGCCACGTTATCGGAGACCGCGCCGGCCAGATCGACGCCGCCGTTAAGCTGCAGGTCCAGGGCGGTGGTGCCGAACACGGCGATCCAGGCGCAGGCTAGCAGCGGCGGCACCAGCAGCACGCCGAGCACGTATTCGGTGATGGTGCGGCCGCGGGAAATGCGCGCCACGAAGGTGCCCACGAACGGCGACCAGGCGATCACCCAGGCCCAGTAGAACAAAGTGAAGCGGTTCATCCAGTCGGATTTTTCGAACGGTGGGATGTTCAGCGCCATGTTGATGAAGTTGCCCAGGTAGTTGCCCAGGCCGTTCACGAAGTTATCCAGGATCAACACCGTGGGGCCGGCGAACAGCATGTAGCCCATAAAGCCCAGGCACAGGCCCATATTCAGGTTACTGAGCACGCGAATGCCCTTGTCCAGGCCGCTGTAGGACGAGGCCATGTAGCAGAGGAACATGGCACCGAGGATGGCGACCTTGCTCCACAGGTTGTCAGGCCAGCCGAACACCGTTTCCAGCCCGCCGTTCATTTGCAGTACGCCCAGCCCCAGGGAAGTGGCCACGCCCATTACCGTGGCCAGCACCGCCAACACGTCCAGGGAATCGGAAATCAGTTGCCGCTTGGGCAGGTTCTTGGTGACCGGTTCCACCATGGTGGACACCAGCCCCGGGCGGTCCTTGCGGAACTGGAAGAAGGCGATGATCAGACCGACCAGAGAAAACGCCGCCCACTGACTCACACCCCAATGGAAGAAGCTGTACTGCATCGCCAGGTTGGCGGCGGCGGTGGAGCCGGGTTCGGCCAGACCGTGGGGCGGCTCGGTGAGGTGCTGGATCGGTTCCGCCATGCCATAGAACACCAGGCCGACACCGAAGCCGGCGGACAACAGCATGCTCAGCCAGGAGAACACGCCGTAGTCCGGTTTGCAGTCCTGGGGGCCGAGCCGGATTTTCCCGTAGCGGCTCATCGCCAGCCCCAGCAGGAAGATCACGAACACGAAGGTGCTGATCAGATAGAACCAGCCGAAGTAGTGCCCGAGGGTGTCGAGGGTGGCCTCGGCCACGTCTCGGAAGCGGTTGGGGGCGGTGGCGCCAATGGCCACCAGGACGGCGATCAGGCCGGCTGAGATGAAATAAACGCGGTGTCGTATAAGCATCCGCGTAGCCTAGCAGGCGCCAAAGTCACCGCCACCCCGGGCGGCCCGGCGGTTCAAAGATTATACATTTCGCTACCGGCACAAGGGTGGACGGGAAATATTCAACGGTTGTATAGTTTTTATTCATCATTTGATGAATAATAGAATAAGAGCAAGAACGGGAGAACAATAATGCGTATAACAACACTGGCCGCCCTGGCGGGCGCGCTACTCACCGCCGCCCTTTGCGCGGGCCCGGCTCAGGCCGGTTCCTGGCAGGACAACCAATCGCTGGGCGGTTTCAATAACGTCCATCTCTATACGCCGGACAGCAATTCCCCGGTGGGCACCGGCAAAGCCCTGCTGGTCGTGCTGCACGGCTGCACCCAATCCATCAACGCCTATAAAACCGCGAATCTGGAAACCGCCGCCGAGGAATTCGGCATGGTGGTGGCGGTGCCCGACGCCATGAATAAGGCCGGCTTCAGCTGCTGGTCCTATTGGCAGGGCACCAAGTCCCGCAGCGCCGGCGACTATAAGAATCTGATCGACCTGGCCAACGAACTGTCCTCGGACAGTGGTCGCGATATCGACCCCAATCAGGTGTATATCGCCGGGCTGTCCTCCGGGGCCAGCTTCGCCAACACCACTGCCTGTCTGGCGCCGGACGTGTTCGCCGGGGTCGGCGTGAGTGCCGGGCCCAGCGTCGGCACCAGTTCCAGCGGCGCCATCGGCCCCTGCGAGCAGGCCGACGTGGAGAGCCGTTGCCGCAACCTGGGCGGCGCCTACCAGAGCGCCTTCGACACCCAGGTCGCTTCCATCGCCCACGGCGACGCGGACACCACCGTGAACACCTGCTACAACCGCCAGAACGCCGAAGGCATGGCGGGGCTCTACGGGGTCAGCGAACTGTCCGGCAGCACCACGCTGAACCAGGACGGCGGCAGCGCGGAAGAGTACCTGTGGCAGGACGGCCGCGTGTCGATGCTGTGGCTGAACGGCCTGGACCATTCCTGGTCCGGTGGCCAGGGTGCCTCCGGCAGCTACATCGGCAGTGCCAGCATCAACTACGCCCGTTATCTGGGTGAGTTCTTCAGCAACAACAACGCCCGGGTGGACCGTAATCTGGCGCCCTCGCTGTCCCAGGTCAGTGCCACGCCGGACGGCGACCGCATTCAGGTGAGCGGTTACGCCGACGACGAAGACGGCACCGTGAGCCGCGTTGATATCGTTGTCGACGGTCTCGACGGCGGCGGCGACAGCCTCACCACCGGGGTCGACGGCAGCGGTTTTTTCCAGGCCTCCAGCGCCACGCTCGCCGACGGCCTTTATTCGGTGGCGGTGATCGCCGTGGATAACAACGCCGGCGAAAGCGAGCCCACCGTGAACACCGTGCGGGTCGGCCCGGAGCCGCCGCCAAGCGCGCCGGTGCTCAGCGATATCGGCGTCAGCCTGGACGGCCAGTGCGCCACGGTGAGCGGTGAAGTGGTGGACGAGAACCAGGACCTGGCCGGCGTCACCGTGACGTTCTCCACCGGGGCCACCGCCGCCGAACTGGACGGCGTGCGTTACTCGGCGCGCGCCTGCGGCCTGTCCGGCGGCGCCAACAGCGCCACCGTGGTGGCCGAGGACCAGGGCGGTCTGAGCGCCAGTGACCAGATCGATTTCGTGATCGACGCGGGCCAGGTGGCCACCCTGGACCAGCACATCAGTGCCGGCCGTCTGGACTACACCAATTACGCCAACTGCTACCTGGAATACAGCACCGCCGCGTTCAAGCTGAACGAAATCGACACCGGCGGCCAGTGCCAGTGGCAGGACGGCGACGCCAGCTGCGTGGGTCCGGTTCAGGCCTGTTCCGGCAGTGGCGGGGGTGACGATGGCGGCGACGACGGCGGTGATCCACCCACCGATCCGGACGACGGCTGCCAGGCGGAAACCACCTACAACTACTACCACAAGACCTCCGGGCGGGCGTACAGCACCGGGAACTATTACACCCCGGATTACTTCGCCCAGGGCAGTGACCAGCCGATGAGCGGCTCCACCTGGGGCTCCACCTCGTTGTACAGCACCGACGGCGGTACCGTGTGGCAGGTGGGCGCCTGCCCCTGATCGTCCATCTTGTTGAATTTCCTCCCCTTGCGTACCATCCGATGCGCGCCCGGCCCCGGGCGCGTATCGCCCAGGGGAGGAACGGATGGCGAAGAAACCGGTGGGACGGCCGCGTGGCCGTAACGGTGAAAGCGGCGATCGTGGTGCCGCCATTCTGGATGTCTCGGAGCGGTTGTTCGCCCGTCATGGCTATGACGGCGTTACCCTGCGCACCGTGGCCCGGGAGGCCGGCGTCGATCTGGCGCTGATCAATTACTACTTCGGCCCCAAGCAGCAACTGTTCGACACCGTATTCCAGCGCCGCGCGCGCATCCTCAACGACGACCGGCTGAAAGCGCTCAACGCCGCCCGCGCGGAAAGCGACCCGGTACCCCTCGAAAAAATCATCGAAGCCTATCTGCGCCCCCTGGAAATGGCCCAGGAAAGCGAGGACCAGGGCTGGCGTAACTACTGCGCGCTGTTGGCCTACGTGAACACCTCCCCGGTGTGGGGGCCGGTGCTGATGAGCCGTCACTTCGACGCGCCCATGGAAACCTTCGTGGAAGCGCTGTCCGCCGTCCTGCCGAATACCGAGCGGGCCGACCTTTACTGGTGCTACCACTTTATGTCCGGGGCGATGACGCTGACCTTCGCCAACACCGGGCGCATCAACGCCATGTCCGGCGGTCTGTGCCGGTCCGACGACTTCCAGACCGCCTACGACCGCATGATCCCCTTCGTGGTCGCCGGCTTCGAGCAGGTCTGCGGCCGCCTCGGCAACCGCTGATCTCCGGGAGCGGGCCGGTGGGAGCGGGCCCCGCCCGCGAAAGGGGCGAAGCCCCGGCAGGATCCCAGAGACCTTTAATTCTTCAGGTGTCCGGAGCTCCGTATCCGAGACGCGGTGCAATGGTGGTGCCTTCCGGGACCGCTCAAGCCCTCCATGGCCGCTGTTAGTTTGGCCCTCCCTGGCCAAACAGCTCCCTCCAGGCACCACCATTGCCCCGCTCACTGGGCAGCGGAATCGCCACGGGTCAGAAACTCCGCCCGGACCTTTCTACAAAACCCTGGCGGCGAATCTCCCAAGGAGCGCCGGGATCGGGTGGGCCCGTCCAGGACCGTGTTTGGCCAGGGATGGCCAAACGTCGAGCCTACAGGGATGTACTCGTGGCGTGTCCTGGACGGGCACACCCGATCCCGGTGCGGGCTTTCTGGAGGGCAGGTCTCTGGGATCCTGCCGGGAGCTGCGCTCCCTTTCGCGGGCAAGGCCCGCTCCCACAAGGTTCCGGCTCGGCTGTTACTCGGTATCGTCGGCCGGCGGTGCGGGGTCCTCTTCCTCCCGCGGGGCGTCAGCGGCTTCCTCTTCTTCCTTCGGCGCCGCCGGCTCTTCCGGCTTGACGCCGTTGTCCTCGAGCGTCTGGTCCGACAGCTCTGCCTTGGCTTCCACTTCCTCGGCGCTCTTCTCCTCGCCGATCCGGTAGGCGGCGAAGCCGGCGTGCACCACCTGATTCACCGCCATGCCCAGCACGCGGCCGTCGTAGGGCGCGATGATGGCGCTGCCGGTATTGCTGATCGGGTCGGTGACGGTGCCCAGGATCTCGCCCTTGCGCACCTGATCGTTGAGCTCCACCTCGGACAGCAGAATGCCGCCCTGGCCGGCGCGGATCCATTCCGATTCGAAGAACACCGGTTGCGGCGCGCCCCAGAAGCGGCTGGCTTTGCGCATGTCCAGGTTTTCCAGCAGCGTCTCCAGGGCCTGGACCCCGTAGTCCACCGCTTCGTCTTCGAGACGGTTGGGGCCGCCGGCTTCCATGGTCACCGCGACAATGCCTTCTTCCACGGCGGCGGCGCGCAGCATGCCGTCGCCCGGCGGGCTGTGCAGCACGGTCATGCCGCCGAAGTGCTTGGCGAACGCCACCACCTCGGACTTGTCCAGGTCGGCGCGCAGCTGCGGCTGGTTGATGCGCTTCTGGGAACCGGTGTGCAGGTCCACCAGGTAATCGCATTGGCGCACGATGTTGTTGAACAGGGAGAACGCCAGCCGGCTGGCGGCGCTGCCTTTTTCGTGGCCGGGGAAGTAGCGGTTCAGGTCGCGGCGGTCGCTGAGATAACGCGAGCCGTTGCGGAAGCCGTCCAGGTTGACGATCGGCACGCCCACCACGGTGCCGGCCAGCTCGGTGGGTTCCAGTTCGTACATCAGGCGCCGCACCATCTCGATGCCGTTGAGTTCGTCGCCGTGCACGGCGGCGGTGAGGCACAGGCGCGGGCCCGGCTCGTTGCCGTGGGCCACCAGCACCGGCACCGGCGTGGCGATCGAGCGGAACGACTGGTCCGGGGCCCAGTGCAGGGTTTCGAAGGTGCCCGGTTGCACCGTCTTGCCGAGCAGCTCCAGCGGTTTGACGGTGTCGGCGCCGTCCTCTTCCTCGGCTTCGGAGGATGACGCCTCGTCCTGTTCCGGGGCGTCGTCACTGTCGGCGGCGGCCGCCTCGGCGGCCACGTCGTCTTCGCGTTCGTTGGCGGTCACGGTGCCGGCCAGGGCCAGCAGGATCAGAGTAATCAGCGGAATAATACGCGACACGGAAGCTTCCTTTTAGGACCGTTTCATGACTCTCGCTGGGCCAGTTCCTCCCAGCGCGCATAGTGCTCGTTCAGGCGTTGCTCCAGTTCCTGCAGCCGACGCTGGGCGTCGGCGACCTCGTCCTGGGGGCGCTTGTAAAAGTCCGGGTCGGACAGTTCGGTCTGAACCTCGCCCAGCGTCGCCTCCAGGGTTTCAATCTGCTCGGGCAGCGCCTGCAGTTCCAGCTCTTCCTTGTAGGAGAGCTTGCGGCCGCCGCTGTCCTTGGCTTTCGGTTTCGGTTTGCTGGACGGCGCGGCGAGCTTGCCGGTTTTGACGTCGTCGCCCCGGTTCGGTTCCGGGCGCTGGCGCAGCCAGTCCTGGTAGCCGCCCACATAGGCGTTGGGGTCGCCGCCCTCGAACACCAGGGTGGAGGTCACCACATTGTCGATGAATTCCCGGTCATGGCTGACCAGCAGCAGGGTGCCCTGGTAGTTGACCAACTGCTCTTCCAGCAGCTCCAGGGTTTCCACGTCCAGGTCGTTGGTGGGCTCGTCGAGCACCAGCAGGTTGAACGGCTTGGTGAACAGCTTGGCCAGCAGCAGCCGGTTGCGTTCGCCGCCGGACAGCGAGCGCACCGGCTGGCGGGCGCGCGCCGGCTCGAACAGGAAGTCCTGCAGATAGCCCATCACGTGCTTCTTGCGGCCGTTGATCTCGACCACGTCGGAGCCTTCCGCCAGGTTGTCGAGCACGCTTTTGTTGCTGTCCAGGGTGTCGCGCATCTGATCGAAGTAGGCCACCTGGAGCTGGGTGCCGTGTTTGACGGTGCCCGCGTCCGGGGTCAGCCGGTCCAGCAGCAGACGGATCAGCGTCGACTTGCCGCAGCCGTTGGGGCCGAGGATGCCGACCCGGTCGCCGCGCAGCAGGGTGATGGAGAAATCCCGCAGCAGCGGCAGGCCGTCGATGGCGTAGCGCAGATGCTCCGCTTCGATCACCACCTTGCCGGAGTTGTCGCCTTGCTGGATTTCCAGGCCGGCGGTGCCCTGGCGGTTACGGCGCCGGGCGTAGTCCTCGCGCATGCTTTTCAGGGCGCGCACCCGGCCTTCGTTACGGGTGCGGCGCGCCTTGATGCCCTGGCGGATCCAGCGCTCTTCCTGGCTGAGCTTCTTGTCGAACTCGGCGTTGGCGCGCTCTTCGTTTTCCAGCGCCGCCTGCTTGCCGGCCAGGTACTTGTCGTAATCGCCGGGCCAGCTGGTCAGTTTGCCGCGGTCCAGCTCGATAATTCGGGTCGCCAGGGAGCGGATGAAGGCGCGGTCGTGGGAAATGAACACCAGGGTGGCGGAATAGCCCTTGAGGAAGGTTTCCAGCCAGCGGATCGCGTCCAGGTCCAGGTGGTTGGTGGGTTCGTCCAGCAGCAGGATGTCCGGCTCCTGGACCAGCGCCCGGGCCAGCAGCACGCGGCGTTTCATGCCGCCGGACAGGCCGGCGAAGTTTTGCTCGCCGTTCAGGTTGAGCTTGGAGAGCACCGTGTCCACGCGCTGGAACAGCTGCCAGGCGCCGCGCGCCTCGATCTCATTGTTGAGGGTCTCGAAGCGGGCCAGGTTCTCATCCATGCGCTCCGCCTGGTCCGGATCGCCCAGGGCGCGGCTCAGGTGGTCGTGTTCGTTGAGCAGCGTGCCCAGCTCGCCCAGGCCCTCGGCGACCATGTCGTGCACGCTGTGGTCCTGGTCCTCGGGCACTTCCTGTTCCAGGCGCGAGATCATCAGGTTCTGGGTGCTCTCGATCTGGCCGTCGTCGGCCTGCACCTCGCCGGCCAGGACCTTGAGCAGGGTGGACTTGCCGGAGCCGTTGCGGCCCACCAGACAGAGCCGCTCGCCGGCTTCGATGGTGAGGTCGACATTGTCGAGCAGGGGCTGCTCGCCGAAGTGCAGTTGAATCTGTCGCAGCGTGATCAGGGACATGAAAGCGCGTCGTGTTGAAATGAGGCGGCGAGTGTAACATTTACACTATGGCAATTATCGGATTTTGGCCCGCTGGATCGGCTCGCCGATCTCAGCGGTCCCCGCCGTCGTCGTCGCGGCCGCGTTCGCCGTCGTGATAGTGGGTTCTGGTCTCTCCATAATGCCCCCGGGTGTCTCCGTGGCGGCCGTTGTTGCCGCTGTCGAACAGGAGACCGTCGGCGGCGGACCTCAGGTGGACGTCAAGCTGGTTGAAGGCGATTTCCACGCCGTGCTCGCGGGCCAGGGTATCGATGGCGCGGTTCAACTCGTTGGTGGCGAACAGAATATCGCCGATCTCCCCGAGATAGACGCGCAACTCGTGATCCAGAGTGCTGGCGCCGAACGCCATGAACAGAATCAGCGGTTCCGGATCCTGCAGCACCCGGGGGTTGTCGGCCGCCGCTTTGGCCAGGACATCGTGACAAGCCTGCAGGTCGGACCCGTAGGCGAACCCCACTTTAAGGGTAACGCGGGTGACGGTATCGGTGAGAGACCAGTTGATAAGCCGTTCGGTGACGAACGCCTTATTGGGGATGATGATTTCCTTGCGGTCGAAATCGATGATGGTGGTGGCGCGGATGCGGATACGGCTGACGGTGCCCGACAGCTCGCCGATGGTGATCACGTCACCGATGCGCACCGGCCGCTCGAACAAAATGATGATGCCGGAGATAAAGTTGGCGAAGATCTCCTGCAAGCCGAAGCCCAGCCCCACACCCAGCGCCGCGACGAGCCACTGCATCTTGCTCCAGGACAAGCCGAGCGAGCCCAGGGTGATCATCACGCCGATCATGACGATGACATAGGACAACAGGGTGGTGATCGCGTAGCTGGAGCCCTGCTTGAGGCTCAGCCGTGACAGCAGCAGCACTTCCAGCAGGCCGGGCAGGTTGCCGACCAGCACGAAGGTGCCGATGCCGATGGCCAGCGCGGTGATCACATCGCCCAGGCTGATCGGCGAGGTGGTGGCGTTGGCGCCGCTGCCCTCGGTGCTTTCCCAGAGCACAATGGTGTTGGTGTAGGAGAACGCATTGATCACGTCCGCCCATACCCAGTAGAGCAGCACGCCGAACAGCACCACCAGGCCCAGGCGCACCAGCCGCAGCGATTGCTGGTTGACCTGCTGCAGGTCCATCTGCGGCTCCTCGACTTCCACCCCTTCCACGTTTTCCTTGGGTTCCGCCTCGCGCTCCGCCACCGCCCGTTTATAGGCCAGCCGCTGGGCGGCCACCGCCAGGCCGCGCACCGCGGTGGCGTCGATAAGGATCACCAGCAGGGCAAGATAGAAAGTGTCGATCAGGCGGCCGGACAGGCGCACCGAGGTGAAGTAGTAGCCGGCCACGATCAACGCCACCAGCACCAGCGGCGCGCCGGCGCTGATCAAGGTGGTCACCGAGCGCAGGGTGCGCGAATAATGCTGGATCGGGTAGGCCAGCGCGGTACGCGCCAGCATCACGCTGATCACCGCCAGCCCGGCCACCATGGTGACCAGGCCGATACGGTCGTTGCTCAACTGCGCCGGCCACTCCTCGCCGAAGGCGATCACCAGCGTCATCGGCACCATGGTCAGGCCAATGATCAGCAGGCGCCGGCGCAGTTGCCGGTTATTGTCCTCGGTCCAGCGGAAATGGCGCTGGGCGATGCCGTTGCGCGACAGCAGCCGGTAGCACAGCTCGAACACCAGCCAGATCAGGGCGATCTTCGCCAGCGCCGCGCCCAGCACCGTGCTCAGGGTGCCGGGCTGCACCCACAGCCCCCAGCCCAGCAGGCTCAGCACCAGCGGGCCGGGCACGCAGAGCAGCGTCGTGTAGATGATCGCCAGGGGCGTGTGGCGCTGGCTGTCCCGCTTCAGAAAGCCGATATCGCCGTTCAGCGACTTGATCCGTTTGCGCAGGCGCGGGCGCACCAGCCACAGGGCGCCGGCCAGCACCAGCGGCAGAAACAGCCATTGCCACTTGCTTTGCAGAATGTCGGTGGCGTTGGTGACCATGCGCCGCCACGGCATGGTGTTGATCTGGTCCGCCACCTGGCCGGGGAATTCGGCGAACCAGGCCAGGGACAGCGGCTGAGTGCTGGGCATCCAGAAGGTCTGTTCGGAGATGATGTCGTGCAGATTGCGGGTCAGCTTGTCCAGTTGCTCCTGGGACAGATTCAGGCGCACCAGGATATTGAGCTTGCGGCCCAGCTCCTGATCGAGCTGATTGAGCAGGTCCACCCGGTTGTCGATCAGGCGTTGCAGACCGTCGCGCAGCTGCGCTTTTTGCTGATCGTCCAGGCCGCTGTCCTCGGGCAGCTTGAGATCCCGGTTTTCCAGTTCCTGCAGGGTCTGGCGGATGTCGAACTGGGCCAGGCGCGCCTCGGTGATCTGTTTGTCCAGGCCTTCCCGGGGTGTGAACTGCGGCAGGCTTTTCTGCTGCTCGTAAAGAATGCGCGATAACAGCAGGCTGCCGTCGAGCATCTCGATCTGATCGTTCACGGTGCTGGAGAGCGAACGGGCGCGGTCCAGCTGGGTCTCCGCGTTGATCACCTCGCGGATCAGGTTGTTCACGTCGCTGGCGGTGTCCTTGAGCTGGTCACGCACCGCCTCGTTGCGCTGCCGCGCGGTGTCCAGCAGTGGATGACTCACCAGGCTTTCCGGCAGGTCGAGCTGGTCGTCGCCGATTTCCGCGCTGAGTGACTCGCCGCGGCGTTCGTTGATCATTGGCTGGAGGACGTCCAGCCGCGTCTGAATCACCTCGGTCCGTGCTTCCAGCACCCGTTTGCGCAGGCGGGCCAGCTCTTCCAGGGTGCTGGCCACGGACAGCTCCTGGTTGCGCAGTTCAATACGCGTTTCCAGCGCCGCCAGTTCCGTGCGCAGCCGGGTGGTTTCGGCCTCGGAGAGGGTATCGTTTTCCTGGTTCAGACGCCGGCGGATTTCGTCGGTGCGGGCCAGGCTGTCGCTGATCGTGTTCTGGGCACGCTCGGGCAGGGTTTGCGCGCGGGTCAGCTCGCCGCTCACCTTGGCCAGGGTTTGCTGGTTTTCTTCCAGCGCTTCCAGTTGCTGGCCGAGTTCTTCCACAAGCGCGGCAAGGGACAGGTCCTGGTAGCGGGCGCGCCAATCCAGCTCGGCGTCCTGGCGCGCCTTGGCCAGCTGTTCCTGAAGACGGTTGCGGTCCACCGGGGCCTGCCGTCTGCGGTCGGAAAGCGTGTCGATCTGTTCCCGGTTGCTGTCGATCTCGCGGCGCAACGTCAGCGTCTGCTGCAGCTCTTCGCGTTCCGGGTCCTCGTCGGCGGTATCGGCGGCGCCGTCGCCGCCGTCGCCGGATTCGCCACCGTCACCGGAGAGCTGTTTCTCCAGGTCGCCGATGCCGGGCAGTGAGAACGCACCGGTCTGCGCCTGGGCCGCCGCCATCGGCAGCAACGCGAGCAACAGAGCCAGTGGTAACGAACGGAACAGTCTGATCAATACAGCCAACACGGAAAGCGCCTTTGGTTTTTTGCAAGCTTAGCAACGGCCGGGGTCCCGGCATAGCCGCCGCCGTCATTCCGTGATCAGCAGCCCCGCCCGTCGGTGATCTCGGCGACGCTGTCCGCCACGTTGTCGTCCTCCGGCGCCAGTTGCCGGGCGCGGCACACCGCCTGCCGGGCCTGGTCCGGCTGGCCGCTGTCGCGCAGTGCGTAGGCCAGGTTGTTCCAGGCCGGCGCCAGATCCGGGGCGCGCGCCACGGTGGCCCGGTAGGCGCGCAGGGCGGCGTCGGTCCGGCCATCCTGCCAGAGCGCGTTGGCGTAGCCGAAACGCAGCCGGCCATTGTCCGGGAAACGCGCCACGGCGGCTTCCCAATAGGGCAGCGCGCCGGTCTGCATCGGCGCCAGCGCCTGCAACAGCGGTTCCGGTTGCACGCTGTCCGGCAGGTCGCCGGGCAGCAGCAGCACGAAACCCCAGTAGCGGCCCCGGGCCCAGGTGCGCAGGAAGCGGTTCCAGCGGCTTTCCGTGGCCTGGTCGGTGCCGCTGTGCAGGATAATGCGCTCACCGCCGTCGCGGTAGCCGATCACCACCGCATAGTGCCACAACGGCCATTGCGGTAGCGCCAGGTTCTGCAAGACCAGCACCGGGTGGCCGGCCTGCACCTCCTGGATCAACGCCGTGGGCGTGTTGATCGGATAGGCGAGCAGGCCGCGGGCCCGGCCCGCCGCCACCAGCTCGATGCCCAGCGCGCCCTGGCGCTCCGGCAGCCAGACTTCGTCCACCAGCGCCGTCTTGTCGCCGGGCAGCCCGTTCCATTGCAGCATCATGCCCAGGGCGGCGGGGCCGCACTGGTAGGCTTCCTGGGGAATAAAGGGCACGTCCAGCCGCTGCTGCGGGCGCGCGTCGGCCCGTTCCGGCGGCGGAACCGTCTGGCAGGCGGTGAGCAGTAGCAGAAACAGCAAGGCGGCGGCCGGGCGGCCGCCGCGCGGGCAGGCGATCATTTACCCGATCGGATCGATGACGGGGAATACGTCGGTGGCGCCGAGCAGATCCAGCAGCACCAGAATCAGGATAACGGCGAGAATCACACCCACCACGCTACCGCCGGCGGGCATCTGTTCCGCTTTCTGCGCCAGCTGGTTCAGCTCGCGGTCGCTGAGACGACCCAGACGCTTTTCCACGTCGCCGGGGGTGACGCCGTTCTTGGCCAGTACCTTGGCGGCGGCTTCATGATTCATCAGCCGCATGACTTTGCGTTCGGTGGCGGCCCGCTGCTCGCTGGAAACCATGCCATCGGTCGTGACCATGGCGGCGTGGGCCGCGGGTACGAACAAGCCTTGGGTAAACAACATAACCAGCGCCGTCAGGACGCCTGTAATTTGCTTTTTCATCGACATCGCTCCGCTTAAAAAACGTGGCTCAAGGCTAGCACGGCGCGTTCCTGTTCAGGGTTATGCAAGTTAAAGCTTTGTGATCTTTTACACTCATTTCACCAATCACCGCCGCCTTCACGCCGGCCTGTGTCAAAGCCGCCAGGGCGGCGTCGCGCAGGCCCGGATCCACCGAGAACAGCAGGCCGCCACTGGTCTGTGGATCGGTGGCCGCCGCCAGACGCGGATCGTCGTCGGCGATGTCGCGGTGCTCGCAGCGTGTCAGCACCTGGTCGTTGGCCGGCTTCAGGGTGCTCATCACGCCCCGCGCCACCAGCTCTTCGGTGCCCGGCAACAGCGACAGGCCGTCCAGGTCCAGGCGCGCGTCCAGGTTGCTTTGCTCGCACAGCTCCAACAGGTGGCCGAGCAGGCCGAAGCCGGTGATGTCGGTGCAGGCATTGGGCGCCAGCGGCGCCATGGCGTCCCGGGCCAGGCCGTTGCTGCGCAGCATGCTGTCGAGCGTGGCGTCCAGCCAGGGGCCGCGACTGAGGTCGTGCATCAGGCCGGCCAGTTGAATGCCGGTGCCCAGGGACTTGGTGAGAATCAGCACGTCGCCGGGCCGGGCGCCGCTTTTATGCCACAGGTCCGCCGGCGGCGCGGCGCCGTTGACCGTGAACCCGGCCGCCATCTGCGGCCCTTCGATGGTATGCCCGCCCACCAGGGTGCAGCGGGCCGCGTTCAATTCCTTCAGCGCCCCGGCCATCAGGCGGTGCAGATCGCGGCTTTGCAGGCGGGGATGGTGGCGCGGCATGCAAACCGTGGCCAGGGCGGAGTGGGGCGCCGCGTTCATGGCGAACAGATCGCTGAGGCTGTGCAGCGCGGCGATGCGCCCGAACAGATAGGGCTCGTCCACGAAGGCGGGAAAATAGTCCAGGCTTTGCACCAGCCGCTGGTCCGCCGGCCAGCGAATCACGGCGGCGTCGTCGGCGTGGTCCACGCCCGCCTCGATGTCCTCGCGGATCACCGGGTCGAGCGCCGCCAGGGCCTCGCTTAACGATTGCGCCCCCACCTTGGCGCCGCAGCCGGCGCAGTGCAGGGTGTCGTCCGGGGCGCCGGCCCGGGCGGCGGCGTCCATGCGCGGCAGCCGGCGGTCGAATTTGTCCATGAAGTCCCGGTCCAGCCGGTCCTTCCAGCGCCACACCCAGCCGCCGGCCAGCGCCGGGCCGCCGCCCCGGCTGCCCACGGCGTCACGGCCGCCGGCGGACAGCAGCGACAGGAAACGCCGTTGCGGGCGGTACGGCTCCAGCGGCTGGCCCTGGGCGGCGGCGGCCAGATTGCGCGTCAGGATTTTCGCCTGGCGTACCGCGTAAACGCCGGCCTTGGGCAGATCGCCGGGAAAGGCGGCGCAGTCGCCGGCGGCGAACACCCGCGCGTCGGCCGGGCTTTGCAGGGTGTCGTTGACGCGCACGAAGCCCTGGTCGTCGCAGGGCAGCCCGCTGTCCGACAGCCAGGAAGCGGCCCGCACGCCGGTGCACCAGAGCAGAAAGTCGTGTGGCAGCTCGCGGTCATCGCTGAGCAGGCGTTGTGCCTGCACCTGCCGCACCGGTGTGTGGCTGTGCAGGGTCACGCCGCGCGCCGCCAGGCGCCGGGTCATGCGGCGGCGCACGCCGGCGGGAAAGCCCGGCAGCAGCGCCCCGGCGGTGACCAGGCTGACGTCGGCGCGGTCGCCCAGGGCGTGGGCCACCGCCAGCGCCATCTCGGTGCCGCCGGCGCCGCCGCCCACCACGGTGATCGCCGCCGGCCTGTCCCGCTCCGCCAGTTCGTCCCGCAACGCCTGCCAGCGGCGGTGAAAATCCGCCACCGGTTTTACCGCCACCGCGTGCTGCTCGGCGCCGGGCACGGCGGTGAGATTGGGGGTGGCGCCCACGTCCAGGCTCACCAGGTCGTATTCCAGGTGGGTGCCGTCGTCCAGGTAAAGCCGCCGCTGCTCGGGCTTGAGCCGTACCGCGCGGGCGCGGATAAAGCGCGTGCCGGTGGCCTGGCAGAGGCGCTGCAGATCAATGTGCGTCTCTTCCAGACGGTAGTGGCCGGCGACCAGCCCCGGCAGCATGCCGGAATAGGCGCTCAGGCTGTCCGGGGAGACCAGGGTCAGACGCAGCCCGGGCACCGGTTTCATGGCCAGCATGCGCAGCGCCAACGCGTGGCTGTGGCCGCCGCCGACCATGATCAGATCCTGGGTGGCGGAAGGGGTCAGCATGCGGTTCTCCTGTCGGTCATGGCGGTGCGTCTCATTGCTCATTCATTCCACGGGCTGGCCACGGGTGGACAGGCGCAGGCGCCCGCGCAACCAGCGCGAGAAGGCGTCCACGCCCAGATTCAGGCCGACGGTGGCGAGAATCAAAACCAGGGTGCGGTCAAAGCGAAACTCGGCGACGCTGGAATCAATATAAAAACCCAGGGTATGAATGCCCAGGATACCCAGCACCGCGGTCTCGCGCATGATGATCTCCCAGCGGTAGAGCAAAAAGGCGAGAAAGTTCGGGTACAACCGGGGCAGCACCTCGAAGGCGTAGCGGTTGAGCCCCCGGGGGCTGTCGTCGCGCAGGGTCAGCCCTTCGCTGAAACGGGCGGTAAGGTGCGCGATGATCGCCCCGGTGTGCAGGCCCAGGGCGAGGATGCCCGGCAGCATGGACGGGCCCAGCATGATCAGAAAGAAAAACGCCAGGAAGAATTCCGGCGTGGTGCGCAACACCACCAGAATGAAATGGCCCAGCCCCCGGCTGACGCGATTGCCGAACAGCGGTGAGCGCAGCGGAAACAGCACCAGCGCCAGCAACGCCGTCAGCAGCAGGGCGGCCAGGCCCAGCACCAGGGTGTGCCAGACCCCGGGGCCAATCTGTTCGGACCACAGCGTGCCCAGCCACACCCACAGCTCGGCGACACCGCCGTCGTTTTTCAGCGGCGCGGGCACCAGGTCCTCGGTGACGAAGCGCACCAGCGTTTGCAGGCTGCCGGTCCATACCGGCGGCGCCCAGCTCAGCGCGGCCAGCAGGTAGACCGGCAGCAGCAGCGGGCGCAGCCAGAAGCGCAGAGTCAGAACCAGCAGAAACAGCAGATAAAGCAGCGCCGCGCCTTCGCCGTAATGGCCTTCGCGGAACGCCGTCTCCAGGTGAAAGCCCAGGGTCGGCAGGCCGATAAAGCCGAGGATCGCCGAGGCGCGCAGCGCGCACTCCAGGCGGTAACCGGTGTAGGCCTTGCAGGACGCCCAGATCAGCGGCAGGCGGGCGTAAAAAAAGCGACCCAGGCGGCGCCGGTCGTCGGGCAGGGCAACCGCCGGCGCCGGGTCCGCTTCTTCCAGGAATTCGCCGAACACCTTGGCGAAGATGCCGGCGTAGGGCAGAGCGATGGCGAGCACGCCGGTGAGCGTGGACAGGCCGGTGACCTGCATCAGCAGCAGCCCCCAGAACAGCTCGTGGACGGCGCGCACCGAGGCGGCACCGGCACGCACCGCCCGGCGGTGCCAGAACAACGCCAGCAAAAAGCCGGCGGCGGCGCCCAGGGCGACGCCCTGGAACGCGAACGCCAGGGTGTTGGCCAGCGCCCGGCCAAGCCCCTCGGTGGCCAGGAAGTCCGGGCGCAGCAGGCCCAGGCCTACGCGCATCATTTCCTCGCCCGGGTCGCCGCGGGTGACTTCCAGATCGGCGCAGGCGAACGCGATCAACCCGGCCAGCCCCAGCCAGCCGCTGGCGCGGCGCCAGCCGGCGGCGGTGGTGGTGAAGGTCGGGGCGGGGCGGTTCATGGCAGGTAGAGGCGGTCCAGGTCGTCCAGCGTCAGCGACGCGGAAGGCGCGTCCAGCACCGTCTCGCCATGGCGCAGACCGATCACCCGCTCAAAGCAGGCCAGCGCCAGGGCGCGGTCGTGCATGGCGACCACGGCGCTGTCGTGGCGGCGCAGGGTATCGCGGAGCAGCGCCAGGCCCTGGTGTTCGTCCAAGTTGGATACCGGCTCGTCGGCCAGCAGCACCGGCCGCTCCGTGAACAGGGCCCGGCCCAGGGCGGTGCGCTGGGCCTGGCCGCCGGACAGGCGGTCGACGCTGGTGAACAGCTTTTCGGCCAGCCCCAGGCTTTCCGCCACGGCGGCGACGCTGTCGCGCTGGGCCGCCGTGGGGTGCACCAGCGCGCGCAGATTGCGCCAGGTGCCGAAGCGGTGCAGGCCGCCCATGTAGATGTTGTGGAACACGCTGAGCATGGGCACCAGCGCCTGCTCCTGGGGGCACCAGGCGCACAGCGTTTCCCGCTGGCGCCGCAGCGCCGCCAGCAGGGTGGACTTGCCGCTGCCGGACGGGCCCAGCAGGGCCACGGTTTCGCCGCGCCGGACGGTCAGGTCCAGGGCGGGGAATACCGTCTCGCGGCCGTGGCCGAGCCGGGCGCCCCGGAAGTGGAACAGGGGCGCCGGCGCTTCACTGGCGTTCACCGCGGTTCAATCCAGCAGGCCGATGCTTTCGGCGGTGTCTTCGATGGCCTGGTAGTCATCGTTGTCGGCGGGCACGAAGGCGCTGCGCGGGAAGGCCTCGAGCAGCTCCGGGTCGTCGATCGCCAGCAACACCTCGGTGACCCGCTGGCTGAAGCCCTCGCCGAAGCGCTGGTCCAGGTCGCCGCGCACGGTCCAGTGGTAGTCCGGGTAGGCGGGGGTTTCCCAGATCACCTGCACCTTGTCGGTGTCGATGTCGCCGTCCGCCAGGGCCTGGTCCCAGACCTGATAGTTGAGCGCGCCGGTGGCGTAGGCGCCGCTTTCCACCAGCGACAGGGTGCGGCTGTGGTCGCCGCTGAAGCCGACCTTGTCGATCAGTTCCTGGGGCGGCGCGCCGAAGCGTTCGCGGAAGTAATACTCGGGCATCAGCCGGCCGGAGGTGCTGCCCTTGGAGCCGAAAGTGAACGACGGCTGCTCGGCGAAGGCGTCGGGCAGGCTGTCGCCGGGCTCCAGGCCGGTGCTGCTATTGGCGATGAAATAGGATTTGAAGGCGGTGTCTTCCTGGCCCTGGGCAATGGCTTGCGAGCCGGGCACCAGGCGCCGGGCCTGAACCCCGGACAGGCCGCCGAACCAGGCCATCTGCACTTCGTCGTTGCGGAAGGCGGTGACCGCCGCCGGGTAGGACTTCACCGGCACGTATTTCACCGGCACGCCGAGCGCCTCTTCCAGGTGCTCGGCCACTTTGCCGAAGCGCTGTTCCAGGCGTGACTCGTCCTGGTCGGGGATCGCGGTGAAGGTGAAAGTTTGCGCCGGTTCGCGGGAATCACAGGCGGCCAGCAGCAGCACGGCGCAGGCCGTGGCCAGAAGGGGTTTGATCATTGTCGGCTCCGTTCAATAGGGAGTATTACCGGACGTTATTAGGGCCTGTGTGAACAGGCCCTTCACCGCCGCGTGTCCGGCTATCCGCGGTGGCTCAGGTATTCCATCACTTGCGCCCGGCTGCCCTGATAGAGAATCGGGCCGTCCCGGCGTTGTAGCATGTAATCGTACATGGGGTCGTAGTAGCCGCTCAGCAGTTCGCGGATCCACACCCGGTGGCGCTCCACGTCGCCGCCGTGGCGCTGCTGGTCCAGCGCCGCTTCCAGTTCGCCGCGCAAATACTGATGGCGGGCGCCGCCCAGCCGTTTGCGGATGCGGTCGAGGGCGGCGAGCAGCGCCTCGGCCAGCCGCTCGAACGCCTGCGCTTCGCCGTAGTGGCGGCTGTATTCGTCCAGCGGTCCGGTGACGTAGTCCTCCAGAGTCACCTGTACGCGGGCTTCCAGCGGTTCGTCGATGACCACGCGCGGCGACTGGCGGATGCGCGCCTGCAGATCGTCCGGCACATAGCAGCGGCCGATCAGCTTGCCTTCGTCTTCCACCACCACCGGCGCCGGGCCGCGGTGCTGATGCTTGAGCAGGGCGATGGCCAGGCGGTTCTCGAAATCGATCTGGCTGGGTTGGCCCGCCGGCCGGCGGCCGAACGCCGAGCCGCGATGGTGGGCCATCCCTTCCAGATCGATGGCGTCGGTCAGCCGTTCGATCAGACGCGTCTTGCCGCAGCCGGTGCGGCCGCTGAGCACCACCACGGGCAGGTGGCGCAGGTTGTGCTTGAGCCGGTCGAGCAGGAAGCGGCGCATCGCCTTGTAGCCGCCCACCACCAGCGGCACGTGCACGCCGGCCAGGTCCAGCCAGGCCTGGGTGGTGCGGCTGCGCAGGCCGCCACGGAAACAGTATAGATAGCCGTCAGGGTGGGCGCGGTGCCACGCCCGCCAGGCGTCCAGGCGGGCGCTCTTCTTGCGGCCGCTGACCAGTTCGTTGCCGAGATCGATGGCCGCCTGCTGGCCCTGCTGCTTGTAGCGGATACCCACCCGGTGCCGCTCGTCATCGTCGAGCAGCGGCAGGTTGCTGGCGGTGGGGAAGGCGCCCTTGGCGAATTCCACCGGCGCGCGCACGTCCAGTAAGGGAATGTCGCCGAGAAAGAGCCCGGCGTAGTCTCGAGTGTCGTTCATGGCGGAGGATTCTAGCAGCCTGGCAGCTGCCTGGCTGCAAGCGTTCAGCTGCAGGCAGGCCATGCTGGCATAAAGGCCGTGCCATGAGCAGCGACACAGGATTCAGGATGCAGGATACAGGGGGCCTTGGAGTCAGCGGACAGGCTTGCGTATTAACATGGCGCCGTTGACCAGAACGCAAAGGCGCGAAGCAAAAAGTCTGTCCATTCCTTCTGCCCTGCCTCCGCGCTGAATCCTGTATCCTGAATCCTGTATCCTGTATCGGCCGGCGAACGCCGGCCCCGGCCTGCCTGCAGCTTGAAGCTTTAAGCTTGCAGCGGACCGCCGCGCAGGCGGCGGTCAAACCGGGCGCAGCTGGCCGGTGAGGTGCGGTTTGACGCCGTCCTTGGCGACCACGCGGAAATCGAGGCCGCCGTCCTTTTCTTCGCGGGCGAACTTCACCGTGGCAGGGATGAACATCGGCACCTTGAACTGCACCGCCACGGTGAAGGCTTCCTCGGGCAGCTCGTGTTGCAGCTGCCCCAGGGCGCGGGCCTTGGACCACATGCCGTGGGCGATCTGGCGCTTGAAGCCGAACAGTTTGGCGGTCAGCGGGTAGAGGTGGATCGGGTTGCGGTCGCCGGACACGGCGCCGTAACGGCGGCCGGTGTTGCCGGGGACCTTCCATTCAATGGCGTCGGTGACCGGTTCCGGGGTGCCGCGCGAGCCCTTGTCGGCTTTCACGCCGCTGCCGCCGCCGCGGAAGAAGTTCACCGATTCGCTGGCCCAGACCCGTTCGCCGCCGGTGCTGACCACCGTGAAGATGGAAAACTCGTAGCCTTTTTCCACCTGGGTCAGGTTGCCCAGGTAGCATTTGATGTTGAGCTGCTCGCGCTCGGCGATGGGGCGGTACTGGGTGATGCTGTTGCGCACGTGCACCAGGCCCATGGCCGGGAACGGGAAGCCGTCTTCCATCATCAGCGCCATGTGCAGCGGAAAGGCGTGGATGTGCGGGTAGGTGACCGGCAGGCGGCCGTCGTCGCTGAACCCGCAGACCTTGCGGTAGGCGGCCAGGTGCCCGGCGTCCAGGCCCACATCGTTGAGGCGCAGGCCGACATTGGGCAGTTGCGGGTTTTTGCCGGGCTTCACCCGGGCACGCATCACCGCCTTGGCGAAATTGACCGGCATCGCCGGGGCGTGGCGCAGCTCGCGGAAGTTCACGTCACTCATAACAGCGTCCTTGATCTCTCCAATACGGCCGACGCCGCGTGACAACAGCGGCGTCGGCAAATTGGGGACAGTATAGGCAGTGTGAAGAGCGGCCTGGATTGGCCGTATCGCCTGGGGGAGCCCCCGAGCAGGCCTATCAATCCCGGCGGATCAGGTGCGCGGCGGGGTGTCGGAGCGCCACTGGGCCACCCCGAAGTAAATCAGGCGCACCTGTTTCTCCGCCATGATCAGCATCTCGTGCTGGCCGGCGTCGTCGTCTTCGTCCAGCTCCAGCATTTCCTGGGTCAGGGCGACCACGCTGTTGACCACCAGGGACGCCATCATCTGCAGGTCCTCGGCGTTGACCCGCACCAGGAACGGAAAGCGCGCCATATCCATCGCCAGCTCACTGACGAACAAGCGGATTTCACGGCGGATGGCCTGGCGCATGGTGGCCGAGCCGCCGTACAGCTCCTTTGAAACGAACAGGAAATGGGTGCGGTTATTGCGCACGTAGGTGAAGAAGGTCTCCATCGACCCGCGGATCATGCGTTCGTTGGGCAGTTCCTGCTGGCGCACTTCACGCATCATCTGGCGCAGGGTGCGAAAGGACTCGTCCAGCAGGGTCAGGCCCAGGGCGCTCATGTCCGAGAAATGGCGATAAAAGGCGGTGGGCACCACCCCGGCGCGTTTGGTCACTTCACGCAGGCTCAAGGAAGAGAACGGGGCTTTCTTGGCCACCAGATCCAGGGCCGCATCCATGAGCGCCTGGCGAGTTCGCCCCCTCTTGGGCCGCCGTCCCCGAGTCGGAGTCTCTCTGCTCATGGTTTTTGCTCCCGAGTCATCGTTTTTATTCTCCGCATTTTCGCCATGTTATTGAAAATCCCCGGCCGGATACAGACAACTGGTTGATTTTACTGTGTAAAAAAGTATAAGTGTACATGTGTTGACATTGGTGTCCCGCTTCGGTACAAAGAGCACAACCGTACACAAACGGGAGTTGGCATGAACGTCATCACCGCTTCAAATTCACAATCCGGTACTCCGGGCCTGATCCGTCGTCTCGGCAAGGCGCTCAGCACGCCGTTCGACCCGGAGGACTATCTGGCCCTGTTCGATCCGCTGCAGTCCGCCCGCGAAATACGCGCCCGGGTGATCGGCGTGCAGCGCGAGAGTGACCAGGCGGTGACCCTGACCCTGCAACCCAACCGCCTTTGGAAAGGCCACCGCGCCGGTCAGCATGTTCTGCTGGGCGTGGAGATCGAAGGCGTGCGGCATCAACGCTGCTTCTCCCTGTCCTCGGCCCCCGGCGGCGCGCCCACCATCAGCGTGAAGCGCCAGGGCCGGGGCGGCGTCAGCGACCATCTGGTCAACCGTTGCCGGGAGGGCGACCTGCTCACCCTGGCCGAACCGGCCGGCGAATTCGTGCTGCCGGACCCGGTGCCGGAGCGCCTTCTGATGGTCACCGCAGGCTCCGGGATTACACCTGTTCACAGTATCGTGAAGTCCCTGCTCGCGTCCAACTTCGACGGCAAAGTGACCTGGGTGCACTTCGAACGCCGCTACCGGGACCTGATGCTGAGCGACTCCCTGGCGCAATTGCGCCGCGATCCGCGCCTCGACCTGCGCCTCGTCCTCAGCGGCGACAGCCCGCGCGACGGCGATCAGGCCGGCCGTCTGGATGAACACTGGCTCACGGATAACATCGCCGATGCCGCCGCGCGCACCGTTTTCACCTGCGGGCCGGCCGGCTTTCTCGACACGGTGATGGATTGGCACGGCGAACACGGCCGCGCGCCGCTGTTCCATGAGCGTTTCAAAGCGGCGCCGGTGGTGGCCGGTGAAGGCGGCCGGCTGTACTTCTCGCGCACCGGCGGCCAGGCCGAGGCCGCCGCCGGGGTGTCGCTGCTGGAAGCGGCGGAGCAGGCCGGCCTCAAGCCCAAGCACGGTTGCCGCATGGGCATCTGCCACACTTGCAAGTGCAAGGTGAGCAAGGGCCGGGTGCGCGACCTGCAGAGCGGCAAAAGCCGCGAGTTGAACGGCCAGGAAGTTCGTATTTGTGTCCACGCCGCCGAGGGCGACGTGGAACTGGATCTCTAAGGAGGCACGCTATGAATGCCAAAGTAGATCATTTCGACCCCATCGTATTCGAACGCCCGGGCGTGACGCTGACGCGCTCCCAGGTGGACGCCTTCGGCCGCGAAATCGACGCCCTGCGTGAAGAGATCATGGCGGATCTGGGCGAGCAGGACGCGCGCTACATCCGCCGTCTGGTGCGCACCCAGAAAGGCATGGAACTGGCCGGCCGCGGCCTGCTGTTCCTGGGCGTGCTGCCGCCGGCCTGGCTGGCCGGCACCGCGCTGCTGTCGGTGTCCAAGATTCTGGAAAACATGGAAATCGGCCACAACGTGATGCACGCCCAGTGGGATTGGCTGGGTGACCCGGCGCTGGATTCCTCCACCTACGACTGGGACAACACCTGCCCGGCGGAGCAGTGGAAGCATTCGCACAACTACATGCACCACACCTTCACCAACGTGGTCGGCAAGGACCGGGATGTGGGCTACGGCATCATGCGCATGTCCGAAGAGCAGCGCTGGAACCCGGCCTACCTGTTCCAGCCCGCCTATAACTGGGTGCTGGCCTCGTTGTTCCAGTGGGGCGTGGCGTTTCACGACCTGGAAGTGGAGCGCGTGCTCAAGGGCGAGAAAAGCTTCGCCGAATACCGCGCGCAGCGCCGCAAGATCATGAAGAAGGTGCGCAAGCAGGTGGGTAAGGACTATCTGCTGTTCCCGCTGCTGGCCGGCCCGTTCGCCCCCTGGGTGCTGGCGGGCAACGCCACCGCCAACCTGACCCGCAACCTGTGGTCGTACCTGATCATTTTCTGCGGCCATTTCACCGAGCACGCGGAAATGTTCAGCGAGGCGGAAATCGAGAACGAGACCCGCGGCCAGTGGTACCTGCGCCAACTGCTGGGCTCCTCCAACCTGGAAGGCGGCCCGCTGTTCCACATCATGTCCGGCAACCTCAGCCACCAGATCGAGCACCACCTGTTCCCGGACATGCCGTCCAACCGCTACAAGCAGGTGGCGCCCAAGGTGCGCGAGATTGCCGAGCGCTACGGTCTGCACTACAACAGCGGCCGTCTGAGCCGCCAGTTCGGCACCGTGCTCAAGCGGATTAACCGCCTGGCGCTGCCGTCCCGGCGCAAGCCGAAAAACGCCACGGTGTGAAGCGGTTCCGGGTCCCCGGACGGTGTGCTAGTCTCACCACTTGGTATTTACCGTTTGGGGAAGTCGCAACAGGATGGCAGAACTGACCGATTCCGGCGTGCTTCTGCGCATGGCCTACCGGGCCATGCTCAACGCCGGCATTGATGCCGACGCGGTACTGGCCGAGCTGGGCCTGGACCCGTCCATATTGAACGTGCCGGATCTGCGCACGCCCCACGATGGCCAGGAATGGTTCTGGGAGGCGTTGGCGAAGGTCTCCAACGACGAGCATGTGGGCCTGCATCTGGGCAAGCACATGCCCGTCTACAAGGGCCAGGTGCTGGAGTATCTGTTTCTCTCCAGCCCCACCTTCGGCGAGGGCCTGCACCGTGCGCTCAGCTATCAGCGGCTGCTCTCCGACGCGGCCCGGGCTGAACTGTTCGAAGAGGGCGAGCGGGTCTTCCTGCGTCAGCCGTTCTGGGGCCGCCGCCTGGCGCACCTCAACGAATGCGTGATGATGGGGCTGATCAAGTTCTTCCGCTTCGTCACCGACGACGCCTTCGAGCCCCTGGAAGTCCACTTCGGCCACGAACACCACGCCGACAAGGCCGAATACGAGCGCGCCTTCGGCTGCCCGGTGAAATTCGGCATGCCGTCCGTGGGCGTCTATTTCGACTCCCGCCTGATGGCGCTGCCCTCCGCCCACCACGAGCCGGAGTTGCTGCGTCTGCACGAGCAGCTCGCCAGCGAGCAGGTGGCGCGCCTGGAGAAGCAGGACCTGGTGGCCCAGGTCAACCGGCTGATCGCCGAGCTGCTGGAATCCGGCCACGCCAACCTGGAAGAAGTGGCCGAGCGCCTGGGCATCAAAGCCCGCCAGCTGCGCACCCGGCTCGCCGACGCCGGCACCAACTTCAACCAGCTGGTGGCCGACTACCGCTGCAAGCTGGCCAAGCGCCTGCTCGCCGGCACCGACGAATCCATCGACGAAATCGTCTACCTCACCGGCTTCTCCGAACCCTCCACCTTCTACCGCGCCTTCAAGCGCTGGGTGGGCATGACCCCCATCGAGTACCGCAAACTCAAAGCCGAAGAAGACGCCGCCGAAGCCGCCGCCAAACTCTGACTCCTGCTGGAGCGGGCTGTGGGAGCGGGCCCGGCCCGCGAAAGGCAAGCGGAGCTTGCCGGCAGGACTCCAGAGACCTGGTTCTTCAGGTGTCCGGAGCTCCGTATCGGAGACGCGGTGCAATGGTGGTGCCTTCAGGGACCGCTCAAGCCATCCATGCCCGCTGTTAGTTTGGCCGTCCCTGGCCAAACAGCTCCCTCCAGGCACCACCATTGCCCCGATCCCGGTGCGGCCTCTCTGGAGAGAAAAGTTTCTGACATCCTGCCGGGAGCTTCGCTCCCTTTCGCGGGCGGGGCCCGCTCCCACAAGGCCCGATATCACCAAACCAGCTTCGTAGACAGGTGAGGCGCCAGCGATAACCCGGAGCACCGGAATTTCTCACTGGAGCGGGTCTGTGTGCGGCCCTTCCGGGACCCTGGAGAACAGGACGTTCGACAGGGAGCCCCCAGGGACGGGTTCACGGCGTTCCCGGAAGGGCCGCACACAGACCCGCGTCCCTGCTGGAGGGAACACGCCACGTTGGAGGGCCCTCCTCCGGGAAGGTAGCAACCCGTTATCGGCGGCTGTCGTTGGGCTCGTCGGCTTCGCCCTCGATGGTGACGCCGGGGCGCTCGCCGGGGCCGGGCCGGTGGGCGGGGTCATTGGCGGAGCCGGGCCCGGACTGGCCGGGCCGCGATCCGCCGGGATAGACGGTGCGGCTCTGGTAGAAGAAGGCGCCGCCGCCCGGGCCGCCCCGGGTGGCGAAGGTCTGCAGCGTGCCCTTGCGGATCAGATAATCGGCCATGGCGCGCCGTGAAAACGGCAGCAGCAGGGCGAAGCCCAGGGCGTCGGTGATAAACCCGGGGGTGATCAGGAAGGCGCCGCCGAGCAGCAGCATCATGCCTTCGGCCAGCTCCCGGCCGGGCATTTCACCCTGGTTCATGCGCTGGTTAAGCCGTTGCCAGGTCTGCAGGCCCTGACTGCGGAACAGGGCGGTGCCCAGCAGGGCGGTGACCACCACCATCAGAATGGTGATCGGCCAGCCGATAAAGTCCGCCACGGCGGCCAGTACCATGACCTCCACCAGGGCGAGCACGAAAATGGTCAGGAAAACGCGACCGAAACCCATCGAAACCTCGGAAATTCATTGCGGCGAGTGAGTGCCGTTCAAGGTTAGATGGCGGTGGGGAAGGGGAGTTTCAAGTCGAAAGGGAGGTGGGAGCGGGCGGGGCCGCTCCCACAAGCTTTCTACGCCAGGCCGATCAGGCGCCCAGCATCATCTGGCCGCAGACGCGCACCACGTTGCCGGTGAGGCCCTGGGAGGCGGGGCTGGCGAAGAACGAGATGGTTTCCGCCACGTCCACCGGCTGGCCGCCCTGGCTCATGGCGTTCATGCGCCGGCCGGCTTCGCGGATGGTGAAGGGGATGGCGGCGGTCATCTGCGTTTCGATGAAGCCCGGCGCCACCGCGTTCACGGTGATGCCCTTGTCCGCGTACTCCTCGGAGTAGGTGTCGATCATGCCGATCACCGCGGCCTTGGAGGTGCCGTAGTTGGTCTGGCCCAGGTTGCCGGCGATGCCGGCGATGGAGCTGATCGACACGATGCGACCGCCTTCGCCCATGGCGCCGTCGGCCACCAGTTGCTCGTTGATGCGCAGCTGGCTGGCGATGTTGATGTTCATCACCATGTCCCAGTGACCCTCGGGCATGTTGCCGAGCATCTTGTCGCGGGTGACGCCGGCGTTGTGCACCAGGATATCCAGGCCGCCCATTTTCTTGGCGGCGTCGGCGATCACGCGCGGCGCGTCGTCGGCGGTGATGTCCAGTTCCAGGCTCTGGCCGCCGATCTCCTCGGCCACCTTGTTCAGGTCCTCGGCCATCGGCGGAATGTCCAGCACCGTGACTTCGGCGCCGTCGCGGGCCAGCACCCGGGCGATGGACGCGCCGATGCCGCGCGAGCCGCCGGTGACCAGGGCTTTTTTGCCGGCCAGCGGCTTGTCCCAGTCAAAGCTTTGCGCGTCGAAGCCGGCGGGGCCCACGCGCACCACCTGCGCCGACACATAGGCGGATTTCGGCGACAGGAAGAAGTGCAGCGGCGAGGCCAGCTGACTTTCCGCGCCGGCTTCGCAGTACACCAGCTGTACCGTGGCGCCGCGTTTGATTTCCTTGCCCACCGAGCGGGTGAAGCCTTCCAGGCCGCGCTGGGCGACGCGGGCGGCGCCGCTCAGGGTTTCCGGGGTGCGCCCGATGACGATCACACGGCCGCATTTATCCAGTTTTTTGATCACCGGCTGGAAGAATTCCCACAGCGTTTTGAGGTCATCCGGGCTTTCGATGCCGGTGGCGTCGAACACCAGCGCTTTGAATTTGCTGTCGTCTTCGCGGGTGGCGGTGTAGTTGTCGGTGTTGAGGCCGGCCGCCGCCGCCTGCTTCTGCAGGTCGTTGGCGTTGCGGGTGTTGGCCAACACCGCCGGTTTGGCCTCCGGGGCGCCCTTGAGCGTGGCGAACACCGTGTCCACGGCGCTGGATCCGGGCGCGGCACCCACCAGCACGCCACCGCTGATAAAGGATTTCTGGCCGGGCTGCCAGCGTTCGAGAATCACCGGGATGGGCAGGTTAATGGCGCTGAAAACGGCCTTGCCCATGGGGGAGTTGGCAATTGCCTGATAGGTATCGCTCATGGTCGTGTCCTTTGCCGAGCATTCGTAGGGGGCGTATTGAAGCACCCGTGTGTGAAGGGTGTATTGACCGGCACGGGAAGGCCGGGAGGCGCCGAAGCCAATGAGGCCCGCCCGTTGGGCGATAGACTGCGCTCATCTGTTAACCTGGGCATTCGGGCCGGCCACTCCGGCCTCCCCGACGCCACTGTGGAGGAATTACTATGCTGGCAGGCGACAACGTACGCAAGGTGGCCATTGTGGGCGGCAACCGCATTCCCTTTGCCCGCTCCAATACCGCTTATTTCGAGGTCGACAACCAGGAAATGCTGACCGCCGCGCTCAACGGCCTGGTGGATCGTTTCAAACTCCACGGCGAGCGCATGGGTGAAGTGGCCGCCGGCGCGGTGATGAAGCACGCCAAGGACTTCAACCTGGTGCGCGAGTGCGTGCTGGGCTCCAAGCTGGCGCCGGAAACCCCCGCCTACGACCTGCAGCAGGCCTGCGGCACCGGCCTGGAAGCGGCCATCCTGGTGGCCAACAAGATCGCCCTCGGCCAGGTGGACTGCGCCGTGGCCGGCGGTGTGGACACCACCTCGGACGCGCCCCTGGGCGTCAACGAGCAGGCCCGCAAGATCTTCATGGAGATCAACCGCGCCAAGAGCAACGGTGACAAGCTCAAGCAGGCGGTCAAGCTGCTCAACCCCAAGCTGATGATTCCGGACATCCCCAAGAACGGCGAGCCGCGCACCGGCCTGTCCATGGGCGAGCACCAGGCGATCACCGCCGCCGAATGGGGCATCCCCCGCGAAGCGCAGGACGAACTGGCCTGGCGCTCACACCAGAACCTGGCGAAATCCTATGAAGAGGGCTGGCAGGGCGACCTGATGACGCCGTTCCACGGCCTCGAGCGCGACAACAACATGCGCGGCGACTCCACCATCGAGAAGCTGAGCACCCTGAAGCCGGTGTTCGGCGGTTCCGAAGGCACCATGACCGCCGCCAACTCCACGCCGCTCACCGACGGCGCCTCCACCGTGCTGCTGGCCTCCGAGGACTGGGCCCAGGAACGCGGGCTGCCGGTACAGGCCTACCTGACCCACTGCGAAGTGGCGGCGGTGGACTTCATCGGCAAGAAAGAGGGCCTGCTGATGGCGCCGGCCTACGCCGTGCCGCGCATGCTCGACCGCGCCGGCCTCACCCTGCAGGACTTCGATTTCTACGAAATCCACGAAGCCTTCGCCTCCCAGGTGCTCACTACTTTGAAAGCCTGGAACGACGAAACCTTCTGCAAGGAGCGTCTGGGCCGCGACAAGCCGCTGGGCGAAATCGACATGACCAAGCTCAACGTCAAGGGCTCGTCCCTGGCGGCCGGCCACCCGTTCGCCGCCACCGGCGCGCGCATCCTGGCCAACGCCGCCAAGCTGCTCAACGAGAAGGGCTCAGGCCGCTGCCTGATCTCCATCTGCGCCGCCGGCGGCCAGGGCGTCGTCGCCATCGTCGAGAAGTAACCGACTGCCGTTGTAGGAATGGGCCTGTGCGAGCGGGCCCTGTGGGAGCGGGCCCAGCCCGCGAAAGGCAAGCAGCGCTTGCCGGCAGGATGCCAGAGAGGTCTCTAACGGTAGCTCCGACAGCCTCTCTGGAATCCCGCCGGGCGACGTAGTCGCCCTTTCGCTTGCAGGCAAGCTCCTACAAATTCAAGCTTTCCGCATCAAGCCTTCCTGACACACCGAAGCCACCAGTTCCCCGGCCCGATTGAACACCTGCCCCCGATTGAAGCCCCGCGCCCCGGTGGCGATCGGGCTCTCCATGTCGTAGAACAGCCAGTCGTCCAGCCGCACCGGCCGATGGAACCACAGCGTATGGTCCAGGCTCGCCACCTGCATATCCCGGTCCAGGAAGGTGATGCCGTGGGGCAGCAGGGCGGTGCCCATCAGGCTGTGGTCGGACACATAGGCGAGCAGCGCCTGGTGGATCAGCGGGTCGTCGCCGGCCTCGCCGGCGGCGCGCAGCCACACCTGGCGGATCGGCTCCGCCTTCTCCGGGCGCAGCGGGTGGCGCCGGGTCACTGGGCGGATTTCCACCGGCTTGCGGCGCAGCAGGGCGGCGCGGAAATTCTCGGAAATGTCCTCGTCCTTCAGAAACTCGGCGGTAACGGTCTGCTCGTCCGCCAGCCCGTCCGGGTCCGGCGCGCCGTGCTCGGCGGTCTGATGGGCCGGGCCGTCCTCGGCATTGTGAAAGGAGGCGGCGAAATCGAAGATCGGGCGGCCGCGCTGCTCCGCCACCACCCGGCGGGTGCTGAAGGTGCCGCCGTCACGGATGCGCTCCACCCGGTACAGCACCGGTTCCCGGGCATCGCCGGGACGCAGGAAGTACGCCTGCAGGGAGTGCGCGGTGCGCGCGGGCACGGTGCGTGCCGCCGCCACCAGCGCCTGGGCGATCACCTGGCCACCGAAAATTCGGGGTCCGACAATGTTGCGGCTCTCGCCCTGGAACAGGTCGTCATCCAGGGGGGTGAGGTCGAGCAGGGCGAGGAGGTCGGAAAGATCGGTGTCCATGGAGCGTCCTTTTGTTTCAACCGCGCGGGTTTACCCACGTGTTTTTCGAATAATGGAAGTCAATTTTAAAAAGCATAAGTTGGCCCTAGACGCGCCGTTTTGCAAGCACGCCTGCGGCCCCGGGTCTCCGCCCGGGTCCTTGCGCGCGCTTTAAGGTTGCGTTAAGGCGGGCTTCAGGGAGAATTAAGCTGGCCGGCGTAGAGTCACTCCCGTACCCAACGCAATGAGGACAAAGGAGAGACTCATGAACGCCATCAAAAAGACTTTGCTCGCCACCCTGATCGGCTTCGCCGGCACCACCACCCTGGTGCACGCGGACGACGTGGGCCCGGACCGGGCGATGAAACTGGTGCAGGACGGTAAGATCCTGTCGTTCGAAAAGCTCAACGAAGCGGCCCTGGCCAAGCATCCCGAGGCCACCGTGGAAGACACCGAGCTGGAAGACGAATACGGCCGCCTGATCTATCAGGTCGATCTGCGCGACGCCCAGGGCCAGGAATGGGATCTGGAGCTGGACGCCACCAGTGGTGAAATCCTGCGCGAGGAGCGTGACGACTAATGCGTGTGTTACTCGGAGGGGCGGCCCTGGTCGCCCTTTCCTTGGCTTGGGCGACCTCCGCCCTGGCGCTGGATGTGGATCAGGACGAGGCCCTGCGGCTGCGGCAAAGCGGGGAGGTGTTGCCGTTCCAGGCGATCCTCCGCCAGGCGGATGAGCGCTACCCCGGCGCCCGTCTGCTGGAGGCGGAGTTGGACGACGACGATGGTGAATTTATCTATGAAATCGAGCTGCTGACCGGCGACGGCGTGGTCCGCGAGCTGGAAATCGACGCCCGCACCGGGCGTGTTCTCGAAGACGAAGTGGACGACTGATGCGCCTGCTGCTGGTGGAAGACACCGTCGCCCTGGCCGACCAGCTGCTGCCGCTGCTGCGCGATCACGGCTACGCGGTGGACTGGCTGGCGGACGGCCGCGACGCCCTGGTGCGTGCCCACGACGATGATTTCGACCTGGTGATTCTGGACCTGGGGCTGCCCGGCCTGGACGGCCTGGAAGTGCTGCGGCGCTGGCGGGAACAGGGTCTGAGCATGCCGGTGCTGATTCTCACCGCCCGCGACAGCTGGGCGGAGCGCGTCGACGGCCTGCGCGCCGGCGCCGACGACTACCTCACCAAACCCTTCCACCCGGAGGAGCTGCTGCTGCGGGTGCAGGCGGTGCTGCGGCGCAGCCACGGCAGCGCCAACCAGAGCCGCCTGCGCGCCTGCGGCGTGGAGCTGGACGAAGAGCGCCAGAGCGCCTGGCTGGACCAGCAGGAGGTTGAACTGACCGGCGCGGAATTCCGCATGCTGCGTTACTTCATGCTCAACCCGGGCCGGCTGTTGTCGAAGATCGCGCTCAGCGAGCACCTCTACGACGGCGAAAGCGAGCGCGACTCCAACGTGGTGGAGGTGCACATCAACCGGTTGCGCCGCAAGCTCGGTGGCCAGGTGATCCAGACCCGGCGCGGCCAGGGCTATTTGTTCACGGGGCGCGATTGAATGCGCGCCATCGGCGTCCGGCTGGGGGTCAGCCTGTTCGTCAGCCTGCTGCTGGCCGGCGTGCTGGTGGGGCAGGGCGCGCTCTGGTGGCTGGAGCGCGAACAGCGTGAGATCAGCGCCGGCCAGCTGCGCGACGAGGCCGCCAGCGTGCTGGCCGCCATGGTGCCCGGCCCGGACGGGCTGGTGCTGGAACAGGAAATGCTCGACCCGGCCTACCGGCGCCCGCTGTCCGGCCGCTATTTCGTGGTGCTGATCGACGGCCAGCGCTGGCGCTCCCGGTCGCTGTGGGACGCCCGTTTGCCGCTGCCGGAAAACCCGGGCATGGACACCGAGCTGCTGCCCGGCCCGCACGGCCAGAGCCTGCTGCGCTACCGCACCCGTTTCCGGCGCGACGGCCAGGACCTCACCGTGGTGGTGGCCCAGGACTACGCCCCGCAACAGGCCAGTTTCCGCGATACCCGCACCGCCGCCCTGCTGGCCTGGGTGCTGGTGCTGGCGGCCCTGGCCCTGGTCCAGCAATGGCTGATCCGCCGCGGCCTCAAGCCGCTCAACGCGGCGCGCCGGCAGATCGAACAGCTGCGCGGCGGCCAGCGCGCCGAGCTGGACCAGGACGTGGCCCGGGAACTGCGCCCGCTGGTCACCGAGATCAACCGCCTGCAGCGGCACATGGAGCAGCAGCTGGACCGCTCCCGGCACGCCCTGGGCGACCTGGGGCACGCGCTCAAAACGCCGCTGGCGGTGCTGCGCAACCGCTGCGACACGGAACTGCGCCAGCGCGCCCCGGAACTGCATGCCCTGCTGCTGGCGCAACTGGACCAGATCGAAGCCAATGTGCGCCGCGCCCTGGGCCGCGCCCGCGTCGCCGCCGGCGCCACCGCCGCCACCCGCTTCGAACCGGGCCAGGATCTGGAAGCCCTGGCCGACACCCTGCGCCGCGCCCACCGCAAGCCGCTCAACCTGGTGGTGCACGGCACCGGGCTGCCGCCGCTGGCGGTGGAGCGCGGCGACATGCTGGAACTGCTCGGCAATCTGCTCGACAACGCCTGCAAATGGGCCGCCGGCGAGGTACGGTTGACACTGGCGCGGGACGGCGGCCTGTTGACGGTCACCGTGGACGACGACGGGCCCGGCATCCCGCCATCACGCCGCGAGCAGGTGCTGCAGCGCGGCCGCCGCCTGGATGAGCGGGTCGCCGGCGACGGCCTGGGTCTGGCCATCGTCAGTGACACGGTGGCCGCCTACGGCGGACAGCTGACCCTCACCGACAGCCCGCTGGGCGGTCTGCGGGTGCGGCTTGCGCTGCCGCTGCCGGACTGAATCGCGGAACTTTCCCGTTGTGCGGGTCTCCACCCCTGAACGGCTGTATCAACAGGAGAAGGGAATCATGCGCGTATTCACATCCTTGCTGGCGCTGTGCGCGCTGGCGCTCGGCAACCCGGCCATGGCGGCGGAAAAGCCCGCCTTCGACGCCCGCCTCAGCGGCTACGACTACCCCCATCCGGTGCACACCCTGAAGCTGGACAGCCAGCGGCAGACGCTGGAAATGGCCTATATGGACGTGCGCCCGGAGCAGCCCAACGGCGACACCGTGCTGCTGCTGCACGGCAAGAATTTCTCCGGCGCCTATTGGCAAACCACCATCGAGCGGCTGACCGAGGAAGGCTACCGCGTGGTGGTGCCGGACCAGATCGGCTTCGGCAAATCCAGCAAGCCGGAACACTTCCAGTATTCCTTCCAGACCCTGGCCGATCACACCCGCACCTTGCTGGACACACTGGAGGTGGACAGCGCCACCGTGGTGGGCCATTCCATGGGCGGCATGCTCGCCACCCGCTTCACGCTGATGTTTCCCGAGCGCAGCGACGCCCTGGTGCTGGTCAATCCCATCGGCCTGGAAGACTGGCGCCAGGACGTGCCCTGGCAGTCCGTGGACGCCTGGTACCAGGGCGAGCTGAAAAAGAAACCCGAAGACATCAAGGCCTACATGACCAAGGCGTACTTCGACGGTCAGTGGAAGGAAGAGTACGCGCCGTTGCTGACCATCCAGCAGGGCTGGCTGCGCGGCCCGGACTACCCGCGCATCGCCTGGAACTCGGCCTTGCACTACGACATGATCTTCAACCAGCCGGTGGTGCACGAATTCCCGGACGTGGAAGTGCCCGCCCTGCTGATCATCGGCACCCGCGACCGCACCGCCTTGGGCCGCAACCGCGCGCCGGAAGAAAAGCAGAAAGAACTGGGGCGCTATGACCGTCTCGGCGCCGAAGCCGCCGAAGCCATCCCCGACGCCAAGCTGGTGGAACTGGAAGGCATCGGCCACGTCCCCCAGTACGAGGCCTACGACGACTATATCGAAGTCCTCACCGAGTTCCTGGCGGCGCAACGCTAAAGGCTTGCGAGGCCGGCTTTGTGCGAGCTTGCCTTGTGCGAGCGGGCCATGCCCGCGAAAGGGAGCGAAGCTCCCGGCAGGATGCCAGAGACACCTCTAACGACAGCACCAACACACTCTCTGGAATCCTGCCGGCCGGCAAAGCCGGCCTTTCGCTTGCAGGCAAGCTCCCACAAGCCGAGCTACTGAGCAGGCCGCACAGCGGCCAGCATCAGCGCCACTGCCTGGTCGCTGACCGCCTCCATGTCCTGCCGGTCCACATAAATGCCGTCCAGCAACAGCCGGCACAGGCCGTGCAGCGTGGCCCAGCTGGCCTGGGCCACGCGCAGGGCGTCGGTGCCGCCGGGCAGGTGGGCGCCGATGCCGTCCGCCTGCAGCTTATCCACGTAACGCCGGAAGCAGCCGTGCGCCACCCGCGTCAGCGACTCGGTGGGGCGCCCGGTCTTCCACAGGGTACGGCCGAACATCAGCTCGTACTGCTCCGGGTCGTCGCAGGCGAAACGCAGATAGCCGCGCACGAAACGGCGCAGCCCGGGCTCCGGGTCGTCCGCCCGGAAGTCGGCCTCTTCCATCAAGCGGTCCAGCCGGCGGAAGCCGTCCTCGGCGAGGGCGCAGAGCAGCGCGTTCTTATCGGTGAAGTGGTGGTAGGGCGCGGTGCGCGACACCCCGGCGCGTTCCGCCAGGCGCCGCAGCGACAGCCCTTCCACGCCCTGTTCGCGCAGCAGTACGGCGGCCTCGCGAAGCAGCGCGGCGTGCAGGTCTCCGTGATGGTAGCGGCCCGGTTGCGTCATGGTGGTTGCCTGTCTTTCGAAGTCACGGATGTTATCTTGACAGTGTCAACATAGCACTCTATCTTGACGGCGTCCAGATTGCAGCCAGGCGGCCGCCGCGTACAACGTCGCGCGGCCCGCCCAGCCCACACAGGAGAACACCATGGCGGCCAACGGTTATTCCCACCTGCTTTCCCCCCTGGATCTGGGGCACACCCGGCTCAAGAACCGGGTGATCATGGGGTCCATGCACACCGGCCTGGAAGACCGTTTCTGGCACTACCCGAAGCTGGCCGCCTATTTCGCCGAGCGGGCGCGGGGCGGGGTGGCCCTGTCCGTGACCGGTGGTATCAACCCCAACCGCCACGGCTGGTTCTACCCGCTGTCCGGCACCTTCAACAGCAAGCTGGATATCCGCAACCACCGCAAGATCACCGAGGCGGTGCACCGCGAAGGCGGCAAGATCGCGCTGCAGGTGCTGCACGCCGGCCGCTACAGCTACCACCCGTTCTCCCGCTCCGCCTCGGCGATCAAAAGCCCGATCAACCCGTTCAAGCCCAAGGCCATGAGCACCCGCGAAGTGCGCTCCACGGTGCAGGACTTCGCGCGCACCGCCGAGCTGGCCAAGGAAGCCGGCTACGACGGCGTGGAAATCATGGGCTCCGAGGGCTATCTGATTAATCAGTTCACCGCGCCGCGCACCAACAAGCGCAGCGACGAGTACGGCGGCAGCGCCGAAAACCGCCGCCGCTTCCCGGTGGAGATCGTCGAGGAAACCCGCCGCCGCTGCGGCGAGGACTTCATCATCATGTACCGCCTCTCGGTGATTGATCTGGTGCCCGACGGCAGCACCCGCGAGGAAGTGCTGGATCTGGCCCGCGCCATCGAAAAAGCCGGCGCCAGCCTGATCAACAGCGGCATCGGCTGGCACGAAGCGCGGGTGCCCACCATCGTCACCTCGGTGCCCCGGGCGGCGTTCGCGGAAGTCACCCGCCAGGTGAAAAACGTGGTGTCGATCCCGGTGGTGGCCTCCAACCGGATCAACGATCCGGACACCGCCGAGCGCATCATCGCCAGCGGCCAGGCGGACGCGGTGTCCATGGCCCGGCCGCTGCTGGCGGACTCGGAGTTCGTCAACAAGGCCGCCGAAGGCCGCGCCGACGAGATCAACACCTGCATCGCCTGCAACCAGGCCTGCCTGGATCATACCTTCGAGCTCAAGCGCGCCTCCTGCCTGGTGAACCCGCGCGCCTGCCATGAAACCGAGCTGGTCTATCTGCGCACCGCCACGCCCAAGAAAGTGGCGGTGGTGGGCGCCGGCCCCGCCGGGCTGGCCTGCGCCACGGTGGCGGCGGAGCGCGGCCACGACGTGACCCTGTTCGACCAGGCCGGCGAGATCGGCGGTCAGTTCAACATGGCCAAGGTGATCCCCGGCAAGGAAGAGTTCCACGAGACCCTGCGCTACTTTCAAAAGCGCATCGAACGCACCGGCGTCAAGGTGGTGCTGAACCGGCGCGTGGAGAGCGACGAACTGGAGCGCGAAGGTTTCCAGGAGATCGTCATCGCCACCGGGGTGTCCCCGCGCCGGCCGGGCATCGACGGCATCGACCACGCCAAGGTGGTGTCCTACGTGGACGTGCTGCGTGGCAAGGTGCAGGTGGGCGAACGCGTGGCGATCATCGGCGCCGGCGGCATCGGCTTCGACGTGGCGGAATTCCTGGCCGAAGCGCCCCGCGACGGCGCCCAGCCGCTGCCCGAATGGCTGGCGGAGTGGGGCGTGGATTTCAACGCGGACACCCGTGGCGGCCTGGTGGACAAGCACCCGGAAACCCCGGCGCGGAAAATCTACCTGCTGCAGCGCAAGGAAAGCACGCCGGGCAAGGGGCTGGGCAAAACCAGCGGCTGGGTGCACCGCGCCACGCTCAAACACCGCAATGTGGAAATGCTGGCCGGCTGCAGCTACGACCGCATCGACGACCACGGCCTGCATATCACCCAGAATGACAAGCAAGGCTTGCTCCACAAACAAGGCTTGCTGGAAGTGGACCAGGTGGTGATCTGCGCCGGGCAGGAGTCCCTGCGCGAGCTGTACCAGGAAGGCGCCGCCAACCACCATCTGATCGGCGGCGCCGACCTGGCCGCCGAGCTGGACGCCAAGCGCGCCATCAAGCAAGGGTCGGAGCTTGCCGCGCGGCTGTAGCCGCGCGCTCGTAGGAGCGGGCCTTGCCCGCGAAAGGCCGGCAAAGCCGGCCGGCAGGATTCCAGAGAGGGTGTTGGTGCTGTCGTTAGAAATCTCTCTGGCATCCTGCCGGTAGCTTCGCTCCCTTTCGCGGGCGAGGCCCGCTCCTACAAGGTGGTTTTTATTTTAGCTCTTTGGAAGTCAGGCCGAGGACGCGGCGGGCGATGATCAGCTTCTGGATCTGCTGGGTGCCTTCGAAGATGTCGAGGATCTTGGAGTCCCGCGCCCATTTCTCCAGCAGCTCGTCCTCGGTGTAGCCGATGGAGCCGGCCAGTTCCACGCATTTGAGGGTGACGTAGTTGCCCACGCGGCCGGCCTTGGCCTTGGAGATCGACGCTTCCACCGAGTTGGACTGCTTGTTGTCGGCCATCCAGGCCGCTTTCATGGCCAGCCAGTAGGCCGCTTCCCATTCCGCTTCCATGCGGTACAGCTCCGCCTCGGCGGCGCTGGCGTTGTCCACCGGCTTGCCGTAGTCGTACTCGATCGCTTCGCTGAGCAGTTCCCGGGTCCGTTCCAGCGACGCCTTGGCCACTCCCAGGGCGAAGCAGGCCACCAGCGGGCGGGTGTTGTCGAAGGTTTCCATCACGCCGCCGAAGCCCTTGGTGTCCACCTCGGGGTTGCCGAGCAGGTTCTCTTTGGGCACCCGGCAATCGTTGAAGGTGATGGCGGCGGTGTCGGAGGCGCGAATGCCGAGCTTCTTCTCCAGACGCGCCAGCTCCATGCCGGGCGTGCCCCATTCCACCACGAACGACTTGATCGCCGCGCGGCCCAGCTTCGGGTCCAGGCTGGCCCACACCACCACGCAGTCGGCGCGCTCGCCGGAGGTGACGTAGATCTTCTCGCCGTTGAGCACATAGTGGTCGCCGTCTTCCTTGGCGGTGGTGCGGATCGCCGCCGAGTCGGAGCCGGCGCCGGGCTCGGTGATCGCCATGGCCGCCCATTTGCCCTTGAAGCGCTCCAGCTGCTCGTCGGTGGCGACCGCGGCGATGGCCGCGTTACCCAGGCCCTGGCGCGGCATGGCGAGCAGAAAGCCGGTGTCGCCGTAGCAGAATTCCAGGGCGCCCAGGCAGGTCATCATGTTGGCGCCGTTCTTCACGCCGCCGTCTTCCTGCACCTTGCCCTTGCCGGTCTGGCTGGCGCCGGCGGAGTTGGCCGGGTCGCCTTCGTTGAAGCCGTCCAGCACCGAGGCGACCATGTCGAGCTCCTTGGGGCGCTGGTGTTCGGCACGGTCGTATTTGCGGGAGATGGGCCGGAAGGTGTTCAGGGCCACCTGCCGGGCATTGTTGATCACCGGTTTGAATTTCTTCGGAATCTCGATGTTCATGCTGTCTCTTCCGTTATGGGTGCGGGCGGCGTTACAGGTGCAGGCCGCCGAAGACCACGCCGATCGCGCGCAGATCGCGATACCAGCGTTCCACCGGGTATTCGTGGGTAAAACCGTGGCCGCCCAGCAGCTGGACGCCGTCGGTGCCGATCTGCATCGCCTTGTCCTTGACCAGGGTGCGGGCCAGGTGCGTCTCGCGCTGGAACGGCTTGCCTTGCTCGGCCCGGCACACGGCGCGGTAGGTGAGCATGCGCATGGCGTCCAGCTCGATGGCGATATCGGCGACCATGAACGCCACCGCCTGGCGGTGGCTGATCGGCTCGCCGAACGCTTTGCGTTCGTTGCAGTAGGGCACCACGTAGTCGAGCACCGCCTGGGCGGTTCCGATGGCCAGCGCGCACCAGGCCAGGGTGCCCAGATCGATGAACTCACGGTAGTTGAAATCGTCGTCGCCGAGGCGGTTGGCGTCGGGCACGCGCACCTTGTCCAGCAGCAGCGGCCGCTGACCGCTGGCGCGGATGCCCATGGCCGGGTCGTCGCCGGCGCTGAGGCCCTCGCTGCCGCCCTCGACGATGAACACCGCCGGACCGTCGCCGGTTTCGGCGGCGACCAGGAACAGCTCCGCTTCGGCGGCCAGCGGCACCAGGGATTTCTCGCCGCTGAGCAGCCAGTCGTCGCCGTCGCGGGTGGCGGTGGTGCGCAGCGTCATGGGATCGAACAGCGGACGCGGCTCGCACACCGCGATGGTGGCCAGGGGCGCGTCCTCACCGGCGAAGGTGGACAGATATTTATCCTGCTGCACGGCGGAGCCCCAGCGGGTCAGGGCGTTGGCCACGCCCATCGGCGCCAGCACCGCCACCGCCTGGCCCATGTCGCCGCGCGCCAGCTCCTCGGCCACCAGCATGCTGGTCACCGTGGAGCGTTCGGCGGCGGCGCCGCCCAGGGCTTCGGGTACGGCGAAGAAATTCAGGCCCAGTTCCCGGGCCTGGCTTTGCACGTCGTCGCTGGTGCGTTGCTCGGCGTCCGACTGTTCCGCGTTTTCGCGCAGCACCTCGGCGGCGAAGGCCCGCACGCTGTCGCGGATCATCTGCTGCTCGTCGGTGATGCCCAGGTCGAACAGGCCGGTGGTGTGCCCCGGCGCGTCGAGACGCTGCGGCTTGTCGGACGGATTGTTGGATTTAAACGCGCGGGCGCTGGTGGTGATCACCTGGAAGCCGCCCTTGGTGAGGCGGTAGGCAAGCCGCTCCGCGGTGTGGCGCATACCCAGGCGGTCGAGCATCGATGAGCCGGCCAGCCGGTTCAGCGCGCTCAGGGCAAAGCCGATTGCGTCTTTCGCCATGATCCCTTCCCGTTATTCAGTGGTAACGAATGAAGGTTGATTATCAGGCAGATCGGCTGAGTCTCATTGACTCCCTTGCCTTTCGCGCACGGCGACGCGGCCACCGGCTGTTTCTACGGCCAACTTTCAACGCCAACAAAAAAGGGCCGGCGGATGCCGGCCCTTTTTGGGTTGAAGAGAACGCTGGACGACTTAGTCGTTGTCGTACTGCGCTTCTTCGGTGGTGGCTTTCATGATCGCTTCCACGCGGCGGTTCTGAGCGCGGCCGTCGCGAGTGCTGTTGTCAGCAATCGGCTTGGCTTCGCCGTAACCTTCGGTGGTGATCCGGCTCTCATCGATGCCGAACTCTTCGACCATGACACGCTTCACCGCATCCGCACGCTTCTCGGAAAGCTGCTGATTGTAAGAAGCAGCGCCGGTGCTGTCGGTATGACCTTCGAGGATCAGGTCAGCGGACGGATACTGGTACATCTGATCGCTCAGACCTTCCAGTTCCGGGTAGGAGGTTTCGCGCACTTCCGCTTTGTCGAGACCAAACTCAACGTACAGGGTTTCGCGCACGTCCTTGGTCAGGTACTCCTGACAGCCTTTATCGTCAACCTTGGCGCGTGCCGGCGTATCCGGGCACTCGTCCTTGCTGTTTACGACGCCGTCGCCGTCGTCATCCAGCTCACAGCCCTGAGCGTCAACACTGGCGCCCGCGGGAGTGCCGGGGCAGCGGTCGTTGGAATCCGGTACACCGTCGTTGTCGCTGTCGGTGGCGGTTTCGGTAACCGGCTCGGGTTTCGGCTCTTCGTCATACTGTGCGCCGACCAGAACGTTCAGGGCGGCGTAGACCTGGCCGTCCCAGCGCTCGGAGCGGAAGCTGTATGTGGGGCGTGCGCCGACGTCGATCAGGAAGTTGTCGGCGAGTGCGGTTTGTACACCGAACTCGATGCCGCCGGTGGTTTCCTTGAAGTCATCGTCGCTTTCGGTGTTGAACTCGGTGCGGGTTTCACCGGCGCCGAGACCGACATAGCTTTCGATCGGGCCGTCGCCGTTGAAGTGACGGCGCAGGCTGGCGAAATTGTTCCGCAGGTACACTTCGCCGTCGCTGGTGGACATGTTGTTGCGATCGTACCAGGCCTGTACGGACCAGTTTTCGCTGAAGCGATAACCGATCTGGGCGCCGGGCATGGTCACGGTATCGTTTTCGTAGACGTTGTCGGCGAAGTAGCCGTCGCCTTCGTAGTGATCACCGATATCCAGCCAGCTCTGGCCGATGTGACCACCCAGGTAGAAATACCGATCCGGAATGGTGTCCTCGGCAACGGCCGTAGTAGCAACGGCTAACGATGCGCAAGCAATACTGGATGCGAGAAAGCGTTTGGCGTCCATAGCTCCTTCCTTGTTTTTTAGTAGGCAGAAATTCAGCATCCGCAGTTTTGCTCCCTGAGACTTAACTGTAAATGCCAGTAAGGAGTTTAATAAACAAATTTACAAAGGGGCGGCAAGAAAGGTGTGAAAAAGAATAATTTTTGTAAAAAATAGGTTTTTATTGTGAGTGGGGTGTGATGATTAAGTGTTAAGCGGGGCGGTCGGAGTGGCGATGCTCGTTACGGCTTTGATACAACGCGTAATCGGCCTCATTGAGAAGGGCGTTGAGCCGGCGGCCGCTGTTCTCGGTGCTGGCCGCGCCAATACGGATCTCAAAGCCCGCCAGGCCTTCGTCGGTCTGCACCTGGATGCTGGCGGTGAGCGAACGCAACCCTTCCGCCATGTGCAAGGCGTCGTTGAAATCGGTGTGCGGCAAAACCAGCAGAAACTGCGCACCGTCGATGCGGCCGAACAGATCGCTTTCGCGGATTTTATCGCGAATGCGTTCAGAAAAAATCCGTAATAACCGGTCGCCGGTGTGACGTCCGTACCGATCGGCGATATCCACGAAGTCGACGATGTCCACCAATAAAATCGATACCGGATGATCGTGGCGCTGGCTGAGCGACAATTCCCGCTCAAGCATGCTCATAAGATGGGGACGGTTGAACAAACCGGTGAGATGGTCTTCGCGGGCCTGCTGACGCAGCTTCCGGTTGTCGCGGGTCACCGCCGCCAGTTTCGCCAGCAGCGGATAGCACAAAGGCGGAACCAGCAGCAGGGGGATCAACAGCGCCAGCGACAGCGCCGCCAGCCAGTCGCGTTGGCCGGTGAGCAGCACGCCCACGGTGGTAATCAACAGGGAGGCCACCAGACTGATCACGGTGAACACGGCGGTCAGGCGCAAGGCGAAAAAGCGGTCGGAATTGAGAACCGGTGTGTAGTGGCTGAAGCGACCTTCCGGTGCACTGGCCATTAACGCCCCCCACGGCTGCGGTTAAAGGGAGAAGTATCCGGTCTGGGGGGCGAGGGTGCAAGACCCCGGCGGGATCAGGGCTCCACGGAGAGCAGCTCCTCCTTGAGACTGTCGGAATAGGGATCCTCACCGAACCAGATGGAAAAGTAGGCCTGGGCGAAGTCCTCGCCCTGTTCCTCGGCCAGCTTTTCACCGTTGAGGCGCAACACCATGGACTGATCCTCATCGTAGTCCAGCGTGTAGCGGTCGCCGTCGCGGGTGGTTCGGTAGTGGCTGTTAAAGTTGTCGATGCGCTCTTTCAAGGTTTCGAAGGTCTCTTCGCTGACGTTGCGTTCGATCATCTTGCGCGCCGCCTTGGCGAAGGCGTCGCCGGGCACCTCCCGATTGTAGCCGAAGGCCAGACGCATGGGCGGCGCCAGCGGATCGGAGGCGCCGCAGTCGGCGCGGAACAGCGACGCCTGGCCGACGTTGAACACTTTAAGCGCCTTGACGTCAGCGCTGGAGCAGCGCGACATGTCTTCGAAGTCAGCGGCATGGGCGCCGCTTCCCAGCGCCATGGAAACCAACAAAGCAAGCGGCAGTGTCAGGGATGCTCGCGCAGCCATCGGCTGAATCCTCCTAGAATGGGAAGTTGCTGGTCCAGGCCCTGGCTGCTGTCCCAGAAGTCCTGGTGAAAAATCACTTTGCCCTGGTCATCGAAACGAAGATGGGAGACACCGATGGTGCGAACGTCCCGTTCGCTGCCGAGGATGCTGAAACGGGTCTCCATGAACCACAGCAAAAAGAAGTCTTCACCGTCTTGCCAGCGGTTCTGGATATCCAGACTCATGTAATCAAGCCGCTCGGCGGTTTTCAGTAAGTGCGCCTTGAGCTGGTCGCGTCGGTAGACGGTGGACAAGGTATCGTTGAAGTAGATGTCCTCGGCGTAGACGTCCTCGATGTGGTTCTCGATATGGTCCGCGTCGATCGGCGAGTACAGCGCCACGAAGCGATCCACGGCCTGATCCGACACCCGGGTGCTGCCGGGCCGTTCGCGCACCGCCTGTTCATAGAGGTGGGCATAACCGGAAGGGCCGTCCGCGCGGCTGGCGCAGCCGGTGACGGCGACCAGTAACAGGGCGATGAGCGGTAGCCGATTCGATTTCATGACGCCAATGTCCGCCAGCACCGGTGAATCGACCGTGAAGCCGGTTCACGGACCATTGACGGTGGGCGGCCCAAGCTCGCCGCATGAATAAATCATTCGCCGCCCTGGCGATCAACTTCGTGGGTTTTCAACTGCTCTGGTTCGTCGCCGTTTACGGTGGCGCCCATGGGTGGGGATGGGCTGCCTGGCTTGTACTGGTGGCGATGCAGGCGGGCGTGTGGGCGCTCAACCGCGCCTGGCGCGCCGACCTCGCGCTGCTCGCCGCCGGCGCCGTGGCCTGTGTGCTGTTCGAGCCGTTATGGCTGGCGCCGTCGCTGCTTGAATACGCCGACTGGTCGCGACAGTGGGTGGCCCCGGACTGGATCTGGGCACTATGGCTGGGTTTCGCGGTGAGCTTCAACTATTGCCTGGCCTGGCTGCGCCCCAAGTTGTTGCTGGCGGCGCTGTTCGGTGCCTTCGGCGGTGTATTCTCGGTAACCGTGGGAATCAACTTCGGCGCCGCCACCACCCCGCAGGGCTGGTGGCTGCTGGCCCTGAGCTACGGCGCCGTGTGGTCGATGGTGGTGCCGGCACTGGCCTATCTGGCGCGCCGTCTCGATGAGGAACGAGGTCGTTATGCCTGAAATTCTGATTTTCAGTCTGGTTCTGCTGGTGATGGTGTTCACCCTGGCCTGGGCGGTCCAGTGGACCAACGGTAATGCCGGCTACGTGGATGTGGCCTGGAGCTTCAGTACCGGACTCACCGGCCTGGCCTACTTGCTGGCCGGCGGCGGCGACCCCTTGCCTCGCCTGGCGGCCGGCGCCCTGTTGCTGCTTTGGTCGGTGCGGCTGGGCAGCCATATTTTCCGGCGCGTCACCGGCGAGGGCAGCGAGGACGGCCGCTACGCCGCCATGCGCGAACGGTTGGGTAAGGCCACCCAGCCGGTGTTCCTGGTGGTGTTCTGGCTGCAGGCGGGCCTGGCCTGGGCGTTCTCCCTGCCGTTCTGGGTGATCGGCGGCCAGCCGGACTTCCGGCCGCCGCTGGTGGTGCTGGGCGTGATCATCGGTGTGGTGTCGATCGTCGGCGAGGCGATGGCGGACCGGCAGCTGGCCCGCTTCAAGGCGCGGCCGGACAGCAAGGGCAAGACCTGCCGGGAAGGTCTGTGGCGCTATTCCCGGCACCCCAACTATTTCTTCGAATGGCTGCACTGGTTCAGCTACCCGTTGATCGCCGTGGGTGCCGCCCTGGCCGGCTGGCTGTGGCTGTTGCCGGTGGCCATGTTCCTGTTCCTGTGGTTCGTCACCGGCATCCCGCATACCGAGAAACAGGCCCTTAAATCCCGTGGTGACGATTACCGCGAGTATCAGCGCACCACCAGCCCCTTTATTCCCTGGAGACCCGCTTCATGATCATTCGCCTGGCGGAGTCCGGCCTGGTTCCGGATTTCCTGGTACGCGGCGGCATTCGCCATCTGTTGGGTAAACGTCTTGCCCAGGAGAAGCAGCACGAGACCGACCCGGAGGCGTTGCTGCGCACGCTCTCCCAGGGCCCCATCGCGGTGGCCCAGGACGAGGCCAATGAACAGCACTACGAAGTGGATTCGCGCTTTTATGAGCAGGTGCTGGGCCCGCATCTGAAGTATTCCAGTGGCCTCTGGCAGGCCGGCTGCGAGATCCTGGCGGACGCCGAGGCGGCGATGCTGGCCCTGAGCTGCGAGCGCGCCCAGCTGGCCGACGGCCAGGATATTCTTGAGCTCGGCTGTGGCTGGGGGTCGCTGACCCTGTGGATGGGCGCCCGCTACCCGGGCAGTCGCATCACCGCGGTGAGCAACTCCGCCACCCAGAAAGAATGGATCATGGCCCGCGCCGCCGAGAGCGGGCTCGACAATGTGCGCGTGATCACCGCCGACGTGACCGTGTTCCAGCCGGAACAGACCTTCGACCGGGTGGTGTCGGTGGAGATGTTCGAGCACATGCGCAACCACCGTGAGCTGATGCGGCGCGTGCACGACTGGCTCAAGCCCGGCGGCAAGCTGTTCGTGCATATTTTCTGCCATCGCAATCTGACCTATCTGTTCGAAACCGAAGGCGAAAGCAACTGGATGGGCCGCTACTTTTTCACCGGCGGCATGATGCCGTCGTACGACTGGCTGCCGCGCTGCGCGGACCAGCTGTCGCTGGAGGATCGCTGGGCGGTGAACGGCACCCATTACGGCCAAACCCTGGAAGCCTGGCTGGCACTGGCGGACCGCAAACGGCAAACGCTGATCCCGCTACTGGAAGAGTGCTACGGCGCCGGCCAGGGTAAATTGTGGCTGCAACGCTGGCGGATGTTTTTCATGGCCTGCGCCGAACTGTTCAATTATGGTGATGGCGAAGAGTGGTTCGTGGGCCACTATCTGTTCCGCCGAGAAGAATGAGACTGGCATGACGCGTAAAGGTGTTCAGCACCGCCTTACCCGGGTTTTCCTGATCCAGATTCTGTTCATCAGTTTCGCCACCGTGTTCGGGGTCTGGGCCACGGCCCAGATCATCGAACAGGTGCTGGTCAAGGAAGCCCTAATCAAAGAGGCGGACCATTACTGGAGCCTTTACGACGAGGACGACGATTTCCCCCGCCCCAATACCCGCCATCTGCTCGGTTTGCTGGTGGACCCGGACACCCGGGACCCGGTGCCGGAGATGCTCGCCGAGCGGCCGGACGGCTACCAGCGCGCGCAGATCGGCGACCAGAATCCGATCGTCTACATCGAAACGCGCGGCGACGCCCGTCTATATCTGATCTTCGATGAAAAGCGGGTGTCGGTGCTGGCGTTCCTGTTTGGCATTCTGCCGCTGACCGCCGTGTTGCTGGTGATCTACCTGACGTCCTTCCTGGGCTGGCGCAAATCCCGCGCCCTGGTCTCCCCCCTGGTGCAGCTGTCGGAAACGCTGCGCCACGCCAATGTGCACGACCCGGTGGAAGCGCGCCCGGACTTCAGCCAGGTGGAGGCGGAGCCCAACAGCGAGGCGAGCATCCTGATGGCCGCCCTGGACGCCTACGCCGACCGCCTGCTGCGGTTCGTGGAGCGCGAGCGGCAATTCACCCGCGACGCCAGCCACGAACTGCGCACGCCGCTGGCGGTGTTCCGCGCCAACCTGGAGCTGCTCGCCAAGCAGGTGGGCGACCGGCCGGTGATCAGCCGCATGTCCGACACCGTGGACGACATGGAAGCGCTGGTGGAGACCCTGCTGCTGCTGGCGCGCACCGAACAGCAGCCGATTCAGGAAGAGGACCTGGTGGTCAACGACGTGGCGGTGAACCTGCTCGACCGCCTGCAGCCGCTGGCGGAGCGCAAGCAGATTCGCCTGCAGGTGAAACAGACCGCACTGCTGACCCTGACCGCCTCGGAAACCGTGCTCAATATCGTGTTCACCAACCTGGTCCGCAACGCCATCAACTACAGCGGTTCCGGACAGGTCACCATCGTGGTGGCCGAGGACGCGGTGCACGTGGTGGACACCGGCGCCGGCATGGACAGCGAGGAACTGGCCCGCTTTCTACAGCCGTTCGAACGGGGCAACAGCAAGGAAGGCGGCCACGGCCTGGGTCTGGCCATCGTCCAGCGGCTCTGCGAGCGGTTTGATTGGCACCTGGACGTGGCCAGCCGGCCCGGCAAGGGCACCGAGGTGCGGGTGCGGTTCCGCTAGCGGTTAATGCACCGGCCCGCCTTCGGCGGTGAGCGGGGGCTGCATCCGGCCCTCCGAGAGCGCCAGCGGCTCCGCGTCACACCACATCAGAATCCCCTTGGCGTTCAGCGCGTCGAGCAGCCTGTCGCGCACCTGATCGGCGCAGCTGGGCGTGTTCTCCGGCAACAGAATGGCAAACTGGTCACTGCCCAGATAGGCGGCCATGTCCTGGTGGCGAATCAGCGCCGCCAGGGAATCGGCAACCAGTTGCCGTTGCTCATCGTCGAGACGGGTGCCATGCACTTTCAGGACCATGGAGCTGAGGCCGTAAGCCTGGCCGCGCCGCCGTTCGCCGTCCAGGATGCGAAGCCAGCCGGCCTCGTCCAGCAGGCCTGTTTCCGGATCGCGGCTCTCTTCTTCGAAGAACTCGGTGACCCGCTGCTGATCGAGCCCGGCCAGATTCCACACCAGGGCGGATTCCAGCAGGCGGGCTTGGCGTTTCAAGGCGGCCTGGACGTTCTCGTGGTCCAGATCGGGCCGTGGCTCGGGATCAAGCGCGCACAGAGTGCCGAACAGCGCTCCAGTATGGTCGCGCAGCGGCATCCCTACATACGCCCGTATCGAAAGTTGATCGGTGATAGGCGCATCGCGGTAGGCTTGTTGCCGGGTGACGTCCGAGCACGCCGGCGGTCCGAGCTCGTTTACTCGGCGATGGCAGATGCTGTCATGCCAGGCCAGCATGTCCCCGCGGCTCAGGTCGTACCCTTCGCCGCAGACGTTCAGTAATAACCAGTCCTCCCCACGGCGGCGGGTCAGAAACCACATCGCCATGCCGAACCGGGACTGCAGATCGAGCAGCTTGGTATCGACGAATTCCGTGAAAGAGTGTCTTTTCCCCCAAGGCATAGTTCTTATCGCATAACACGTGAATGGCGCCGCCATTCTGTGCCTGAGATGCCAGGTCCGCAAGGGGGGCGGACTGACATCACACGGTGCGTGGCGGGCGGATGCTGAACCCCACGCCCGGCAGGGTTTCCAGAAGCGCGTGCTCGAACGGCTTGTCCACCGCCTTGCGCAGGTTGTAAAGGTGGCTGCGCAACGCGTCCGAATCGGGCACCAGGTCGCCCCAGAGCTCATGCTCGAGCTGCTCGCGGCTGACCACCTTGGGGGATTCGCGCATCAGAATGCGCAAGATGCGGAAGGCGGTGGGGGACAGCTTGAGAAGCTGCCCTTCGCGGCGCACTTCCTGACGGGCCGGATCCAGCTGCAGATCCGCCACCGTCAGCAGGTTGGGCGCCACTTCGCGGCGTTCGCGGCGCACCAGCGCCTGCACGCGGGCCACCAGCTCGGGCAGCGCGAAGGGTTTGACGATGTAATCGTCGCCGCCGCGGGCAAAGCCTTCCAGCTTGTCGTCCAGCTGGTCCCGGGCGGTCATGAAGATCACCGGGGTGTCCAGGGCCAGTTCCTTGCGCAGATACTGACAGAAACTGTAGCCGTCCTCCCCGGGCAGCATCACGTCCAGCACCAGGATGTCATAGTGGTGCTCCTGGACCAGCGTGCGGGCCAGGGTGGTGTCGCTGGCGTAGTCCACCAGCGCGCCTTCCTGTTCCAGAAATTCGACCACGGTCTGCGCCAGTTGGCGGTGGTCTTCGACCAGTAAAACGGACAGATTTTTCACGGCATTCCCTCCTGTACCTGCGGACATAGTCCGCCCCGACGCGTCAAGAAGCCGTCAATCATCATCACGTGATCGCGCGAAGTAGGCGCGCGCCGCCTGGTTGACCCGGGGCGCCAGGCGCAGGGAGGCGACCATGGTGGGCAGCGCCATCAGCGCGTACATGCTGTCGATCACCTTGATCACGACGCTCAGTGACCCCACCGCGCCGAGCACCACCAACACCAGGTAAAACCACACATAGTGGTGCTGATGACGGGCGCCGATAAGAAAGCCCAGGCATTTGCTGCCGTAGTACCAGAACGTGAACACGGTGCTCAGGCTCAGCACCCCGACCAGCACCGCCAGGATCACGCCGCTGTAATCCAGGAACAGGATATTGAAAGCGTTCACGGTGAGGGAGACGCCGTTCGTGTCGCCGTCGCTCCACGCCCCGCTGATCAGAATCACCAGGGCCGTGCAGGTGCACACGATCAGGGTGTCGATAATCGGGCCCAGCATCGCCACCATGCCCTCGCGCACCGGTTCGCGGGTGCGGGCGGCGCCGTGGGCCATGGCCTCGGTGCCGATGCCGGCCTCGTTGGAAAACGCCGCCCGCCGGATGCCGGTGATGATCACCGCGCCCAGCACGCCGCCGGCGGCGGCCTCGCCGGTGAAGGCGTCGCGCACGATCAGGGTGAGCGCCGGCCACACCTGGTCCGCGTGCAGCACCAGCACCACCGCGGTGAGCAGCATGTAACCGGCCACCATGGCCGGCACCAGAATACCGGTGACCCGGCCGATGCGCGGCAGCTTGCCCGCCACCACCGCGAGCACCACGGCGGCCAGCAGCAGCCCGAACAGCAGGTCGAACAGGAAGTGGTCGTCGGCGCCGGTCCAGCCGGCGGGCACGGCGATCGCCTCGCGGATGATTTCGGTGAGCTGGTTGACCTGAAAAATAGGCATGGTGCCGAGCAGGCCGGCGAGGGCGAAAAAGTACGCCAGCGGCCGCCAGCGCGGGCCGAGCGCCTCGCGGATAATGTACATGGGGCCGCCCTGGAGCTGGCCCTCGCTGTCCCGGCCCCGGTACATCACCGCCAGGGTGCAGGTGTAGAACTTGGTGGCGATGCCGAGAATCGCGCTCACCCACATCCAGAAGATCGCCCCGGGGCCGCCCACCGAGATGGCCACCGCCACGCCGGCCACATTGCCCATGCCCAGGGTGCCGGACAGGGCGGTGCTGAGCGCCTGGAAATGCGACAGCGTGCCCTCGTCCTTGCTGTCCGCCGGGCGGAACAACAGCCGCACGCCGTCGGGCAGATGCCGGTACGGCAGCAGCCGGGAGTAGAGCAGGAAGAACAGGCCCCCGCCGACCAGCAGGGTGACCAGTGGCGGGCCCCACAGAAACCCCACCAGGGACCCCAGGGCGGCGTCCAGTCGTTCGAAGAAGTTATTCATGGAGAATCAGACTAGCAGGGTCGCGGCGCTACGTCAGTCGCGGTGGATTAGTCACGGAGCGCGCCGACGCGGGCGAAACGCTGGCGGTAATGGCTCGGCGACAGGCCGGTATGGCGCTTGAACAGCCGCGAAAAGCTGCTCACGTCCTGGTAGCCCACCTGCTCCGCCAGATGGCTGAGGTTGGTGGCGCCGCGCTCCAGCATCTTGCGCGACGCCTCGATCCGCACGCGCTGCAGGTACTGCAGGGGCGGCTCGGCCAGGGCGCTGGTGAAGCGGCGCTGCAACTGGCGCGGGCTCAGGTGCACGCGCTCGGCCAGCTCCGCCAGGGTGGCCGGCTGGGCGTAGTGCTCGTGCAGCCAGGCCTGCACCTTCTGCACCTGCTCATCGCGGTGGTAGGTCTTGGCCGGCAGGCCGGCGTACACGCTCTGCGGGTCGTTGCGCACGTCGATCACGAACGCCTTGGCCAGCTCCCGGGCCATGTCGGCGCCGCAGAAGCGCTCCACCAGCAGAATGGTCAGGTCGCGCCAGGCGGTGCCGCCGCCGGCGCAGAAAATATTACCGTCGCGGGTGATCAGCTCGCGCTCGTCCAGGTTTACTCGCGGGTAGCGCTCCCGGAACAGCTGGCTGTAGCCCCAATGGGTGGTGGCGCGGCGGCCGTCCAGCAGACCGGCCTCGGCGAGCAGGAACGACCCGGTGCAGTTGCTGGCCAGATCGGCGCCGCCGGCGTGCAGAAAACGCAGCCACTCCAGGGTGTCGCGTTCGGCATGCAGCACCTGTGTGATCTCGTTGCCGATGGTGGGCACCACCACCAGGTCGCACTGGTCGACCCGCTCCAGGGCGGTGTCCACGGCGATGCGCATGCCCGCGGTGCAGCGCACCGGCTCGCCGCCACGGGACACCATCTGCACCTTGAACTGGCGGTTGAGCGGCTGCCCGTGGATGCGGTTCCAGGTCACGCCGGTGAGGTTGAGCAGGTCCATCACCCCGGTCAGGGCGGACGCGAAAACGCCGTCGTAGGCGAGCACGCTGACATGGTACATCGTAGGTAGGGCCCCGCTTTGTCGTAAATCACCATGAATAAGTCATGGGCGACAATACCAGTCCGGGGCGGTCGCTGCCATCATAAGCGCCATCCTGACACAGAGCCGCGCTGGTTCTTACAGAGTCGCATATCGTCATCAGGCTCGGGAGCCTGCTTCGGCAGGCACGCTATGACGGTAATTTCGAGCCCCGCTCCCCGCGGGGCTTTTTTTTGCCCGCTCTACAGGTTCAGGTAGCGGTTCAGGTCGAGAATGCCGGCCTGGGTGGGCTCATGGGCTTCCATGTAGCGCAGTGGCGCGTGGAAGTGGGTCCAGAAGTCGGTCTGCGTGCGCCGCACCCCGAACCGTTCCACCAGGGCGGTGAAATCCTTCTCGCTCTCCACCGCCTGCATGGCCCCGGCGAACGCGCTCAGATCATCGTGTGCGACCCGGAAGATGAAGTTGGGGTAGCTCAGCAGCACACCGGGGTAGACGGTCAGGGTGTCCTTCTCCGGCTGGTAGCGCAGCGACTCGCCGAACATGAACGCCACGTTGGAGTGGGCGCGGTTGCGCAGCAGCGAGTACACCGCCTGTTCCCCGTCGCCGTCCACCAGCAGCAGGCTGGCCTCCGGCATATGGTCGACCACCGGCAGGCGCGCCGCCGGCTGCGAGGCGATGGCGCTGAGCGCCTGCTCCACGTCCCGTTCCAGGGCGGTGGCGTCGGCGCGGCTGCAATTGTCGCCGCCGCACCGGTTGATCGGATCCGGGCGGACGTTGAGGGCGCCGAACTGGCTGAGCAGGCCGGCGTTGAATTCGTTCATGGGGGTGGCGCTGTGGTAGTCGATCGCCGTGGGCACCTCGGTGTCCACGTCCTCGTAGCTCACCAGCAGCTTTAGCTGGCCGGTTTTCTGGTACCAGTTCTTGAGCACCTGCTTGCGGGTGTCGGCGGGCAGGAAACGCAGGGTGTTCTGCTCCGCGCCGTTGCGGATCAGGTCGAAGTAGAGCCGCGTCTGGGCCTTGTGCGACACCGAACCGAACACATCGAAGTTGGCCACCAGGCTGTAGTAGGTGCGCTCGAACAGGGGATAGTCCATCACCCAGCTGGTCAGCGGGTAGTCGCCGATCAGCCCTTTGCGCACCGAGGAGTTGTCGTGGTGGCGGAAGATGGTGAGCAGCGCGTTGGGGTTGCTGCCCTCGCCGTCCCAGATGTCGTTCCAGCCCGGGCCCTGCGGTTGTTCGGCGCGGTAGGCCTCGGCCCGTTCCCGCAGGTAGTCGTTGCGGCGCTTGGTGTATTTGATCCACTCCGGGCCCAGCTTGAGCAGGCTGTCTTCCTGGCCGGGCAGGGCGATCAGGCCGGAGACCCGGGCGCGATAATCGGGGTCGGTGATGTAGAGGTCGTGGTCCGGGTCCTGGAACACCGCCCAGAAGCGATCACGGATCACGTCGGTGGCGATCTGTCCGCGGCACACCGGCCCACGGATAAAGGTGCGCACGAAATACTCGGCGTCGTCGAGCATGATCTGGTAGCGCGCCCGGGCGGGCAGGGCGGCGAAGGTGGTAAAGGGGTTGGCCTTTTCCTCTTCGCTGTAGCCGGGCAGGGTGTCGATCTCCCAGGGCGTGTCGAACAGCAGGCTTTCCATGCGCCGGCGTTTGGCGTCGCTGAGCGCGAAGGTGATATGGGTCTTGTGGACGAGGGTGCCGGTGACCGGGCGCAGGCGGTACCAGAAGCGCTCGCCCGGGTCGTCGTTGGGGCGCCGGGTGGCCACCGGCCGCACCGGTTCGCCGGGCGGTGTCAGGGAGCGTTCCAGGGTGAAGAAATGGTCCGGTTTGCGGTCCTCGCCCTGGTCGAAATAGAGGTGCGCCAGGAACAGGTGCTCATAGAGCCAGCGGGCGGCCAGTTGCTGGCGCTTGCCGTCCCGGTTGAACCAGGTTTCCCAGCCGCGCACCTGCTCGCGCTCCCGTTCGGACAGGGTGACCCGGTCGTCGCCGGGAGGGGCGCCCTGGGCCAGCCAGGTGCGCACGGTGTTGAATTCGTCGTCACTGAGGGCCGGCGTGCCCAGCGGCATGCCGCCCAGAGGGTGCTCCTCGGCGTAGTCGTCCATTTCGTCCGGCGCCGGGCACTGGTTGTCCCGCTTGAGGCCCAGGGCGATCTCTTCCGGCAGGCGCTCACCGGGCTCGAAACGGTGGGCCCGGCCCAGTTCCAGCATCCGGTAGAGCAGCGATTCCTCCAGCCCGCGTTTGCTGTCGATCACCGAAAAGAAGCCGCGCTCGCGCCACTCGGCGGTGGTTTGCGCGTCGACGAAAAGACGGGTGGGGTCGGCCGCCTCGGTACGCTGGGCGTACACCGACATGGACGAGGCGCCGCGGTCGAGGCCGGCGGCGGTTTCCAGTTTCAGCTGGCAGGGCGCGTCGTAGCAGCCGTGGCAGGCGATGCACTTCTGCTCGATGACCGGCCGGATTTGCTGGTTGAAACTCACCGGCGCGACGGGGGCCGGGGTATCGGACGCCGCCGGCGCTTCATCGCAGGCCGCAAGCAGGGGAAGAATCAGCAGTAAGGCCCCGAGCAAGGGCAGACGGGTGGTTTCGACCATGGGTCCCTCCGGTTCAAATCGCCCGCGCAGTTTAGCGGACTGCTCAGAACATGGACATCATGGCGGCCGCCCAGGCGATCACCAGGGCCAGCACGGCGGCGGCGGTAAGCAGGTGGCGCAGGTGCCGGTACCAGTCGGGCAGCACCTCGAAAAACACCATCTGCTCGGAGCCCCATACGAACACCAGGCCGGCGATCAGCATCGGCAGGCCGAATTCCACCGGCAGCATCACCGCCAGCCAGCCGATCATGGCGGGCATGATGCCGAACAGCAGCGTGCCGATATGGTTGCGCTGGTCCAGGTCGGCGAGCGCCCGGCCCCAGTGCACCGCGCCCAGGAAGGCCAGAATCACGGCGGCGTAGCCGGTCACCGAGTCCAGCGCCCAGGTCCGCAGGCCGTCATGCCAGGTCAGCAGCGCCAGCGCGTAAAAAGGGAGAAGGCCGCCGATGCCAAGACCGCGGGCCATCATTTTATTTCGTCTCAGGAAACGGTCGGACACCGGTATGTTCCCCCTTGGTGATCCACGGCGTCGAGGTTAAAGCCGTCGGGGTGAAGGGGCTGCCAATCTTTTCAGGGCCGGGTTCAGGCTACGCCTCAAGGATCATCGGTGAAAGCGGGCATGGGAAACGGGGTTAACGTTTTCGGCAGATAAAGCGGATGGGCGGGCTCGCCGGAGCCGTTCAGGCGCAGGCAGTGCAGCGCGGGCAGCTGGCGGCGCACGTACTCGGCGCGGTCGCCGGTGCGGCCATGGTTGCCCCAGCCGGCCACCACCAGGGCGGCGTCGCGGCTGAGGCGGCGCAGCCAGGCATCGTTGCGCGGCCCCACCGGGTCGTCGGCGGCGAACAGATCGCGTGGGTAGGTGGCGCGGAACGCGAACAGGTTGGCCACGCACAGGCCGGAATAGCCCCAGTCACGGGCAAAGCCGATGCAGCGGCGGATGGTGGGGTCATCGCGGCGGTGGTCGGCGGTGGAGGGGTTCAGGCCCACCAGCAGGACGTAGTCGTCGCCGGGCGCCCAGCGCCGCCACAGCGCGTAGCGGTAGCGACGGCAGCGTGAGAAATTGGCACTTCTTTCCATATCCGCCTTCCAGGTGGTCATGGCGGGGCAGTTTAATGATTTGCCAGACTGGCGCCACCTCTCCACCTACCACCGCTCAGGAAGCCGTGCCCATGGAATTCATTGATGTGCTCAACGCCCGCCACAGCGCCCGGGCGTTCACCCGCGAGCCGATCCCCGAAGACCGCCTGCAGCGCGTGCTGGAGCGCGCCGCCGCCGCACCGAGCTGGTCCAACACCCAGCCCTATCAGATCGCCCTGGCCCAGGGCGCCGATCTGGCCGCCCTCGGCGACGAACTGAGCGAGCGCTTTGAGCGGCTGGCGCCGCTGCAGCGGGCGCCGGCCTGGAAGAAGGCGCTGGCCGCCGTGCGCCGGTCGCCGGCGCTGCCGGATGGCGATTTCCGGCCGGTGATCAAATACCCGGACGACCTGCAGCCGCGCCGCGTGGCCACCGGCAAGGGCCTGTACCGGCATCTCGGCATCGGCCGTGACGACAAACAGGCCCGGCACCAACAGATGGCCGCCAATTTCCGCTTTTTCGGCGCGCCCACCGCGCTGTTCCTGTTCGTGCACAAGGGGCTGGGGGTGTACAGCGTGCTCGACGCCGGCATTTTTCTGCAAACGCTGATGCTGGCCGCCACCGACGAAGGGCTCGCCAGTTGTGCCCAGGGCGCCCTGGGCCTGTGGCGTTCCCCGTTGGAGAAGCGATTCCGGATTCCCCGTCACTACCAGTTGCTGTGCGGTGTGTCTTTGGGCTTCGCCGCCGACCAGCCGGTGAACCGCTTCCGACCGGAAAAACTGCCGGTGTCCGAGCTTATGATCCCGCGCCGCGAACGCTGAGGGACGCGAAACGGTTTTCCAAACTTTTTACTTATTTCACCCACGGCGCGCCTTGAAAACAGGCACTCTGGAGATCAGGCATGGATTACACGGATGAGAAAGGAGAGATTGATGAGCGAGCACGTTTATAAAAAACTCGAGCTGGTAGGTTCTTCCAAGGACAGCATTGAGGACGCGGTACGCAACGCCATCGCCGCGGCGGGCAAGAGCGTGAACAATGTGGAGTGGTTTGAAGTGCAGGAGACCCGTGGCCATGTGGAAAACGGCCAGGTCGCCCACTTCCAGGTGGTCGTGAAAGTGGGCTTCCGGGTGGATACTTAATTCAGACCGCTTCGAGCCCGAGCGCCCGCTGACAAACGCGGGCGGTACGCAGCTGGTGCAGCTGGCGGGTGCTGAGACCCTCCGGCAGCTGTACCGTGCTGTGGTCACTGTGAATACGGATGGCGCCGATTTGCGCGCTGGATAACCCGCCTTCATTGGCGATCGCGCCCACCAGATTGCCCGGGCGCACGCCGTGGGTCTCGCCCACTTCCACCCGATAAATCTTCATCGGACCGGTATCGCGAGCGGCCTTGGGCCCCTTGCTGCGATCGGCTTTGCGCGGCGCCTTGCCGCCGTCCTGGAACGGCTTGCCTTCCGGCGCCGCCTTCAGGAACAGAGGTTCCTTCTGGAACAGCAGGCTGGCCAGCACCGCCGCCAGGTCCGCTTCGCTCATCGACAGGTCCGCGGTCAGTTCCGCCACCAGGGCACGGTTGGCATCGATTTCCGGATGCTCCAGACCCTTGGCGAGACGCTCGCGGAAGCTGCTCAGGCGCTGCTTGTTGAGGTCGTCCACGGACGGCAGGGACATGGCGTCCAGGCGCTGGCCGGTGGCGCGCTCGATACCGCGCAGCATGCCCTGCTCGCGGCGGGCCACGAACAGAATCGCTTCGCCGGGGCGGCCGGCACGGCCGGTGCGGCCGATACGGTGCACATAGGCTTCGGTATCGGTGGGCATGTCGTAGTTGAACACGTGGGTAATACGCGGCACGTCCAGGCCCCGGGCGACCACGTCGGTGGCCACCAGCAGGTCGATGCGCTTATCGCGCAGCCGGGCCACGGTGGTCTCCCGTTGTGCCTGGGGAATATCACCGTTCAGCGCTTCCACGCGGAAACCGCGCGCCTGCAGCTGGTCGGCCAGGCTCAGGGTGGCGTGCTTGGTGCGGGTAAAGACGATCACACCGTCGTGCTCTTCCGCTTCCAGAATACGGCACAGGGCGTCCAGCTTGTTGATGCCGGCCACCGGCCAGTAACGCTGGCGGATGTTGGCGCCGGTGCTGGAGGACGAGCCTTCCACGCGGATCCATTCCGGGTTCTTCAGGTGCTTCTTGGCGATGGTTTTGATCGCCGCCGGCATGGTGGCGGAGAACAGCGCCAGCTGGCAGGCGTCCGGGGTGCGTTCCAGCACCCAGCGCACGTCGTCGATGAACCCCATGCGCAGCATTTCGTCGGCTTCGTCGAGCACCAGACAGCGCAGTTCGTCCATGCGCAGGCTGCCGCGCTCCATGTGGTCCATCACCCGGCCGGGGGTGCCGACAATCACCTGGGCGCCGTTTTTCAGCGCTTTCAGTTGATCGCGGTAACCGCCGCCGCCGTAAATCGGCACCACGTTCAGGCCTTTCAGGCCGGTGGCGAAGGTTTCCAGGGCGGCGGCCACCTGAATGGCGAGCTCGCGGGTGGGGGCCAGCACCAGCATTTGCGGTGCTTTCAGTGCCGGGTCCAGGCGTGCCAGCAGGGGCAGGCCGAAGGCGGCGGTTTTACCGGTGCCGGTTTGTGCCTGACCGAGCAGGTCACGGCCTTCCAGCAGCGCGGGAATGCTTTGTTCCTGAATCGGTGACGGAGTGGTGAAACCGAGTTGGGCGATGGCGCCGAGCAACGACTCGGGCAGGCCCAGGGTGGAAAACCCTGAGGGACTTTGCGACATGTACAGACCTATTAGTGAGCGGGCTTGTGGCCCTGAAGCTGCTAACTATTAGGAGCTGTGCCGGGCGCTGCCCTGTATGAAGGGGTGCGGACTATACGGGATGCGTGGCGTTTTTGCACGCTTTTTATCGGCTTGTGCGAGCGGGCCCCGCCCGCGAAAGGGCGGCAAAGCCGCCCGGCAGGATCCCAGAGACCTTAAAGCGGCAGCACCTCAAAGGTCCCCATGTACTGCAGACGGCGGCCATCGGCTTTCGGATGCGCGGCGCGGTCGTCGCTGTAGGCGGCTTCCAGGTGGTAGCGGCCGGCCTTGGGCCATTGCAGCTTGATCTCGCCGTTGTCGTCGCTGGTGGCGGTGAGGGCGCCGTGGTTGTCGCGGTAGCGGCTGCCGCCGGGCACCACTTCCACTTCCACGCCGGCGGCCGGTTCGCCGTCGACCAGGAAGCGGAACAGGGCGGTTTCCCCGGCGTAGAGGTCGTTGGGGTGGGTCACCGGCTGCAGTTCCAGGCCCTTGCCGACCGGTTTGAAGTCGGAGGGCGCGCCCACCGTGGCGAAGGTTTCCAGCCGGTTCATGACTTCGGAGAGACGCATCTCTTCCGCGCCTTCGGGAATCTCCCGCAGCAGCGCTTCGGCGCTGTCGCCGCGCCGGCGGTGGCGTTCGCCGTCGAGCTGATAAAAGGCCATGTACATGGGCCGGAAGAGGGTGATGCGGTAGCTGCCTTCCTCGCTGAGCTCGGCGTCGAAGCCGCTGCGCCGGTGGCCCTCGAAACGGTGATCCACCGGCGCCTCCTTGCCGTCCGGGCCGGTGACGGTCAGTCCTTGCAGCGGGAACGGCCGGTCGACGTCGAAAATGTCGTTGGAGACGCTGGCGTCCACGGTGATCCATTGCGCTTCCGAGACCACGGTGTGGCTGGGCAGCAGCCAGAGTTTATGGGCCTGGGCCGCCGGGCTCAGGGTCAGCAGCGCGGCCAGGGCGGTGCCGGCGAAAGGGGTGATTTTCATGGAAACTCCTTGCAAAGAACCTGGTGAGAAATAGTCGGTCAGGGCGCGAGGCGCAGTTGCACCCGGCCCAGCTCTTGCTCGCCGTCGGCGCGCACGGTTTTGTTGCCGGTGGCCGGCCACTGGAACGGCAGGCGCACCACTTCCCGGCCGCCCACTTCGCGGGCCGCTTCCACCACCAGTTGGTAGTCACCTTCGGGCAGATCGCTGAGAGCCGGCAGCTCGGAAAAATCCACGGAATGGGTGCCGGGACGGCGGGTGGCGCCGGTGAGGCCGTCGTAGGGCCGGCTTTGCCCGCGCCCGGTGCGGCGCCACCACAGGCGCAGGTCCTTGAGCCATTTTTCCTGATCGTCGTACCACAACCCCAGCGGCACGATCTCGCCGCTGTCGGCGTGTTTGAGCCAGAACGCCAGGTAGGGGGCGTGGTATTCCGCCACCGCCATGCGCGGGATGTCCACCTCCAGGCGCAGCTCGGCGGCGGCCGCGTTGGCGGCGGCGACGCCGGCGAACAGGGCGGCGAGAAGAGAGAGCCAGGGACGCATTTCGTTCTCCAGTCAGTGCACGAACAGGGCGATCAACAGCCAGGGCACGATCAACCCCAGCGCGGTGACCGGCCAGGTGGCCGGCCGGCGTTTGGCGTGCAGCGCCATCAGCGCCAGGCCGGTCAGGGCGAACAGCAGCGTCGCCACCGCGAACAGGTCGATGAACCAGAACCACACGGCGCCGCCGTGGCGGCCTTTGTGCAGGTCGTTGAAAAACGCCACCCAGCCCCGGTCGGTGTCTTCGTGGATCAGCTCGCCGTTACCCAGGTCGATGGCCAGCCAGGCGTCACCGCCGGGGCGCGGCTGGGCCAGATACACCTCGTCGGCGGACCACTGCGCGTCGCGCCGGTCCACCTGGATCTCCGCCTCCCGCGCCAGCCACCGGCGTACCGTTTCCGGCAGGGGGCCGCGTTCGGTTTGCGCCAGGGTCGCCAGCAGCGGTGGCGGCAGCACCGCTTGGCGTTCGCTGATCACCGGTTGCGCATCGATGTCCGCGGCGTGGTTGAGGGTGATCCCGGTGACACTGAACAGCACCATGCTGATCAGGCACAGGGCGGAGCTGATCCAGTGCCACTGGTGAAGTTGCTTGAGCCACCGGGCTTTGGTTTTTTTGTTCACGCGCTCCGCCATGCCTGCGAATCAGGCGATGGATGTTATTGGGAATGATTCCCATCCACAATGGAGCGGCGCGTAAAGAGTGTAAGGTTGTGGATTGATGGAATGATAATATTTACTATTTGCGAATGAATGCCATAACGACCTGCCCGTCGCGCCTGCTGGTGATCGAGGACGATCCCGTATTGAGCGCCGACCTGGGGGACTACTTCCGCGACCGCAATCACCGGGTCACGCTGTGCCGCGACGGCGGCGAGGGCCTGACCCTGGCCCGCGACGGCGATTTCGATCTGGTGCTGCTGGACATCCTGCTGCCCGGGCTGGACGGCCTGGCGTTGCTGGCCCGGTTGCGCGAAACCAGCCCGGTGCCGGTGATCCTGCTGTCCGCGCTGGGCGACGAACAGGACCGCATCACCGGCCTGGTGCGCGGCGCCGACGACTACCTGCCCAAGCCGTTCAGCATGGCCGAACTGGCGGTGCGGGTGGCCGCCGTGCTGCGCCGGGTGGCGTTGGAGCGCCGCGCCGGCCAGCGGCCCCGCCAGGGCCCTCTGCGGCTGGACGGCCTGGCCCTGGATCTGGACACCGAGACCGCCCGCTACCGGGACCGGGCCCTGGACCTCACCGTCACCGAGTTCCGTCTGCTGCGGGTGTTCCTGGAGCAGAGCGACCAGGTGTTGAGCAAAGCCTTCCTCTACCAGACCGTGCTGCACCGCGGCTACGGGCGCCATGACCGCAGCCTCGACCTGCACGTCAGCCACCTGCGCCGCAAGCTGCGCGCCGCCGGCGTGCCCGGCCAGCCGCTGCGTACCGTCTGGGGGCAGGGCTATACGCTGGCCACCGAGGCGGCCGGCGCCGAGCCCGCCACGCCGGGCCCATGATTCCCGGCCGTCATTCCCTGTTCTGGAAGCTGGCGCTGCTGCTCTGCCTGAGCGCGGTGTTCACCGTGGTGCTGAGCGGCTGGCTGTTGCGCACCGTGGGCGAGCAGGTGGTGCTGCTGGACGAGCCGGCCAAGGTGGTGATGCGCGAGTACGCCGCCCAGGCGGAGGACGCCTGGCACCGGGGCGGCGCCGAGGGCGTGTCGGCCTGGCTGCAGCAGCTGCGCCGCCGTGAGCCCGGCGACGCCATGGTGGTGGACGCCAGTGATCATTCGCTCAGTGGCCGGCCGCTCACCGAGAGCCAGCGCGCCGGCCTGCGCTTCCAGAGGGAGCTGGACTGGCGCATGAGCTTCCGGTCCACCTCCATGCCCTACATCGGCGTGCCGTTTCCCGAGAACCCGGAGGCGGGGCGGCTGGTGATGCAGTTGCCGCCGCGCTTTATGCCCGGGCGCAACTGGCCGCTGTGGCAGACCCTGCTGGTGGTGGTGCTGCCGGCGCTGCTGGCGATGCTCGCCGGCGGCCTGCTGTACTGGCGCACCATGGTGCCCCTGCGGCTGCTGCAGGCCCGGGTGCGGCGCTTCCAGGACGACCCGGAAGCGCGCGTGGGCCCGGGGCTGGCGGCGCGCCGGGACGAGTTCGGCGACCTGGGCCGGCGCTTCGACCGCATGGCCGAACGGGTGGCCCAGGTGCTCGGCAGCCAGCGCCAGCTGCTGCACGACATGTCCCACGAACTGCGCACGCCGCTGAGCCGCCTCAGTGTCGCCCTGGAAGGCGACCTCTCGGAGCAGGACCTGCGCCGCCGCGTGGCCCGGGAAGTGACCGCCATGCGCGAGCTGGTCTCGGACACGCTGTCGCTGGCCTGGCACGACACCGAGCAGCGCGGCACCGCCACCGAACCGCTGTCGCCGCTGGCGGTGTGGGACCTGGTGGTCGACAACGCCGCCTTTGAAAGCGGCTGGCCGGCCCGCTGCTTTCCGTGCCGGCTGCCCGCCGACGCCCGCGTGGCCGGCAACCTGAACGATCTGGCCCAGGCGCTGGAAAATCTGGTGCGCAACGCGGTGCGCCATTCGCCGCCGGAGGGCCCGGTCCGCCTGGACGGCCGCCGCGAAGGCGACTGCTGGCACCTGTGGATCAGCGACCGCGGCCCCGGTGTCCCCGACGACCGGCTGGACAGCATCTTCGAGCCCTTCGTGCGCCTGGACCAGGCGCGCTCCGCCGGCAGCGGCTTCGGCCTGGGGCTCAGCATCGCCCGCCGCGCGGTGCACCGCCAGGGCGGCCGGATCTGGGCGGAGAACGGCCACCCCGGCCTGCGCGTGCACCTGTGCCTGCCCGCCGCCGCGGAAGTTCCCGCCGCGAACGTATAGTTTGTAAAGCCTCTTTATTTGCAAATAAGAATTACTATCATTCCGGACTCTGTTAACTGGATCGGACAAAAAGGAGTACCGGGATGCGATTTGCGTTATGGGGTGCGGCCGCGCTACTGGCCACCGGGCCCGTATTGGCGGAAAGCGGTGACGGCCACGAACTGGGGCAGGTGACGGTCACCGCGTCGGGGCACGCGCAGCAGCTGGAGGACGCGCCGGCCTCGATCAGCGTGATCACGCGCGAGCAGATCGAGCAGCGCTACTATCAGGACGCCACCGACGCGCTGCGGGACATCCCCGGGGTGATCATTACCGGCGGCGGCTCCGGCGATCGCGGTAACGACATCGTGATCCGCGGCATGCCTTCCCAGTATACCCTGATCCTGGTGGACGGTAAGCCGGTGTCCACCCGCGAAACCCGCCCCAACGGCAGTGCCGGTTTCGAGCAGGACTGGCTGCCGCCGCTGCAGTCGATTGAGCGGATCGAAGTGGTGCGCGGCCCCATGTCCACCCTGTACGGCTCGGACGCCATCGGCGGCGTGATCAACGTGATCACCCGCAAGGTCGCCGAGGAGTGGGGCGGCGCGGTGCAACTGGACACCATCATTCAGGACGATTCCCGTTCCGGCGACATCCAGCAGGGCAACTTCAGCCTCAGCGGGCCGTTGCTGGCGGACACACTGGGCCTGCAGGTTTACGGCCGCGCCAGCAGCCGCCAAGAAGACCGTTTCGTGGACGGCTTCGAAGAGAAAAACCTGAAGAACCTCAACGCCCGCCTGTCGTTCACTCCCACCGACAACCAGGATTTCACCCTGGAGGCGGGGCAGACCAAGCAGGACCGCCGTTCCCTGATCGGCTACAGCGCGCCGGCCACCGGCTGCCGGGGCGGCTGCACCGATTCCGACAACGAATACACCCGCGAAGTGCTGGCTTTGAGCCACACCGGCCGCTGGGATTTCGGCACCACCGACTCCTACGTACAGCGCGAGGAAGCGGAAAACCTGACCCGCGAGATGAAGGTCACCAACACCTCCGCGAAGACCGCCCTGGTGGCGCCGCTGGGCGACCACCTGCTCACCGTCGGCGCCAACTTCGAGAAAGAAGAGCTGTCCGACCGGACCTCCAACCAGATCTCCAACCGCACCGACGTGGACGCCTCCAAATGGGCGCTGTTCGCCGAGGACGAATGGATGCTGCCGGGTAACGTCTCGGTCACCGGCGGGGTCCGTCTCGACGACGACGAAAACTACGGCAGCCACGTGAGCCCGCGTCTGTACGGCGTGTGGGGCATGGCGCCGCGCTGGACTCTGAAGGGTGGGGTGTCCACCGGCTTCCGGTCGCCGTCGCTGCGCGAGATCACCCCGGACTGGGGCCAGGTAAGCCGGGGCGGCGACGTCTACGGCAACCCGGACCTGGAACCGGAGACTTCGGTGAACAAGGAGCTGGGGCTGTACTTCAACGCCGGCCGCGATCTGCAGGCCAACGTCACCGTGTTCCACAACGACTTCAAGGACAAGATCACCCGCATCGCCTGCCCGCCCAGCGTCTGCCCCGGCGGCCCCAACCAGTTCGGTTCCGACCCCACCTACCGGGTGAACGTGGACGAAGCGGTGACCCGGGGCGTGGAGGCCGCCGTGTCCACCACGCTGGCGCGCACCCTGGACCTGACGCTCAGCTACACCTACACGGATTCCGAGCAGCAGTCCGGCGAGTACGAGGGCGAGCCGCTCAACCAGGTGCCCAAGCATCTGGCCAGCCTGCAGGCGGACTGGCGCGTCACCAGCCGGTTGTCGCCCTGGCTGGCGGTGCGCTACCGCGGCGAAGAGAGCCAGCCCACCACCGGCCCGTCGAGCAGCAGCATCGTGGCGCCGTCCAACACCCTGGTGGACGCCGGCCTGGCCTTCAAGCTGACGCCCCAGGCCACGCTCAACACCGGCATCTACAACATCGCCGACAAGGAAATCTTCCAGGACGAGTACGGCTACGTGGAAGACGGCCGCCGCTACTGGCTGGGCATGCGCGTCAGCTTCTAAGCCCTTACAGCGGTTCCGTGAAGCGGGTGAGGATCGCCCGCCAGCGGTCGTAGACGAAGAAATGGCCGCCGTCCGGCTCCAGGGTCAGGCGGCTGTTGGGCAGCCACTGGTCCACCGCCAGCGCCTGGGCCACCGGCACCTGACCGTCCCGCTCGCCGTGCCACAGAAACACCGGCATGGTGAGGGAGGCGGCGTCCGGTTCCGGGGCCCGGGCCACCGCCCGCAAATCCTCCACGAAACCCTGGCAGCCGTTGCGGTAGGCTTCTTTCACCGCCTTCACATAGGCGTCCCGGTGGCGCTGCTGGGCGAACACCGGCGCGTCCGCCGGGCTGGTGAAGGTGACGAAGCGGCGCAGGTGCTTGTCCGGGTTCTTGATCAGCCCCCGCGCCACCAGGTTGAGCACGTTCTCCATCAGGTCCGGCGCTCGGTCAGCCACGCCCACCACCATCCGGAACAGGCCGCGCATCGGGTCGGCGTCGCCGCTCAGGTGGGTGGGGCCCAGCGCCGATACCAGGCCCAGCCGCTGCACCCGGTCGCCGAGACGGCCGGCGCAATGCAGGGCGAGAAAGCCGCCCAGGGAATAGCCCAGCAAATGGAAGCGGTCGATGCCCAGGTGCTCGGTCAGCAGTTCCAGATCGCTCACCAGGTCGTCGATGCTTCTGTCCTTGAGCGGGTCGGAAAGGCCGTAGCCGGCCCGGTCCGGCACGATCAGCCGCAGGTTCAGTTCATGCAGGATATCGGCGCCGCCGGGCACCTCCAGCCGCGATCCCCGCACGCTGTGAAAGAAGATCACCGGGGTGCCGTCGGCGTTGCCGTACTGGTGGAAGCGCAGGGCGCGGCCGTCACGGGTGGTGAGCTGCCCGCCGCCGGTGCTGTCCAGGGCCGGCAGGTCCAGTGGCGGTTCCGGGCGGGCCGCCGGCGCGCGCTCGGCGGGGCGCGGGGCCAGCGGCGCCAGCCCGGACAGAATCACCGACACCAGCTCCGCCTGGCGGCCGGTGTCGGTCTTGCGGAACACCGACTTCAACTGCGCGCGCACCGTGGCCGGCGCCACCTGGGCGTCGTCGGCGATGCGGTCCAGGGTGTGGCCGCTGACCAGGCCCTTGGCCACCTTGCTCTCCGCCGGGGTCAGGTCGTAAAGATCGCCCAGCAGCGTCTCGTCCACCAGGTTGTCCAGATTGGAGTGGGAGATGAACAAGGTAGCGGCGGGGCGCTCCGGGTCTTCCATGTCCACGGTGCGGCTCGGGCACACCAGCAGCGAGACGGTCACCCCGGTAGCCGGCTCGGTGAGCGGCAGGGCATGGTGGCTGCCCTGTTCCAGACAGCGGGCCAGGGCCTCGTGCAGCGCCTGATGCTGGCGGCGGTTGTTGATGCGCAGGCGCCCCTGGTGGTTGCTGAGCACCTCGCTGTCGCTGAGCGCGCCGGCGGCGATGCGGTTGAGCGTGATGATATTGAGCTGGGCGTCCACCACCGCGATGCCGATGGGCAGGCGCTCCAGCGTGGCCACCGCCAGGTCCCGGGTTTCCCGGGTGCGCTCCATCTGCTCGCCGAGCCGCAGCGCCTGCTCCACATGGGGCACCAGGGCGTCGAGCATGCGCCGCCGCCGGTTCGGTTGCTGGTAGAGCCGGTCGTCCTCGAACGGGATGGCGGCTTCGCGGAGCAGGGCGGTCATTTCCGCCCAGCGCTCCGGGTCCTGCGCGGCCTGGTACATCAACAGAGTCAGCGCCGACAGTTGTTCGGTATGGCGGGCGCTGTCGTCGCCCTGGTCTTCATGCATTCGTCTTCCCCTCCCCAGGTTCCGAGCATGAAGCCATTGTGCACGTGAACAGAAACGAAAGAACCCCGCCGTGGCGGGGTTCCAAGGGTCACGGCCCGGCGGTGCCGGGCGGAACCGGGCTTACATCTTTTCCTGAATGCGCTCGCGCAGATCGGTGTCGTACTGCGCCAACTGCGCGATCTGGTTGTATTTGCGCACGTCCAGGCCGGTGTCCTTCACCGCCTTGACCATTTCCTGCTGCGCTTCACGCTGCACTTCCATGGCTTTTTCCGGATCCTCGGAAGCCGCCTGAACCTCGCCCTGGTACTGGCCTTTCACTTCTTCCACTTTGGCCTGGGCGTCAGCGAATTTCTGCACTTCCTCGTCGGTGATGTCGGAAGCGTCACCCAGCGCCGGATTGGGCTGGCCCTGCGGCGCCTGTTGCGCCGGCGGCTGACCCTGCTGGGCCGCGCCTTGCTGGCCCTGCTGCTGGGGCGCGCCCTGCTGTGCGAACGCGGCGCCGGTGACGCCGGCGGCGAGAAGAAGAGCGGACAATGACATCAGAGGCTTTTTCATGGAGCTTCTCCTATCCAATACAGAATTTTTAAGACGCGTTTCCCGATGCGTCCTGGCAGGTGTGACAGGGGGCAAGCCAAGAGTTCCCAAATTGACGGGATCAAATTGTGTAAAGCCGGGACCGGATACCGTGACGCGGGCCTTTATATTCCTTTAGAGAATAAAACTAGCACCATATATTTCTTTTAAATGAGACCGACGCCCTTATCATTGCTCACTCATACGAAGTCAGGACGAAAGGAAAGGCACGCCATGGGTAACGCGCAGTTGATCACACGGGTCGGCAACAACAGCGCCGGTCTGTCCCGCGACGCCATCGATGACCTCAACCGGGAATACCGGGATTTGGACTTCGAGGCGCGTATCCGCCGTGTCTATCAGGATTTCGCCCCGGACAAGATCATGGTGACGTCCTCGTTCGCGGCCACGTCCGCCTATTTCCTGCACATCATTTCCTCGATCCGCCCGGAGCAGAAGATTCACTTCATCGACACCGGCTACCACTTCGAGGAAACCCTGAAGTACAAGGAATACCTGATCGAGCGCTTCAACCTGGACGTCATCGACCTGCGCGCCGACGAGCGCCAGCACCAGATCACCCAGGACGAACAGATGTGGCGCACTGATCCCGATCTGTGCTGCCAGGTGAACAAGGTCCAGCCCCTGGAAGACGCCAAGGAGCACTACGACCTGTGGATCTCCAGCCTGATGGGCTGGCAGACCGAGCACCGCGCCGGCCTGGAAGTGTTCGAGGAGCGCCGTGGCATGATCAAGTTCAACCCGATGATCGACGTCACCCGCGAGCAGCGCGACGCCTACATCGCCGACCACGACCTGCCGTTCCACCCGCTGGTCGAGGAAGGCTACCACTCCATCGGTTGCAGCCACTGCACCTGGAAAGGCGAAGGCCGCGAAGGTCGCTGGCAGGGCTCCTCGAAAACCGAGTGCGGCATCCACCTCTGACAACGCGTTGATTTCTGGCCTCCTTTCAAAGCCCGGCTTCGCCGGGCTTTTTTATGGGTGACCGGACTGATGGCTCCGCCTTTAGGCTGCGTTGTACCATGATCAAGACCGGCCTTCGGGGCCATGGCTTGATCAAAGGGAGTCGACAACGCCATGAAACGTTTCGCCGTAGCGTTCGTCTTGCTGTTGGTGCTCACCGCGCTGATGCTGGCCGGCTATTTCAGTGGGGTCTTTCGCGCACCGGCTCCGCCGGAGGCCGCCGCCATTACCGTCACCGAGGAGATGCGCGGTGACATCCGGATAACGGAATTGCGCTTGCGCGACGCCGCCACGCGCCGGCACTGGCACAGCGAAGGCGACAATCATCGCGTGGACATTCGCCGCGAGGGCGCGGACCTCTACCATCTGGATATCGCCCTGCTGGACGAGCGTATCGCGCCGCTGGAGCGGCGGATGCGCTCCACGGTGGTGCTGCGCCCCGGACGCCACCGTGTGGGTGGTTTCAGCTACGACGACGTCGGCCAGCAGCGTGTGCGGCGGCGTATCGAGGTGGTGATCGAGGAGTGAGGCGCGGCCCCGCCGAGGAGCCGCGCGGCCGGTGGGGCGTTACCGGTAGCGGCGGCTGTAGACCCAGTACACGCTGGCCAGCAGCGCCGCCAGAGTGGCGGGTACGAGCAGGGCGGTGAAGTGCAGCCCACGGAACAGCAGGGTTCCCACCAGGCCACCGCAAACGAACCCGCCGATCAACAACAGGAACAGCAACAGCCGCCGCCCGTTTATCGGCACGCCGCGCAGCCGATTGCCGAGCATGATGCCCAGGTCGGTGAAGATGCCCGACAGGTGGGTGGTGCGGATAATCGAGCCGCTGTAGGTGGTCACCATGGCGTTCTGCAGGCCGCAGGCCATGGACGCCAGATACACCCCCAGATCGCTGCCCTGTTGCAGGGTCAGCATCGCCATCAGCAGCAGGAACGCTTCGATCAGCAGCGAAAACCCGTAATGGCGGCCCAGCTTGAGCGCCGAGCCGGGAATCAGCACGCCGCTGAGGGCGGCGCCGGCCAGGAAGCTGAGCAGGGTGAGCAGCAGGTGGCCGGCATGGGTCAGCGCCAGGTCCGCCAGCGCCAGGCCCAGCAACGAGGTGGTGCCGGTCAGGTGCGACACCGACTGATGGCTGAAACCCAGCAGGCCCACGGCGTTGACGCTGCCGGCGAGGAAGGCCAGCAAAAAAGCGCCGACCTCCACCCAGCGGGGTAGGCGGGTGAGCAATGGCTTGTCCTTGTGGTTGGAAATAAACCGCCATGATAGCAAAGGCCCCGCGCCCTGGTCCTTCCGAGACCCTGGACCTGCTCGCGGATCCCTCACGGAAACCGGTTTATACTAAGCGGTTACAAACCGAGGTGGCGGCGGTCCGCCTGCCGTGCCTCAATGGAAGGGGTCTATCGGGGACAGGGACATGAAAACAGCGATCATCGTGGAAGATCATGGTGACACCAGGGAGTGGTTGGCCGCTCTGTTAGGGGACGCGTTCCCCGGCATTGACGTGGCTGTCGAAAGCACCGTGGCCGGCGGCCTTCAGGCGCTGAGTGAGAGGGCGTTCGGACTGGCGTTGCTGGACATCAGTCTGCCGGACGGCAATGGGGTGACACTGGTGGAATGGCTGCGCCGCCACGCCCCGGACACCTACATCGTCATGGCCACTATCTTCGATGACGACGACCACCTGTTCACCGCGCTGCGCGCCGGCGCCCACGGCTACCTCCTCAAGGATCAACCCCGCGAAAGACTGATCGAGCAGCTCGGCGGCATCCTGCGTGGCGAGCCGCCGCTGTCACCGAGCATCGCCCGCCGCATGATGCGCCACTTCCGGCAAACCACCAAGCCGGAGAGCGGCGAGGATCCGCTCACCGAACGGGAGCGGGAAGTGCTCGGGTTGCTGGCGCGGGGCTTTACCCGCACCGACATCGCCAACGCCCTGGGCATCGCCGCCAACACCGTGGCCACTTACACCAAGAGCATCTATCGCAAGCTGGGTGTGTCCGGCCGCGCCGAAGCCGCGCTTGAGGCGGTGCGGCTTGGTGTGGTGAAACAGGATGGCTGACTCGTCACGGACGAATAAATGATAATCGGAATAACAGGGTTGGCCCCGCAGCAGCGGTTAATCATCGTTACCTTAATGGCTGTGTTCGTCACAGCGCTCTCCATCGCCTATGTTCTCAGCGTCCCGCAGCTTGGCATCGATTGGAAAGCGGATTTCGAACGCAATGTGCTGGTGGTCGAGAACGTATCTCCGGACAGCCCCAATCACGGGAAAGTGGTTGCTGGCCAGCGCGTCGTCGCGGTAAAGAAGGACAACGGCGGACTGATTCCTCTGTTCGTGGATACCATCCATGAAGATCCGGATCTGCTCACCTATCAGCGGTACAACATTCTTCTGGAGCAGCAGAATCGGCTAATCGAAGAGCTTGAAGATGGGATCATTAACGTTATCACTTCGGACCAGAGGGTGGTGACGCTTACCGCGGAACAGCAGGCCGGTTCCGGCGCCCTTGCATACTTACTGATCAAGGCCGGCTACGGTTGGGTGGCGCTCCTGGTAGCGGCGGGCATCTGGGCCTACAGCCCTGGCAGGATAGAAACCAAGCTGTTCTTTTTGTCCGGTGTCAGTATATTTTCCACCACTCTGACCCTGGGCACCTATGGCGGCCGTGAGCTCGCCATCAGCGGTGACGTGCTTGCCGTTTTGATGTCTCTGAACCACCTTGCGGTATTACAGGTGTCCGCGTCGCTCATCGCCTTATTCTGGGTCTACCCGATTCGTCAAAGTCGCTTCCCGGGTCACTACGTGATACTGGCCATCGGCGTCCTCGCCTGGCTGAGTGATCAGTTGCAGCTCGCCACAAGCCCTCAATACACGGTTTACTCGGTTATCGTGGTGGGCTTTATTCTCGGTGTGATGGTACTGGGCAGGCAGTGGCGTCTTACCCGCAATCATCCGATCGAAAGAGCCTCTCTGAAATGGTGTGCACTCTCCGTGTTCACCGGCTGTCTGTTACTGACGACATTGATCATGCTGCCACCGGCATTGGGTGTAAGCCGGGGCTTGCCACTGTCGCTCAGCCTTATTTCGGTGCTGGTGCTTTATTTGGGGATGGCAGCGGGGCTGACGCGATATCGGTTGTTTGATCTGGAGCAGTGGTGGTTCAAGACCTGGATCTGGTTTTTCGGCGGTGTGCTGGTGGTGCTGTTGGACGTGGCGCTGATCTTTGGTCTGGGCCTGGCGGGCGAAATGGCACTGGCCCTGTCTCTGGCGTTGGCGGGCTGGTTCTACTTCCCGTTGAGGCAGGCGCTGATGAGCAGGCTGGGACGAAACCGGCAGAACAACTTTGACCTCGCCTTGAAGAAGCTGGTCGATAACCTTTTCTCCGCCAGCAGCGGCGGGCGCATTCTCTCCGCCTGGCCGGATCTGCTGAAGCAGACGTTTTCGCCGCTTTCGATCAGACCCATCAAACAGCCGGCCGATGCAAAGCCGGTAGCGGTTTCCAACGATGGCGTGCAGATGACGTTGGCCGCTCTTGATGTTGACCAGCCCGGCTTTCTGCTTGAGTTCGCCGATGACGGCCGGCGCCTCTTCAGTCCTGACGATCTGCGCATCGCGAGCCTGTTAAGAGCGATCAGCGAGCAGGCCCTGTTCACGGTGCGGGCCCGCGAAGACGGTGCCGAAGCGGAGCGACGTCGCATTATGCGTGATCTTCATGACGACGTTGGCGGCAGGATACTCAGCGTGCTACACAATGCGAGCGACGAGCGCCAGGCCAGCCTCGCCCGCAACGCGTTGCAGTCGCTGCGAGAGGCTCTGCAAGCCCTGGATCAGGAGTCCCTGAGCTGGCTGGTTGATTGCGTTCATGACTGGAATGACTTATGTCTCCAGCGCTGTAAGGAAATGGGCGTGCAATTACGCTGGTCGTTCACCGGGGACCTCTACAAAGAGCAAGCGATAACGGTGCGTCAGCGCATTAACCTGAGCCGTATTATTCATGAGGCGCTCACCAATGCGTTCAGGCATGCCCACCCCGATTACGTCCAGGTGAGTGTCAAACTCGATAACGAAAATTTGTATCTCAAGGTGACCAATGACGGTGTGGTCAGGCTCCAAACGGAAAATAACAACATAGCAAAGCGTGGCCTGAACAATATGCGCACCCGCTCCGAAGAGCTGGGCGGGCACTTTCACTTCCATATAAATGGCTCCACCGCCACCATCGACGCTGTGATTCCCCTCGACGGCGCCTAGCGCCGGCTGCTTCCCCCGGCCTCACCCCAGGTGACCCCGTTTGGGTGATGGGGCGGTTGTTCCCCGCCGCCTATGCTGACTCCGCTTGCCCTGGTCCACAGGGCTCCATGGAACGACGTAGCGGATAATAGGGGAACAACATGAAAACCCGTAACCAATTCTCGGGGGCACGCGCGGGCGTGCTGGCGGTGGCACTCGGTGCTTTGTTGGCCGGTTGTGGTGGGGGCGGTAGCTCCAACGACGGTGCGGCGGGAGGGCCGTCGACCCCCGGTGGCGGAGGCGGCGGCGTCGAGCCCACCGAGCTGCCGGCCCTGGCCGGTCTGGAAGGCGACGCCGACAACCAGGACCTGCTCTATTTCACCCAACCCGAAGGCGCCGACCCGGGGTTGTACGCGCTGGACCCGGCGGCGCCGGAGACTTCCATCCTGGTGGACGACCGGGTGCTGCTGGATGAAAACGCCTTTTCGCTCTCCTACGACCGCAGCTTCCTGCCGATTCACGAAGCCACCCTCAACGACGACGGTTCGCTGTCCGATTTCCGCGTCGACCGGGTGCTCTACTTCGACAACCGCTCGCTGCTGGACACCAACGGCTTCCATACCGCGGCCACCGATGTGGCGAACCCGCAGCCCGACCCGGTGTCCTCCGAGGATCTGATTCTGCTGACCAACGCCATCATCCAGTACGCCCTGGACGACGCGGACAACACCTCGGTGCTGTATGAGCTCAGTGACCAGGGTTGGTACCAGTTCCTGCTCAGCGACGATGAAAACACCGACCCCCTGCAACTGGCGGAGCGCTTTACGCCGGTGGCACCGGTGCTCGACCCGGACCTCGGCCGGGGCGCCGGCTATCTGGTGATCGACAGCGACGACGACAACCGCATTAAACGGGTCGGCATGGACCTGGAACTGGAGCCCGGCCAGGTCACCATCGAAGGGGTGGCGCCCGCCGCCACCGCCCGGGTGTTGCCGTTGGGCGGCCCGCTCAACGACGGCGCCCAGTATCTGGTGATCAGCGGCGAGGACAGCCCCGGCATCGGCGGATTGTTCCTCTATCGCCCGGAACAGGGCGACGTGGGCACGCTCGAGCAGGTGGTCAACGGCGAGGGTGACCCCCTGTTGTTCAATGAATCCCTGTTCCCGCCGCCGACCCCGGCGCTGCCGGCGCCGCAGCATCTCACGCGCAGCGCCGACGTTCTGTTTTTCGCCATGCAGGGCAACGTGCTCGGCTTTGGGGACTTCGACCTGGTGCGGTTGGAGGGCGCCGAATGGCGTCGGGTGGCCACCGAATCCAGCCTGGGTGAGTTTGTCATCGCCAGCGGTGACCGGGTGGCGGTGCACAGCGAAGACCAGGTGCTCAGCTTCGCGCTGGACGGTTCCGACCGCCGCGTGATCGACAGCGACGACTCCATGTTCGGCCAGGACATTTCCACCCCGGTGTTGGGCGCGCGCAACGGCTGGATCTTCTATAACCGCGACACCGGCATCGGCGGCGCCGACCGCTTCGCGGTGGCCAAACGGCTGGACGGCAGTGACCAGGTGGTGATCGCCGACGCTTCCTGGGTCGGCGCCTCGTCCACCGGCACCGCGCCTTCCGCCACCCAGCTCGACGCCATGGAAGTGTCCGAAGTTTTCATGCTGCGAAACGGCACCGAGCTGGCGGCGGTGAACGCGGCCATGCCCGCCGCCGGCGCGGTGCGCCTGGGCCAGCTGCCGGATTCCGCCGACCAGGTGCGCATGTACGGCCTGGCCCCCGGCCCCCACCGTCTGTTGCAGGCGGTCAGCTCCGGCGCGCCGGAGACCCTCGACGTGCTGTACGTGAACACCCGCCAAGAGGACTCGCTGCGGGTGATCAGCGAGCAGTCCAGCGGCGACGCCGACCAGCGTCCGGTGAAGGGCTTCTGATGAAAAACACGACCTTCGTTCTGTTGTGTCTGGTCGCCGTGCTCGCCGCCTGCGGCGGCGACTCGTCCTCCTCCGGCGGCGGCACCACCGCCGCCGGACCGGGGGCCGAACAGCCAGGGCCGGAACAGCCCACCCCCGAGGGCGGCGGTGCCCTGAGCGGCGCGGCGCAAAAAGGCCCCTTCCAGGCCGGCGCCACCGCGCGGCTGCAACGGCTGGTGAACGGCGCCGTGGACAGCGACAGCGCGGCGCTGGAAACCACCGTGGACGAACGCGGCCGCTATGCGTTCCCGGAAACCGGCTTCGTCGGGCCGGCATGGCTGACGGTCAGCGGCTTCTGGTTCGACGAAGCCGAGGGCCAGTTCAGCGGTGAACCGGTGACCCTGAGCGCGGTGGTCTTCCTCGAAGAGGGCGAACAGGCCGCCGACGCCAACGTCAATGTGCTCACCGACCTGATCAGCGAACGGCTGATGGCGGAGCTGGCGGAGCACAATGACGACTACGCCGCCGCCCTGGCGGCGCTGATGCCGGACTACCGGGCGCTCACCGGCCTGCGCCGGCCGCCGGGCCAGCTGGACATGCTGGCCGGTTTTATTCCCGGCGAAACCCTGGAGGTGGGGCTTTACCAGGAGGTGCGGGTGCTGCCGTTGCTCAGCGCGGCGGTGGCGGAAAACGGCCTGCCCGCCCTGGCGGCGGCGCGCGCCGGCTTTGCCCGGAACGGCGCCGACGACGAGGACACCGTGGCGTTCTGGGACGCCATGAAAACCGGCTACGGCACCCTGCTCGCCGACTACCCGGATGAAGAAGCCCTGGTGGCCGAGATCCAGCAAAACCTGTCGGCCCAGTACCCGCTCAATGACGGCGAAGGGTTTCCACCGGCGTCCCTGGGGGCGCTCTCGGAAGCGCTGGGCTTCGCGCCGGCCTGTTCCCAGGGGCCGGACGGGGGCGAGGAGGGCTACCGGCGCGTCTGCGTGGACGCCGGGCCGCAAACCACCAGCCTGGCCTCCGGCGCCGCCAACGCACGCGATTTTTACCTGGAAGCCCCCTACGGCGGTTCCTTCACCGTGCGCCTCAGCCACGGCGACCAGGACCCGGATACCGACACCATCTTCCAGTACCGCCGCGCCGGCAGCAGCGGCCCGGGCACCCTGCTGGAAGAGTGCAGCACCCGGCACGCCTGCACGGTGGCGTCCATGTCACTGCGTAAGGGCCAACGTGTGTATCTGCGCGCCATCGCCAACAGCGGCAGCGAGCGCTCCGTGTCGGTGGAAGCGATCCCGCTCAGCGACGGGCACTGGCTGGAGCCGGTGATCATCGAACCCTTCCTGGTGCCGCACCAGGGCCAGGTGGGCAGCCGCGACGGCAGCCTGGCGCCGTCCGACTACGCGGCGGAAACCGCCAACAGCCACGCCCATTACTTCCTGTACCTGGGCGACACCAGCGGACGCAGCCTGGTGGTGGACGAGTTTTTGTGTGGCGACGACATCCTGCCTGCCGGCCACAGCACCCGGGTACTGCTGGTCAAGCTGCTGGGCCGGGACACCGAAGTGGTCCGCGACAGCTCGGTGCGCCGCTGCGAGGGCTTCCGCCATGACTTCGAAGCCGGCCAGGCGGGCCTCTACTACCTGCGCGTGAACGCGGACTACCAGCGGGTGTCGGGGCTGAGGCCGTCGTCCGCGCCGTACCGTTTCCGGATCCGGGGATTGTGAAAGCGGCCCGCGCGGCGCGGGCGGTGTGACGTGGCGGGGGGCGGTGTGGCATAATCCGCCCCCTTTTCGCCCCTCCACGCCACACCAATTCGGAACCCGACCTTGCTCACCACCGCCAACATCACCATGCAGTTCGGCGCCAAGCCGCTGTTCGAAAACGTCTCCGTGAAATTCGGCGACGGCCACCGCTACGGCCTGATCGGCGCCAACGGCTCCGGCAAGTCCACCTTCATGAAGATTCTCGGCGGTGACCTGGACCCGTCCTCCGGCAACGTGTCCAAGGACGTCAACGAGCGCATCGGCAAACTGCGCCAGGACCAGTTCGCCTACGAACAGTATTCCGTGGTGGACACGGTGATCATGGGCCACGACGAACTGTGGAAGGTCAAGGAGGAGCGCGACGCCATCTACGCCAAGGCGGAGATGACCGAGGAAGACGGCCTGCGCGCCGGCGAGCTGGAAGCCGAGTTCGCCGAGCTGGACGGCTACACCGCCGAATCCCGCGCCGGCGATCTGCTGCTCGGCGTGGGCATTCCCGTGGACCAGCACTTCGGCCCGATGAGCGAGATCGCGCCGGGCTGGAAGCTGCGCGTGCTGCTCGCCCAGGTGCTGTTCTCCGAGCCGGACATCATGCTGCTCGATGAGCCCACCAACAACCTGGACATCAACACCATCCGCTGGTTGGAAGGCGTGCTCAACCAGCGCGACTGCACCATGATCATCATCTCCCACGACCGCCACTTCCTGAACAGCGTGTGCACGCACATGGCGGACCTGGACTACGGCGAGCTGCGGGTTTACCCGGGCAACTACGACGAGTACATGACCGCCGCCACCCAGGCGCTGGAACGCAAGCGCGCCGACAACGCCAAGAAGAAAGCGCAGATCGCCGATCTGCAGCAGTTCGTCAGCCGCTTCTCGGCCAACGCGTCGAAATCCAAGCAGGCCACCTCCCGCGCCAAGCAGATCGACAAGATCAAGCTCGAGGACATCAAGCCGTCCAGCCGCCAGAACCCCTACATCGTGTTCGAGCAGGACAAGAAGCTGTTCCGCAACGCGGTGGAAGTGAAGAGCCTGGCGAAAAGTTTCGACGACGAGGAGCTGTTCTCCGGCCTGGATCTGCGCGTGGAAGTGGGCGAGCGCATCGCCATCATCGGCCCCAACGGTGTCGGCAAGACCACCCTGCTGCGCTGCCTGATGGGCGACCTGGAGCCCAGCGCCGGGGAAGTGAAGTGGTCGGAAAACGCCACCCTCGGCTACTACGCCCAGGACCATGCGGCCGACTTCGAGGACAAGCTCAACCTGTTCGACTGGATGCAGCAGTGGGGCAAGGAGAGCGACGACGAGCAGATCATCCGCGGCACCCTGGGCCGGCTTTTGTTCTCCTCCAGCGAGATCAACAAAACCGTGAACGTGATCTCCGGCGGCGAGCAGGGCCGCATGCTGTTCGGCAAGATCATGCTGCAGCGCCCCAACATCATGCTGCTGGACGAGCCCACCAACCACCTGGACATGGAGTCCATCGAGTCGCTCAACCTGGCGTTGGAAAACTACCCGGGCACGCTGCTGTTCGTCAGCCACGACCGCGAGTTCGTGTCGTCCCTGGCCACCCGCATCATCGAGCTGACGCCCACCGGCATCGTCGATTTTCACGGCAGCTACGAGGATTACCTGCGCAGCCAGGGCGTCGCCTGAGCGCACCGCGACAATTTGCCGCATTCCCTTTGCCCGCCGGGCCGCTAGGCTTGCGCACACTCTCGATGTGCCAGCCTGGAGGCCCCAGTGTTGTTTGTTGCCCGGTCCCGCTTTTCCCGCCACGCCCCCCTGGCGATCGCCCTGACGATACTGGCGCCCACCGCCTGGTCGGCGCCCTCCGGCCACCAGCTGGAGACGGTGCGCGTCGATAACGACGCCGCCGCCCCGGTGACCCCCACCACCACCGACGGCCGGCTCGGCCTGAGCGAGCGGGAAACGCCGGCCACGGTGAGCAGCGTGGACCGCGAGGACATCGAACAGCTCGGCCTGCGTAATCTGATCGAGCTGTACCGCAGCGCCCCCGGCGTGGCCGCCGGCAACATTCCCGGCTCGCCGGCCTCGGTGTCGATGCGCGGGCTCACCGATGTGGGCTACCTGTTCGACGGCGTGCGCGTGGCCGACCCGTCGCTGGTGTCGCGCAACCTGGACACCTGGAACCTGGAGCGTGTGGAAGTGCTCAAGGGCCCGGCCTCGGTGCTGCACGGCACCGGCGCCCTGGGCGGCACCCTCAACCTGGTGACCCGCAAGCCGGACCTGGCCGGCGACCGCTATGACGGCATGCTGGAGTACGGCAGCCACGACAGCTTGCGGCTGGGCGTGGGCACCAACCGGGTGGTCAATCCGAACGTGGCGGTGCGCGCCGACCTCAGCCACAGCCGGAGCAGCGGCTATGTGGACGACACCGATGCCGAGACCACCGCGCTGACCGCCGGCATCCTGGTCCACGCCAGCGACCGGCTCACCCTGAGCGCCGCCCTGGATCTGTACAGCGACCGCTACGCCACCCCTTATCAGGGCACGCCGCTGCTGCCCGCGGACGTGGCCCGCGACCCCAGCGACGTGGTCTCCGGCAGCGGCCTGGTGCTGGACGAAGCGATCCGCGACAACAACTACAACGTGCGCGACGGCGAAATGACCGCCGACAGCCAGTGGCTGCGCACCAAGGCCGACTATCAACTCAACGGCACCTGGCGGCTGGTCAACGAGCTGAGCTTTTACAACGCCAATCGGGACTGGGCCAACTCGGAAGACTTCACCTACAACGACGCCACCGGACAGCTGGACCGGCTCACCACTCGCATCAACCATCACCACCGGTTCGCCACCGACCGCTTCTACGGCGTCCACGACGGTTACCTGGGCGAGCGCCGCCACCGCCTGGTGGTAGGCGCCGAATACCAGTACACCGATTTCGACAGCCGCCGCCGCTTCGGCGACACCACCTCGGTGGACCCGTTCAACCCGGATCGCGGTGATATGCCGCCCAACAGCCCGGCCAACTACAGCTCGCGGGCCGACTTCGACAGCACCGTGTCCGGCGGCGCGGTGTTCCTGGAAGACGCCCTCAACCTGACCCCCAACTGGGTGCTGGTGAGCGGCCTGCGCTACGAATACCTGGAGCTGGATCGGGGCATCGACGACCTGAGCGCCGGCACCCGGGACACCTTCGGGCAAACCTTCGAGGACCTCTCCTGGCGGCTGGGCACGGTCTACGACCTGACCAACAACATGCAGGTGTTCGCGCAGTACAATCAGGCGTCATCGCCGATCGGCAGCCTGTTGCTCAGCAACCCCACCAACGCGCGTTTTGATCTGAGCGACGGCCGCGCCACCGAACTGGGCGCACGCGCCAATTTGTGGCGTGACCGGGTCACGCTCACCACCGCCGTGTACCGCTTGAATCAGGACGACATCGTCACCCGCGACCCGGCCAACCCGGCGCTGTCCGTGCAGGGCGGCGGCATCGAGGCCGAAGGCGTGGAAGTGGACCTGACGGTGCGCCCCCATGAGCGCTGGTGGATTAACCTGAACGGCGCCTGGAACGACGCCGAATACGATCAATTGCTGGGCGCCGGCGGCGAGGACCTGTCCGGCAACCGCCTCACCAACGTGCCGAAAACCACCGCCAACCTGAGCAGCGCCTACACCCTGGCGGCGCTGCCGCTGACCCTGGGCGGCGCGGTACGCCACACCGGCGACTTCTACACCGGCACTGCCAATGAGTACCTGGTGGACGAGCGCAGCCTGCTGGACGCCTGGGTCAGCTACCCGGTGGCCAGCGGCACCCTGACCCTGCGCGGACGCAACCTCACCGACGAGTTCTACGCCGACTGGTCCGGCTACAGCGCCACCCAGGTCTACGTGGGCGCGCCGCGCACCGTGGAACTGGGCTGGACCGGCCGCTTCTGATCACGACCGGCCGTTGCCCCAGGGGGTTTAGCGGGCGCTGGCCAGCGCCGGCTGAAGCTCCGGGTAGACCTGCAGGGTGGCGTTGAGCACTTCCTGGAAGTTGCTCTTCTGGCCGTGCACCGTGGTCATCCAACGGGCCATGTCGTTGAGTGAGCGGAACGACAGATCCGACGTCTCGCGGATGTACTCCCAGCCGCCGGAGGCCTGGATGGCGGCGTCGCGGCCCACGTTCTGGCCCGCCTTGGAACCGGCCATGCCGCCGAAGAAGCTGCCGATCAGGCTGCCGCCGGGCACGCTCTCCAGGGCTTTGCGTCCGGCGTAGGCACCGGCCGCCGCGCCCACCGCGGAGCCCGCCGCCGAGCCCATCTTCGCGTTGATCGCCTTGTTCACCCACTCGGCGGTGACGCCGTCGCTGGTGTAGGGGCTGAGGTATTCACCGGAGTTGTCCTCAATCGCCAGCCCTTCGACCCGAGCCTGCGCTTCGGCCTGCAGTACCTCTTCCAGGGCTTGCTGCTGCTGCGGGGTAATCTCCGCGCGGGTCAGGGTCACCGTGCGATCGTCGCCGCCGTCCTGGCCGGCCAGCACCAGGCTGACCGGCGTATTCGGCTCGCCCTGGACCATCAGGCGCACTTCCAGCATCGATTTGCCGCCCACGCTTTGTGGTTCGCCGTCGCCTTCGGCCACCGCCAGAAGCTGGTCGCCGGTGTGCACCTCGCCGCTTTGGTCCGAAGGTGCGCCGGGCACCAGGGTACCGATCACGACGCGGCCCTGCGCGTCGCTCGCCAACACCGCGCCGATCTTGCCGGACTCCTGCGCCAGCGCCTGTTGTTGCGCCTGTATCTGTTGCCAGGCCTGCATCTGGGCCTGCTGTTGCGGCGTGGCGCAGCCCCCCAGGGTTGCCAGCGCCGCCGCCAGCAGGACATACCGCGTTGCGTGAGTTATGGAAAAAGTCATCGTCGTTCCCCTACTGCTTGATTGATGTTGTTAAGGCGCCATGCGCGCCATGGTCTGCAGCGCCAGTTCCCGGCCGGTTTCGGCCAGGGACACCGGCTGTACCCGTTTCTGATAGCCCCGATCCGTGGCCACCCACTGGTAGGGCGGGTCTTCGTCGTTGTCGCGCCGGCCGGTGCTGGTGAATACCGCCAGCACCGAGGCGTCGCGGGTGGACAGCACCCGCACCTGGTACACCGGCTGGTCCTCGAACGACGGACCGGCGGTGAGCTCCATGACGAAGTCGGCGTGCTCCGCCAGCGCGCGCATGCGCAGGCGGGCGTTGTCCGGCGACAGCCTTGAGAAGCTGCCGTCTTCCAGGGCGTTGTCGGTGAGCCGAGCGGCCAGGGCGCGGTCCACCACGCTGGCGCCGGCGCCGCGGAAGGCGGTGATCAGCCCGGACTGCAGCTCGTGGGCGGCGCCGTTGTCCGTGGGGCGCTCGCCGTCGCGGTATTCGTTCTGCGCGATCGCCTGGCCCTGGGCGTTGCCCTGGCTGTCGCCGTCCGGGCCGCTCGCTTCGAATTCGCCGCGCACGCCCACGGTGGCCCGTTGCCGGCTTTGCCAGTCGCTCACCCGGCTGGACAGCGCCTCGTTCCACAGCACCGCGATGCGCGCTTCGCCGTCGCCGCTGAAACGGTCGCGGAAGCGGGCGGTGATGGTGTCGGCGTCGTCCCGGCGGCCGCCCGGGGCCTGCTGTTCCCGGTAAGCCTCTTCGCTGAGCGGGGCCTTGGCCGGGGCCATCATCGGCGCCGGGGAGTGATCGGTCTGGGCGGCGGCGGTGCCGGCCAGCGCTAACGCCGTCCCCAGGGCCGCGAAGCGGATCAGCCGTTGTCGGTTCATCGTGCTTGCCTCACTTCCACGCGGTATTGCAGCCGGTCGGTGCTGACCGATTTTTCTTCGTACACGGCGCGGGCGTTGGCCGGCACCGAGATGCGCCGCCACACCGGGCGGGCGTCCAGGGGGCGGCCGCTTTGCGAGTAGAACGAGGTGCGCGCTTCCACCATGTAGTTGAAGTCGGTGTGGTTGCGCAGCTCCACCCACACCTGGGAGGTGCCGGTGTCGGTGCGCTCGATGCCGTGGCCGGTGGTGGACAGACGCATCACGTTGTCCGGCCCGGTGAGGCCGTCCTTGAAGCGCCGGTTGAGGTCGTAGTCGGTGAAGATCACGGTGTTGTAGCCGGTGTCTTCGGTACGCTGCTGAAACTCTTCCTTGCTCATGCTGCTCTGGCAGCCGGTGACGACCAGGCCGGCGGCCAGCAGCGCGCTGACGATCAGGGTTTTCATAGTGGCTTTCCTTCTTCTGTGGGGCGGCTGCTGGCGAAGGCGAGGCCGTTGCCCCGGTCATCGAAATGCACGGGCACGGTCTCGGTGCCGTCCGGCAGCGGTTGCGAGGTCGCGTCCAGGAAACGGACTTCCAGGGGCCCGGCGCCGGGCGCCAGACGCAGGGTGGTGACATGCAGGCCGTCCGGCAGGCGCTGCCAGTAGCGGGTGTCCGCCTCGGTGCGCGAACGCGCGGACAAACCCTGGGCGGCCACGCCGATGGCGGTCACGGTATGAAAGCCCGCCGCCAGACCGCCGCCGGCGGCCATGCTCAGGCCGGCCACGGCGCTGTTGCCGCTGGCCGCGGTGAGCACGTCGCCGGTGGCCTGGGTGTTCTTCTTGAACTGCACCTTGCCTTCGATAATGCGGTCCACGGTGCGCCCGCCCCGTGTGGAGGCCTGGAAGAACACGTCCTCAACCGGGAACAGGGCGACGCTGTCACCACCGTGCATAAGCTCCGCACCCTGGGCGCGGATCCGCTTGCCGCGCCGGTAGACCAGCTCGTAATGGCCGACGCCGTCGGCCAGCTTGCGCGGCGCGGTGCCGGTTTCGGCGATCACCAGGGTGTTGTGGTCGGCGGCGGGCACCGGGCCGTCCGGACGGAACTGCCGGTACTCTTCGAAGTGCTGCTCGGCCAGGGTGTTACTGCCGGCCAGCTTGGCGGACCAGCCCGCCAGATAGATCAGCGAGGCGAAATCCGTGGTGTTCTGCTCTTCCTCGGCGAAGGCGTCCTGCAGCAGCCCGCTGATAAAGCTGGCGCGGGCGTTGCCGTAATCGCCGTCGCGCAGGAACAGCAGGCCCCGGTAATAGAACACCATGGAGCGTTCATAGGGCTCGCCCTTGAAGTCCTTTTCGCCTTCCTCGTACCACAGGCTGCGCGCCCGGTGGGCCGCCTCGTTGTCGGCGTAGACGCTTTCGATATTGGCGATGGCCCGGTCCAGCGCCGCCTTGGACAGGTCGTAGTGCCCCCGGTGGAAGGCGGCGGCACCGATCTCCATCAGGTTGAGCACCTCGTTGCGGCGGCCTTCCTCGAACAGGTCCTGGTGGAGCGGCTGCAGGGCGGCGGGCTTGCTGGCCACCACTGCCTGCTGGTCCGGGTCCAGGGCGCGGGTTTCGTATTGGGTGGGCCCGGTGGCGCAACCGGCGAGCAGCAAGGCGGCGGCCAGCGGCGCCCCGGCCTTAGCGATAAAGCACATTGTCCTGGCTCGCCTTCTTCATCTCATAAGAGCCGCTCCAGACAATGGTGCCCAGCTCCAGGTCGATCATCTCGAACGTCACCTGGTGGTAGCGCGAGCGCGTCTGGCTGTTGCGGTCCATCGCGTCCAGGGAGGCGATGCGCCCGCCCAGCCGGTAATCGCCGCCGGCGGTGGCCTGCGTCCGGCGGATGGTGCCGCCGTCCACGGCGCCGTCGCGCTTGAGCTCGCGCTCTTTCTCCACCATGTCCGCGAAATGCCGGCCCACGAACACCATGCGGCCGTTGGCGGCGCGGTTCAGTTCCACGCGCAAACGGTCGGTGAGCAGGTTGGTATTGATGATCGAAGAGCTTTCGTTCCTGAAATATTCGTTGTCGATGATGATCCGCGGCGGCACGTCCCGCGCCGCCAGAATGCGGTTGGAGAGCATGTCCCGCATCATCTCGTCGGTCATCGCCACCACGTCCTGGGACTCGATGCCGACCCCCTGAACACGGCCCGAGGACGACGGGTCCTCGTACACCGAGGCCTGGCCGGCCACGTTATCCACCTGCGAGGACGGCGTGCATCCCCCCATCACCATCAAGGCCCCCAGGCCCGCCATCAGATGACGTTTCTTCATGTCCTGCTCCGTCTTGTCTTATGCGCCGGTGACAGACACCGACGTCCCCATGCGGGCAAGAGTAGCCAGGGCAGAGCAGGGCGCGCATACCCCATATGGGGTAAGCGGAGTGTGTTTTGGATCACAGCATTCCCGTGGGCCATCCCTAGACTTATGCAACGACGTGCCCAGGACCGCATAACAGCAAGGGCGCGCTGACATGGAATTTGGGGGATAACATGGATAAGACCTTTCTCGCCGGCGCGGCTGTCGTCGCGATCCTGGCCATCACCGGTTGTGGCGGATCAAGCAGCTCCAGCAGCAGCGGCGGCGGTACCGCCACACGCACCGCGCACTTCGTGGACAACGCCGTCACCGGCCTGCACTACACCTGCGGCTCTTCAAGCACCAAAACCACCGGCGAACAGGGCGTGCTGCGCTGCCCGGACGGCGCCACCGCACGCTTTCTGATCGGCGATATTGAATTGGGCGAGGCCGTGGTGAACGGCAATACGGTGTTCATCACCCCGGTGGACCTGGCCGGCGACGGCGCCGACGAAAACGACAACACCGTGATCAATATCAGCCGCTTCCTGATCAGCCTGGACGCCGACCAGGACCTGGCCAACGGCATCCAGATCGACCCGGCCTCGCACCTGGACCTGGGCCTGGCCATCGATTTCAGCCTGGATCCGTTGGCCTTTGAAACCGCCATCGCCTCCGCGCTGGACATGCTCACCGCCGATTTGCCCGGTGGGCCTTATCCGCTGGTGGCGGCGGCGGACGCCCAGGATCATGTGATCGTGGCCCTGCACCTGAGCAACGCCGGGCTGTATCGCGGTACCGTCCGCCACGCCGGGAACGCGCTTACCGGCATGACGTTCCTGGTGACCCGGCAAGGCGCCGCCTACGGCACCAACCTGGCCGATACGCCGCCACCGGCTTTGAAGAGTCGGCGGATTGGTTGAATACATCGGGTCAGGGTGAAGGTTTCAAAATCGATGGCACCACCGGCGCCACCCATTTCATTGAAACGTCGATGGCGGATGGCCGTGCTTCCGGAAGTCCGGATAGCGGCGACTATCCGAGCTTTGAAGCCACCCGCCGCCTGGCGTTCGACCCGCTCTACGATCAGGCGTTGGCCGAGGATTTCGCCGATCTTCTGCCCCTGGCCATCGGCATCGGCGAGAACGACGATGCCCCGTTTGTCATCCAAGACGCAGCCGACGATCTGGACGGCGCGCCGTTCGGATCCAGGGGTTCAGAGGGCGGTGTCGCCGGGGCGCCGGCTTCCTCGAAGGAGCAAAACGACCTGGAGTTCAGCGATTTAATAGCCGCGGAGATCGTGGAAACCGATGGCCGGACACTCCGCCTGATGGCCCTGTCCATGAGCGGCTACCTGGTCGATGCCACCATCGATCTGAGCGACGCCCAACCCACGGTGAAAGCCACCTGGGAGCACGTCCACGAAGGCCGTCGAGGCACAACGCAAAGGTTCGTGCCCCTCCCCTAGGAGAGGGACCAATAGTCAGGGCGTGCTTGCGAGCGCGCCCTGACGGACCGGTTGTCGAAATCCAGATTCGGCGTTCGACCAGAGGGTATCCACAGCAAAGGAGAGACCCCATGACCGGCCAAACCATCCGCCTGCACCGCGTCCTGCGCGGCACCCCGGACCGCCTCTACCGCGCCTTCACCGACCCGGACGCCATGGTCAAATGGCTGCCGCCCTTCGGCTTCACCGCCACCATGCACGAAAGCGACGTCCGCGAAGGCGGCGGCTACCGCATGTCCTTCACCAACTTCACCACCGGCAGCCGCCACACCTTCGGCGGCACATACGTGGAGCTCAAGCCCAACGAACGCATCCGCTACACCGACAAGTTCGACGACCCCAACCTCCCCGGCGAGATGCAGGTCACCGTCACCCTGAAAGCAGTGCTCGGCGGCACCGAGCTGCACATCGTCCAGGAGGGCGTGCCCGACGTGATCCCGGCGGAGATGTGCTATCAGGGCTGGCAGGAGTCGCTGATCCAGCTCGCGCAGCTGGTGGATCCGGAGATCCCGGACGAGGGGTAAAGATAGATGGAGGAAAAGTTGGCGGCTCACAAAAGAAACGGATTTATTGCTTTCTTGAGCGCTGGCTCATTTTCCGAGCGATAGGCAACTTAAATATTGCTTACATGCCAATAAAGAAGCTGTTATGTTTCTTTTAAGGTAAAAGCAATTGATAGGATGCCTCATGAGTACCATGCGTCAGCAGCTCAAAGCACGCAGAAAAGCACTCGGCCTCCGACAGGAGGATATGGGGACGCGTGTGGGTATGCCTCGCCAGCAGTACCAACTCTTGGAGGCCAAGGGCAACCCACGACTGGACACTCTGGAGCTGGTGGCCAAAGGGCTGAATAGCGAGCTGATGCTTATTCCCCGCGAAAAGCTTGCTGCGGTTAAGGCGGTGCTTGAGGGCAAAGCGTTGCCTGTGCGTGAAAGTGATGCGCCAGACTACAGCGAAGCTCCATCGCTGCCCGATGACCCTTGGGCCGGGCTTCTGGGGGACGGAGAATGAGCGCTCCGATCCCCCTGGAGGCCCGAGTGCTGCGGCTGTCCCTGCATGGCCGCCATGTCGGCTATTTGGCCGGATTCACGAATGGCCAGAACGTCCTGACCTTCGATCACGCATTTCGGGAAGATCCCCTGCGTCCCACGTTCAGTTTGACCACCCATCCGGAGTTTCCCACGGCGGACAAACTCCTTTCCAGGCCTTGGGTGGCCAAACAGCGAGTTCATCCCGTGCTTTCCAATCTGTTGCCGGAAGGTGCGTTGCGCGACTTTATCGCTCAGGGATTGAAAGTACACCGGGACAGCGAGTTCGACTTTCTGGCCTATCTGGGGCGCGACTTGCCCGGCGCTATCGTTGCCGAGCCGGCCGACCCCGATGACCTGCCGGAAACGCTGGCGGAAGCGTTGGGCCAGGCGAAGCCAGTCCGGATTGTTGGCGCCCGAAACGAGAAAAAATTCTCGCTGGCGGGTGTGCAAATGAAGTTCTCCATGAAAGAGGGAGACGGCCGTTACAATCTGGCCACTGGGGATGAGTTGGGCGACTGGATCATCAAAACGCCGTCCACCACACACCGCCACGTGCCCGAGAACGAATACACCGCTATGAAGCTCGCCGAGCTGGTGGGTGTGGAGATTCCCGATGTCCGCCTCGTCGACCTGGACAAGCTGGATAACCTGCCGGCCATAAATTTACCGGATGAAAAGCAGGCCTTTGCAATCCGTCGTTTTGATCGCGATCAAGGGCAGCGCGTGCACATGGAAGATTTCGCCCAGGTGCTGATGAAGTACCCCCACGAAAAATACGGCTCGGCGAACTATGAACAAATCGCCCGGGTCCTCTACCAGTTTTCCGGCGAGGCCTTAACCGACGTTCAGCAGTTTGCGAGGCGATTGCTGGTCAATGTTCTGCTCGCCAATGGCGACGCGCACCTGAAGAACTGGAGTTTGCTCTACACGGATCGAATGACCCCGGTTCTGTCACCCGCTTACGATATCGTCACCACCCGCGCTTATATCGAAGGGGAAAGCCAATTCGCACTGAATCTCGGCAAAACCAAGTCCTGGGGTGATATCACTATGAACCATTTCGAGCACTGGGCTGCAAAGGCCGATGTGCCGTGGCGTGCGATCCAGCCACAGTTGGAGGATGTGATGGATAAGGCGCGCGCTCTTTGGCCTGAGGCGCTCAACGAGCTGCCCATGGATGATGCCCACAAAGACATTCTCAAAGCGCACTGGTGTGGCCTTCAGGCGGACTTCCGAGTGTAATTGAGACCAGCATATGCGGCCGAAGGGTTTCCTATGAATATCTTGCCACCCCAGAAAATAATGTTGCTATCAAGCGTGTTGCTGAGCGCGCTGCTGATACCGCGAATCGTCGTGGCTGATCTCTTTTTGGGCGTATCTCCGGGTGATTCATGTAGGAACGTCCACGCAATGGAAATAGCCCGAGGCGCCAAGCCTGGACTGCCCCTCGAAGAGATGCTTCGCCAGGGCATGCTGGGCTTTGAGCGCTCAGGTGCCCGGAAACGTGAAACCAGCGTCTATCGATGCAACGAAGGCACCGTTGTATCAGTCAGGCCGTGGCCTTTGACACCGAAGAGGCGCAACGACATTACTTTCGGCGGCAGAGGCAAGCCATGGAGCAGCGGTTTGGAGACCCCGAGTTGGATACCTTCAACTTGACGCTGTGGGAGAAGCTGCTGCTTTGGTTTGAAGGTATGAACAAGACGGTAGAGCGTTTCCAAACCGTTTATTGGACCGTGGAGCAAGGCCACTCCGCCCAACTTTCCCTGAGTGAGCGGCCAAACCAGAGAAGGAAATACTTGGTCGCCATGGATCTGAATAGGGAAAGCACTGTCTCGTCCGGCCCCGGGCCAGAGATTGAACAGGCGCCCGATTAACCCCTCTTCGGTGGTGACAGCCGCTCGTTTTGCTTTCATTCGCGCCACAAGATGGTGTAATTTCGGACCTGCATCACAAAATAATAACCGCCGGCCCGGAGAGGCCAGGCGAAAGAATAATGATTCAGGGGAAAGGGATGTCTGTCCGTGAGCGCACCCGCCGGCCCGCTATGGGCTCTGAAACAACCACCCGCGAAGCCGTTGCCCGCCGGGGCTGACCCTAATGGCCACGGTGATTCCCAGCCTCAGCACTATTCGCGGCATGATGCCCGGCGAACGGCGCCTGGGCCAGCGCCTGGAAAGCCTGCTGGAGGACGACTACACCGTCTGGTACGACATCCCCCTGGGCCGTCAGCGCCGCTACCCCGACTACATCATCCTACACCCCGGCCGGGGCCTGCTGTTCCTAGAGGTCAAAGACTGGAAGCTGGACACCCTCAAGCGCCTCACCCCGCGTGACGCCGAGATATATACCCAGCAGGGCCTTAAAACCGTCAGCAATCCCCTGGAGCAGGCACGCCAGTGCGCCCTGGTGGCCATAAACCGCTTGCAGCGCGATCCACACCTGATGCAGCCCGACGGCCGCTTCAAGGGCAAGCTCTGTTTTCCGTGGGGCTATGGGGTGGTCTTCCCCAATATCACCCGTAAGCAATGGAACGAGGCCATTTCGGAAGCGGACCAGGAACTGGTTCTGCCCCCACACCGCCTGATCTGTAAAGACGAAATGACCGCCACCGCCGACCCAGAGGCGTTTCAGGCCCGGCTCTGGGGCATGTTCGAATACGCCTTCGGCGAAAAGCTCACGCTCCCGCAGATCGATCGCATCCGCTGGCAGCTCTTCCCGGAAATCCGAATCAACGCCCCGCAGCAAACCTTGTTCGTTGAAGAAGGCCAAGATGACGACCCGGTCGACGGGCAAACCTACCAAGAGAATGAGCTGGTCATCCCCGACATCGTCCGCGTTATGGACCTACAACAGGAGCAGCTCGCCAAAAGCATGGGCGACGGGCACCGCGTCATCCACGGCGTCGCCGGCTCCGGTAAAACCCTGATCCTCGGCTACCGTTGCCTGCACCTGGCCCAGGCCGTCACCAAACCCATCCTGGTGCTCTGTTTCAACATTACCCTGGCCGCCAGGCTGCGCAGCTTCATTGCGGAGAAAGGCATCGAAGAGAAAGTACAGGTGCACCACTTCCACGAATGGTGCGGCCTGCAACGTAAAACCTACAACGTGGAGCTGATACAAGGCGTCGCACCCTATTGGGAGAGGGAAGTAGAGACGGTCATCCAGGCCGTGGATAAAGACCAGATACCCCGCGCCCAATACAGCGCGGTGATGATCGACGAGGGGCACGACTTCGAACAGGAATGGCTCAAGCTAGTCGTCCAGATGATCGATCCGGACACTAACTCCTTGCTGCTACTTTACGACGACGCCCAGTCCATCTACAAAAAGCGCAGCCTGAAATTTCCGCTTTCCAGCGCGGGTATCGAGGCCCGTGGACGCACCACTATTCTTAGGCTCAACTATCGCAATACTCGCGAGATTCTCGGTTTTGCTTACGACTTCGCCAAGGACTTTCTGCAAGCGCAGGACGCGGATGATGATCACATTCCACTTATTGCCCCGGAAGTGGCCGGTACAAGTGGCCCTCTGCCGCAATTCAGGCGCTTTGATCATTTCAGCGAGGAAGCCGCCTATATTGCACGCTGCATTAGCCAATGGAGTAGTCAAGGTAAGCCACTTAACAGTATGGCTGTAGTGTACGGTCACAACTGGCAGGCTGGAGTAATACATAAAGCCATAAAAGCTAAAGGGATAGACTGTTCTTGGTTAAAGGGAAAGACTGACAAAACGACTTATGATGCCAGTTCGGAACGCGTGACTTTGCTTACTCGGCAAAGCAGTAAAGGGTTGGAGTTCGATACCGTGGTGTTGGCAGGGCTAGGTGGGTTGAAGCATGACGAGGAGCATCTGGAGCACCAGGTGCGCCTGCTCTATGTGGGAATGACACGGGCAAGACGGCAGCTGTTGCTTACGGGAAGCGGCGAGAATTGGTTTCTGGAACGGCTTTCCGAGCACGATCAAAGATGTCGATTAACGTCTTGCCTACCATGAAGAATTCGAATGATTTGCAACTGTTCCCTCTGGACCCGGTAGAAAATCACATGACTGGTAACGGACACACTGCGGACGTCAGGCGATAGCTCGGGCCGGGCGGCGCCGACTTCCGGTTGTTGCAGTAACAACCAGAGTTTGTCGTTTAGCGAGTTCATGTAGTCGTCGGATCGGGGCTTGCCCCATTGGCGTGATCCGTATTGGTGGATGGCGCGCAGATCCTCCCGGGCGGCGGGCGACAAAACCAGCGACAACGAAGCCATCAGGCTTTCAGGTCGTCGAACAGGTCATCCAGGCCGGCTTTGCTGTCCACGCGAATGCCGTCGCCCTGGTCCAACTGCACCATGCCTACCTGAAGCTGCTCACGCAGCTTGGCCAGCTTGAGCTCGTTGATCCATGCCTCATGGGTTTCCACGAACCGCAGGGATTCCCGGATAACTTCGCTGGCGTTGTTATACAGGCCGCTGTCCACCTTGGCCTTGATGCGGGCTTCGAGTTCGGGGGTCAGTGAGATATGCATGCTCACTCTCCTGAAAAGAGGGGATTATGGTAATGTTAGACGGTGCTCAGAGATTGTCAATCTATGGATATTGATCGCGATTTAGGCAGCTCCCACACAAAGAAAAACCCCGCCGGGAAATCCCGCCGGGGCTTCTTCATATCACCAACAATGAATAAAGCGAATTCTTAAACCCGCTCAATCACCGTGGCAATACCCTGGCCCAAGCCAATGCACATGGTGGCAAGACCGATCTGGCCGTCGTTGCCTTCCAGTACGTTGAGCAGGGTGCCGGTGATGCGTGCGCCGGAGCAGCCCAGGGGGTGGCCCAGGGCGATGGCGCCGCCGTTCAGGTTGACCTTCTCGTCCATCTTGTCGAGCAGCTTGAGGTCCTTCAGGACCGGCAGGGACTGCGCGGCGAAGGCTTCGTTGAGCTCGACGTAGTCGATGTCGTCGATGGTCAGGCCGGCCCGTTTCAGGGCTTTCTGGGTGGCGGGCACCGGGCCGTAGCCCATGATGGCCGCGTCACAGCCGGCCACGGCCATGCTGCGGATCTTGGCGCGGGGCTTGAGGCCCAGGGCCTGGGCGCGCTCGGCGCTCATCACCAGCATGGCGCTGGCACCGTCGGACAGGGCCGAGGAGGTGCCGGCGGTCACGGAGCCGCTGGCCGGGTCGAACACCGGGCGCAGTTTGGCCATGTCTTCCAGGCTGGCGTTGGCGCGGATGGTCTCGTCGATTTCGCAGAGTACCTTGCGGCCTTCGGCGTCGTGGCCTTCGATCGGCACGATCTCGTTCTTCCAGCGGCCTTGTTCGGTGGCTTCCCAGGCTTTCTTGTGGGAGCGCACGCCGAACTGGTCCTGCTGTTCACGGGTGATGCCGTGCATGCGGCCGAGCATTTCCGCGGTCAGGCCCATCATGTTGGAGGCCCGTGCGGTGTACTTGGAAAGCTCGGGGTTGAGGTCCACGCCGTGGTCCATGGCCACATGGCCCATGTGCTCCACGCCGCCGATCACGAACACATCGCCGTTGCCGGTTTCGATGGCCTGGGCGGCGCTGTGCAGAGCCTGCATGGAGGAGCCGCACAGGCGGTTCACGGTCTGCGCGGCGCTGGTGCGCGGCAGGCCGGCCAGCATGGAAATGTTGCGGGCGATGTTCATGCCCTGTTCCTTGGTCTGGTTCACACAGCCCCAGATCACATCTTCGGTTTCTTCGATGCTCCAGTTGGGGTTGCGCGCCATCAGCGCCTGGATCAGCAGCGCGGACAGTTTTTCCGCGCGCACGTTGCGGAACTGGCCGTTACGGCTTTTGCCCATGGGGGTGCGCACGGCATCGACGATGACGACGTCTTTCGGATTCAAGCTCATTTCAAAATCTCCTTTGCCCGTGCCTTACGCGAAGAAGGCTTCGCCTTTGGCGGCCTTGTCTTTAAGCAGCTGGGGGGCTTCGTAAAGCTTACCCAGGTGGGCGTATTTGTCGCACAGTTCCGCGAACGCCTTGGTGCCGATGCTGTCGATGTAGCGCAGCGGGCCACCGCGGAACGGCGGGAAGCCGATGCCGTAGATCATGGCCATGTCGGCTTCGGCGGCGGAGCCGACGATGTTGTCTTCCAGGCAGCGGATGGTTTCGGTGCACATCGGAATCATCATGCGGGCGATGATGTCGTCGGCGTCGAACTCCTTGGACTCGCCGGTGACCATCGGCTTGATCAGCTCGTAGGTCTTCTCGTCGACCACCTTCTTGGGCTTGCCCTTCTTGTCTTCTTCGTACTTGTAGAAGCCGATGCCGTTCTTCTGACCATAGCGTTCGTTTTCGAACATGATCTCGGACGGGTCCTTGAAGTCGTGCTGCATGCGGTCGGGGAAGCCTTCGGCCATCACTTCGGCGGCGTGCACGCCGGTGTCGATGCCGACCACGTCGAGCAGGTAGGCGGGGCCCATGGGCCAGCCGAACTTCTGCATCACCTTATCGACTTGCTGGAAGTCGGCGCCGTCGCGCACCAGCATGCCGAAGCCGGCGAAGTAGGGGAACAGAACGCGGTTCACCAGGAAGCCGGGGCAGTCGTTCACCACCACCGGGTTCTTGCCCATCTTCTGGGCGTACTTGACCAGGGTGGCGACGGTTTCGTCGGAGGTCTTCTCGCCGCGGATCACTTCCACCAGGGGCATCATGTGCACCGGGTTGAAGAAGTGCATGCCGCCGAAGTTCTCCGGCTTCTTCAGGGCTTCCGCCAGGCGGGTGATGGAAATGGTGGAGGTGTTGGACGCGAGCACCGCGTCATCACCCAGCACTTCCTCGGTTTCCGCCAGCACGGACTGCTTGATCTTCGGGTTCTCGACCACCGCTTCGACGACCACGTCGATGTTGGTGAAGTCACCGTAGCTCAGGGTGGGGCGGATCATGGACAGGGTCTTGCCCATTTTGGCGGCGTCCATCTTGCCTTTGCTGACGCGCTTGGCGAGCAGCTTGGAGGCTTCGTTCATGCCCAGGTCCAGGGCTTCCGCCTTGATGTCCTTCATCACGATGGGGGTGCCTTTCAGGGCGGACTGGAAGGCGATGCCGCCGCCCATGATGCCCGCGCCCAGTACCGCCGCGTTGTTGATCTCGCGGCTGGCCTTGGCGGTCTTGCCGTTCACTTTCTTAACCTGCTGGTCGGCCAGGAACAGACCCACCATGGCGGTGGCCTGCGGGGTCTTGGCGACCTTGGCGAAGCCCTTGGACTCCACGTCCAGCGCTTCGTTGCGCTTCATGCCGGCGGCTTTCTGCATGGATTTTACCGCTTCCATGGGCGCCGGGTAGTTCTTGCCGGCCTGCTGCTGGACCATGGCGGAACCGGTCTGGAACGCCATCATCTGCTCCATGGGAGGCATCGGCAGCGGCTCCAGCTTTTCCTGGCGCTTGGCGCGGAAGTCGATCTTGCCGGCCAGGCACTGCTTCACCAGGTCGATGGCGGCGTCACGCACGTCGTCGTGCTTGACCACGGCGTCCACCATGCCGTCCTTGAAGGCTTTTTCCGGCTTGTGCTGGCCGCCGGCGGAGATCCACTCAATGGCGTTGTCCACGCCCATCAGGCGCGGCGCGCGCACGGTGCCGCCGAAACCGGGGTAGATGCCCAGCTTCACTTCCGGGAAGCCCACCTGGGCCTGTTCGCTCATCACGCGGAATTCGCAGGCCAGGCACATTTCCAGGCCGCCGCCCAGGGCGAAGCCGTTGATGGCGGCCACTTTCGGCACGTCCAGGTCTTCGAAGGCGTTGAAGATGTCGTTCGCCTGGCGGGACCATTTGGCGATCTCCGCTTCGTCCTGGGCGAACATTTCGGTGAATTCGGTGATGTCCGCGCCAACGATGAACACGTTTTTCGCGGAGGTGACGACGATGCCCTTCACCTGGTCGTTGCCTTTGAGGGCCTCGGTGGCCTTGCTCAGGTCTTCCAGGGTGGCTCGGTCGAACTTGTTCACGGACTCGCCCTGAAGGTCGAACTTCAGTTCGGCGATCCCGTCGTCAAGCAGTTGTACGCTTACGGCGTTGCCTTGGTAAATCATATCGTTTGCTCTCCAGTCCCAAAGTATGCGGCCGGCCAGCCGCCTTGGTGAGCCTGTGGTTCCTCACTCGGGGGCGCCAAGTATATGAAAGCAAAGGGCATACATTCAGTCCCTTTTTGTGACTTGCCGGTCGTTGCAAGCCCGCTTCCCGCCTGTATTGGGTGCGGGGCGGGGTCTTTCAACCACCGGCGCTTTCAGCCATGAGGAGGATACAGCAAGCCGGGCCCGGAGTATCTTGACTCGGGAGGCGTCTATGCGGACCCTTGCCGCGTCTTTCCGCCAGGCTGAATTGATGAGCGCACGTCCTTTTCCCGAGATCCGCCGCCGTACCCTGGACACCGTGCCCGACTGGCCCGGCGTGCCGCCGCTGCTGGCCCGGGTGCTGGCCGCCCGCGGCGTCACCCGGGAAGAGCAGCTGCAGCTGAGTCTGGGCCGCCTGCCGCACCCGGACGGCTTCAACGGCCTGGGCGCGGCGGTGGACCTGCTGCAGCAGGCCCGCGAAGAGCACTGGCGCATCTGCGTGGTGGGCGACTACGACGCCGACGGCGCCACCGCCACCGCGCTGATGGTGCGCGGGCTGGCCGGCCTGGGCTTCCGGCGCCCGGACTACCTGGTGCCCAACCGCTTCGAGTACGGCTATGGCCTGTCGCCGGCGATCGTCGAGCTGGCCCGGGAGACCCTGGCCCCGGACCTGATCATCACCGTGGATAATGGCATCGCCAGCGTCGACGGCGTGGCCGCCGCCCGGGCCGCCGGCATGCGCGTGCTGATCACCGACCACCACCTGCCCGGCGACCAGCTTCCGGACGCGGACGCCCTGGTCAATCCGCGCCTGTGCGAGGACGGCTTCCCGGCGCGCAACCTGGCCGGCGTCGGCGTCGCCTTCTATTTACTGCTGGCGGTGCAGCGCCGCCTGGGCATCAAGAGCCCGGTGCTCGACCTGCTGGACCTGGTCGCCCTGGGCACCGTGGCCGACGTGGTGATCCTGGACGACGCCAACCGCATTCTGGTGGAGCAGGGCCTGCGGCGCATCCGCGCCGGCAAGGGCAGCCCCGGCCTGCGCGCCCTGTTGCGGGTGGCCGGCCGCGATCCCGCCAAGGTGGTGGCGGCGGACCTGGGCTTCGCCGCCGGGCCGCGCCTCAACGCCGCCGGCCGACTCACCGACATGAGCCACGGCATCGAATGCCTGCTGGCGGACAGCGAGGAACAGGCGCGCCGCTTCGCCGAGGAGCTGGACACCATCAACCGCGAGCGGCGCGGCATCGAGCAGGGCATGCGCGACGCCGCCATGCTGGAAGTGGCGCGGCTGCGCGAGCGCGAGCTGCCCGCCGCGCTCTGCCTGCACGGCCCGGACTGGCACGAAGGGGTGGTGGGCATCCTCGCCTCGCGGGTCAAGGAGTCGGTGCACCGGCCGGTGATCGCCTTCGCCCCGGCCCGCGAGAAGGGCATGCTCAAGGGCTCCGGCCGCTCGATACCCGGCCTGCACCTGCGCGACGTGCTGGACGCGGTGGCCACCGCCCACCCGGAAATGCTGCACAAGTTCGGCGGCCACGCCATGGCCGCCGGCATGACCCTGCGCGCCGACCATCTGCCGGCCTTCACCGAGGCGTTCCGGGACGCGGTGGCGGCGGTGGCCAGCGCCGACCTGTTCGACGAGGTGGTGGAAACCGACGGCGCCCTTGAGGAGATCGACCTCTGCCTGGACACCGCGGAAATCCTCAGCCACCGCTTCCCCTGGGGCCAGGGCTTCCCGCCGCCGCGCTTCGACGGTGAATTCGAGGTGCTCGACAGCCGCGTGGTCGGCGAGCGCCACCTCAAGCTCACCCTGGGCCTGCCCGGCTGCGGCGGGGTGGTGGACGGCATCCACTTCAACGCCGATCTGGACCAGCTCGGCGACCGCCTGCGCCGGGTGTACGGCATCTACCGCCTGGAAGTGAACGAATTCCGCGGCAACCGTAACCCGCAGCTGCTCTTCGAGCACCTCAGACCCGCGTAACGGGTGCCTTGTAGGGGGCACTTTGCTAGCATTGCCGTTCGCGCCGCCCCGGCGTGTTGTACCCGATTCGATTCTCGCGCGGCCCAAAAGGCCGGCGATGTCTGGCAGCCCCTAACGGAGGGAAGCATGAAAACAATTCACAAACACCGCCTGGAAGCCGGCACCGATGTGCAGGAACTGCGCCTGCCGGAAGAAGGTGATGTGCTGCGCGTTGACTTTATCCAGCAGGAACGCGCCATCTACATGTGGGTGGAAGTGGACGCCGACACCGTCATCGACACCCCCAAGGAAGTGCGCCGCTTCAAAGTATTCGCCACCGGCAGCGGCATCCCCAACAACGCCGTCTACATCGGCACCACCCTGGATAACCTCAAACCCGAGGCCTTCCACGTCTACGAACTGGTGGACTGACCCCCGGTGCCCGCCGGCCCCGGCCTCGTCAGGGGCCGGCTGAAACGGTAGAATACGCGGCTTTTCCCATTCTATTGAAAGCGCACTGAGAACCTTTATGGAAGTGAATCCGCTGAGAACCCACCTCACCGACCTGGCCGAGCGCGTCGATGCGCTGAGGGGGTATCTTTGACTACGACCAGAAGAGCGAACGACTGGTCGAAGTAGAGCGCGAACTGGCCCTGCCGGACGTCTGGAACGAGCCCCAACGGGCCCAGGCCCTGGGCAAGGAGCGCTCGCAACTGGAATTCATCGTCGCCACCCTGGACCAGGCCGGCCAGGGCATCGGTGACACCCGCGATCTGCTCGAGCTGGCGGTGGAAGAGGGTGACGAAGCCACCGTCGCGGAAGTGGAAGCGGACCTGCAGCGCCTGGAGCGGATGGTCGCCGACCTGGAATTCCGCCGCATGTTCTCCGGCGAGATGGACGCCTCCAACGCCTATCTGGACATCCAGGCCGGCTCCGGCGGCACCGAAGCCCAGGACTGGGCCGAGATGCTGCTGCGCATGTACCTGCGCTGGGGCGAGGCGCACGGCTTCAAGACCGAGCTGGTGGAAGCCTCCGACGGCGACGTGGCCGGCATCAAGTCCGCCACCGTGCGCTTTGAGGGCGAGTACGCCTACGGCTGGCTGCGCACCGAGATCGGCGTGCACCGCCTGGTGCGCAAGAGCCCGTTCGACTCCGGCGGCCGCCGCCACACCTCCTTCGCCTCGGTATTCCTGTCCCCGGAAGTGGACGAGGACATCGACGTGGACATCGATCCGTCCAAGATCCGTGTCGACACCTACCGCGCCTCCGGCGCCGGCGGTCAGCACGTGAACCGGACCGATTCCGCGGTGCGCCTGACCTATGTGCACACCGACCCGGACACCGGCGAGGAAACCACTCTGGTGACGCAGTGCCAGAACGGCCGCTCCCAGCACCAGAACAAGGACCAGGCCATGCGCATGCTGCAGGCCAAGGTCTACGACCTGGAGCTGCAAAAGCGCAACGCCGAAAAGCAGAAGCAGGAAGAGGGCAAGTCGGACATCGGCTGGGGCAGCCAGATCCGCTCCTACGTGCTCGACGACGGCCGCATCAAGGACCTGCGCACCAACGTGGAAAGCCACAACACCCAGCAGGTCCTCGACGGCGACCTGGACCGCTTTATCCAGGCCTCGCTGAAGGCAGGGCTTTAAAAGGTTAAACACATGGCTGACGAACAGAATACCCCCAACGACGCCGCCCACGAAGGCGCCGACGAAAACCGTCTGATCGCCGAGCGGCGCGCCAAGCTCAACGAGTGGCGCGAAAGCGGTGAGGCGTTTCCCAACCACTTCCGCCGCGACAGCCTGGCCGCCGACCTGCAAAAACAGTACGGCGAGCTGAGCAAGGAAGAGCTGGAAGAAAAGAACATCCAGGTGGCCGTGGCCGGGCGCCTGATGCTCGACCGCAAAGCCTTCAAGGTGCTGCAGGACATGTCCGGGCGCATCCAGATCTTCGCCCCCAAGCCGGTGCAGAAAGACACCAAGCACTGGGACCTGGGCGACGTGGTGGGCGTGCGCGGCACCCTGTGCAAATCCGGCATGGGCGACCTGTACGTGATGATGGACGAGTACCTGCTGCTCACCAAATCGCTGCGCCCGCTGCCGGAAAAACACAAAGGCCTCACCGACACCGAGTCCCGCTACCGTCAGCGCTACGTGGACCTGATCGTCAACGAAGAAAGCCGCCGCACCTTCCAGATCCGCTCACAAATGGTGGCCGGCATCCGCAACTACCTGGTGCGCCACGGTTTCGTGGAAGCGGAAACCCCGATGCTGCAGGTGATCCCTGGCGGCGCCACGGCGCGGCCGTTCATCACCCACCACAACAGCCTGGACCTGGACATGTACCTGCGCATCGCGCCGGAACTGTACCTGAAGCGGCTGGTGGTGGGCGGTTTCGAGCGGGTGTTCGAGATCAACCGCAACTTCCGCAACGAAGGCCTCAGCACCCGGCACAATCCGGAATTCACCATGCTGGAGTTCTACCAGGCCTACGCGGATCACAACGACCTGATGAACCTCACCGAGGACATGCTGCGCACCCTGGCGCAGGACGTGCTCGGCACCACCGAGATTCCCTACCAGGATGACGTCTACGACTTCGGCAAGCCGTTCGCGCGGCTGTCGGTGTTCGATTCCATCCTGCAGTACAACGACGACATCGACGCCGCCACCCTGGCGGACGAGCAGGGCGCCCGCGGCATCGCCGAACGGCTGGGTATCCCTGTGAAGGACGGCTGGGGCCTGGGCAAGGTGCAGATCGAGATCTTCGAGAAGACCGTCGAGCATCGCCTCAAGGACCCGACCTTCATTACCGATTACCCCACCGAAGTGTCGCCGTTGGCCCGCCGCAAGGACGACGACCCCTTCGTCACCGAGCGCTTCGAGTTCTTCGTCGGCGGCCGCGAGATCGCCAACGGCTTCTCCGAGCTCAACGACGCCGAGGATCAAGCGGAACGTTTTCGCGCCCAGGTGGCCGAAAAAGAAGCGGGGGACGACGAAGCCATGTTCTACGACGAAGACTACATCACCGCTCTGGAACACGGCCTGCCGCCCACCGCCGGCGAGGGCATCGGCATCGACCGTCTGGTAATGTTGTTCACGAATTCTCCCTCTATTCGTGATGTAATCCTGTTTCCTCACATGCGACCGCGCTAGCCGATACCAGCGCGCATTAACGAATAACAAAGTGAAGGCCGTTATGAGTTCAGCCATTCAGTATCAGGGTCGCAAGGCCCGTCGCGCCGGCAGTGAACAACGTCGCCAGGCCATTCTGGACGCGGCGCTTAACATTATCGTCACCGACGGCATCCGCGCGGTGCGCCACCGCGCCGTGGCCCGCGAGGCGGATGTGCCGCTGTCCGCCACCACCTATTACTTCAAGGACATCTCCGACCTGATCGCGGACGCCTTCACGCTGTTCGCGGAGCGTGCCCTGGAAGAGGTGATCCGCCCGTTCCGCGACCAGGCGTTCGGCTTGATCCAGCAGTTCCAGGCCCAGGCCAGCCACCAGGAGCCCGACCGCGCCCGTCTGATCGAGTCGCTGGCGTCGATGACCACCGCGTTCATCCTCGATGAGGTGACCAATCGCCGCGAGCATCTGATCGCCGAGCAGGCGTTCTTCCAGGAGGCGATTCTCGACCCGCGCCTGCGGGGGCTGGCGGACCTCTACCTCAAGGAAATGTCGTCGCTGCTGATCGACGCCTGCCGGGCGGTGGGGTCGGAAAGCCCGGAACTGGACGCGGAGCTGATCCACAGCTTCCTGCTCGCCACCGAGGTGCGCCTGCTCGCCCACCCGGAATGGGCCGACGAAAAGGCGCTCAACAAACGCATGCAGCACCTTTTGGAGAAGCTGGTCCCCCATGGCTGAACAGTCCTCGGTGGAGTTGGAGCCGGGCTGGAAGCAGGTGCTCGGTGACGAATTCACCAAGCCCTACATGCAGGATCTGAAAGCCTTCCTGCGCCAGGAAAAGCAGGCCGGCGAGACCGTCTACCCGCCCGGCCCGGACATCTTCCGCGCCTTTAACGAGACCCCCTTCGACCAGGTCAAGGTGGTGATTCTCGGCCAGGACCCGTACCACGGCCCCAACCAGGCCCACGGGCTGTGCTTCTCGGTGCAGCCGGGCGTGCGCACGCCGCCGTCGCTGATCAATATCTTCAAGGAAATCGAACGGGACCTGGGCATCCCGGCCCCGGACCACGGCAACCTGGACGCCTGGGCGCGCCAGGGTGTGCTGCTGCTCAACGCGGTGCTCACCGTGCGCGCCGGCCAGGCCGCCTCGCACCAGCGCCAGGGTTGGGAAGAATTCACCGACCAGGCCATCGAGCACATCAACCGCGAGCGCGAAGGCGTGGTGTTTTTTCTGTGGGGCAGCTACGCCCAGAAAAAAGGCAAGCTGATCGACCGCCAGCGCCACTGCGTGCTCACCGCGCCGCACCCGTCGCCGCTCTCCGCGCATCGCGGTTTCCTGGGCTGCGGGCACTTTTCCCGCGCCAACCAGTACCTTCTGCAACAAGGCAAGGACCCCATCGACTGGTCCCTGTGAACCTTCGCATCACCGACCCATTAAGGACCCTTTCGGCATGACCGACAATGTACAGTTCCAAGAAAGTGTACAGTTCGAAGAACGCCCCACCGGCAGCGGCCACCTGATCGGCCGCGCCACGCTCAACGCGCCGCGCTCGCTCAACGCCCTCAGCCTGGAAATGATCGAAGCCCTCGACCGGCAAATCACCGACTGGCAGGCCCGCGAAGAGGTCGTGGCGATCTGGCTGGAAGGCAACGGCGGCAAGGCGCTCAGCGCCGGCGGCGACGTGGTCGCCCTGCACGGCGCCATGGTCAAGCACGCCGGGCAAAGCCGGAACCCGTTCACCGAGCACTACTTCGCCAGTGAATACCGCCTCGACCATCGCCTGCACACCTCCGAGACCCCGGTGATCTGCTGGGCGGACGGCGTAGTGATGGGCGGCGGCATGGGCCTGATGCAGGCCAGCCAGTTCCGCCTGGTGACCCCGAAAAGCCGGCTCGCCATGCCGGAAATCACCATCGGCCTGTTCCCGGACGTGGGCGCCAGCTGGTTCCTCAACCGCCTGCCCGGCAAAACCGGTCTGTTCCTGGGCCTCACCGGCGTCCACCTCAACGCCCGCGACGCCCTCGACCTGGGGCTCGCCGACCGCTTCGTCGACGCCGACCGCGAGCAGGTGCTCGACGCCCTGGCCGAAACCCACTACCAGGACGACCGCGACGCCAACCGCCGGCAACTGCACCGCACCCTGCAGGATCTCGCCACCCGCCCGGACAGCCTCACCCCGGCGGTGATGGATCATCTCGACACCATCAACACCCTCTGCGACGCCGCCACCGTCAACGAAGTGGTGCACCGCATCCTCGAGCACAAACAATGCGACGGCTGGCTCGACAAAGCCCGCGCCACCCTCGCCGACGGCTGCCCGCAAACCGCCCACCTGGTCTGGGAACAACTGCGGCGCAGCCGCCACCTGTCCCTGGCCGAAGTGTTCCGCATGGAATGGTGCCTGGCGGTGCAATGCACCCTGCACGCCGACTTCCGCGAAGGCGTCCGCGCCCTGCTCATCGACAAGGACGGCAAACCCCGCTTCCGCCACCGCGACGTCGACCAGATCGACCCCAGCTACATCGACAGCTTCTTCCAGAACCCGGCGCCGCAGCACCCCCTAGCCGACCTCTGAGCCTGGGGGTGGTGGGCTTGTGCTTGTGCGAGCGGGCCTCGCCCGCGAAAGGCCGGCAAGCCGGCCGGCAGGATCCCAGAGGTCTTGATGGAGGGTTTGGGATAGCGCCCTGGCATCCCGCCGGCAAGCACAGCTTGCCTTTCGCGGGCAGGGCCCGCTCCCACAAGCCACCAGCCAGCACAAGCGCCGGGGTTGGGTACCGCCATCCAGAACCGTATGAGCGCAGGGATGCGCGAATCGAGCCTACAGGGACGTATTTACGGCGTGTTCTGGATGGCGGTACCCAACCCCGGCGCGTCTTCCTGGAGGGTGAGGCCTCACTGGAGGATCACACCGACCTACCGACCCGCCGCCCGACGCTCCTCCTCAATCACCCGAACCAGCTCCTCAACCGGCAACGCCCGACCCCGATGCGCCCCGGTCCCGGCCCACAGGCTCTTCCACTCCACGCCGGCGGCCTTGCGCAGCGGCGAAGTGAGCCGGTGCTGGTCCGGGTAGGGCGCCACCTCGGTGGGCGCCCGCCCGTCCATCCAGGCGTTGGCGATGCCCCGCGCCCAGCGCCCGGACACCGCCCGCGTCACCGCGGTGGCATCCGGCCCGGCGTCGGCCAGCGCCTGGCGCCAGCCGTCGGCGGTACCGGCCTCCGGGCAGCGCAAAAACGCCGTGCCCAGCTGGCCGGTGGCCGCGCCCGCGGCCATCACCCGCGCCACATCGGCGCCGTCCATCAGCCCGCCGGCGGCGATCAGCGGCGTCCCGATATCCCGACAGGCGCTCAGCAGCTCGGCCAGCGGCAGGCCCTCGCCCTGCGGGTCCACCCCGCCACGGTGGCCGCCGGCTTCCTCGCCCTGCAGCACGATGCCGTCGACGCCGTCGCCGGCCAGCGCCAGCGCCTCGTCACGGTGGGTGGCGGTGCCCACCAGGGTGATGCCGCGCGCCCGGCAGGCGGCCATCATCGACCGGGGCAGGCGCCCGAAGGTCCAGGAAAACACCGCCGGGCGCGCCTCCAGCATGGCCTCGAACTGCTCGCGGAAGTCGGGCAGCGGTGAAAAGTGATCCGGCGCCGGCACCCCGGCCTGCCGATAGCAGGGCGCCAGTGCCTTCAGGGCCGCGCGCCACTCCGCATCGGTGGCGTCCCGTTCGGCGGGAACGAACAGGTTTATCGCGAAGGCGTCGCCGCCCGCCGCCCGCACGCCGTCGGCGGCCGCCATGATGGCATCGCCGCTCAAATAGCCGGCGCCCACCGAGCCGAGCGCGCCGGCGCGGCCGGCGCCCTCAGCGGTGGACAGGCCGCCGGCCATCGGTGCCTGGATCAAAGAGTAGTCTTGGAACGCCATGGCGCCTCCGGGCTGTTGTGGCTAAAGGGGGACTGATTCACTCAGGCCTTGGGTTGGGGTAGCGGGTAGGGCAGCTCCAGCGGCTCGGCGTGCAGCGGCTGGTCACCGTGGTACAGCTCGCCCTCGTGGGTCACGCGCAGCGCCGCCAGCGCGACCGGAGACGGCACGCCCGGGGCGCTGTCGACCACTTCGCCCACCGCCTTGCCGTCGGCGTTGCGCAGGCTCTCCCCGGCGCGCAGCGGCGGCCCCTGGTACTGAAAGGCGCGCATGCGCTGCTTGAGCTTGCCCTTGAAGTGCATCCGCGCCACCACTTCCTGGCCGGTGTAACAGCCCTTTTTGAAGCTCACGCCGCCGAGCACATCGTAATTCAATACCTGGGGCAGGAACAGGTCCTCGCCGCCGGAGAACACCTGGGCTTCGCCCGCCAGGATGTCCTGGAAGCGGGCGCCGTTGCCGTCCACCAGGGCGCGCTCGGCGCTCAGCGCCTGCCAGTGGGCGCCCAGCAAGCCCGGCGCCGCCACCAGCAGCGTCACGTCCGCGTGGGCGTAGCGCAGCACGGTGATGCCGTCGCGGTGGGCGCTCTGCCCGGCGCCGGGCACCGGCAGGCCGGCCTCGGCGAGGGTGCCGTCGACGCCGCCGCTGAGCTGCGCCACCGCCAGTTCCGGGTCAGGCTGGAAATCGGCCTTGGCGCGCAGTTTGTATTTCTCGAAGCAGCGCAGGGTGTCGTCCACCCGGGCCTGGGGCACCACCAGCAGGTAGCCGCCGGGCATCGCCGCCACCCGGGCGCTGACCAGCCCCCGGCCCTTCAGGGAAAGGTGCATGGCCAGCCGCTGGGCGCCTTCGTCGATGTGCTTGAGGTCGGCGGTGATCTGCCCTTGCAGATAGTCGCCGGCTTCGTCGCCGGTCACGCGGATAACCGCCAGGTGGTCGCAAAGCGCCAGCGCCGGTTGCCGCACGCCGCCCGCGCTGGGTTGCTGATCGCCGAGAATGGCTTGCCAGGTGCTCATAATGCCCCTTTCCTTAGAATATTGAGCTTGGAAATAGCGAATGCCACGCCAGAGTTTGGGGCGCATGGCTGTAAACCAAGGCCCATGATGATAGATAATCCACCCCTGATCTGTCAGTCCATCAGCCAAAGAGGCGCCATCAATGACACCCCCGGAATCCCTCGATATCGCCGAACAGAAGCGACGTTTTCACTGGCAATGCCGGCGCGGCGCCTCCGAGGTGGAGGTGGTGCTCAACGCCTATCTGGAGCGGTTTTTCGAGGTCGACGACGAACAGCGCCGCGCCCGCTTCGCCCGCCTGCTGGAGTGCGAGGACGTGGACCTGCTGGAGTGGTTCACCCGTCGCTCCGAGCCCGAGGACCCGGAATTGCGCGCCTTCGTCGCCGAGTTGCTCGACCGTGTGGCCCAGAAGGGTTGAGCTGGCCGGCTCCCGCTACCCGCGGCGGTTGCGGTGCGCCGCGCTCGGCCTGGGCGCGGCGGCGATCCTGCTCAGTGGCCTGCCGCTGAGCCTGGCGGCGCTCGCCGGGCTGGCCGCGCTGGTGGCG
>NZ_ARXR01000011.1 GCF_015356855.1 Alloalcanivorax venustensis ISO4
CGGTAATCCGCGATGAACCTTTTTTTATGCCTGTAAGACCGGCGTCAACCGCAGTTGGGCGTGCGGCCGGCGGACTGCGCCTGCTGGTACAGCGGCATGGCTTCGGGGATGCGCGCCTGCAGGCCCTCGATGCGGGTCTGGTTGCTGGGGTGGGTGGACAGGAACTCCGGCGGTGAACCGCCGCTGTTGGCGGCCATGTTCTGCCACAGGTTGACGCTCTGGCGCGGGTCGAAGCCCGCTTCCGCCATCAGATCCAGGCCGATCACGTCGGCCTCGGCTTCGTGCTTGCGGCTGAACGGCAACTGCACGCCGTACTGGGCGCCGACACCGAGCAGGCCCATCAGCGTCTGCTTCTCGGCGCTGTCGCCGCCGGCCAGGGCGGCCACCAGCTGGGTGCCGGTCTGGGTGGCGTACTGGATCGACATGCGCTCGTTGGAGTGCTGGGCGAGCACATGGCCCACTTCGTGGCCGATCACGGCGGCGAGCTGGTCCTGGTTATCGGCCACTTTCAGCAAGCCGGTGTGCACGCCGATCTTGCCGCCGGGCAGGGCGAAGGCGTTGGCGCTGTCGTCCTCGAATACGGTCACTTCCCACTGCTGGTCGGAATCCACCACGGCGACGATGGCTTCGGCCACGCATTCCACATAGCGGGATTCGGCGGTGCCGGTGACCGTGGGCTGCTGCTCTTTCATTTCGTTGTAGGCCGTGGCGCCCATTTGATCCATTTCCGCGGCCGGCAAAAACAGAAATTGCTGGCGTCCCAGGGGGGAGGTGGCGCAGGCGGTGAGGACCAGGGCCGCCACCACGGGCAGAGACAGGCGTTTCATGCTGGAGCTACTCCTTAGTAAAACTGCTCGAAAATCCGTTCACGGCGTTCGCCCACTGATGCGGGGGCACCGGGCGGCCCAGGGTAACCCCGTGTAAGGGGCGCCGCCAGCCAATAATATCAGGATTCCCGACCCGGGCACGCGGTTATGGCGCCGCGCCTTCGGCGGCCAGCAGCGCCCGTTTACGGTCCTGGCCCCAGTGATAGGCGCCGGCGCCGCCGGCGCGCGGCACCACCCGGTGGCAGGGCACCAGCACGGCGATCCGGTTGGCGGCCACGGCGCCGCCCACCGCCCGCGCCTGGCTGCCCACGCGGGCGGCGAGGGCGGCGTAGTCACTGGTGGTGCCGGCGGGCACCTCGAGCAGGGCGCGCCACACGCGGCGCTGGAAATCGGTGCCGATCAAATGCAGCGGGGTGTGACCGGAAGCCGTGAACAGGCCGGCGATGCGGGCGTCGTCGGTGCGCTCCAGCCGGCAGGCGGGAAAGCGTTCCGACACCTGGCGTTGTCCGTCGTCCGCGTCGTCGGCGAAGCTCAGCATCACCAGGCCCCGGTCGGACCAGGCCGCCACCAGGCCTTCGTCGCGGTCGGCCGGACGGGCCCGGGCGAAGGCCCAGTGCAGCGTGCCGCTGAAGGTTTTGTCCTCCGCCGCCACCACCGGCGCGCCGGTGGCCGCCGACGGTGTCCGTTGGCGGCACCAGTCCGCCAGCGCGCTGGCGATGGCGTCCGGGTTGTCTTCCTGCACATAGTGCAGGCCGCGACCGCAATCGACCACGTCCAGATGGGGGATGCGCTGGCTGAGCCAGGCCACTCGGGTGCGGCTGAGCACCGCGCCGGGGTGGAACTGCAGCAGCAGCATGGGCTGCGGCATGCGCTCCAGGCGCTGCTCGATGTCCTGGATGGCGGCCCAGGTCTCGGTGCGCCGGTCGTTGATCGGCAGCTCGCCGGGGAACACCCGGATCGGGTAGCGGCTGCGCGCGTCCGGAAACGGCGCCCGGTAGGCGGCCAGCACACTGCGCGGCAGCCGGCGCCGGGTGCTGAAGCGCAGCACCACGTCGACGAACAGGTTCTGGCGCTGCAGCAGCCAGTAGCTCAGCCGCCGCTGCCGGAACGCGAAGAACAGCGGTCGCGCCGCCGGCGGAAACTCGTGCCAGTCGAAGGTGAAGGGGAAGGTTTCCATGAAACAGAGCGCGCTGACCCGCTCCGGCTGGTGCTGGGCGAGACGAAAGCCGAGCGGCCCGCCCCAGTCGTGCAGCACCAGGGTGATGTCGCTGAGCTCGAGCGCGCCGACGAATTCGTGCAGGAAGTGATAATGGGTAAGAAAGCGGTAGTCGAGATCCGGTTTGTCGCTTTTGCCGAAACCGATCAGGTCCAGCGCCACGCAACGGTAGTGGGCCGTCAGCGGCTTGATCACGTTGCGCCACAGGTAGCTGCTGGTGGGGTTGCCGTGCAGGAACAGCAGGGTCGGGCCCTGGCCCTCGTCGATGTAGTGAAGGCGGTGACCGTCGACGGTCAGGTAGCGCGAAGTGAAGGGGTAATCGGCGAATCCCATGCCATGCGTCCGGGCGGCTTTTCTGGCAAGATGCCACGGCCCCGATGACTACTGCAAGCGTGAACGGTATGGATAAACCCTTTGTGCGCAAGGATCTGGTGGAAGTGAAGGAAAGCCCGGTGCACGGCCGCGGCCTGTTCGCGCGGGCGCCGATTTCCCGCGACACCGTGCTGGGTGTATTGAAGACACAAGCCGCCAAGGGCGACGGCCCCTACGTGCTGTGGCTCGACGACGAAGGCAAGGAACGCTACCGCGTGCTTTGCGATCTGCGTTTCATCAACCACGCCAAGAAACCCAATGTGGCTTACTACGACGACCTGACCGTGGTGGCGCTGAAGAACATCAAGGCCGGCCAGGAGTTGCTGCACGACTACGGCGACGACTGGGCCTAGCGCCGGTTCACACTAGAACGGCGCCGGGGAATAGAACTCCCGCCACAGACCGGTACACGGATGGTTGAACGCCAGACGTTCGGCGTGCAGTAATAAACGGTCGCTGCGGTTGAGAATCTCCGAAGGCGCGTACAGGTCGCAGCCGAGAATCGGATGGCCTATCTCACGGCAATGAATGCGCAGCTGGTGGGTGCGGCCGGTGACCGGACGCAGGGCCAGCCGGGTGGCGTCGCGGTCCGGGTAGCGCGCCAGCACCCGCCAGTGGGTGAGGGCGGGCTTGCCGGTGTCGAAGCACACCTTTTGCAGCGGGCGGTTGGGCCAGTCGGCGATCAACGGTAACGTCACCTCGCCGCTGTCCTCGGCCACCTGCCCGGCGACCACCGCCTGATACCGCTTTTCCACCTGACGCTTCTGAAACGCGCGGCTGAGATTGCTTTGCGCCCGCCGGTGCAGGGCCAGCACCATCAGGCCGGAGGTATCCAGGTCGAGCCGGTGCACCAGACGCAGATCCGGGTAATCCTGCTTCAAACGGCGGGTGACGCAGTCGCTGTTCTCCGGCGCGCGGCCGGGCACGCTGAGCAGGAACGCCGGCTTGTTGATCACCAGGATGTCGTCGTCCCGGTGGATCACGCCGATCGCTTCCCGGCATTCGGGCACCAGGTAGCGCGGCGGTTGCTCCGCGCGGGTCAGCCGCCGCCGGCCCGGTTCAACCCCAGACCACGTCATGCACGTCCTGGTAGCGCTGCGCGAAGTGCACCGTCATGCCGTCCTTGATGTAGTCGGGCAGCTCCTGGTAATCCCGCTCGCAGGCCTTGGGCAGAATCAGCTCGCGGATACCGGCGCGCCGGGCGGCGATCACCTTTTCGCGGATGCCGCCCACCGCCAGAACCTGGCCGGTCAGCGTCAGCTCGCCGGTCATCGCCAGCTTGCGCGGCAGCCGCTTGCCGGTGGCCAGGGACACCAGCGCGGTGGCCATGGTGACGCCGGCGCTGGGGCCGTCCTTGGGCGTGGCGCCCTCGGGCACGTGCAGATGCACGAAGGACTCGTCGAACCAATCCTCGTCGACGCCGAACGTCTTGAGATGCCCGGCCACATAGCTGTAGGCGATCTCGGCGGATTCCTTCATCACATCGCCGAGCTGGCCGGTCTGCTTGAAGCCGCGCCGTTGGCTGTGCACCCGGCTTGCTTCCACCGACAGGGTGGCGCCGCCCATGGCGGTCCAGGCCAGACCGGTGACCACGCCCACGCCGCGCTGGGCTTTCTCTTTCTGGAAGTAGGGCTGGCCGAGGAAATCCTCCAGATTCTTACCGGTGATGCTGATCTTCTTCTCGCCTGAGAGCAGCCGCACCGCCGCCTTGCGGATGATCTTGTTCAGCTGCTTTTCCAGGTTGCGGACGCCGGCCTCGCGGGCGTAGCCGTCGGCGATCTGGCGCAGCACGCTGTCGCTGATCTTCAGCTGCGACGGTTTCACGCCGGCCCGCTCCAGGGCGCGCGGCCACAGATGGTCGCGGGCGATCTCCACTTTCTCTTCGGTGATGTAGCCGCTCAGCCGGATGGTTTCCATGCGGTCCAGCAGCGGGCCGGGAATCGAATCCAGCGTGTTGGCGGTGCACACGAACAGGCAGTGGCTCAGATCGAGCCGCTGGTCCAGATAGTGATCCAGGAAATCCTGGTTCTGTTCCGGGTCCAGCACTTCCAGCAGAGCCGACGCCGGGTCGCCCTGGAAGGACTGGCCCAGTTTGTCGATCTCATCCAGCATGATCACCGGGTTGCTGGTGCCGGCGTCCTTGAGCGCCTGGGTGAGCTTGCCCGGCATGGCGCCGATGTAGGTGCGGCGGTGGCCTTTGATCTCCGCCTCGTCGCGCATGCCGCCCAGGCTGAGACGGTAGAACTCCCGCCCCAGGGCTTCACCGATGGACTTTCCGATGCTGGTCTTGCCCACGCCGGGTGGCCCCACCAGCAGCAGAATCGAGCCTTTCACCTCGCCGCGCATGGCGCCCACGGCCAGGAACTCGACAATGCGGTCCTTCACGTCGTTGAGGCCGCTGTGGTGCTCCTCCAGCGTCCGGCGCGCGTGGCCCAGGTCGAGGTTGTCCTCGGAGTACTGGCCCCAGGGCACGCTGGTCAGCCAGTCCAGATAATTGCGGGTCACCGCGTATTCCGGCGAGCCGGATTCCAGCACGTTGAACTTGCGCAGCTCCTCTTCGAAGCGCCGGGTCACCGCCTCGGGCGGGTTCAACGCCTCAAGCCGCTCGCGGAATTCGTCGGCGTCGGCGGTGCGGTCGTCTTTCTCCAGGCCCAGCTCCCGCTGGATCACCTTGAGCTGCTCCTTGAGGAAGAATTCGCGCTGGTGCTTGCTGATCTTTTCGTTCACTTCCTCGCGAATCTGGTTCTGCAGGCGCGCCACTTCCACTTCTTTCTTGACCAGTGTCAGCACGCGCTCCATACGTGTTTTCAAGGACACGGTTTCCAGAATGCCCTGCAACTCGTCGCCGCTGGCGCTGGTCAAGGAGGCGGCGAAATCGGTCAGCGGCGAGGGATCACGGGGCGAAAAGTTCTGCAGGTAGTGCTTGAGCCCTTCGTTGTACAAGGGGTTGAGGGGCAGCAGTTCCTTGATGGTGTTGATGATCGCCATGCCGTAGGCGCGCAGGCTGTCGTCCAGCTCATCGCGGGAAGTGGGGTAGGTCACTTCCGCCATGAACGGGCGCTTGCGGCTCAGATAGCCCTGCACGCGGAAACGGGCCAGGCCCTGGGCCACCACCTGCAGCTGCTGGTCTTCATGATTGACCGCGTGCACCTTGACCAGGCAGCCGTACTCGGGGAAATCCTCCACGCTCACGTCATCCGGGTCCCGGTCGCCGATGTAGATCAGGCCGAGCGCGTGGTGCGGGGTTTGCCCGACGCGCTCCAGGGTGGCGCGCCACTGCTCCTGGTCCAGCAGCAGCGGCTGCACCAGACCGGGCATGAACGGACGGTCCCGGACCGGGATCAAATACACCCGTTGCGGCAGATTCTGATCGGGCAGCGCCAGGGCGCCCTGCGGAGTTCCTTCGTCAACCGTGGTTTGATGTTCTTCCTGACTCATGGGCTCGACTCACTGCAAAGCTGAAAACAACCTGACTCTAAGGTGGCGCCAGTGAGCCGCTTTTCAATCCCGGTCGACGATCAGAAGATCGGCGCTCAACGCGCGCGGCGTCTGGGTGCGGCGCTCCACCACGCGGGCGTTGAAACGGGCCTGGCAGCGCTCGGCCAGATCATAGAACGGCGACCGCCCGGGGTCGGCGATGATGACCCGCTTCACGTCCTGGTCCAGGGCGCGCCGGATCAGATTGAACAGCACCGGTGTGAGCTCATCCCAGAAACAGATGTCCGCGCCGGTGATCATATCCACGTCGGCGAGGCGCTGCTTGGTAAGGCGCTCGAAGCGGCAACGCAGGGTGTCCACCTGAACCCGGTTGATGGCGGCGTGCAGATCCAGGTAGGGGAACACGTCCGCGTCCGCGTCCACGGCGGTGACCCGGCAACGGAAACGCTTGGCGGCGAAAATCGCCAGCGGCCCCCAGCCACAGCCGATGTCCATCAGGTGGCTGTCGGCGGTGAGCCGGAGCGGGCCTTTTTCCCGGGTCAGCTGGTCCATGATCAGAAAGCTGGAGTTCCACACCTTGTTGCCGTGGATGGTGGGCACGTGGTTGGCGCGTTTCAGCTTTCTGATTTCACGGTGGCCGCTGCGCAGCAACGTCAGGCCGCGGGTGTGAACCGTGTGTGCTTCACCGCGTTTGATACGCGGGGGCTGGGGTGTATCAAGGGGCATGGAGTTTTCCGGCGCCGAAAGGGGAAGCGCAAACACTACGGCGGCGCGGCCGGCGGTTCAAGGCCGGCGCGCCGCCTCCGGTTCAGCCGTCGATGTCCTGCCAGAAGGCGCGGAACGCTTCGGCGCTCTCTTCCGGGGCTTCCGCCATCGGCACATGGCCGACGCCTTCGAGGATCACCGCGCGGCTGTTAGGCAGCTCGCGCTGGAACACCTCCACATTGTCGACGCCCAGCAGGGCGTCCTCGCGGCCCCACAGAATCAGCGTCGAGGTTTTGATTTCCGGCAGCACGCCGCGCCCCTGCAGGCGCATGGCCGGGTCCAGATTGATGTCCTGCCACACCTTTTCCGCCACGTCCGCGTTGGCGGCTTTCTCCTCGCCCATCAGCGTGATGGCGAAATCGGGAATGCCCACGGAGCGTTCGCTGGCCCAGTCCAGGGTGGTGCGGAAATCCTCGGCGCTGTGCGGAATCAGCGGGTTGCTGTCCGACTGCTCCAGCACATTGAGAAATTCCGGTGTCTGCAGGGTGATGCCGGCGGCATCCACCAGGCCCAGGGAGCGGAGCCGGTCCGGCTGGCCCCGGGCCATCTCGATGGCGATGGCGCCGCCCATGGAGTTGCCGGCCACGTGGGCGCGCTCCACCTGCAGGGCGTCGAGCAGGCGGAACAGGCGCTCGGCCTGCTCACTGATACCGTAATCCATGTTGGTGGTGCGCGGCTCGGTGTTGCCGTGGCCGGGCAGGTCGGGAATCACGAAACGGTAGTCGCCTTCCAGTTCGTTGGCGAAGCGCACCCAGTTGCGCGAATCGGCGCCGAAGCCGTGGATCAGCAGCACCGCCGGGGCCTGGTCGGCGTCGCTGGATTGCAGCACCCGCCAGCGCAGGCCGTCGTCGGTGGAGACGGTGTGCTCTTCGAGCCCGGCGCGCCATTTTTCAAAATCCATTCCCTGGTGGTAAACCCACCGCTGGCTGCTTTCGCAGCCGGCCAGCAGCACCAGCGTCGCCGCCAGCATTAACAGTCGGATGGCCATTCCGTTTCCTCCGGGTTGTTATTGTTCCGTTCAAGACGGAAAGTCAGCTTAGTTGCTCGGTTTCCGTTTGGCACCACCGTGAAGGTCAAATATTGTTAGCGCGACTTCAGATTCCAGATGCCGGCGCCAATGATCAACAGGGTGCCGAGCACCGTGGACAGCACCAGGGTCTCGCCCCAGAACAGCCAGCCCAGAAAGGCCGCCCACACCACCGCGGAGTAGTTGTACACGCCCACCTGGCCGGGGCGGGCCAGCTGGTAGGCGGTGGTCATGGCGAACTGCCCGGCGATCGCCACGCTGCCGATCGCCAGCAACCAGAGCATTTCGGTGCCGGTGGGCATCTGCTGCACGCGCAGCAGCAATAGCGCCGACAGCAGGGTGGCGAACAGGGAGAAGTAGAACACCACCCGGTGCGGGGGTTCGCTGGCCGCCATGCGCCGGATGCTCACCTTGGCCACGCTCATGATCGCGGCGCCGGCCAGAGCCACCAGCATCACCGGATCCACCACGCCCTCATCGGCGCGCAGGATGACGCCGACGCCGACAAAGCCGAGTACAATCGCCGCCCAGGTGTGCCCGCTGATACGGTCGTTCAGCCACAGCCAGGCCACCAGCGGCAGAAAGAAGGGCACCGTCATCTTCACCAGCACCGCTTCCGCCAGCGGAATATGGGCGATGGTGAAAAAGAAGCAGAACATGGCGGTGACGCCGGTGAAGCCGCGGATAAAGTGCAGCCGCAGGTGGCTGGTGCGCAAATCGCGGATACCGCCACTGGCCACCAGCACCGGCAACAGCACCGCCAGGCCGATCAGATTACGACCGAACACGATCATTTCTACCGGCAGAGTGTCGGCGAGATGCTTGATCATCGCCGCCATGACCGCCAGCAGACCTTCGCCCAGCACCAGCAGAAGCGCGCCTTTAAAAGGCTGGTCCGGCTTCACCGCCGGCTACCACGACAGGCGCGGTGGCGGCTAACGTTGATCATCGCCATGGGAGCGTCATCATAGAGGGCGTCCAACGCCGTGGGTGGGGGCGGCATTCTAACGTCGGCGCCTCGTCCTGGCCATTTTTGAAGGGAGGACGCATGCGTTGTTTTATCGGTATTCCGGTGCCGCCGGCGCTGGCGGCGACACTCACCGCCAACCCGGTCCCGCCGACGGCGCGGCCGGTGCCGGCGGCCAATCTGCATCTGACGCTGGCGTTTCTCGGCGAGCGCTCGCGATCGCAACTGGAGCCGTTGCTGCCGCCGCTGAAGAACGCCCTGGCGCGGTTGCCGGCCTTTACCGTCACGCTCAGCACCCTGGACGTCTTTCCCGAACCCGGGGCGCGCATCTGGGCCGCCCACGCGCGCCGGGAACCGGCGCTGCTCGACCTGCACCGCCAGATTTGGGACCTGCTCGGCCAGGCCGGCATCGACGCCGAGCCCCGCCAATTCCTTCCCCACGTAACCCTGGCCCGCGCCGCCGCTCCCCTGCAGGCGGAGCCTGCGCCCGGGCCCTGGGTCCTCCCGGTAAATTCGGTGATGCTCTATGAGAGCCCCCCGGACGGCTACTATCGGGTGTTACAGGACTGGCGACTAAAAGATTAGCGAGCTCTACCACCACTTCAGCTACGGAGCACTTTTTGTGCGAGCGGGGCCCGCTCCCACCAAGGCCGCATCTAGAAATTATTGCCCGCCGGGGCCGGGCGGGTGGACCGGGCGGTGCCGGCGCCCTGGGGCGCCGGGGCGCCGTTGGCCGGGGTGGAGGAGGGCGAGCCAGTAGGGCCCGGCACGGTTTTTTCCGGCGCCACCCGCGGGCTGCCCATTTTTTGCTGCATGGCCATGGCGGTCCGGGTGAGCTCGGCAAGCTCCATATCGCCCACCAGCAGATAGCTTTTGCCGCCTTGCTGCCAACGCACCAGCGGCACGCTTTTATCGGACATCACATGAAACCAGCCGTCCTGGATGGCGGTGTGGTGGTCCATTTCATACAGCGCCAGACGGTTGGAGCCGGCATCGTGGTAGCGATACTCGGTGATTTCCCGGCCGGCGAGCTTCAGCTGCTTCTGCGAGAGCGGCTGCAGGCCCAGGCCGCTGAACAGCCGTGGTCCGCTCACCTCGCCGGAGGCGCGGGCGGGCTGCATGTAGGCTTGCAGCACCATGTCCGCGAAGCGCGCCGGCGCCGGGCCGGAGCCCGCCATGTGCAGGGCGCCGCCGGTCACCAGCAGCGCCGCCACGATCAGCGCCGCCGCCGCGGGCCAGCGCCGGGCGCGGGGCGCCTCGATCTGTGGGACCGACTCCTGGAACACCGGGTCGAGCGCCCGCCACAGGGCCGCTTCGCGGCGCCAGTAGGCGTAGATGCGGTCGGCGAACCGGGGGTGGGCACGGATTTCCGCGGCCACCCGGCGGGCGCGGTGCGGCGGCAGCTGGCCGTCCGCGAAGGCGCTCAGCTCTTCATCGGTGACCGCATGTTTCGCGTTGCGATTGCCGAGCGAGATCATCGGTCCCTCCTCACTTGACCCGTTTCAACGCCGTTGTCCGTCGCCGGACCGCGGGCCTGTCCCGTTCCTGGCGCAACGTTTCCCGTGCCCGTGACAGGCGTGAACGCAGCGTGCCGACACGGACGCCGAGAATCCGTGCCGCCTCACGGTAACCCGGATTCTCAAGGGCCACCAGCAGCAGGGCGGCGCGTTGCTCGGTGGGCAACTGGTCGAGCGCCTCCAGTGCCTGCTGGCACTCGACGTGATCCTCCTGGTCCGCGGCCACGGTCTGATCCAGCCCGGCGTCCGCGCGCGGTTGCTCCTTGCGCACCGGCGCCGAGGTGCGCTGGTTGATGTACAGCCGGTACAGCATCCGAAACAGCCAGGAGCGCAAACGGCCGGACGGCCGCCACAGGTGGCGCTTGCGCAGCGCCCGCTCAAGGCAGTCCTGGACCAGGTCGTCGGCGGCGCCCGGATCGCCGCACAGCGCCGTGGCATAACGTCTCAGGTGGGGTATCTGGTCGCAGATCTGCTGCTCGAAACTCATCCTGTTCAATGGCCCTGTCAGCGGCGGTGTTACCAGTACCAACAAGACACAGGGCGGTTTGGTTCCGGATTTTTTTTGGAACCAATCCGGAGCGCGGGCTGTTGGTGGGATAGCGGGCGAGGCCCGCTGACTTTCGAAACGGTACGAAACAGGAGGATCGAATGTCTGTAGAGGACGTACGCAAAGGCTTGTTACTGGCCACCGGCCTGGTGTCTCTGGTCGCCGGCGGCGCGGCCCTGGCCGCCTGTGATCCGGTCGAACCGCCCGAGGGCGGCGACGGTCAGCAGCCGGGCGGCATGCAGGACTCCATGCAACAGGGCGGCGGCTCCATGCAGCAGGAGCAATCCTCGCCCGGCGAGGGCGGCGGCTACTCCGAGTAACGCCGTTCGGGTTAAGCAGACCCGCAACAAAAAAGCCCGGCACGAAGCCGGGCTTTTTTATGGGTCGGTGATCGCGGGCGATCAGCCTTCCTTGAGAGCGGTGGTGATGTCCACCACCGCGCCCTTGCCGTCGCCAAACAACATCAGGGTGTTGTCCTTGGCGAACAGCGGGTTGGGCAGGCCGGCGAAACCGGGGCTCAGCGAACGCTTCACCACCACCACGGTCTTGGCCTTGTCCACGTTGAGGATCGGCATGCCGTAGATCGGGCTGCCCTTGTCCTCGCGCGCCATCGGGTTGGTCACGTCGTTGGCGCCCAGCACGATGGCCACGTCGGTCTGCTCGAAGGTCGGGTTGATGGTGTCCATGTCCTTGAGCTTGTCGTAGGACACTTCCGCCTCGGCCAGCAGCACGTTCATGTGGCCGGGCATACGGCCGGCGACCGGGTGGATCGCGTACTCCACCTCGACGCCCATGCCTTCCAGGGTGTCGGCCATTTCACGCACGGCGTGCTGCGCCTGCGCCATGGCGAGACCGAAGCCGGGCACGATCACCACGCGCTGCGCGGTTTCCAGCACCATCGCCACTTCCTCGGCGGAGGTGGACTTGATCTTGCCTTCGTAGACCTCGTCCTGATCCATCGCTTCGCCGGCTTCCGCCATCACACCGAACAGCACGTTGGTGAGGGAGCGGTTCATCGCCTTACACATGATCTGCGTCAGAATCAGACCGGAAGCACCCACCAGGGAACCGGTGACGATCAGGGCGCTGTTGCCCATCACGAAGCCGGCGGCGGAGGCGGCGATACCGGAGTAGGAGTTCAGCAGCGCGATCACCACCGGCATGTCGGCGCCACCAATGGGGGACACCAGCAGAATACCGAGAATCGCGGCGGCGATGGCCAGGCCCCAGAACACCGGCTCCACGCCGGGGTTCATCACCAGGTAGGCGATGGCGGCCACGGAACCGAGCAGCAGGATGGCGTTGACCAGCTTCATGCCCGGGAAGCCCATCGGCTTGCCGTCGATCAGTTCCTGCAGCTTGGCGAACGCCACGAAGGAACCGGTCAGGGTCACCGCGCCAATCAGAACCGCGATACCGGTGGCGATGATGCCCACGGTGTCCGGGTGCCCGCCACGGAAAAACTCCGCGCCGGCCACGGCGAAGGAGGCGCCGCCACCGAAACCGTTGAGCAGGGCCACCAGCTGCGGCATGGCGGTCATTTGTACTTTCTTGGCCAGGATGGCGCCAATGATGCCACCGACGATCACGCCGCCGATGATGATCTCGTAGGTCACGATATCGCGGTGCAGCAGGGTCACCACACAGGCCACGCCCATACCGGAGGCGGCCAGCAGGTTGCCCCGCACGGCGGTCTTCGGCTTGGTCAGACCCTTGATGCCCAGGACGAAGAGTACGGCCGAGATCAGATAGGCGATATCAATCCAGTTATCGGAAATCTGCATGGGTTACTTCCTCTTGAACATCGCCAGCATTCGATTGGTGACCATGAAGCCGCCAATCACGTTGATGGTCGCCAGTACCACGGCGATAAAGCCGAGGACATTGATCAGCAGACCGGCGTCGGAGCCGGCGGCGATCAGCGCGCCCACCAGGGTAATGCCGGAAATCGCGTTGGAGCCGGACATCAAAGGGGTGTGCAGCGTCGGCGGTACCTTGGTGATCAGTTCCACACCCAGGAAAATCGCCAACACGAAGAGGGTAAGCTGAGATACGAAGTCCATTACTTTTCCTCCTGCCCGTTGTCGTCGCCGTTATCGGCGGGCGCTTCGGGTTCGGCTTTCTTCAGTTCCGGCAGGCCCAGCATCTCGCGCAGGCGAGCGTGGGGCACATCACCGTCGTGACTGATCACGGTGTCGGTGACGATCTGGTCTTCGAAATCCAACTGCAGGTCGCCGTTGTCGTCGAGCAGCAGGTTAAGAAGGTTCTCAATGTTCTTGCCGAACATCTGGCTGGCATGGAACGGCACGGAGGAGGGCACGTTGGTGGGGCCGATGATCAGCACACCGTTTTCCACCACCGTTTCGCCGGCCTTGGTGAGGTCGCAGTTACCACCGCGTTCCGCCGCCAGGTCCACGATCACGGAGCCGGGCTTCATCGCCTTGACCATCTCCTCGGTGACCAGGATCGGGCTCTTGGCGCCGGGGACCGCGGCGGTGGTGATCACCACGTCCATTTCCTTGATCACTTCCTTCATCAGCTCGCGCTGACGCTTGAGGAAGTCCTCGCCCTGGGCCTTGGCGTAACCGCCGGAGCCTTCCGCTTCGCCGGTGTCCAGGTCCAGTTCCACCGGCTTGGCGCCAACGGACAGAATCTGTTCACGGGCGGCGGGGCGCACGTCGTAGGCTTCCACGATGGCACCGAGCCGCTTGGCGGTGGCACAGGCCTGCAGGCCCGCCACGCCGGCGCCCATAACGAACACGCGCGACGCGTTCATGGTGCCCGCCGCGGTCATGTTCATGGGGAACATGCGGTGAGAGGCGTTCGCCGCCAGCAGTACACATTTATAGCCGGCGATCATGGCCATGGAAGAGAGCACATCCATGGACTGAGCCCGGGTGATGCGCGGAATCAGTTCCAGGGCCAGGCCGGTGACCTTGCGCTCCGCGAGAGCCTGCGCGAACTGCGCGTTGGCCAGCGGGTCGGTCATGCCGATAAGGAACTGACCGGCTTTCAGCTTGTCCAGATCTTCCTGGCCATTGGTCGTATTGCTGCCCGGAGTCTGAACTTGCAGGATTGCCTGAGCGTTGGAAAAGATGTCGTCCCGGTCGGTGAGTTTCGCGCCGGCGTTTTCATAATCGCCGTCGGTAAACCCGGCCGCCTCGCCAGCGCCGCGTTCGATGCGGATCTCGACACCGTTTTTCTTGAGCAATGCACCGACGTTGGCGGGCGTCAGTGCGACGCGCTCTTCGCCGGGGCAAATTTCCTTGGGTACACCGATAATCACCTGCGTTACCCCCATTTTATGGTTCGTAAAAACAGGTCCATCTGAAAGCCGGTCGGGATGACGGGTTTTCAGGGGAACCTCGAAAAACGGCCGGTTTATTCAAACCGGCCGCTGAGCAGGCTGCTAACCTTATTGTGCAGTCGACAGCTTGGCAAATAAGAAATGGTTATTGCGCCCATAAACGGTCAATAATTGACCGGAAAGGTCAACTATCCGCCGCCTGCCCGTTTATTTTTTGAGCAACACGCTCGCGATCCTCGTCTTCACGCATGTGGATAAACGGCTCGAGAATGGTATTTCCGCGCACCTGGGCCTTGATCACGTGTAAAAAAGTGTAAGCCCCGAGCAGCTTGCGGAACAGGAAGATGAATTCCTTGGGCGGCACGTCGAAATGCACCGACAGGGCGGTGCGGCTGGCACGGTTCATCACCCGGTTGGGCAGGTTGCTCTCGCCCCACAGGTATTCACCCTTGTCGTTGACCACGGACTTGGGCGGCGGAAAGCGGTCCGGGTCCTGCAGCGCCTCGATGGCCTCAAAGCACAGCGCGGCGAAATCATCCAGCAGCCGGCGCGGCACCTCGCCGTCGAGAAATTCCAGCGCGCGCATGGCGCCGAACAGACGCTCGCTGTCGTGCAGCCAGGCGGCGCGGATCATCTCGCGGCCGGGGCCCAGCACCTCATCGTCGAAATCGCGGATGGCGCCGAAATCCAGCAACACGATCTTATCCTTGCCGTCGTCGCCGACGCGCATCAGATAGTTGCCGAAGTTCGGGTCGGTCTGCATCTTGTTCCACTGAAACACTTCCCGGCAGCACAGCTCCATGATGGCGCGGCCCAGAAAGTTGCGGCGCTCCTGGCTCAGCGACACCACCGACGGATCGCTGATGTGCACGCCTTCCTCGTAGGACAGGCAAAGAATGTTGTGGGTGGAGTAGTCGCCGTACACTTCCGGCACCACGAAACGCGGGTCGTCGGCCAGCGCTTCGCGGAAATGGCGGGTGGTGTGCGCTTCCAGGTCGTAGTCCACCTCACGGCCGAGCATGTCGCGCACTTCATCCAGCCATTGGTTGAACTGCTCGGTGATCGGCACCAGGCGGCTCAGCTTGAGCAGCCGCACCAGCGCGCGCATGTCCGAATCGATGGCGTTGGCGACGCCCGGGTACTGAATCTTGAGGGCCAGCTCGGCGCCGTCGCTCTTGCGCCGGGCGCGGTGCACCTGGCCCAGGCTGGCCGCGCCCAGGGGCTGCGGGTCCACCTCCAGCTCGGCCAGTTTGACGCTGCCCAGCTGCTGCCGGAGGTGCTTCTCCACCGCCGGCCATTCCAGGGCGGTGGTGCTGTTTTCCAGGGTGTGCAGCGCCTCGGTGACCTCCTCGGGGAGGAAATGCTCGCCGAACAGCGCCATCATCTGGCCGATTTTCACCACCGAGCCCTTTAACTGGCCGAGTTCCTCGACCAGCTCTTCCGCCCGTTGCGAGAGGTTGCGCCGGCGCCGCGCCTCGCGCTGGTCCGGCGCCGCGAACAGACCGCCGGCGCTGGCCGTGGCGTAGCGGGCACCGGCCAGGAAGCCGGCCCGGGCCATGGAGAAGCGGCGTTCCAGGGAGCCTGTTTTCACCCGTTTTACGGTTTTTCGTGCCATAGTTCCTCGCGCGGGCCAACTGCAGCCTCGCATTCTAGCTGATTAAGGAAGCACAGATATATGCCAACGACCTGGATCCTGTTGCGCGGACTGGTTCGTGAACAAGCACATTGGAACGGTTTCGCCGACCGCCTGGCCGGGGCTCTGGGCGCGGACCATCGGGTGATGTGCATGGATTTGCCCGGCAACGGCCTCCGCCACCGGGACCGCAGCCCGACCCGCATCGCCGCCATGGTGGACGCGGCCCGCGAAGACCTGGCCCGGCGCGGCGTGGACGGGCCGATCCACCTGGTGGCGCTGTCCCTGGGCGGCATGGTGGCGATGGATTGGCTGCAACGTCATCCGCGGCAGGTGGCCGCCGCCGCCTTGATCAATTCCAGCGCCGCGCCGGTGAGCCCGTTCTGGCACCGCCTCAAACCGGCCAACTATGGCGCCATTGTCCGCCACGGCCTGCTTGGCCGCGACCGCCTCAAGCGCGAGCGCATGATTCTGGAGATCACCACCAACCGGCTGTCGGACGCCGATAAAGACCGCATCGCCCGGCAATTCCAGCGGATCGACGAGGCCCGCCCGGTGTCCGCCGCCAATACCGTGCGGCAGTTATGGGCGGCGGCGCGGTTTCGCGCGCCGAAGACGCTGCCCGAAGGGCGTCCGGTGTTGGTGATCAGCGCCGCCGGCGACCGACTGGTGGACCCGCGCTGCTCCGCGGCGCTGGCCCGACGGTGGTCGGCGCAACGGGCGGTCCACCCGGACGGCGGCCACGATCTGTCCCTGGACGACCCGGGCTGGCTCGCCGACACCCTGGCGGACTGGGCCGGGCCGACCCCGGCCGGGACTAAATAAAACCGCGGCTTTTGACGATTGACCCCCGTGGCACGACGCTCTAGCTTGAACGCAGAACTCACGGGTTCTGTGTCGAGCCCATGTTGGAGACGTTGATGGCCACACCGCAGGAATTAAACCAGCTACGCGAAGGCCCGCGCACGCCGCGGGAGCAGATCTGGTTCGACCGCTACGCCCACCACCGGCTTGAAGCCTGGCGCCGGGTCCAGGACCCGCTGGCCGACCGCTGTCTGGAAAACATCGCGTTTCAACGGCCCTCCGGCCTGCTCGACGAAGTGGAGCGGCGCGCGGCCGAAGAGGGCGGGGTGTACCAGGCGTTCCTGGACCACTGCCACACGGTGCCCGGCTGGGTGGACTTCGAGCGCATGGAACTGGGGCGGCGCATGTACCGCCGGCACGGTGCGCTGCAGGGCCTGGTGCTGATGTGCTCCAGCCTGGTGGAGGGCTACGCCCACAACAAACCGTCCCAGGTGCTGGTCGCCACCGGCCGCCTGCAGAAGGATGTGTCGCGGCGTATTTATGAAACCGGCCAGATGCTGCACAACATCGCCGCCACCGACGGCCTGCGTCCCGGCGGCCTGGGCCACCGGACGCTGATGGAGGTGCGGCTGCTGCACGCGGCGGTGCGCCGCTTTCTCAGCGAAAGCGGGCGCTGGGACAGCGACCGTTTCGACCTGCCGATCAATCAGGAGGACATGGCCGGCACGGTGCTCGAGTTCGATTACATGGTGGTGCGGGGGCTGCGCCGGATGGGCCTCTATATCAGCCATCAAGAGCACGAGGCGATGCACTATTTCTGGCGCTACGCCGGCTACCTGCTGGGCGTGGACGAGGCCTTGCTCACCGCCACCGTGGAAGAGCAGAAAGTGCTGGCGCTGCAGCTCACCTCCCATCTTTACGACCCCACCGAGGACAGCGAAAAGCTGGCCAAGTCGCTGCTGGCCGGCATGGCGGGCAAGCCGCCGTTCCATCTTTCCTATGACGTGCTGGTGGCGGTGAGCCGTTTCCTGATCGGCGACGCCATGGCCGACGACCTGAACCTGCACAGCCGGGTATCGTCCGCCGCGGCGGTGCGCCTGGCCCGGGCCGGGTTCGGCGCCGCCAGCCTCGGCCAGCGGCTGCTGCCGGAGGCCGCCAAGCGGCGGTTGGAGGACTTCAACCACGACCTGGGGCGTCGCACCCTGAAACTGGGTCTGGGGAAGGACCCGGCGCGCTGGGGGTTCAAGGCGATGGCCTGACCCCCGCGCCGGGCGGGGCGCTCAGGAGGCGCGTTCGTCGGCCACCCGCTGCTCGCGGAGCAGCGACACCATGTCGGCGAGGATGTGCCCGGTTTCCCGCAGGTAGGGGTCTTCGTCCAGCGGTTCGTCGTTGCTGTCCGGGTCCAGCGCACGCTGTTCTTCCAGGGCGCGCAGATCTTCCATTTTCTCAATCGGCTCTTCACCACGGTGCTTGCGCAGGGCGTTCTCGATGTCCAGACGGCGCTGGTCGAAATCCTCCTGCCAGGCCTTGCGCTGCTTGGCGTTAAGGGACAGTTCCTGGCGTTCGTTGGCGCGGTTGAGCAGATCGCGCAACTGGTTCACATAAACGAATTCCGGATTGTCGCCGATGCGCGCGTCGTGCCGCTCGCGCAGCCCCGGCAGCAGCGGCACCAGGTCCTGATAACGCTGGTACTTGGCCGGGTCGATCTCATCCCAGGGCAGGGCGTTGGGCAGGCTGCTTTCGCCGATCGATTCCTTGTCCACCAGCGACGGCATGGTGACGTCCGGCACGATGCCCATGTTCTGGTTGCTGGAACCGGACACCCGGTAGAACTTGGCGTTGGTCATCTTGAGCTTGCCGTGGTTCAGGTCCAGCAGGGTCTGCACGGTGCCTTTGCCGTAGGTCTGATCGCCGACGATCAGGGCGCGGCCGTAGTCCTGCATGGCGCCGGCGAAAATCTCCGACGCCGAGGCGCTGTAGCGGTTGACCAGCACCGCCAGCGGGCCCGAATACAGCATGCCCGGGTACTGATCGTTTTCAACGCTCACGCGACCGCCGGCCTCGCGCACCTGCACGGTGGGACCACGGTTGATGAACAGGCTGACCAGCTTGTTCACCTCCAGCAGGGAACCGCCGCCGTTGTTGCGCAGGTCCACCACCAGGCCGTCGACATTCTCTTTACGCAGTTCCACCAGCAGCTCCGCCACGTCCCGGGTGGTACTGGTGTAATCCGGATCGCCACGATGGAAGGCGTTGAAATCCATGTAGAAAGCGGGGATTTCGATAATGCCCAGCTTCAGGGTGTCACCGCCGTGATCCACCTCGATCACTTCCTTTTTGGCGGCCTGTTCTTCCAGCACCACCTTGTTGCGGGTAATGGCGATGGTGCGGGTGTCGTGCTCGCTGGCGCGGCCGGCGGGAATCACCTCCAGGCGCACCTTGGAGCCCTTGGGCCCGCGAATCTTGTCCACCACCTCGTCCAGGCGCATGCCGATCACGTTGACCATGTCCTCGTCGCCCTGGGCCACGGCGACGACCCGGTCGGCGGGGCTCAACTGGCCCTGCTTGGCGGCAGGGCCGCCCGGCACCAGGCGCACCACCTTGGTATAGCCGTCCTCGTACTGCAGCACCGCGCCGATGCCTTCCAGCGAACGGCTCATGCTGATGTCGAAGTTCTCGGAATTATGCGGCGTGAAATAATTGGTGTGCGGATCAAAGGTCTGTGCCAGGGCGTTCATGTAGGTCTGGAACACGTCCTCGGGGGTATTCTGCCGAACGCGGCTGAGCTGGCTTTCATAGCGGTTGATCAGGCGTTTGCTGATTTCCTCGTCGCTGGTGCCGTTGAGACGCATGGACAACACCGCGTTGCGGAGCTGGCCGCGCCAGATCGCGTCCAGGGCGTCCTGATCCTCGGCCCAGTCCGCTTCGCTGCGGTCCACCAGCACCTTGCCGTCACCGTCGAAGTCCCAATCCTGGAAGCCGCCTTCCAGGATGGCGAGGATTTCGGTGAGGCGGTCTTCCAGACGGCTCTGGAAGCGGTTGAAGATGGAGTAACCGGCCTCCAGGACGCCGTCGCGCAACTGGTTGTCGAGCTGATCGCGGTAGGGCTGGAAGTCGTCCACGTCCTGCTGGGTGAAATACAGCCGGTTGGGGTCGAGGTCCTGCAAATACTGCTCAAGCACCTGCGCGGAAAGCGCGTCGTCGAACTTCAGGCGCCGGTAGTGCAGCTCCAGGCGCTCGACGATTTCCTCGGCGGCTTCACGGTGGACCTTCTCGGGCTTGAGCGATCCTTCGATGGCGGGGTCGTTGCCCAGGTCGCCGCCCACTTTCAGGGCGCCGCCCAACAACAGGGCCGCCAGGAGCACGCCAAACAGCTTGCGGAATACGGACATGAACTTACTCGGCTGCATTTTTTAAAGGGTTCCAGGGCAGTATAAAGGAAACCACCGCCTGGAACAGGGTCGCCCAAATCACCGGGCGGGGGCAAGCGTGGATGGATAGGCAAAGGCGCCGATCATCGACATACTGAGCGCTTTGCCGGACTTCATGAGGCCCCCGTGCATCGTCTTTTCACCGCCTTTTTTCTGATCGGGATACTCGGCGCCCTGGTGCAGCTGCTGGGCGGCGACCTGCAGGCCCCGGCCCGTGTGGTGTCGGCGCTCTGGGAGGCGGCGGACCTGGCGGTGGAAGTGAGCCTCGGGTTGATCGGCGTGCTGGCGCTGTGGAGCGGCCTGTTCCGCCTCGCCGAGCAAAGCCGCCTGGCCGATCGCATGGCCGCCGGCGTGCGCCCGGTGCTGGCGCGGCTGATGCCGTCGCTGCGGCGGGACCCGGCCGCCGGCGCCGGGGTGTCCATGAACCTGGCCGCCAATATGCTCGGCCTGGACAACGCCGCCACGCCGCTGGGCATCAAGGCGATGGAATCGCTCCAGGAACACAATCCAGAGCCGCGCCGGGCCACCGACAGCCAGATCATGTTCCTGGTGCTGAACACCTCATCGGTGACCCTGGTGCCGGTGACGGTGCTGCTGTACCGGGCCCAGCAGGGCGCCGCCGACCCGGCGGCGGTCTACCTGCCGATGCTGATGGCCACCACGATCTCCACCTTTATCGGCGTGATACTCACCGCCCGGCTGCAGCGCATTCCGCTGCGCGACCCGCTGCTGATCACGGTGGCGCTGGGCTGGCTGGCGCTGCTGGCGGTGCTGGCGCTGGGCGTTTATCTGGCGCCGCCGGACCTGGGCAACACCCTGTCCGGGTTGTTCGGCAACGGCATTCTTCTGGCGGTGATCGGGCTGTTCTTCTTCGCCGCCTGGCGCGCCCGCATCGACAGCTACGACTGCTTCGTGGAAGGCGCCAAGGAAGGCTTCACCCTGGCGGTGAAGCTGATTCCCTATCTGGTGGCCATGCTCGCCGCCATCGCCATGCTGCGCGCCAGCGGCGTGCTCGAAGCGGTGCTGTCGGCGATCCGCCTCGGCGCCGCCGCCCTGGGCTGGGACACCCGCTTCGTGGACGCCCTGCCGGTGGCCTTCCTGAAACCACTGAGCGGCTCCGGCGCCCGCGCCGCCATGCTGGACGTAATGCAGACCCACGGGGTGGATTCCCTGGCCGGGCGCATGGCGGCGGTGATGCAGGGCTCCACGGAAACCACCTTCTATGTGCTCGCGGTGTATTTCGGCAGCGTCGGCATCCGCGACTTCCGCTACGCGCTCTGGTGCGGCCTGGCCGCCGACGCCGCCGGGCTGTTGGCGGCGATCCTCCTGAGCTACGTTTTCTTCGGTTAGAGGGAACTTGTGGGAGCGGGCTGTGGGAGCGGGCCTTGCCCGCGAAAGGGTGGCATCAGCCACCCGGCGGGATACCAGAGACGTTGTTTGTGCTGCCGTTAAGAAGTCGCTCTGGGATCCTGCCGGAAGCTTCGCTCCCTTTCGCGGGCAGGGCCCGCTCCTACAATCTCGCGGAAGGTCAGATTCAGCCGGGCATCCTGTATTCGCCGGCGGCGGGGCAGGGCGTGCTCGAAGTGGGTCTGCACCTCCGGTGACATGATCAGCAGGCTGTCGTGTTCCAGCGCGATCACCCGGCTCTGGCGGCCGCTGCCGTAGGGTCGGAAGGCGAAGTCGCGGGCGGCGCCGAGATTATAGGAGAGCACCCAGGGATGGGCGCCCAGCTCCGGCTCGTTGTCGCGGTGCCAGCCCATGCTGTCGTCACCGTCGCGGTAGAGGTTGGCCAGGGCCCCGTTGGGGGTGCGGCCGGTGAGTTCGGTGACCCGCCGCCGCAGCGCGTCGAGCGCCGGCGGCCAGCCCCGGCCCTCATGGGTCAGCCCCGAATACCGATAAGAGATACCCTGGTCCGCCACCCAGCAGGTCAGCCTGGGCACCGGATGCTCCCGGCCGAACACCCGCACCCGGGGCCGGTCCCAGGGCAATTGGTTACAAAGCGTGTGAAAGAGAGCGGTCGCCGCGTCACCGAGAATGCCCGGAATCAGCCACAGGCGCGCCTCATGCCCCAGGTCGATGGGCGCGGTGCGCTGGTTCAGCCGTGTTATCGTGGAGTTGACAGTCATCATGCGCTGCTCTATCTAAGCCGGGTTGATACCTGACGCCGGCCCATCTTGTTCGCGAGGAGCTTAGCATGCTGCACGTTTACGACATCGAAAAAGGAGTGCTCCGCGAAAGGGACGTGGCCGAGTTGACGCCCGGCACCTCGGACGCGGCCAGCTGGATCGATCTGGTCGACGCGTCCGACGAGGAACGTGAGCAGCTGCAGCACCTGTTTCGCCAGAACCTGCCCGAATCCGACGACGTGGAGGAGATCGAGGCCTCGGCCCGCTTCTTCCACGACGAATACGGCCTGCATGTGCACTCGCTGTTCGTCTACCAGGCCGAAGGCCGCCACCGCACCTCGACCGTGGCGTTCGTGCTGCAGCCGGGCCGGCTGCTCACCTTCCGCGATTCACGGCTGCCGGATTTCCGCCTCATGCGCCTGCGTGTGCGCCGCGGCTGGGTACAGGCCCAGGCGCCGCTGGACATTCTGCTCAGCATTCTCGAGCAGAAAGTGGAAAACATGGCGGACAGCCTGGAGGACATCCACCGCAACCTGGAGGAAGTCAGCTACCTGGTGCTGGAAGACGAAGAGGCGGAGCTGGAAGACGGCATCGAAAAGCTGGCCCACCTGGAGGACAGCAACGGCAAGATCCGGCTCTGCCTGATGGACACCCAGCGCTCGATCTCCTTTATCCAGCGCTACGTGCGCACCGACAAGGACCGCCGCCGCACCTGCTCGGAAATCCAGCACGACCTGGACACCCTGATGTCCCACGCCACCTTCCTGTTCGAGAAGATCAACTTCCTGATGGACTCCACCCAGGGCTTCATCAACATCGAACAGAACCAGATCATCAAGATCTTCTCCATCGCCGCGGTGGTGTTCCTGCCGCCCACCATGATCGCCAGCATCTACGGCATGAACTTCGACGTCATGCCCGAACTGCAATGGGCGTTCGGCTACCCGGCGGTACTCGGCCTGATGATCCTCTCCGGCATCGCCCCGTACTGGTACTTCAAACGCAAAGGATGGCTGTGAGGAGCAGTTAATAGTTAATAGTGAACAGTTAATAGTTGCGCGATCGGGGGTCCGGATAAACGGCTAGGCCGTGCCCGCGTCACCACTTCGCGGGCACGGCCTCGCCGCTCAAGAAGATCCGGGACGCGTCTTTTAGCTGTTAACTATTAACTATTAACTGTTAACTCTTAACTGCAGTTTCAGACTGCCCATTTCCCGCTGGTGTGGCTGACGCGGCCTTCGTCGCGGAGTTTGATCAGGTGGGCTTCCAGGGAGAGGCAGGCGACGCCGTGCAGGAAGGCGGGGACGTCTTCGTAGACCCGGGTGACCAGTTCCTGGACGGTGATCGGGTCCGAGTCCAGCGCTTCCACGACCTTGCGTTCGCGGTCGCGGCGGTGGGCCAGGGTCTTGTCCACGGTGGCCATGGGGTCGTCGATCACGTCGCCGTGGCCCGGCGCCATCAGGTCGATGCGGTAGTCGCGCAGCAGGGCCAGGGAGTCCATATAGGCCGCCATGGAGCCGGACGGCGGGGCGATCACCACGGTGGAGCCTTGAATCAGGTGGTCGCCGGTGAACAGCAGGTTCTGGTCCACCATCAGATAACACAGGTGATTGCCGACATGCCCGGGCGTGGCGATCACTTCCAGTTCGGTGCCGCCGCAATCCACCCGTTCGCCGTGACGCAGGCGCCGTTCCGGGGCCCAGGTTTCGTCCTGCAGGCCGTCGTCGGGCACGTCGGGGCCGAGCAGGCGCGCGCCGCTGGCCTCGGCCAGTTCGCGGGCGCCGGGGGAGTGGTCGCGGTGGGTATGGGTGACCAGAATCTGTTCGATCGGGCGGCCGATCTTTTCCGCCGCGTGCAGCAGCGCCTGGGTGTGTTCATGGTCCACCGGGCCCGGGTCGATGACCGTGAGCGCGCGGTCACCGACCAGATAGGAGTTGGTGCCGGGCCCGGTCATCATTCCCGGGTTGCGGCCGAGTACCCGCCAGGCGTTGGGTGCGATTGGGGTAGGGTGGCCAGGAATGAGCGCTGCCATTATCTCTCCTACAGCCGTTGCTGTGCTTCGAGGAGCCGGCATTGTGACCATTTAGTCGGCGATTGCCTAGTGGTCCATGCCACGGCCCGGTGATCAGCGGTCGTAGGCTTCCACCCGCAACACCCGGGCGCGCCAGCGTTCGGCCTGGATTTCCCGGTCGGGGCGGGGCACGGACAGATTGAGCGGGTAGCGTCCGCCGGCGGGGATGTGCATGGAAAGCGTCATGCGCTCGCCGTACAACACCTCGCAGGCTTTGGCCGGCGGGCAGCTGAGCGCTTCCGCCATGATTTCGGTACGCGCCACCGCGTTCTCGCCGCGATTGATGATTTCACCGCGCAGGCGATAGGTGGTTTCGGTTTCGTGCACGCTGGAGATGCTGGTCTCCACGGTCTCCGGGTCGGTGGGCACCCGGCGTTCCTGGTCGGTGAGCAGCATAGCGCCGAGGAAAATGGAGCCGGCCAGCGCGACGCCGGCGAGGACCAGGTAAAAAGGCTTGCGGCCCGCTTGCCAGCTGCCCCAAAGCAGCACGACAACGGCGACGGTCACGGTTAACACCAACAAAAAGCGCATCGGACTGGATCACTCCCCGGTTCGGTTGAGGTTACGATAGCATCTCGCCAAGGGGCCCATAGTATAAAGCCTGTTTCTTCTCTCGACGGTGTTCTTATAATCGGGTCTGCATCTTGTAAAGGAGAACCGCATGTTGATCGTGGTATCGCCGGCCAAAACGCTGGATTACGACTCGCCGCTGCCGTCGCTGCGCGCCACCCAGCCGCGCCTTCTGGAACACAGCGCCGAACTGGTGGAGCGTGCCCGCAAGCTGTCACCGGCGGATCTGGCCAGCCTGATGAAGGTCAGCGACAAGATCGCCCACCTGAACGTGGAACGGTTCGCGCAATGGTCGCGCCCCTTTGATAAACACAACGCCCGGCCCGCATTGTTCGCGTTCAAGGGCGATGTGTACACCGGCCTCGACGTGAGCCGCTTCGACGGCGACGATTTGAAAGCCGCGCAAAGCCGCCTGCGCATCCTCAGCGGCCTGTACGGCGTGCTGCGCCCCCTGGATCTGATGCAGCCCTACCGGCTGGAAATGGGCACCCGCCTGGACAATGAGCGCGGCAAGGATCTCTACCAGTTCTGGGGCGACATTATCACCGCACAGCTGAAAAAAGACATGAAGGCGGCCGGCACCGAGGTGCTGGTGAATCTGGCGTCCAATGAGTACTTCAAATCAGTGCGCACCGAGCAGCTGCCCGGGCCGGTGATCGAACCGGTGTTTCAGGACGAGAAGAACGGCAAATACAAGGTGATCAGTTTCTACGCCAAGAAGGCGCGCGGGCTGATGGCCGCCTGGATTCTGCAGGAAGGGATTGAAACGCCGGCGCAATTGAACAAGTCCCGGGTCGCCGGCTACCGCTACGACAAGGCGGCTTCCACCGACACCAAGCCGGTGTTCCGGCGCGCGGAAGGGGCCGCCTGAGCCCCTCCCTTGGCCGCCGGAGGGTTACAACCAGTCGGACTCGAAGTCGTCCGGCTTGACCACCATCACGTCACAGCCGGCACGGGTAAGAAGCCCTTCGGCGGTGGCGCCCAGCAGCAGCCGCTCCACCGGGTTGCGGCGCACCGTGCCCACCACCAGGCAGTCGCTGCCCTGTTCCTCGCAGTAGCCCGCCAGGGTCCGTGATACCGGCCCTTCCAGCAGGGTGGCGCGGTCCTTGGGCAGGGCGTGGCGCTCGGCGAACGCGTCCAGCGCTTTCTGGTGGTAATCGCGAATGTTGGCGGCGCTGGCGGCGTATTCCGGCAGGGCTTCGCCGGCCACCAGCAGCAGGGTTTCGTCCGGGTGCTCCAGAACATGCACCGCCTCCAGCTCGCCGTGCATCTGCTCGCACCAATAACCGGCGGCGCCGATCACCCGGTCGTCCAGACCGCCTTCATACTGTTCCGGCTCCACCGCCGCGGTGAACCGGGGCGTGTCGTTCCAGGGGTCGGAATGCACGCACAGCACCGCGCCGGGGGCATGGCGAATCAGCAGCCAGTCGCGGGGCGTGAACAAGTGGCGGCGCAGCCGGCCTTCCTCGCTGGTGTGCACCACGCTGAGCACCGGGCGGCAGTCGCGGACCGTGTCCCGCAGCGCCTGTTCGCTGTCCCGGGAGGAGACGATGCGCTTGTCCACCTGGTGGTCGCCGCACAGCGCGTCGATGCGTTTGTCCCAGGCCTTTCGAATCTGTTTCTCCGCCGCCTGCCGCCGTTCCTCGTCCAGGCCCACCGCCCGGCGCATCGCCGCCGAGTCGCTGTTGACCATCACCGTCAACGGCAGGCCGGCGGCGCGCGCCAGCTTCAGGCCCTTGGTCAGCGCCGGCTGCGGCGCTTTCAGATCGCGGTCGAGAAAAACCAGAATACCGTTACCGTCCATAGCATTGCTCATGATCACGCCTCCACACCCAGGCGGCCGCTGCCGCACAGCGTCTCGCGGTCGAGAATTTCCACTTCACGGCCGTCGACCCACAGGGTTTTCTGTTGCTGAAAACGGGTAAAAATCCGGCTCACGGTTTCCACCGCCAGCCCCAGATAGTTGGCGATGTCGTAGCGCGACATGGGCAGGCGGAAACGCTTGGCGCTCAGGCCCCGGCGTTGTTGCCGGGCCGCCAGGGACAGCAGCAGCGACGCCACCCGGTCGTCCGCGCTCTTTTTGCTGAGCAGCATATGAAGCTCGCGGTCGGCGCGGATCTCATTGCTCATCAGCCCGAAAAAGTGGTGCTGAAGAGACGGGATGCGCTGCGACAGGTCTTCAAGCCGGTGAAAGGGGATCTCGCAAACGGTGGCGGTTTCCAGCGCCTTGGCGTTGCTCAGATGGCGGGCGGTGCTGATACCGTCCATGCCGACGATCTCGCCGGGCAGATAGAAGCCGGTCACCTGTTCGTCGCCGTCGTCGGACACCGCGTAGGTCTTGAGGGCGCCGGAGCGCACCGCGTAGACCGCGTGGAAGTCGTCGGCGGCGCGGAACAGGTGCTCGCCGCGCTTCAGCGGGCGGCCGCGTTGCATGATGCGATCGAGCTCTTCCAGCTGATCCGGCGCGACGGCCAGCGGCAGGCAGATCGGGCTCAGGCTGCATTGGTTGCAGGATACACTGCGTGTCATGATCCCCCCTTCGGGCGGGCTACGTAGCAAGGAAGCGGCTTGGTTCATTATAGGGCCTATAAAATTTATTAGATAATCCGGCTGAAGCGCTCGCCGGCCGTCGGGTCCCGGTGATTATCGAAGGGCATCACCAACGCCCGGGCGACCAGACGCCCCGCGTCCGTGATCACCAGGGCGCTGTCCTGCATGGCGATCAGCCCCTGCTTTTCGAACACCGCCAGTTGCGGCAGGACGTCGTTGAAGTAATCGACGAAATCGACCCCCCACACCTGCCGGAACTCGGCCAGATCCAGGCGCAGCTGGCAGAGAAAGCCGATGATCACCCAGCGCCGCAGGCGGTCGTCGCGGTTAAGCAGATAGCCGCGCTCCAGGGGCCAGTCGCCTTTGGTGACGCTGTCCTGCCAGTCCTCGATGCGTTTCGGCGCCTGGGCGTACAGGTCGTGCAGATCGCTGATCGCGCTCACCCCGAAGCCGATCAGATCGGCATCGCCGTGCAGGGTGTAGCCCTGAAAGTTGCGGTGCAGGGTGCCTTCGCGGCGGGCGCGGGCCAGGTCGTCGTCGGGCAGGGCGAAGTGGTCCATGCCGATCAGTTCGTAGCCCGCCTCCTGCAGCATGCCGCCGGCGCGCACCAGCATCGCCAGCTTCTCTTCGGGGCTGGGCAGGGTGCGCTCCGGTATCTGGCGCTGGATTTTGAAGCGCGCCGGCAGGTGGGCGTAGTTGTACAGGGAGATGCGCTCCGGCCGCAGCGCGATCAACTGCTCCAGCGAATGGGCCAGGCTGGTTTCACTCTGCCAGGGCAGGCCGTAGATCAGGTCCGCGTTGATGGAATGAAAATCGAAGGCCCGTGCGTCCTCGAACACCCGGCGGATCATCGCCACCGGCTGTACCCGGTTCACCGCTTGCTGCACCCGCGGGTCGAGGTCCTGCACCCCCAGGCTTAGGCGGTTGAAGCCCAGCCCGCGCAGCAGCCCCAGCCGCGCGCGGTCGACCGTGCGCGGATCGATTTCGATGGCGTAGTCGCCGCGGTCGTCCTCGAGGAGGTGAAAATAGCGCGCCAGCTCGTACACCAGCTCGGTGATTTGCGCGTCGCTCAGAAACGTCGGCGTGCCACCGCCCCAATGCATCTGGACCACCGGTCTTTGCCGGTCGATCAGCGCCGCCTTCTGCCGGATCTCGGTTTTCAGATGGGCGATGTAGGGCAGGGCGCGCTCGCGGTTGGCGGTGATCACCCGGTTACAGGCGCAGTAGTAGCAAACCGACGCGCAGAACGGAATATGACAATACAGGGACAGATTGCGGTGGGCGCGGTTGCCCGCCGCCACGGAGCGCTGAACGTCGCCGAGGCTCACTTCTTCATGGAACCGGGTAGCCGCCGGGTAGGAGGTATAGCGGGCGCCGGGGCCGCCGTATTGGCGAATCAGGTCCGGGTTCCAGACGGTCATGGGGGCTGCTCCAAACGTAGACCGGGGTATGGTCTCAGTGTTGCCGCCCGCCAATATTGATATGGATCAACGCCCGGCGTGATTCAGGCCAGGCCGCAGAACACCGCCCAGCGGTGCAGCGACCCCGGCGCCAGCCCCTGGGCCAGGAACACCGCCCCCAGCAGCAGGCCCAGGGCGGCGGCCACCCGGCGTCCCCGGACCCCGTGGAACCGGCGCATCTGGCCGCCCAGCACCCCGCCGGCGGCCACCGGGGCCAGGGTCAGGGCCCCGAAGACCGTCATCACCAGCAGCCCGCCGACCACGCTGGCGCTGCTGGCCGCGAGCAGCAGCGCGGAATAGACCAGACCACAGGGCAGAAAGCCCCACAGCGCGCCCAGCATCAACGCCTTGGCGGGGCGATCCACCGGCAACAGGCGCCGCACCAGCGGCTGCAATCGGCGCCAGACCACGGCGCCGGTCCGTTCCAGCCGACGCAGCAGCCCGCCGCCGGTGAGAAAGTGGATCGACAGCAGCAGCATCAGGGCGCCGGAAAACAGCGCCGGCCAGGCCGGGCCCTGCCACGGCAGGGCGCGCAGCAGCCCGTTGCCCAGCCCGCCGGCCACCGCGCCCAACGCCGCATAGGCGCCGATGCGCCCGACGCCGAACAGCAGTTGCCAGCCCCACAGACGCAGGCCCTCGCGCCGGGCGGCGGGCACGGTGAAGGTGAGGGCGGTGCCGATGCCGCCGCACATACCCACGCAGTGTGCGGCGCCGGCCACCGCCAGCAGCGCGGCGGCGCTCAGGTGCGGCAGCATCAGTTCAATCACGGTCGCGGTCCTCGAACACCACGCGCCAGGCCTGGTGCTCCAGATCCTCGAACTGGCCCCGGTTGATGGCCCAGAACAGCGCCCACAGCGCCAAGCCCAGGAACAGCAAGGCGAGCGGGATCAGGAGGATGATGATTGCCATCGGGCGATCCTCGATGCGTTGACGGTGACCAGCAGCGAGCTGGCCGACATGCCCAGCGCGGCGGCCCAGGGCGGCACCAGCCCGGCCACCGCCAGCGGCACGGCGGTGAGGTTATAGGCCAGCGCCCAGGTCAGGTTCTGACGGATGCCGCGGCGCACGCGGCGGGCCAGGGCCGGCAACGCAGCCAACGGCGCCAGGCCCGGCTTGAGCAGATAGAGGCCGGCGGCTTTACGGGCCAGGGCGCTGGCGTCCGCCGTGGCCACCGACACCGAGGCCGCCAGCAGGGCGGGGGCGTCATTGATGCCGTCGCCGACCATCATCTGCGGGCCTTCCTCGGTGGCCAACCGCTCCAACCAGGCTTTTTTCTGCTCCGGGGTCTGGCGGGCGCGCCAGTCGTCCAGGCCCAGGGTGTCGGCCAGCGTGGCCACGGCGCCTTCGCCGTCGCCGCTGGCCAGGCGCAGGTGCCATCCTTGCGCGCCCAGGGCGCGGGTCACCGCCGCCGCTTCCGGGCGCGGTTCGTCGCTGAGCCACAGGCGCAGGCGTGGCTGCTCGTTTTCATACAGAAGCAGGCGGGTGGCGCCCCGCGTGGCCGCGTTGCCGGCGTCGTCGAAGGGGTCCGGGCCGATGCGCCAGAGTACGCCGAGGCGGCGCCCCTGGGCGCCCTGATGCAGGACCTCCGCATCCGCCAGCGCCGGGTCGTCGGGGTAGGCGTCAAAGGCGCGCGCCAGCGGGTGGGGGTGGTGGCGTTCCAGGGCGGCGGCGATCGACAGCAACACCGCCTCACTGTGGCCGCCGTCGCCGAGAGGTTGATGCCGGATCACCCGGAAGTGACCGCTGGTGAGCGTGCCGGTCTTGTCGAAGAGCACGCCGCGCAGGCCGGTGACGGCCAGCAGCTGCCCCGGGGACGCCACCAGAACGCCGTGGCGCAGCGCCGCGCCCAGCCCGCCGGAAACGCTGAGCGGCACCGCCAGGGCCAGGGCGCACGGGCAGGTGACCACCAGCACCGCCAGCGCGTGCTCGAACGCCCGCGCCGGCCCGGCGGCCCAGTGCAGGCCGAAGGTGAGCGCCGCCAGGGCCAGCACCGCCACCGTGAACAGCGGCGCCACCCGGCGCCAGTCGCGCACCATCGGGGGCGGCTCGGACCGGGCCCGGGCGACCTGGTCGGCGATCCGGGCCACCAGGCTGTCGCCCACCGGCCCGGCGGCGCGCACCAGCAGCGTGCCCTCCAACAGGCGCCCGCCCGCCTGGACGGCGTCGCCGGGGCCACGGCGGCAGGGCAGCGGTTCACCGGTGAGCGCGGCCTGCTCCACCTGCCCCTGGCCTTCCACCACCACCGCGTCCACCGGCAGCACTTCCCCCTGGCCGAGCCGCAGCAGGTCGCCGGCCACCACCCGCCGGCTCGTCACCCACTGCTCGTCGCCGTCCGTGCTTCGACGCACCAGCAGGGGCAGGGCGTCCTTGAGCTGCTGCCAGGCGGCGCCGACCCGGTGGCGCTGGCGTTGCTCCAACCAGCGGCTCAGCAACAGGAAGAACACGAACATGGCGGCGGAATCGAAATACACGTGCTCGCCGCCCAGCGCCATGTTCACCACCGAACCGCCCCAGGCCAGCGACAACGCCAGTGCCACCGGCAGGTCCATGCCCGGGCTACCCGCGCGCAGGCCGCGCCAGGCGCCCTGAAAGAACGGCCAGCCGGCGTAGAACACCACCGGCGTGGCGATCAGCAGGCCCACCAGCCGGAACAGCCACTGATAGACCTGGTCGCCGTCGTCGAACGCGCCGATGTAGAGGGCGGCGGAGTACATCATCGCCTGCATGGCGCCGATGCCCGCCAGGGCCAGGCGGCCGAGCAGCCGGCGTTGCTCGCGGCGGCGCAGCGCCCGGCCACGGGGATCGCCCGGCAGAGTCACTCCGTAGCCGAGCCGGTCGAGGCGCTCGGCGACGGCGGCGGGGGCATCCGCGCGCCGGTACACCAGGGTCAGTTCCATGGCCGCCAGGTCGGTGCCCACGGATACCACCCCGGGGATGTCCGCCGCCGCTTTTTCGATCAACCAGCAGCAGGCGGCGCAGTTCAGGCCGGACAGGGAGAGCGTCAGGCGCCGTCCCTCCGGCGTCACGCTTTCATGCTCGGCAAGCAGCTCCGGCATTCCGAACAGCGCCAGATTGCGCTCCCGTTCGCCCGGCTCGTCCCCGCCGTGGGGCCGGGCCCGGCCGGTGCGCAGGCGGTAGTAGTTGTCGAGGCCCAGCTCATGGACCAGCGTCATCGCGCCGGCGCACCCCGGGCAACAGACCGGCAGCCGTTGCGCGTCCTGTTCCACGTAAAGCTCAGGCGCCGCCGGTTCGCCGCAGTGGGCGCAGGCGCTGCTCATCCGGAGCCCGCCCGGGTGCCGATGTGGACAGTCCCGGTGTCCAGGTCCACCCGCCGGCTCAGCCGCCAGCGGCCGTCCGGCGGACTCACCGTCACCGTCCAGTCGCCGCCGGCGGGGATCGGGTCCGCCGGGCCGTAGCCGCCGTCACCGCGATGGCTCAGGCGCAGCTGCCGGTCGCGCTCGGCGAACACTGGATGGCGCAGGGTGACGTCCAACTGGTCCGGCCAGGGCAGGGCGGTTTCGCTGCGCAACCGGATACCCCGGGCCCGGTCGATTTCCAGCCGCAGGCCGAGAAATTCCGCGCGCCGCTCCTCTTCCAGCGACCGGTTGATCGCCTTGCCGTCCTGGTACCAGTGATCGGCCACGGTGGCGTCGGCGTGGGTGATGGCGATCGCCAGGGTGGCCAGGCCGCCCACCACCGACGCCGCCGGCAGCGCGATCACCAGCCATACCAGCCCGTGGCGGTACCAGGGGCGCTCGGGATCAGGGCGCGATGAAACGTGCCTCATGGGTGGTCTCCATAGTGGAACGGGGCTCGCTGCTGCGTACCCGGAAACGAACGGTGGCGGAGCGCACCTCGCCGGCGTAGGGGTCGCCGCTGACGGTGACCGGCAGGCTGCGGTGCTCGCCGCCGGCGAGGGTAAAGGTGGGGTTGCCCTGCACCAGGGTGAGGCCCTCCGGCGCGTCCAGGCTGAGCCGGTAGTCGTGGGCCTGCTGGTCCTTGTTGAGAATCTCCAGCCGGTAGCTGTTCTCGATGCGCCCGTCGGCGGTGAGCCGGTAGAGTTGGTTGCGGTCACGCAGCACGTCCACCTGCAGCGGCACCCGCTGGACCAGGCCGGCGGCGAACCAGCCCATCATCAGCACCATCACCAGCCCGTAGCCGATCAGGCGCGGCCGCAGAACCCGGCTGCGCCGGCCGTTCAGGGTGTTTTCGGTGGTGTAGTCGATCAGCCCGCGGGGCCGGCCGATCCGTGCCATCACCTGGTCGCAGGCGTCCACGCAGGCGGCGCAGGTGATGCACTCGTACTGCAGCCCGTCGCGGATATCGATGCCGGTGGGGCAGACCTGCACGCACAGCCCGCAGTCCACGCAGTCGCCGGCCGGCTCCTGGCCGGATGATTTGCGCGCGCCGCGCCGGCGCGGTTCACCCCGGGCCCGGTCGTAGGACACCACCAGGGTGTCGCGGTCGAACATGACGCTCTGGAAGCGGGCGTAGGGGCACATGTACAGACAAACCTGCTCGCGCATAAAGCCGGCGTTGCCGTAGGTGGCGACGGTGAAAAAGCCGGACCAGAATAGCGTCCAGCCGCCCACCTCGCCGCTGACCAGGGCCGGCAGTAGCTCGCGGATGGGGGTGAAATAGCCGACGAAGGTGACGCCGGTGGCCAGCGCCAGGGCCAGCCACAGCACGTGTTTCAGGCCGCGCCGCAGGAGTTTCTCCGCGCCCCAGGGCGCGCGGTCCCATTTCAGACGCTGGTGGCGGTCGCCTTCGCAGCGCTGTTCGATGGCCATGAACAGTCGGGTCCAGGCGGTTTGCGGGCAGACATAGCCGCAGTAGACCCGCCCGGCGAACACCGTGACGAAAAACAGACCCAGCGCGGCGATGATCAGCGCCCAGGCCAGGAACAAAAAGTCCTGCGGCCAGAAGGTGACGCCGAAGATATGGAAACGGCGTTCCGGCAGATCGAACAGGATCGCCTGGCGCCCGTTCCAGGTCAGCCAGGGCAGCACCAGATAGAGCGCCACCACCAGACGCACGCTGGTGTCGCGCAGGCGCTGGTAATGGCCCTTCACATCCTTGATCTGGATGCGCCGGCGCTTGGCGTACAGCCCGGAACCGCCGTCCGGGCTGAGATCCTGGCTGGGAATACGGCCGGAATTCATGGTTGCGACAGCCCGTAAACGTAGGCGGCCAGCACATGCAGACGCTCTTCGCTGAGCACGGACTCATGCGGCGGCATCCGCCCGCTGCGGCCTTCCCGGATGGTGGTTTCGATGTCCTCCAGGCGCGCCCCGTGCAGCCAGATGCCGTCGGTCAGATTGGGCGCGCCGAGGGCCTGGTTGCCGCGCGCGTCCTGCCCGTGGCAGGCGGCGCACACCGCGAAGCGCGGCTCGGCGCGGGCCACCGATGCGGCCACCTCGGGCTGGTCGGTCATCGACGGGCGGCTCAGGCTCTGCACGTACAGCGCCATGTCCCGCACCGCCTGGTCGGTGCCGCCGACGGCGGCGGCCATGGGCGGCATCTGCCCGTGGCGGCCGTCGCGGATGCTGGTGAGAATGGCGTCGGCGCTGCCGCCGTAGAGCCAGTCGTCGTCGGTCAGGTTCGGGTAGCCCTTGGCGCCGCGGGCGTCCGAGCCGTGGCACAGGGCGCAGTTGTTGGCGAACAGGCGGCCGCCCACGTCGCGGGTCTCCGGGTAGGCGTGCAGCTCCTCGATGGGTACCTTGGCGAACTGTTCGAACAGCGGCGCGGTCTGTTTTTCCACCCAGTCCACCTCTTCCTGCCACTGGCCCACGCTGCTCCAGTTAAGCAGCCCGCCGAACCGGCCCAGCCCCGGGTACAGCACCAGATAGACCACCGAGAACAGCAGGGTCAGCACGAACAGGTAAAGCCACCAGCGCGGCAGCGGCTGGTTGCGTTCCTGGATGCCGTCGAAGCTGTGGCCGGTGGTGTCGCTGCGGGTTTCCTCCGGCGTCATGCGCAGGTTGGCGAACAACAGAAAGGCGCAACCGACCAGGTTGAGCACCACGATGGCGATGATGTAAACGCTCCAGAAGTCGCTCATGGGCGGTCTCCTTTCGGGTTCCGGCGACCGTGGCTGTCGGTGCGCAGCGGAATCTCCCCCAGTTTCTGGTAGTCGCGCTTGCGGCCGGGCCGGTACACCCAGGCCACCAGGGCGATAAAGGCGATAAAGAAGATCACGGTGATCACGGCGTGGTAGTTCATTGGCGCTGCTCCCGCCGGGCCTGGCCCAGGGACAGCAGGTAGGCCACCAGGGCGTCTTCCTCGGTGGCGTCCGCCCACTCGCCATTGACCTTGGCCATCTGCTCTTCGATGTCCTGGTCGCTGTACGGCACCCCGAAATGGCGCTGGAACACGGTCAGCGTGCGCGCCATGGTCGACCAGTCCACCGTGGCGTGCTGCAGCCAGGGGTAAGCCGGCATGTTGGATTCCGGCACCAGCGCGCGCGGATCACGCAGATGCTCGCGGTGCCACTGTTCGGTGATCGGCCGCAGGCCGACCCGGTCCAGGTCCGGCCCGGTGCGTTTCGAGCCCCACAGGAACGGATGCTCCCAGACGTCCTCGCCGGCCACGGTGTAATCGCCGAAGCGTTCGGTTTCCGCGCGCAGCGGCCGTACCATCTGCGTATGGCAAACGTGGCAGCCTTCGCGGATGTACACGTCCCGGCCGGCCATCTCCAGGGCGGAGTAGGGGCGCAGGGTGGAGATCGGTTCGGTGGTGGCTTTCTGCCAGAACAGCGGCACGATTTCCGCCAGGCCGCCGAAGCTCACCGCCACCAGGATCAGAACGATCATCAGGCCGATGTTCTTTTCAATAACCGCGTGGTGATTGGCCATGGTTACGCCGCCTCCCGGAGGACATTAAGGTCGCCGTTGTCGTCACGGTCGCCGCGCACCGTGCGCCAGACGTTCACCGCCATCAGCAGGGTGCCGGCGAGGAAGATGACGCCGCCCAGCAACCGCACGATGTAGAACGGCTGGCGTTCGGAGAGCTCCTGAATGAAGTTGTAGGTGAGCGTGCCGTCGTCGTTGACCGCCCGCCACATCAGCCCCTGCATGATCCCGGATACCCACATGGCGGCGATGTAGAGCACCGTGCCGATGGTGGAGAGCCAGAAGTGCACGTTGATCCAGCCCACCGAGAACATCCGGCGGCGGTCGAACAGCCGCGGCGTCATCACATAGACGGCGCCGAAGGTGATCATCGCCACCCAGCCGAGCGCGCCGGAGTGCACATGGCCGATGGTCCAGTCGGTGTTGTGGCTGAGCGCGTTGACGGTCTTGATCGACATCATCGGGCCTTCGAAGGTGCTCATGCCGTAGAACGACAGGGCGACGATCAGGAAGCGGATGATCGGGTCGGTGCGCAGCTTGTGCCAGGCGCCGGAGAGGGTCATGACACCGTTGATCATGCCGCCCCAGCTGGGCGCCAGCAGCACGATGGAGAACACCATGCCCACGGATTGCGCCCAGTCGGGCAGGCTGGAGTAGTGCAGATGGTGGGGGCCGGCCCACATGTACACGGCGATCAGCGCCCAGAAATGCACGATCGACAGCCGGTAGGAGTAGATCGGGCGCTGCGCCTGCACCGGCACGTAGTAGTAGAGGGTCGGCAACGATTCTGACGAAATCCTCCAGAAAGTGCACTAACCTATTGGATTTAAATTATTTTTGTATTGTAGCTCATGGGTGAAACCTGCCGATCAAAATCAAGCGTATAATCGCCGAATCGATTGATATGGTCCGTGCGGTATGGGGCCAACCCTTTGAGAATATCGTGATCTATATGATGACCTTGATCCTTGAGAGCTTTAAGAGTCAACGTCATCGACTCCACATTGTGAAGAATGACCAGGTTGGCCACCAAATGGTTATATTTGATCACCTTCCGTTGCTCGTGGCGGATATTCTCGGCGATCACCCCCTCGCCGCCGAAGAATAGCCATTTCACGAACTGGTTGAATTCTTCCGTTTTGTTCGTTTCCGCATGAATGGTTCGCCGCAACTCCACGTTGCCAATGTAATCCAAAAGAAAGGTCGTCCGAACAACCCTCCCCAGTTCCCGGAAAGCAAAGTAGAGTTTGTTCTTGAGGCTTGCGGTACCCAAGCGCCGCAGTATCGTGGAGGGTGCGATCTTGCCAGCCTTGATCGATAGCGCCACCCGGAGCATGTCGGGTACATGTGTTTCAATCAGTTTCCAGTTGACGGTTTCGCTGAATAAGGCATTGATGTGCTCATACCGCTGGCGTTTATCGGGCTTGTAGAACACCAGTTGCTTCAGATTCCGGATTCGGGGCATGAGGTTGATACCCAGCAGATAAGCCAACCCGAAGACGGGCGCACTTTGCGCCTGGGTATCGCCATGCAAGGTGTCGGGCTGGATATCGGAATCGTTTTTGATCAGCCCATCAAGGATGTAAATGGCCTCATAAACGCCGCAAGGAATGAAGTGGCTGAACAGCGCGATGTATTTATCCGAGACGTGGTAGTAGCCCACCCCGCCATAGCCACCGTACCGTATGTGGTATTCCGATAGCAGGTTCTGTTCGTACAGGTTCCATTTTGTGCCATCGGCGGCGGCCCGCTGGCCCGTTCCCCAGTGTCGCGGCAGCCGGTAGCGGTTGTAGGCATTGATAACCTGTACAATCGCCTGCTCCAGGCGCTCTTCGGTGACGTGCCGCAGGTTGAGCCAGGACACCTGCCGGCGATTAAGCGTCGTGATGGATCGCGCGGTCTGAGTTGGCCCGAGATTGCAGCCATAGCAAAATAAGGTCGAAACAAAGCGGGTACGGGGGTCGTCCAGCTTGCCCTCAAATCCGGAAAGTGGCCCAAAGCGTTTGTGGAGGCCCAGCCAGTTTTCGGCTTCCACCAGGATGTCGAGAATATTCTTTTCGGGCAAATTCTGGGATAACTGTTTATCAATCTCAGCTAACCCATCCGGAGGCGCTGGGCGACGGTGCTTCCGGATCACCAGCTCTTCACCATGGAAGACGGCGTATTCATTCTCCGGGAAGCCACGGTCAATGCGGTCGGCCGTTTCGCTCAACCGGGAGTGGGCTTGTGCCACAAAAGCGGCGGGGTCGGATTCGATATCAATCATCGCGCTGTAGTCCGCTATCTGGGCATCATAGACACTCCAATCCACCAGCTGATCGCGGTAGTCACTGTATTGGTCGCTGTTCGCGACCGCGAGATCGCCGGAAATCAGTTCACGCTTCACCTGTGTCAGTACGCCCAGCTCGAAATACTTCCGGTAGACCATGCCGGGCGGTAGCTGGCTTGGCCCCGCCCCCAATACCAAACGGCGCCAACGCTCCGGTAGCCAGGACACGTCGACGGGTTGAGTGCTGAGCACAAGGCATTCCTTACGGCTGTGCCGGTGCTTTTTCAGAGTCGCAATCGCCTCAATCAAGGATTGATCGTGGCTGGTTGCCGCCAGATCCAGTAGTTCAAGGCAATTGAATAACAGGGGGCGTAACGGGCGGTAGGGTTGCAGCATGAACGGGATGAAGTTATTGCCAGCATAGGCCATGTGTTCCTCACACTCGGCCAGTAATTCATCAGGATCACTCTGGATGGCAGCCGCCACTCGGGCACCTCGCTCAGAATCCGTTGGCGCTTCCTGGACGGCGGTCAGTACGTCACGCAGTTGAGCCACCAGCTTGTCCATGCGCTTCATATGATCCAGGTGATATTGGTTCAGGTTGGCTTCTGCCTTGGTCTTGATGTTGCGCATCTTGCGGACAAAGATGTCGACCGCATCGTCCATCGCGCGACGCAATTGGGCATGGACCAGCAGAACCATCAAGGCATAGCGTTTGGTGCTTTGCATGGCCTTGATGTTGGCCGCGCCCAGCGCTCGTGCTTCCAGTATGAAGTGGTGATACTTGCCGGCAGGAATGTGATCAACAGCGGGCAATCGTTGACACCAGCCCTGAAGCCATTCCAGATGCTGAAGATACTTCTTCACTTCTGTATTGGTCGGTTTTTTGGGTTCTTGTTTCAACATATGCCAACTGGTGTGAGGGGAATCGTCCGGCACGTGCAGCAACTGGTCAAATTCGTTTTTTTGATGCGCTGTCAAACCCGCATTGAGCGTCCGGAAGTAACTGGTATTAACAGTGCTGCGAGCCTGACGCGCGGACCTTTGCAGCGTTGAAAAACCCGGTAGCTCAAAACGTTGGCGCACCAGCTCTTCGATCACCACATTGATGATGTCCGCCAGGTCCTGCTTGGTGGTGGCCGCTTCACGCGCCAGTTCCCGTACAATTGCCTTGCCTTCAACGGTGAACGCCTTGATGTTCACCTGTTGACGAACCGTGTCCAACATCCGCTGACGGGCGCCGCCATTGCGGTCGTAGACCCTGAGCTGGCTCGCTGCGAGATGTGAAAGGTCGTCGCACGCCAGAATGTGCGTTGTAATGGATTGGGGAACGGCTATGAGGTGGACAAAGTAGCCCAGGCGCTGCACTGTTTTCAGGAGAATGAGCAGGGCGCCACGAGCAGCCGGAGTTCGACCGTGCTTTCGGGCAAAGGATCGTTCCTGGGCAGAGGGTGTATAAATTTCTGCCAGTTCTTGATCCGAGACCTCCGCCTTCAATCGCGGATAGGCGGTTTCATGGAGACTACTCATACGCAGTCCTTTGCTATGGGGTTCCAGTGAGAGGCGTTAACTCACAGTACGTTCGCTCTTGAAGGAGGCATTGCTTATAGTAGGCAGCAATTCGTCAAGACCAAAGGAACCGCCCCTTATTTCGTGAACGCCACGGTCCCGATCGTCGCTCGCTACGTGCTAATAGCGCCTCTGTTTGGGGCTGTTACCCAAAAACTTCCCCGCCGTACTCTGCTGGTCACACTGGACATTCTGAGGGCCTGCGTGGTTGCTATTCCGCCCTTTTGTCACTGAGGTTTGGCAGGGGTCCCACTCTGGCTAGGGTAGGTACTAACTTTTCGCCCAACTCCTTCATGTAATGACGCAATTAAGGGGCACGAGATATTGCCCTCGTAGGCGCAGCACCGATCAACCATGTCGCTCAGCAAAGCCTCAATTTGCTGTAGCTTTTCGAGCTTCCCACGTACGTCGTGCAACTTACGCTCCGCGAGAGTGCTGGCTTCCAGGCAGTGAGTACCATCATCCAATTGAAGCAAGTCGTGTATCTCATCGAGACTAAAGCCTAACTGCTGCGAGGTTTTCACAAAGCTCAACCTGCCAATATCGCTGGCACCGTAGCGCCGAATACCCCCGAGAGGACGCTGGGGCTCAGGTATTAACCCACGTCGCTGGTAGTAGCGGATGGTCTCAACTGAGACGTTCGTCGCCTTAGCCAACCCCCCGATGGTCAATGAGTTCATTTCATCCGACATTCACCTTGACTCCGTAGTTGACTACGGCTTTAAGCTTAACTTATCGATCAAGGCCATAAAAGGTGCAATCGCAATGTCAGAGTTGAATTCAGAGTCAAAATCCGGTCGCGGGTCGTTAATCGCAGGCGGGGTTGCAGCGCTGCTCGCGTCGGCCTGCTGTCTGGGCCCCCTGGTCCTGATCGCCCTGGGTGTTTCCGGTGCCTGGATCGGCAACCTGGCCGCCCTGGAACCCTACCGTCCGTGGTTCATTGGTGCTGCGCTGGTGGCCATGGTTTTTGCCTGGCGTCGTATATACCGGCCCGCGCAGGACTGCGAACCGGGCGAGGTCTGCGCGGTACCGCAAGTGCGCACTGCTTATAAAGTCGTGTTCTGGATCGTTGCGCTGCTGATACTGACCGCGCTGGCGTTCCCTTTCGTCTTGCCGCTGTTTTACTGAAACCTGATCCACCATGTTGACTGAGAGGCACTACACCATGAAAAAGTCCCTGATCACTGCCGTACTGTTCACGCTGTTCAGCCTGCCTGCCTTGGCGGCGCAACAAACGGTGACCTTGTCCGTTCCAGGCATGACCTGTTCGGCCTGCCCGATTACGGTTAAAGCCGCCTTAAAGCGGGTCGACGGCGTGAGCGCCGTGGATGTCCGATATGAGGAACGTGATGCGACGGTTACCTTTGACGATGAGAAAACCTCCGTTGAGGCGCTGACTCAGGCCACCACCAACGCGGGTTATCCGTCCACCCTGAAATAAACCGGGACGACGCAGGAGTAACCATGAAAGAGCCCAAGACCCTGTTGCGAGCGAGTGCTATTGGCACGGTCGTGGTCGCGCTGTGCTGCTTCACGCCGGTTCTGGTGGTTTTACTCGGATACGTCGGTCTGGCCGCTCTGACCGGCTACCTGGATTACGTGCTGTTGCCCGCGCTCGCAATTTTTATCGGCCTGACCTGCTACGCCCTATGGCGCAAGAAGAAATACGACGCCTGCTGCAATAGCCCATCTACCAAGGAGTCACATGAATGAGTAACGACAACCTGCATATTGCTGTGATTGGCAGTGGCGGCAGTGCCATGGCCGCCGCTTTGAAGTCCGCGGAACGTGGAGCCCGGGTAACGCTGATCGAGCGTGGCACCATCGGTGGCACCTGCGTCAATGTCGGCTGCGTGCCCTCGAAGATCATGATCCGCGCCGCTCACGTGGCCCATCTGCGCCGCACCAGTCCGTTCGACGAGGGCATGGCGCCTACCGAGCCGACTATTGACCGGCCCCGGTTGCTGGCCCAGCAACAGGCCCGGGTCGATGAACTTCGCCACGCCAAGTATGAGGGCATTCTCGACGACAATCCGGCAATCACTGTCTTGCGGGGTGAGGCCCGTTTTATCGATGCCAATACATTGCAGGTCACGGGAGCCGACGGCACGGAACGCGAAGTACGCTTTGACAGAGCGTTCATCGGTACCGGCGCGCGGCCAACCATTCCCCCGGTTGCGGGCCTGTCCGATACGCCGTACTGGACGTCCACCACGGCACTGGCCAGCGACACCATTCCAGACCGGCTGGTTGTCATCGGGGCGTCCGTCGTGGCAGTGGAGCTGGCCCAGGCGTTTGCCCGGCTGGGCAGCGAAGTGACCATCCTGGCGCGCAGCCGGCTGTTTTCCCGGGAGGATCCGGCCGTGGGCGAAGCCATTGAAACCGCGTTCCGGTCCGAGGGCATCAAGGTTCTGAATGAGACCCAGGCGAGCCATGTCCGCTATGCCAATGAGGAGTTCGTGCTCGACACGAACGCAGGGGAGCTAAGAGCCGATCGGCTGCTGGTGGCCGTGGGACGCAGGCCGAACACAGACAGACTGAATCTGGAGGCCATTGGCGTCGAGACTGCCCGCGGGGCAATTTTAGTCGATGACTGTCTGCGTACCACCGTGCCCGACATCTATGCTGCTGGCGACTGCACCGACCAGCCGCAGTTCGTTTATGTCGCCGCCGCGGGCGGCAGTCGGGCAGCGGTCAATATGACCGGTGGTGATGCGCGGCTGGATCTCAGTGCCATGCCTGAGGTGGTCTTTACCGATCCGCAGATTGCGACTGTCGGTCTATCCGAAGCCGACGCCAAGGCAAGAGGCTACCTCACCGACAGCCGTACCCTGACCCTCGACAATGTGCCGCGCGCCCTGGTCAACTTTGATACCGGAGGCTTCATTAAAATGGTCGCGGAACGTGAAAGCGGACGGTTGCTGGGTGTGCAATCCGTGGCAGGCGAGGCCGGCGAACTGATCCAGACCGCGGTGATGGCGCTGCGTGCGCGCATGACCGTCAACGAGATTGCCGATGAGCTGTTCCCGTACCTGACGATGGTAGAAGGTTTGAAGCTGTGCGCTCAAACCTTTACCAAGGATGTCAAACAACTATCCTGCTGCGCGGGATAAGGCAAGGCCCCGTGAATGATATGCGTGAAATCGTGAATCGGCTGGGCCTGACCGGAGAAGCGGAGGCCACGCTTCATGTGGCGCTATTGCGTGAGCTGGTTCAGGGTCGTCCGGTCACTCTTGAGCGGCTTGCAGCGTCGCTCAACTGGACGACGGACCAGGTGGTGCAGATGCTGGAACAGCTGCCTTGCGGAACCGTCGAGTATGACGGTCAGGGACGGCTGGTCGGCTTCGGCATTACCCTGCGTGAAACGCCGCATGCGTTTGTGGTAAACGATCAGCCGCTCTACACCTGGTGTGCACTCGACGCTTTGATGTTTCCGGCTGTCATTGGCGAACCCGCACAGGTCCGGTCGCACTGTCCCCGCACCCACAAGCCGGTCACCTTGACGGTCACGCCACGGGAGGTGCTTTCGCTTCAGCCAGAGGACACGGTCCTCTCGCTGGTGTCCGTGGCCACGGAGGGCGACATTCGCAGTGCCTTCTGTTGCGATGTCCACTTTTTTGCTTCTCGATCTGCCGGGGAGGCGTGGTCCCGGGACAAACCGCACGCGAGCATTGTGACTGTTCAGGAAGGTTTCGAACTGGGCCAGGCCATTGCCCGGCAATTGCTCGACAAAGCGGGGAGTGACTGACATGACAGTGAATACCCTAATAGCAGAACCTGACGTTGAACGCGGACCGGAAACACAAAGCCAGGGCTATGTCATTTCCGAGGCGGCCCGTCGCTGTGGTCTGTCGGTGCCTCAGATTCGCACGTACCTGGATATGCGACTGGTGCGGGCCTGCGGAAAAACCTCGGGAGGCTTTCGCTTGTTCGATGACCGGTGTCTGGAACGGCTGAAGGTCATCGGGGCTTGTCGTGAGGCAGGCCTGGGGCTTCCGGAAATCACCGAGTTCGTTCATGCGCTCGACAACGGGGATGAGCAGCAGTGCCGCACAGCCAAGCGGCAAATACAGGATACGATTGCCGTTAAGAGGGCGGCGCTGAATCGCTGTACCCAAGTGCTGACAAAGGCAGAGAACAGAAGAAGCAGTCTCGCCAGTTAACGCATTGTTTTTAATTGGTGCGTAGCTCAGCACATTTGATGAACTGAAGACACAGCGCATAAGTTAAACGTCACGCACTGTATCTGTTCGTGTCAGTCTTCGATTACCTCTTGACTCTTTTTGCCCAACACCTTCATGCAATGACTGAATTAGAGGACAAGAGATGCGGATGGTTTCGACTGGGACGTTAGCCGCCTTGGCCAGGCTCCCGATGGTAAATGAATTCGCTTCCTCCGACATTTGCCTTGACTCCGTAGTTGACTACGGCTTTGAGGTTGGCTTATCGAACAAGTTCATAAAAGGTGCTGTTGCAATATAAGCTGTTTCCGTACCTGACGGTGGTTGAGGATCTGAAGCTGTGTGCTCAAACCTTTACCAAGGATGTCAAAAAACTATCCTGCTGCGCGGGATAGGCAAGGCAGCCGGGAATGACTTGCGTGACAGCATGAAGCGGCTGAATCTGAACGGATAACTGAATGCTACAGCCGTTTTTCCGGTTTTCGAAACGAGCACCATTTATAAAGTCAGAATTGAAAGCAGAGGAGTAGAAACATGGATTTGATCTCGCGAATTGCCGATAAAGCAGGTTCCATCGGGAGCGTTGTGTCCGGAATGGGTTGCGCCGTCTGTTTTCCCGCATTGGCTGGCATCGGAGCGACGTTGGGCCTCGGTTTCCTGGCGTCATGGGAGCGGGTTTTCATAACGACTCTGATCCCGATTTTTGCGTTCATCGCTCTGGTTGCCAATGTCATGACGTGGCGCATCCACCGGCAGCGTGGCCGCGGGATTCTGGGGGTGCTGGGGCCGCTTCTGGTGTTTGCCGGTGTCCTCCCTTTCCAGCTTAAGTTAGGCCAATACGCGTCCTATGCGCAATTTGTTTTTTACTCCGGCCTTGTGTTGATGGTTGTCTCTTCTGTCTGGAACATGATGCGCCCGGTAAAGCGTCAATGCGATGTACCTTACTAAGGAAGCGCTGTTCCGGTGTACTCTAGTGCTGACGAAGGCCGAACCTGGAGCCGGGGTAAGTGATTCAGACCGGCCATAAGTCAACGCCGACACCGGGCGGTGAGAAAAGACACGGCTGTCTACACCTTACTTTCCCTATAGAGATATTGAGGTAACCATGAGCAGCAATACCCATCACTTACTCGAAGATGCCCAATCCCGAATGGCTGACATTTACGAGTGGCTGGAGGTGGCTGACGATAGTCGCCACCGCCTGGGGCAACCTAAACGCATCCATCAGGCCAGTTTATCGGTGCGCATGGATGATGGCTCGCTGCGTGTCTTTCCCGCCTGGCGCGTGCAGTACGACGATACCCGTGGACCGACCAAGGGTGGCATTCGCTTCCACCCCGATGTCACCGAGGATGAGGTCGCGACACTGAGTTTCTGGATGACGTTGAAGTGTGCTGCGGTCGATCTGCCGTTTGGTGGTGCCAAAGGGGGTATCTGTGTCGATCCGAAGACCCTCTCCCGTATGGAGCTGGAGCGATTGTCCCGTAGCTATATCCGTGCTTTTCACGATGTAATCGGTCCCGAACGCGATATTCCGGCCCCCGACGTCAACACTAACGCCATTATCATGGGCTGGATGGTGGACGAATACGCCCAGATCGAACGTCGGCACGTGCCCGGCGTCATTACTGGTAAGCCCCTGGGACTTGGGGGCTCCATCGGCCGTGAGCAAGCCACTGGTGCCGGTGCGTTGCAGGTGTTGGACATGTGGGTAAAACGGCAGCACCAGGAACCGGGAGATCTGAGAGTGGCTATCCAGGGGTTCGGTAACGCTGGCCAGCATTTTGCGCGCCTGGCGCACGATGCCGGTTACAACATTGTCGCGCTGTCCGACTCCCAGGGTGCCATCTACAGTGAAGAGGGGTTGGATCCTGCGCCCATCCTGCGTCACAAAAACCGTACCCGCGAACTCAAGGGCATGGTCTATTGCGACGATTCCGTGTGTGACGCCGCGCAGACGCAGCCTCTTAGTGGCGATGACTTGCTGGAGCTGGACGTCGATGTTCTGGTGTTGGCCGCGCTGGAAAACCAGATAACGGACGCCAACGCGGACCGGGTCCGGGCCGGGGCGATCGTGGAGATCGCGAATGGCCCCGTCAGCACCGGCGGTGACCGCGTTCTGCAGGATCGTAATATCCCAGTGATCCCTGACATCATCGCTAATGCCGGCGGCGTGATAGTCAGCCATCTGGAGTGGGTTCAGAACCGGATGGGCGATTACTGGTCAGGCGAAGCCGTGGAAAAGCAACTCAGGCGGCGTCTTGAGCGTGAAGCGAATGCCTGTTTCAACCTGGCGGAGGAGAAAGCCATACCCTTGCGCACAGCCGCCTATATCCAGGGTGTCGGGCGGATTGTGGATGCCATGGCGCAACAGGGCACCCAGGGCTATTTCAATGGTCATCACGGGTAAAGTGCACAACAACCGTGGCGATCATCTCTTGATTGCTGGAGTGCCCACCGCATGCGTGAACTGAACTCGCCCGATGCCATAACCGAACTCGTCGATGCCTTCTATGGAAAAGTCTTGGCTGACGACGTACTGGCGCCGGTGTTCCAGGGCATCGATCTGCCCCGCCACAAACCAAAGATTTACGCCTACTGGCGGAAGATGTTGCTCGGCGAGCATGACGCGTACCGACGTAATATGATCGCCCGGCACCAGGCGCTCCATAGCCGGCACTCCTTGCAGCATCAGCACTTTCAAAGATGGTTGGCGCTGTTTCTCGACACCGTGGACGAGCGCTTCAGCGGAACCATCGCCGATCGGGCCAGACGCCTCGCGCCTATGATCACCACCAACCTGCAAAAAACCCTGCTGAGAACCTGACTATTAGTATTTTTGGGTATCCGGTTGTTGAGTGTCTGGAGTATCTGGTTGATTTCGAGGGTTGGCAGACAAACGTGGAAAATCCGCCACATGCCATCCAACCCTAATTCTCACAAAGCGTGGGCCGAAGTCGATGTTTGCGAGCTCATTGGCATCAGAGGTGAGCCGGTTCGCAGCTAATCTGGGCCCAACCGGGTGCCCGTTCTCACCCAATGTGGTCCCACTGCTCGGGGTAATTGCGGGCCCGACAGATTAGCTTTGTGAGCCACTACAGATACCTGTCCATCGTGCTCTGAGTGCTTCCGGGCAGCGTAGCCAGCCGCGACCACGCTAACCATTAGTCGGTGTCCCGGATCAACCTGGCGACTTTGGTCAGTAGAGTGCTTGCGGCGTTGTCCGTAAATTGCTGCCCTTCCTCGATGTAGCCCCGCACCGTTCCGTCATGCTTCCAGCCGCCCTGGCGCTTGATCTGCGCAAAGTCGACCTTCTCCCGCGCGGCGGCGGTGGATAGACCGCGCCGGAAGCTGTGACTGCTCAGGGTCGGCACGAAGTCCAGGCCGCAGGTTCCCCCGAGCGCCTTCAGGATACGGTTCACCGACCCGCCTGAGAGGGCGTGGGGTTGCAACCGATCCCAGCGGTTGACGGCTCGAAAGACGGGGCCTTCATGAATATCGGCATGCTGTAGCCAGTTTTCGAGGGCACTGACCGGGCAGACCGGTCCGTTGCCCCGAGGCAGGGCCCGCTTCAGGCCTTCACCGTGAGGGTCTGTTTTGGAGCGTGGCAGAGTCACCACCAGTCCTTCCGGCTCCCACGACAAGTGCTTCACCTCAATCGTCACCAATTCACTGCGGCGAAACGCCCCAAAAAAACCGACCTGCAGCAGGGCCCAGTCGCGATGCTTCTTGAGCGAGTCAGGCTGCTGCTGGAGCGTTTGCAGGAAGGCCGCAATGTGTTCGAGGCGCAGCGCCCGGGCTTGCCGTTTCGGCCGGCCATGGGCGCGACGAATCCCTTCCAATGTTTTGCGCACGCCAGGGTCCCTAGCGGGATCACGCAATCCCTGAGTCTGGTGCCAGCGCCCCAGGGCTGTCAGGTAGACATCCAGCGTGCGAGGATTAAGCGCGGCGGCCTGATCGGACAGGTAGGCCGCCAGGGTCGCCGGCTGTGTCGGGAGGCGTCCGCCCCAGCGCTCAAAGCTGCGAATGGCCGCACGGTAGGTCCGGCGCGTGTTGTCGGTGGTGGCCATGTGGATGTACCGATTAGCCGAATCGGCCAACACGGTCTTGTCCGCATTACGTAATGGGGACCTGGCGGTGGGTTTTGGATCCATGACCGCTCCAATTCGAGGCGTGCTTTCAAGAGCCGCTGATGTACCGGCGTTACAGGGGCAGGATAGAACAGACCACACACTAACGCACGTTAATGCTCTTTAACGTGCGTTATGTTTCTTAAATTAACTTTGTTAATTATCTCATAAATAACGTAATATTACATATCACGTTATATGAAAAAAATGAGGCATGTCATGGCCCGCGCCGGAATTACCTACCAGGATGTCGCCAACGCTGCGCAACGCGTCCGCCAACGCGGTGACGAGCCTACTGTCGACCGGGTGCGATCGGAACTCGGTACCGGCAGTCGCAGCACGCTTGGGCCAATGCTGAAACGTTGGAAAACAGGCAGCGAAGCCGCAGCGCATCTGAACGGACTCCCGGCTGACTTGGTGGCCGCCGTGAAAGCCCTGCATGAGCGAGCTCAATACGCGGCCGATGAACGTATTACGCAGGAGCGCGAAGCGCACCAGACGCTGGAACAGCAATGGCGCACCGAGCTGGAAGAGGTGCGGCAGCGGTGCGAGTCACTGGAAGAGCAACGCTGCGGACTGGAGAAGGCCAATGAAGCGCTTCGCAACGAAAGCGATGCCCAGGCCCACGCTCTGCAACAGGAACAGCACCGGGCGGCCTCACTCACGTCCAAACTGGAGGCAAGTCAGGAGAAACTCAGTGAGACCACTGCAACCGTCCAAGAGATGAAGCAGGAAAACCGCGATATCCGCAGCCATTTCGAGCACTACCAGCAGGAGATTGCCGAGGATCGCCGTCATGAACGGGATCAGTTTCACAGGACCCAGTCAGGACTGGAGGGTCAGGTGGATCAGCTGACGCAGCAGCTCCGTTCCAGCGAACAGGATCGCGACACGCTGAGACAACATCGCGACCAAATAAACCAGCGCTATAAGGCCAGTCAGGATCACGCTGAAAACTTGAAAGAAAAGTTGCACGCGAGCCAGGCCGTCATAACACAATGGGCAACGCGAACAGAAACGCTGGAAGCGACAGTCGACCGCCTCCAGCTGGAGCGAGATAGCGACGCCGAACACCGGGAGAAGCTTGGTGCGGCCCTAACGGATTCTGAAAAACATCTCGCGGCCTGCCAGCAGCGGATCTCCGACCTCAGAGAGCGCGTGGCAGCGGCTGACGACCGAAACCAGTTCCTCAACGATCAGAACCGCGAATTACTCCAGGAGAAAGCTGTCCTCCAGGGTCAATTGAAACAACTTCAAACAAGCCTGGCTAAATAGCCGGTGATTGACGGCCCGATCAGCCCTGAGAGTTGCAAGCAATGCCACTCGCGCAAGGAGAAGTTAGATGTCTACCGTGATCTTTGGCAGGCTGCGATAGTTTAGGGTTTGTAAAACAGATGGTTAACGGGCTTTTTGGAGGATTTCGTCAGAATCGTTGCCGTTCCTGCATAAACGACAATGATTCCCTTTATCGGCGGCGCCGGGATTAACGCAGCTCGCCCGAAACGGGTCAAGCGGACAGCCCAAGCCTAATGGTTTCCCATGAAAGACCCGCGAAGGCCGGCGAATGTCACCCGCTAATAAAATAGAAACGACCTCAGGTATGCTTTCCAAGCCAATGATTTATATGGAGTCGCCGCCTAATGGTGCGACCTTAAGTTTCGTCATATGAAGTCCGAACCTGTCGAGCGGAACGCTCGCAGTGCAGACCCGGCACCGGCCTGGGGGCGGCCCCGGGGACAAGCCGGAACCGCCGAAAGGACGGGGATTCTGAGAGCGCTTCGTCCCACCGGCCCAGATTCATGACTACGTGTAATGTATATTATGTTAAATAGAAGATAACGAATCGAACAGGTATGAATCCAAGCCCCAGGGCCTTCCCTTTGCATCCGGGGCTTCCATTCGTCGGGCTCGCTCAGGCTCCCGGTGTTCCCCTTGGCGGGCAATGCGCTTTCAGAAACTCGATCTGGTCCGCCACCACTTGCTCGAACGCCTCGCCCACATAGATCTCGAAATGCCCCGCCTGATACCGCCTGATCTCATGGCGCGGCACGCGGCTCGCGTGGCGGAGCGTCTGTTTGGCCGGCGCCACGGTGTCGTTGTCACACACGCAGAAGAACACCGGCGCCCTTATGCCGGCGGCCTTGCGGCCCGGATAATAGCGGATAATGTCCAGGGCGAAGCGCGCGGCGGCTTCATTGCGAATCCGGGCGCCCTCGGGAACCAGGTTCATGTACCCGTCCCAGACGTCCGGTGCCGTCATCAGCGCGGTGTCGCCGGGGCGCCCGGCCACGGCGACCATCACCGGGGCGGCGCCCACCAAGGCGCTAAGGCGATCGCGCAGTGCCTTGGCCGTCAGTTTCGCGGAGACCAGCGGTTCCGTGGCCAGGGTCGACGCCAGCCCGTCGGTGAACGGACATTGGGAGATCACCGCCGCGATGCGCGGATCGTCGGCGGCGGTGGCCAGCACATGGCCACCGGAAAAGGACGTGCCCCACAGGATCACCCGATCCGGGTCCACCTGCGCGAGGCCACGGGCGTGCTCGATGGCCGCCTTCCAGTCCTGAAGCTGCTTTTTGATGTCCAGCAATTGGCGGGGTTCGCCGTCGCTGTCGCCGAAATGACGATAGTCGAACAGCAGGCAGGCGTAGCCCTCGGCCACGAACCGCTCGGCGAAGGCCGGCAGCCGCATGTTGCGGGTGCCGCCCAGGCCGTGGGCCATGACCATGATCGGTGCGCGGCCGGCAGTATCGGGCAGGTAGAGGTCGCCTCGACAGGTTACACCCGCGGATCGGAATTGGATCGCTGTTACGGACGTCATCGCCCTGCCCCCCTTAAAGTCTCAACGCCTAAAGTTCGGCCACCGCCGCCATGGCACGGGTCAGCTGGCTCAGGTCGTCCGGCTCCATGCCGTACGGCGGCATGATGTAGACCAGCTTGCCGAACGGCCGGATCCACACGCCCTGCTCCACCAGCAGTTTCTGGGTGGCGGCCACGTCGCAGGGTTCTTCCAGCTCCAGCACGCCGATGGCGCCCAGGGCACGCACGTCGGCGACGCCGGAGGCGCCGCGCAGCGGTTCCAGCTCGCGGCGCAGCTGCGACTGGATCGCCGTCACGCGGCCGCGCCAGTCGTTCTCCAGCAGTTCATCGATGCTGGCGTTGGCCACCGCGCAGGCCAGCGGATTGCCCATGAAGGTGGGCCCGTGCATCAGCACGCCGGCCTCGCCGTCGCAGATGCCGGCGGCCACGCGGTCGTTGCACAGGGTCGCCGCCAGGGTCATGTAGCCGCCGGTGAGCGCCTTGCCCAGGCAGAGAATGTCCGGGCAGACACCGGCGTGGTCCATGGCGAACAGTTCGCCGGAGCGGCCGAAGCCGGTGGCGATTTCGTCGAAAATCAGCAGTACGCCGTGCTCGTCGCACAGACGGCGTGCGCCGCGCAGGTATTCCGGGTGGTAAAAGCGCATGCCACCGGCGCCCTGCACGATCGGTTCCAGAATCACCGCCGCCACTTCGTGGCCGTGCTGTTCCAGCAGGCCGCGCAGGGAATCCAGATCCCGCTCGTCCCAGTCGTCGTGGTAGCCCACCGCCGGCGCGTCGGCGAACAGGTGCTTGGGCAGCACCTTGCTGAACAGATGGTGCATGCCGTTGACCGGGTCGCAGGTGGCCATGGCCCCGAAGGTGTCACCGTGGTAGCCGTTGCGCAGCGCGATCAGACGGTGCTTCTCGGGCTGCCCCTGGCTGAGCCAGTACTGCAGCGCCATCTTGATCGCCACCTCCACGGACACCGAGCCGCTGTCGGCCAGGAACACCTTGTTGAGCGGTTCCGGCGTCATCCGCACCAGGCGCTTGCCCAGCTCCACCGCCGGCTCGTGGGTGATGCCACCGAACATCACGTGGGCCATTTTGTCGATCTGGTCCTTGGCCGCCTGGTTCAGACGCGGATGGTTGTAGCCGTGGATCGCCGCCCACCAGGACGACATGCCGTCGATCAGCGTGCGGCCGTCTTCCAGCTCCAGGCGGACTCCGTCGGCGCGCGCCACCGGGTAGGTGGGCAGCGGCTTGGAGGTGGAGGTATAGGGGTGCCAGAGGTGGTCACGGTCGAAATCGAGATCAATGGACATAGTGTGCTCGGGGCCGGTTAGGTGGACGAACCATGCCAATTCCCGGGCCGGGACTCAAGCCCGGGTCACGTCGCTCTTTTAAGGCTAAAGATTTTCCCCGCCGGGCCGACAACCCCCAAACCTTGTCACAGCCATTCCTGGTATCCCCTCATGCTTAGTCAATTCAAGATCGGCGCCCGTCTCGGCGGCGCCTTCGCTGTTATTTTGCTGCTTCTGCTGGCCGCCTCGGGCACCGGCCTGTTCTCGGTCACCCGGATCGCGGACACCACCCGCGAGGCGCTGGAGACCGACGGCGCCCTGGCGTCCAATGCCGGCGTGGTGCGGCGTCTGGCACTGGAGCTGCGCCGTTATGAAAAGGACGTCTTTATCAATCTGGCGGATTTCCAGGCCCTGAACGGCTATTTCGGCAAATGGAGCGACACCGTCACCCAGCTGAAAAGCGTGCTTGATGAAGGCGAGGCACTGGCGGTGGTGATCACCCGCAGCATCACCCTGCCCCTCGCCGACGCTCTGGGCGTGGCCCGCCGCATTGCTCAAGGGGACCTGCGCGAGCGCATCGTCGCCCGCGGGCGCGACGAGCCGGCGCAATTGCTGGCCGCCATGGCGGAAATGAGCGATTCCCTGGTCAAGCTGGTGTCCGCGTTGCGCGGCGCCAGTGAGACCGTCTATATCGGCGCCAACGAGATCGCCCTGGGCGCCCAGGACCTCTCCTCCCGCACCGAGGAGCAGGCCGCCGCGCTGCAGGAGACCGCCGCCAGCATGGAGGAGATCAGCGCCACCTCGGAGCACAACGAAAAGAACACCCGCGAGGCCGACCGGCTCGCCGACGCGGCGTCGCGCAGTGCCCAGCACGGCGGTGAGGAGATGCGCGCCAACATCGACCTTATGGAAAAGGTGGTGGCCAGTTCCAAGAAGATGAACGGCATTATCGCCACCATCGACGATATCGCCTTCCAGACCAATATCCTGGCGCTGAACGCCTCCGTGGAAGCGGCCCGGGCCGGCGAAAAAGGCCGCGGTTTCGCGGTGGTGGCCAGCGAGGTGCGGCTGCTGGCCAGCCGCGCCGGGGATTCCGCCGGCGAGATCCGTGCCCTGCTGGAAAGCACCGGCGCGCAGATCGCCACCTGCGCGGATCAGACCCAGCGCAGTGGTGAAACGCTCAACGGCACCGTGGAGTCGATCAAAAAGCTGGCCGAACTGATGCGCGGCGTGGCGTCCGCCACCACCGAGCAGATCGGCGGCATTCAGCAGATCAGCACCGCCGTGACGCAGATGGACGCGGTCACCCAGCAGAGCGCGGCGCTGGTGCAGCAATCCAGCAGCGCGGCCGGCTCACTGGAGGATCAGGCCAGCCATCTGAAGTCGCTGGTGACTTCATTCCGTATTCCCGAGGCCTAGAACGGGAACGGCGCGGCCAGCCGCGCCAGCACGCCGTAGGCGTCGCCGGGGTTCTTGGTGCCCGAGATATCCAGATCGAAGACATGGAACAGCGGGAACACCAGCCCCAGGGTGGCCACCGAATCCAGATTGGCGACCAGGTCGTGGCGGTAGCCCAGCCGTAACCGGGTGCGGTCGGCGGCGCCCCACTGCAGGCGGGCGCCGGCGTAACGGGCGTCCAGGTCGCGCTCCAGGGCCTCGAAGCGGTCCAGGTTGAGGTTCAGGCGGGTCGGCAGGCCGGCGTACTGAAAGCCGGTGGCCAGTTCCGCGTGGGCCTTCATGGTATAGGGGCTGGCCACCATGCCCGGCCGCCGGTCCGGGAACAGGTTCTCCACCCGAAGGGCCAGGTCCAGCTCGCCGAACGACCGGCTCAGCCGGGTATCCACGTTAAAGCCCTGCTGCTCGCTCACCGTCACCGGGCTGTCGAAGGCCGAGCCGAACGTCTCCTGGTGGCTGAGCTCGTAGCTGTAAAGGTCGATGCGGTGGGCCTTGAACGCGGTCTCCAGACGGTAGGCGCCGCCGGGCGCCCCGAACAGACGCTCCACGGTAAGGCCGGCTTCGTTGGTGATGGTGCCGCTGCCCACCATGCCCTCGGTGTCCGGAAACAGGGCGTTGAAGCGGCTGTGGCTGCGCGCCACCAGCGCCGAGGACACGCACTGCGTGGGCAGCTGGATACGCGCGCCGGAGCCCGCCTCCAGAAACATTTCGTCCTGCTCCACCTGCTGGCGGATCACGCCGTCGTCGTCCAGCCGGGGGCCGGCTTCCACGCTGGTGAGCCCCTGGAACAGGCCCGCGGCGGCGGCCGGCTGGACCAGCACGGCCAGCATCAGGGTCCGGATCAGATATTGGCGGATATTGGAGGCGGTCATCGCGGTACTTCAGGGCCGATGCATGGCGGGGCGGAACTCCGCCGTACTATGCAGCATGGCGCGCAGGGCGAAAAGGGGGGCACCGCCGGTTTCCATTGCCGGGACCGGCGAACTGCGTTTTCATGGAAACAGCAGCCACCAAGCAGCGAAAGCAGCGAAGAGACGCGCATGACCTCTGTAGCCGGCAGCGATCGACACCTTTCACCCGGGAAGCGGCCCCTTGGGCACCGCCTGGGCGGAGGCCTTATCGCCCTCGCCGCCCTCTGGCTGCTCGCCGCCACCGGCCAGGCGCAACCCCCTTCCCAGCCGTCCAGCGAAGACCGGCCTGAGGTGCGGGTCATGGACCTCCGGGGCGCCATCGGCCCGGCGGTCAGCGACGGTTTCGTGCGTGCCCTGGAGGACGCCAACCGCGCCGGGGCGGCGCTGTTCGTGGTGCGCCTGGACACGCCGGGCGGTCTGGATAAGTCGATGCGCGTTATGATCCAGGCGATTCTTGATTCCCGGGTGCCGGTGGCCACCTATGTGTCACCGTCGGGCAGCCGCGCGGCCAGCGCCGGCACCTACCTGCTCTACGCCTCCCACGTGGCCGCCATGGCCCCGGCCACCAACCTGGGGGCCGCCACGCCGGTGCAGCTGGGCGGTGGCGGCGCGCCCTCCCCGGCCGGCGACGGCGCCGAGCCGCAAGCCGATGACAAAGTCGAAGACAATGCCTCCGCGCTGCGCCGCAAGCAGGTCAACGACGCCGTGGCCTATATTCGCGGCCTGGCGGAATTGCGCGGGCGCAACGCGGACTGGGCCGAGCGCGCGGTGCGCGAGGCGGTCAGCCTGACCGCCACCGAGGCCCAGGCGCAACAGGTGATCGACCTGGTGGCGCCGGATCTGGACGCCCTGCTCGCCCGTCTCGACGGCTTTACCGTCCGTGACGGGGACGCCGAGCGCACCCTGGCGCTCACCGACTACCGGCTGGTGGAGCTGGAGCCGGACTGGCGCACCCGCTTCCTGGCGGTGATCACCAACCCCAGCATCGCCTACATTCTGATGCTGGTGGGCATCTACGGGCTGATTCTGGAATTCTCCAACCCCGGTTTCGGCATCCCCGGCGTGCTCGGCGCCATCTGCCTGTTGCTGGCGCTGTACGCGCTGCAGATGCTGCCGGTGAGCTATGTGGGCCTGGGATTGATCCTGCTCGGCATCGGCTTGATGGTGGCGGAGGGGTTGTCGCCCAGCTTCGGCGTCCTCGGCGTGGGCGGCGCCGTGGCCCTGGTGATCGGCTCGATCATGCTGATGGACACGGACCTGCCCGCCTTCCGGGTCGCGGTGCCGGTGATCGCGGCGGTGGGCGTGGGCAGCCTGGCGCTCACCGGCCTGACGGTGCGGCTGGCGTTCAAGGCCCACGGCCGCCCGGTGGTCACCGGCGGCGACACGCTGATCGGCCAGGATGCCGTGGCGGCAAACGATTTCGGGCCGGACGGCAACGGCCAGGTGCGCGCCGCCGGCGAACTGTGGCGCGCCACCACTGACGAGGCGGTCCTTGAGGGCGAAACGGTGACCATCCGCCGCCGGGACGGCCTCACTCTTCATGTGTCCCGCAAAGGAGACAAACCATGATCTTCCAATATTTCTGGATTGCGCTGGCGATTCTGGTCGTCGGCTTCGTGGTCAGCATGTTCCGCATTCTCCGCGAGTACGAGCGCGGCGTGATCTTCATGCTGGGCCGCTATCACAAGGTGAAGGGGCCGGGGCTGATTCTGGTGATCCCGGTGATTCAGCAGATGGTGAAGGTGGACCTGCGGGTGCGGGTGCTGGACGTGCCCAGCCAGGACGTGATCTCCCGCGACAACGTCTCGGTGAAGGTCAACGCGGTGCTCTACTTCCGCGTGGTCGACCCGGAACGGGCGGTGATCAACGTGGAGGACTTCTACGACGCCACCAGCCAGCTCTCGCAAACCACCCTGCGCTCGGTGCTGGGCAAGCACGAGCTGGATGAAATGCTCGCCTCCCGGGACGAGTTGAACCGGGACATCCAGGAAATCCTCGACGAGCAGACCGATCCCTGGGGCATCAAGGTGGCCAACGTGGAGATCAAACACGTGGACCTGGACGAGGACATGGTGCGGGTGATCGCCCGCCAGGCGGAAGCGGAGCGGGTGCGGCGCGCCAAGGTGATTCACGCCAACGGCGAGAAAGAGGCCTCGGAAGTCCTGCTGGACGCGGCACGCACCCTGTCGTCACAGCCCCAGGCGCTGCAACTGCGCTATCTGCAGACCCTCACCGAGGTGGCCAACGAGCGCACCACCACGGTGGTCTTCCCGCTGCCGATGGATATGATCGACAGCTTTTTGAAGAAGGACTGACGGACCTGGTTACTCAGCTCTTATTTACTTAGCTCTTATTTGCTCAAGTAACGCATCGCCCGCTCAATCCCGTCCAGGGTGAGCGGGTACATGTGGTGGTCGTTGAGCTGCTTGATCCACTGGGTGGAGGTGGTCATTTGCCAAGCCTTTTCCGGCTCCGGGTTGATCCACACCACCTTCTCGTAGGTCTCCTTGATGCGCTGGAACCAGACCGCGCCGGGCTCGTCGTTCCAGTGCTCCACGGAGCCGCCCACCGAGTTCACTTCGTAGGGGCTCATGGCGGCGTCGCCGATGAAGATCACCTTGTAGTCGCTGCCGTACTTGTGCAGCACGTCCCAGGTGGAAAACTTCTCGTCCCAGCGGCGCCGGTTGTCCTTCCAAACGTACTCGTAGACGAAGTTGTGGAAGTAGAAATACTCGAGATGCTTGAACTCCAGCCGGGCGGCGGAGAACAGCTCCTCGCAGAGCTTGATATAGGGGTCCATGGACCCGCCGATATCGAAGAACAGCAGCACCTTGACCCGGTTCTCCCGCTCCGGACGCATCTTGATGTCGAGCAGGCCGGCGTTGCGCGCGGTGGAGCGGATGGTGTCGTCCATGTCCAGCTCTTCGTCGCGGCCGGTGCGGGCGAACTGGCGCAGCCGGCGCAGGGCCAGCTTGATGTTGCGGATGCCCAGCTCCACGGAGTCGTCCAGGTTGCGGAATTCCCGCTTTTCCCAGACCTTCACCGCGCTCTTGTTGCGCGACGGGCCGGTCATGCGCACCCCTTCCGGGTTCTCGCCGTAGCCGCCGAACGGGCTGGTGCCGCCGGTGCCGACCCATTTGTTGCCGCCCTGGTGGCGCTTTTCCTGCTCTTCCAGGCGCTTTTTCAGCTCCTCGAGGATCTTTTCCAGGCTGCCCAGCCCCTGCAGTTTTTCCCGCTCTTCCGCGGACAGGGTCTTTTCCATCTGCTTGCGCAGCCATTCCTCGGGAATGGTCTGGCTCAGCCAGCCCGGCTCGATGCTTTCCAGGCCCTCGAAATAGTGCGCGAAGGCGCGGTCGAAACGGTCATAGTACTTTTCGTCCTTGACCATCACCGTCCGCGACAGCATGTAGAAGTCCTCGATGGACCCGAACGCCACGTGGTGCTTGAGCGCGCCGAACAGGTCCAGCAGCTCGCGCAGCGTCACCGGCACCTTATGGGCGCGCAGGTCCTCGAAAAAACCGATCAGCATAGAAACCTCTATCGGTTAAAGGATCTACCGTTCCCGGCGGCTCATGAAAGCCAGCCGTTCCAGCAGCTGTACGTCCGCTTCGTTCTTGACCAGGGCGCCGTACAGCGGCGGGACCGCAGTCTTGGTGTCGCGGTTGCGCAGGATGTCCTGGGGGATGTCGTCGGCCATCAGCAGCTTGAGCCAGTCGATCAGCTCGCTGGTGGAGGGCTTCTTCTTCATGCCCGGCACTTTGCGCAGGTCGAAGAAGATCTCCAGCGCCTCGGTGACCAGCTCCTTCTTAATTTCCGGGAAGTGCACGTCCACGATCTGCATCATGGTCTTGGCATCGGGGAAATTGATGTAGTGGAAGAAGCAGCGGCGCAGGAAGGCGTCGGGCAGCTCTTTCTCATTGTTAGAGGTGATGATCACGATCGGGCGCTTCTCGGCGCGAATGGTCTCGCCGGTTTCGTAGACGAAGAATTCCATGCGATCCAGCTCCTGGAGCAGATCGTTTGGGAATTCGATGTCCGCCTTGTCGATCTCGTCGATCAGCAGCACCACCTGGTCGTCGGCCTGGAAGGCCTCCCACAGCTTGCCCTTCTTGATGTAGTTGGACACGTCCTCGACACCTTCGGCGCCGAGCTGGGAGTCGCGCAGGCGGGAGACCGCGTCGTACTCGTACAGGCCCTGCTGGGCCTTGGTGGTGGACTTGATATGCCAGGCCAGCAGCGGCATGCCCAGTGATTCGGCCACCTGTTCGGCGAGCAGGGTTTTACCGGTGCCCGGCTCACCCTTGATCAGCAGCGGACGCTGCAAAGCGATGGCCGCGTTAACGGCCATTTTGAGGTCTTCCGTGGCAACGTACTGTTCAGTGCCCTGAAACTGCATGCGAGTTTCTCCACATCAGCGAGAATAACGCTGCGCACTCTAGCAACCCGCGCACCCCGGGCAAAGGGCCAGAATGGCCATGTTGCAGTCGGTTTGCGTCAGCCGGCCGCCCCGGGTGTGGCATAATCCGCCGCCATGAATCTGTTATTGCTGCACCCCGACCAGCGCCTCGACGGCGACCGCTGGCGTCTTGACGACCGCCAGGCCACCCATGTGCGCTCCGTGCTCAAGCTCGCGGAGGGCGACCATTGCCGTGCCGGCCTGCTCGACGAAGGCACCGGGCAGGCAGTGATTGAATCTATTAAAAACAATGAGATAGAAATATCTTTTAAAGTGGATTCGAAGCCGGTCTTCGCCCTGCCCCTGAATCTGCTGCTGGCCCTGCCCCGCCCCAAGATGCTCAAGCGGTTGCTGGTGGACGCCGCCAGCCTGGGCATCAAGAACATCGTGCTGGTGAACGCCGCCAAGGTCGACAAGAGCTACTGGCAGACGCCCAACCTCAAGGGCGACCTGCTGCGGGAAAAATTGCTGCTGGGACTGGAACAGGCCGGCGACCCGGTGATGCCGAGGCTGCGGCTGGCGCCGCGCTTCCGGCCCTTCGTCGAGGATGAGCTGGATCAGTGGGCGGGTCCAGGGCGGCGCCTGGTGGCGCACCCGGGTCCGTTTCCGGAGCTGCCGCGGGGCCTGGATGAGCCCGCCACCCTGGCGATCGGCCCGGAGGGCGGCTGGACGCCCTTTGAAGTGGCGCTGCTGGAGCAGCAGGGCTTCGGCTGCCACCGTTTCGGCAGCCGGATCCTGCGTGTGGAGACCGCCCTGCCCGCCCTGGTGGGCGCGCTGATGCGGCTGCCTTAACGGCGGTAGGGGTTGCGGCGCGGCTTGCGCGGCGGCTTGTCGCCGCGCTGGTGGCGCAGCCGGGCGCGGCCGTAGAGGCCGGTGTATTTCTTGCCTTTCAGATCCACGCGATCGGTGAGCGGTTTGATCTCCTGCTCGCTGAGTTCCTGCCAGCGCCCGGTGCGCAGCGACGACGGCAGCGTCAGGTCGCCGAAGCGGATGCGGATCAGCCGCGCCACTTCCAGGTCCTGGGACTGGAACAGGCGGCGCACTTCCCGGTACTTGCCGCCGGTCAGTCGCACCTTGTACCAGTGGTTGGCGCCCTCGTCGGCGCCGCCGGCGTCCTCAATGCTGTCGAACCTGGACACGCCGTCCTCGAGCAGCACGCCGTCCAGCATCGCCTTGCGCTTGTCCTCGCTGAGGGTGCCGTGGACGCGCACCGCGTATTCGCGGATAAAGCCGTTGGACGGGTGCATCAGCCGGTGGGCCAGCTCACCGTCGGTGGTGAACAGCATCAGCCCGGTGGTGTTGATGTCCAGACGGCCCACCTGCACCCAGCGCATGCCCTGCAGCTTGGGGAGGTTATCGAACACGGTGGGGCGGCCCTGCGGATCGTTCCGCGAGCACACTTCCCCGACCGGCTTGTGATAAATGATCACGCGCCGAACTATGTCTTCTTCCGCCTTCACTCGAATGATCCTGCCGTCGACTCTGATGGTGTCTTCCGGCTCCGCCCGGTCTCCCAGCGTTGCCACCTGGCCGTTCACGGAAACCCGCCCATCGGCGATCCAGGTTTCCAGTTCACGGCGTGATCCCAGCCCGGTGCGGGCCAGAACTTTCTGTAACTTTTCACTCATGGGGCGATTGCTCGTCCTCGTCGGCCGCCTTGGCGGCTTGCTCGCCGGTCCCCTCGGCGGGGGCCGGTTTGCGGCGAAATTCCTCTTCGAAGCCGGCGTTGACGGAATCCACCTTGTCGATGCTCATCAGGGTGGAGTCGTCCAGTTCCGGTTCTTCGTCCAGGGCGGCGAAAATTTCCTCGTTACGGGCTTCGCGCTCCCCTTCGGTGAGGGCACCGAAGGCGGCCGTGGCGTCGTTGTCGTCATCGGCGCGGTCGCCGCTGTCGGGATCCGGCGCGTCGCTGAGCGCCAGTTCCTCGTTGAGCTTGTCCAGGTCCTTGATTTCCGACAACGGCGGCAAATCTTCCAGACTTTTCAGATCGAAATAGTCGAGAAACTGCCGGGTGGTGGCGAACATCGCCGGCCGGCCCGGCACGTCACGGTGGCCGACCACCCGCACCCAGTTGCGCTCCAGCAGGCTCTTGATGATGTGCGAGCTCACCGATACGCCGCGGATCTCCTCGATCTCGCCCCGCGTGATCGGCTGCCGGTAGGCCACCAGCGCCAGGGTCTCGAGGATCGCGCGACTGTAACGCGGCGGCTTTTCCTGCCACAGGCGGCTCACCCAGGGCCCCAGATCCTTGCGCACCTGGAAGCGGAACCCGGACGCCACTTCCTTGAGCTCGATGCCGCGCTCCGCGTAGTCCTCGCTGATCTGCTCCAGTGACCGGGACAGATCGGCTTTCTCCGGGCGCTCCTGCTCATCGAACAGCAACAACAGCGCGTCCCGGTCCAGCGGGCCGTCGGCGGCGAAGATCGCCGCTTCGACGATCTGTTTTATCTTATCCGGCTCCACGGTTACTCATCCTCGTCAGCCTCGTAAGGTTCGTCATCCAGTTCCAGCGCCGCCAGGGCTTCCGATTCTTCCAGCACCAGGGTTCTAGCCTTCACATGGATGGGGCTGAAGGGCCCGCTCTGCACCAGCTCGATCAGCGACCCTTTGACCAGTTCAAGAATCGCCAGGAAGCTGACCACCACGCCGAGGCGCCCTTCGCTGGCTTCGAACAATTCCACGAAGGGCACGAATTCCCGGCCTTTCAGGCGGTCCAGCACGTTCGCCATGCGCTCCCGGGTGGACAGTTTCTCCCGCGACACCTGGTGGTTCTCGAACATGTCCGCCCGGTACAGCACTTCCTTGAAGGCCAGCAGCAGCTCGCGCAGATCCACGTCCGGCTGCGCCTTTTCGCGCACGTACTCGGGGCGGCGCGCGGCGGCGATCTGAAAATCCCGCTCCTGGCGCGGCAGGTTGTCGATGTCCTCGGCCGCCTGCTTGAAACGCTCGTATTCCTGCAGGCGGCGGATCAGCTCGGCGCGCGGGTCCTCCGCCTCGTCCTCTTCATCGTGCACCGGTCGCGGCAGCAGGGTGCGCGATTTAATCTCGCCCAGCATCGCCGCCATCACCAGATATTCCGCGGCCAGCTCCAGGTTCATGGCCTTCATCAGCTCCACGTACTCCATGTACTGAGTCGTGATCTGGGCCACGGGGATGTCGAGAATATCCAGGTTCTGCCGTTTGATCAGGTACAGCAGCAGATCCAGCGGGCCTTCGAACGCCTCCAGGAACACTTCCAGGGCGTCCGGCGGTATGTAGAGATCGTCGGGCAGCTTGGTGATCGCCTGGCCGTACATCAGGCCGAACGGCATCTCCGCCTGGTGCGGCGCCGGCGGCGCCAGCGGGTTACCGGCCTTCGGGACCTGTTGCTTGACCACTTCGTTCATCTGCCCTGGCGTCCCATGGTTCACCGTTACCGGTATTGAAGGCCCATTACCGAGCGCACTTCGTCGAGGGTGGCGCGGGCCACTTCGCGGGCCTCTTCACACCCTTCGGAAACAATCGTGCGCACCAGATCCGGATTACGCAAATGGTCCTCGGCGCGGCGCCGGATCGGCTCCAGCTCCGCCTGCACCGCTTCGATCACCGGCTTCTTGCACTCCAGGCAGCCGATGCCGGCGGAGGTGCAGCCTTCCTGAACCCACTGGCGGGTGCGCTCGTCGGAATACACCTTGTGGAACTCCCACACCGGGCACTTCTCCGGCGTGCCCGGATCGCTGCGGCGCACCCGCGCCGGATCGGTGGGCATGCGGCGGATCTTGGCGTCCACGTCGTCCGGCTCCTCGCGCAGGCTGATGAAGTTGCCGTAGGACTTGGACATTTTCTGACCGTCCAGGCCGGGCATCTTCGAGGCCGGCGTAAGCAGCGACTGCGGCTCCGGCAGGATCACCTTGCCGCCGCCTTCCAGGTCCCCGTTCAGGCGTTCTTTGTCGCCGAGCGTGATGTTCTGCTGGTTCTGCACCAGCGCGCGGGCCGCTTCCAGGGCCGATTCGTCGCCCTGCTCCTGGTACTTGCGGCGGTTATCGGCGTAGATGCGCGCCTGCTTCTTGCCCATCTTCTTGATCGCCGCGGTCACCGCCTCTTCGAAGCCGGGCTCACGGCCGTAGAGGTGGTTGAAGCGCCGCGCCACTTCCCGGGTCAGCTCCACATGGGCCACCTGGTCGGCGCCCACCGGCACCTGGCCGGCCCGGTAGATCAGGATGTCCGCCGCCTGCAGCAGCGGGTAGCCGAGAAAGCCGTAGGTGCTCAGGTCTTTCTCGCGCAGTTTTTCCTGCTGGTCCTTGTAGGTCGGCACCCGTTCCAGCCAGGACAACGGCGTCATCATCGACAGCAGCAGATGCAGCTCGGCGTGCTCGGGCACCTGGCTCTGGATGAACAGCGTGGCGGACCCGGGGTTCACCCCGGCGGCCAGCCAGTCGGTCACCAGGTCCCAGACGTGGCCCTGAATACCGTGCGGATCCTCGTATTCAGTGGTCAGACCGTGCCAGTCCGCGACGAAAAAGAAACACTCGTACTCATGCTGCAAGCGCGCCCAATTCTTAAGCACGCCATGGTAATGCCCCAAATGCAGGCGCCCGGTGGCGCGCATGCCCGATACCACTCTTTGGGAGGGAACCACGGAACTCAAAAGCCGACTCCTGTCGTAACGGCGGAAAGCGGCGATTATAAAGGGAAGAGACGGTGTAAAGACAGGGCTGGGCGCAACCCGCTCAGAAGATAGCGTCCAGCGGACCGGCCCCTTCGCGGACCACCTCCGGGCCGTTACCGTCGGCCAGCGAAATCACGGTGGTCTCGGTGACCCCGCAGAAGCCGCCGTCGATGACCAGATCCACCTGCCCCTGCAGGAAGTCGCGCACGTCCTGGGGGTCGGTCAGCGGGAACTCGTCGTCGGGCAGATGGGCGGTGGAGGTCATGATCGGCCCGCCGTGCTCGTTGAGCAGCGCCTGGCAGATCGGATGATCCGGCACGCGGATGCCGATGGTGCGCTTCTTGGGGTGCATCAGCCGCCGCGGCACCTCGCTGGTGGCGCTGAGAATGAAGGTGTAGGGCCCCGGCGTGTGCGCCTTGAGCAGCCGGTAGTCCGGGTTGTCCACCTTGGCGTAGGTAGCCAGCACCGACAGGTCCGGGCACAGCAAAGTGAACTGGTGTTTATTGTCCAGCCGGCGCAGGCGGATCAGGCGATCCAGGGCGTCCTTCTCGCCGATCCCGCAACCCAGAGCGTAGGTGGTGTCGGTGGGATAGGCGATCAGCCCGCCGCCACGGATCACGTCCACGGCCTGGCGGATCAGGCGCGGCTGGGGTGTTTCGGGGTGGATATGCAATACATCGGTCATGGGGCCGCATTCTCCACCCGCGCCCCGGTCGGCGCAACACCCGCCTGGGGCAGCGCCCAGACCGGCGTGCCGTCCGCCGGAAACGGCGGCAGGCCGCCCAGCGCCAGCCATTTCTGCTGGGGGGAATGGAAATCGCTGCCGCCGGACACCGCCAGGTCGAAATGCCGCCAGCACTCCTCGAGCAGCGCCGCCTGCTGCGGGCTGAGCCCGGGCATCATCGCCTCCAGGGCCAGGCCACCGGCATTGCGGAAATCGCGCACCAGCTCACGCAGCCGCTTGCGGGTCAGGCCGTAGGCCTGGGGATGGGCCAGCACCGGAATGCCGCCGGCGGCCAGCAGCTCGGAGACGCCCTCCTCCAGGCTCACCCAGGGGGTCGACACGAAGCCGGACTGGCCTTTCTTAAGGAAACGGTTGAACGCGTGGCGCTGATCGCGCACCACGCCGGCTTCCACCAGCATTTTCGCGAACCAGGGCCGCCCGGGTGTGTCGCTGTCGGCCAGCTCGCAGGCCTTGCGGTAGCTGTGTTCCAGCCGGGCCGCCTTGTCCAGGCGGGCGCCGATGCGCACCGCCCGCTCGCGGCGGGCCTCCAATTGACGGTTGACCCGCTCCACCAGCACCGGCGCTTCCGGGTCCACCCACAGGCCGAGCACGTGGATTTCCCGGCTGCCGCACAGCACCGACAGCTCAATGCCCGGCACCAGGGTAATACCGTGCCGATCAGCGGCACGGCGAGCTTCCGGCAGGCCGGCCAGGGTGTCGTGGTCGGTGAGCGCCAGGGCGTCGACGCCGTGATCGGCGGCGCGGGCCACCAGGTCGGTGGGCGACAGCACGCCGTCCGAGGCCAGGCTGTGGCTGTGGAAATCGGGGCGCTGGAAACGGGTGGTATCGGTCATGGCGGGCAAGGTATCACACAACCTGCCCCGGCGGGATGATTTGCGCCGCCGTTCCCGCTACCATCGGCGGTCCCGGTAAGGATGCGTGTCCATGAAGCAATTGTTTGATTATCTCCCCGTGGTGGTGTTTTTCGGCCTCTATTTTCTCAGTGGCCGCGACATCATGCTCGCCACCTGGGGCATCATCGCCGCCACCAGCTTTCAGGTGGTCGCCGGCCGTCTGATCTGGAAGCGCTGGCACAGGCTGCACCTGATGGTGCTGGCCGTCACCCTGGTGTTCGGCGGCCTCACCCTGCTGCTGCGCGATGATGTGTTTATTAAATGGCGGCCGTCGATCATCAGCTTCGTGCTGGCGGCGGTGCTGCTGGGCGGGCATTTCCTGCGCGAGCGCAATCTGCTGCAGCGGCTGTGCGAAAAGCTGATGATCAGCGGTTTCGGCCGCGTGGTGGCGCTGGGCGCTGCCCAGTGGACCCGCTTGAATCTGGCTTTCGTGCTGTACTTCATCTTTCTGGGCGCGCTCAATCTGTTCATCGCCTATACGTTCAGCACCGACTTCTGGGTCAATTTCAAACTGTTCGGCTTCACCGCCATCCAGATGGTGTTCTACGTGGCGGTGTTCCTGTATTTCTACCGGCACATTTCCGAAGAAGACCGCAAACAACTGTTCCACCAGGAGAAATCCGCCAAGGAATCGAAGAAAAAGGACGACGATGCTGTACGCGATAATCAGTGAAGACGTGGCCGACTCCCTGCCGCTGCGCAAGACCGCCCGCCCCGACCATATCGCCCGCCTGGAGCGGCTGCGTGATCAGGGCCGCCTGATTCTGGCCGGGCCGCTGCCGGCGGTGGACAGCGAGGACCCCGGCGATGCCGGCTTCAGCGGCTCGCTGGTGGTGGCGGAGTTCGAATCGCTGCAGGCGGCCCGTGACTGGGCCGACGCCGACCCCTATGTGGCCGCCGGCGTCTACGCGCACGTCCAGGTGAAGCCCTTCAAGGCCGTCCTGCCCTGAGTTTTTACAAAATCGATCCGCGAAGCGCCGGAAAATGTGACTATTTCGGCGCCATTGCCGCCGAGGGTTGCCTAAACTTCGCGCCTTGAAAACTAAGGAGTACCTCTTAATGCTCGTTCGCTGGCTCTGCTTCGTGCTGATTGCCCTGCTGTCCACACCGGCCCTGGCCGCCACCGCCTGGATCGACGATGAAATCTATGTGCCGGTGCGCTCCGGCGCCGGCTCCGGCTACCGCATCGTCCATCGTGGCCTGAAAAGCGGCACCCGGGTGGAATTTCTGGGGGAAGACGGTGACTGGGCGCACATCCGCTTCAGCGATAACGAAGGCTACATCCCCAAGCAGTACATCAGCCGCTCCCCCACCGCCGCCATCCGCCTGGAGCAGATCAGCGGTGACAGCAAGGAGATGGAAAGCCGCATGACCGAAATGCGCGAGCGCCTGAGTAGCGTGGAAACGGAGCGCGACCGCCTCAGTGCCGAAAACGAAGAGCTTAAGGGTTCCCTGAGCAGCCGCAGCGACGAGCTGGAAAACCTGCGCGACGTGGCCGCCGATCCGATCCGCCTGGATCAGGCCAACCGCCGTCTCAACGAAGAGCTCAGCATGCTGCGCTCGGAGCTCGACCAGGTGAAAGCGGAAAACGCCATGCTGCGCGGTAATAACACCTCCCAGCAATGGATCACCGGGGTCGGCATTCTGATTCTCGGCGCCATCGCCGGCCTGCTGCTGAAATCCAAGTCCGGCCGCCGCCGCAGCACCTGGGCCAACTGAGCGGCGTCAGCCGTCCAGGCGGCCGAACAGGGTCTCCAACCGCACGGTAAAGCCGTTCACCCCCTGATAGCCCTGATCCCGGGGCCACAGCACGAACGGCTCCACTTCCACGAACAGCCACGGCCGCCACACCTGGCGCCGGTAGCGCACGTAACAGCGGTAGCTGTCCACCCGCGCCTCCGGCTTGGTGAAGCCGGCGGCCCCGGCGCCCAGATTCCAGGCCGCTTTGTCGCCGGCGCGCAGGAACAGATTCACCCCCTGGAACAGCCCCAGCCCGCGCCCGTCCTCGTTTAATTCCTCGCTGTACTGAATCTCGCTGGCCAGGCGCACGCTGGCCGTATCGGTCAAGGCGCGGTCGACCTCGAACAGGGAGCGGCTGCGCCAGCCTTTGGGGTCCCGCCACTCCACCCGCTCGGTGAACCGCAGCCAGGCCCATTCATTGAACAGGGGGTGGACGCTGCGGTAACGGAGCCGGGTAAAGGTGGTCAGGTCGGAGCGCACGCCGGTGTCCAGGTCCAGGTCCATGGCCTCGGTGCGGTTGATCACCCAGCGCAGCGCGCCGCGAAAGCCGCTGTCGTCCTCGCCGGCACCGGTGATTTCGGAAGCCTGCGGGCCGTCGGCGACGGTGTCGTCCTCGTTGCTGCGAAACAGCAGGGAAAGGCGTCGCTCGGCGCTCGGCAACCACACCCGGGCGTCCACATCCAGGTCGCGGTCGTCCAGGTCGTCGTCTCGCCAGGTGCGCTCGCCGGTGATTCGCACCAGGCTGCCGGCGGGCTCGTTGCTGGTGCTGAGCGGGTCGGCGAAAAAGCCGTCCACCCAGCGGCTCGGCCAGCACAGGCCGCGGGAGAGCCAGTCGTGGGTGCGGTCCACCCAGAGGGAGCGCGGTCCCTGGGTACAGGGATCCGTGGAGATCGCGGGGCCGCCGTCCCGGGTAACGGAAGCCCCACCATACAAAGTATCAACAGCCCGGAAAGTCGCCTCATGACGACAGCATAGCGCCGCCCGGAGGCGGCGGGAATTACCGATCAACCCACCGCGCCGGAATCCTTGAAGGCCTGGATATCCTCGTCGCTGAAGCCGTGGTCGGCCAGCACTTCGTCGCTGTGCTGCCCGAGACGGGCACCGCTGAAACGGTAGCCCACCGGCGTGGCGGAGAACTTGAACGGCGACGCCACCTGGCGCTGCTTGCCGCCGTCGTGGCGCGGCACCTCCACCACCATGTCGCGGGCCTTCAGCTGCGGATGCTCGGTGGCTTCGGAGAAACTCAGCACCGGCTCCACGCAGCAATCCAGATCGGCGAATACCCGGCACCAGTGGTCGTAGTCCTGGCCGCCGATCACCTCGGCGATCTCCGCTTTCACTTCCGCCACCACGGTCGGGTCCAGGGTCATGCCCTTACTGGTCAGTTCCGGCTTGCCGATGGCCTGGCAGAACTGGGTGAAGAACTGCGGCTCCAGGCCGGCCACGGACATAAAGCGTCCGTCGCGGGTGCGGTAGCAGTCATAGAAGCCGCCACCGTTGAGCTGGGTGGTCTCCAGGTCCGGGTCCTGCCCGCCCACCAGGGCCGGCGGCGCGGCCAGGCCGTGCAGGCTGAAGGCGGCGTCGGTCATGGAGATGTCCACGTGCTGGCCCTCGCCGGTGCTCTGGCGGTGGATCACCGCCGCCAGCACGCCCATCACCGCATGGCAGGAACCGCCGGCGATGTCCGCCACCTGGAACGCCATCGGCGCCGGGCCGGAGGCCTTGCGGCCGTTGTAGGCGGTCATGCCGGCGATCGACAGATAGTTCAGATCGTGGCCGGCCCGGTCCCGGTAGGGCCCGTCCTGGCCGTAGCCGGTGATCGAGCAGTAGATCAGCCCCGGGTTGATCGCCTTAAGGTCTTCGTAGCCCACGCCCAGGCGGTCCATGACCCCGGGCCGGAACTGCTCGACGATAATGTCGTACTCGGCCACCAGACGCCGGATGATCTCCTTGCCTTCCGGCTTCTTCAGATCCACGGCGATCGACCGCTTGGAGCGGTTGATATAGCCGTGCACCGCCGACACGCCGTCCTCGGACGGCGGCAGCAAGCGCACCATGTCCGGGCGGGTCGGTGATTCCACGCGCAGCACCTCGGCTCCCATGTCGGCCAGCATCAGGGTCGCGAACGGACCGGGCAACAGGGTGGAAAAATCCAGAACTTTCAAAGACGCCAGGGGACCACTCATGAACACCGCTCCTTCAATTCGAAAACCCGACCCTACCCGCTCGCGGTAGCCTCGCCAATGGCAGCCCTGGTCGCCCGAGTGACCGAAACTGACATGGGGCCGGCCCGCCATCTGCGCTAGCATGCGCGCTTACTCCGCAACCGTGTAACGCTGATGAACGTTTCAACAAGAATCCGCGGCGTGCTGGCGCTGGTGGGGATCTTTATCAACACCCTGTTGCTGGTCACCCCCCTGTATCTGTTCGCCCTGCTCCGGCTGCTGCTGCCGTTCCACGCCGCCCAGGTTCGGTTGTCCCGGGTGTTGGTGGTGATCGCCGAAACCTGGATGGCGATCAACAACGCGATCATTGATCTGTTCAGTCAGGTGGAATGGCGGGTGGAAGGCATGGACGGCCTGGCCCGCCATGAGTGGTATCTGATGACCTCCAACCACCAGTCCTGGGCGGACATTCTGGTGTTGCAGAAAGTCACCAACCGCCGGGTGCCGTCGCTGAAGTTCTTCCTCAAACAGGAACTGATCTGGGTGCCGCTGCTGGGGCTGGCCTGGTGGGCGCTGGATTTTCCGTTCATGAAGCGCTACAGCCGCGCCCAGCTGGAAAAACGTCCGGAGCTCAAAGGCAAGGACATGGAGACCACCCGCAAGGCCTGCGAGAAGTACGCGCACTATCCGGTCTCGGTGATGAACTTCTTCGAAGGCACCCGCTTCACGCCGGAGAAACACCGCCAACAGGATTCGCCCTACCGGCACCTGCTCAAACCCAAGGCCGGCGGCGCCGCCTTTACCCTTAAAGCCATGGGCGGCCAGCTGCACTGCCTGCTCGACTTCACCATTGTCTATCCTCCGGGCACCAGCCGCTCCCTGCTCGGCTTCCTGGGCGGCGACATGGATCGGGTGGAAGTGATCGCCCGGCGCCGGCCGATCCCGGACTGGGCGGCGCAGGGCGATTACGAAAACGACCCGGAATTCCGGCGCCGCATTCAGGAGTGGGTGAGCGAAATCTGGGCGGAAAAAGACGCTCTTATCGAGTCACGTCTGTGATCCTATCCGAGGGTTGCCTATAGTAGTGGCCCGGCGCCCCCTCGCGCCGCATAAATACAAAGCAAATCCAATGGGATGGCCATGCTAGGCAAACTGTTCAAACCCCGGTGGCAACACCGCGACGCCGAGGTTCGCGCCCAGGCGGTCGCGACCCTGGATCCGCGCCAGGATCAGGAAACTTTGTCGAAACTCGCCCGCGACGACGACAGCGCCAGGGTGCGCGCCGCCGCCGTGTCGGCCCTGCTGGACCTGCACCTGCTGGACCGGCTGATCGAAGCGGACGCCGACGCCGGCGTGCGTGACGCCGCCTCGGACCGCTTCGTGGCGCTGCTGGCCGGCACCGTGGACGGCGCCCCGGCGGTGGAGACCCGGCTGCGGCTGATCCAGCACACCGGCAATGCCCGGGTGCTGCTGCATGTGGCCCGCCACAGCCCCGACCAGGCGTGCCGGGAGGTGGCCCTGGCCGCCATCGACGATCCGGAATCGCTCTACCGGTTGGCCCTGGAAGGCGCCGACGCCGCGTTGCGTCTGGCCGCCGCCGAACGTCTGGAGGACGCCACCCTGCTGCGCCAGCTGGGCCGCGAAGGCCGCGACAAAAAGGTGGTGCGCGTCGCCCGTGACCGCGTCAAGGCCCTGCAGGCCCGGGACGCCGAGGCGCGCCGCCACGAGGAACAGCTCGACGCCCTGATCGACGCCCTGGACCAACTGGCCCAGCATAGTGCCGACCCGCTGTTCGAAGGCCGCCTGCAGCAGCTCGAACAGCGCTGGCAGGCGCTGGCCGAACACGCCGATGACGCCCGCTCCGCCCGCGTGGCAAGTGCCCTGGCGCAGTGCCACGCGCATCGGCGCGAGCAGCAGGAAGCGGTGGCCCGCCAGGAAGCGCTGGAATCCGCCGCCCACGAGCGCCGCGCCGCCCTGGACACCCTGCGCTCTCTGTACCGCGACCTGAGCGCGGAGACCTGGGACCAGCAGCTCGGCGAGCTGCGCTCCGCGGTGGCCACCCAGGAGCGGCGCTGGCAGGCCGCCGGCGAACTGCTCGAGGCGGACGACGAGTCCGACCTGATGTTCCACTCGCGGTTGAGCGAATGGCGCCGGCTGATCGCCCTGGCCGAAGCGGCCCTGGACGCCGAGGACGACGAACAGCGGCGCGAACTGGCCGAACAGTGGCCCGCCGAGGTGGCCGCGCCTTCCACCCTGGCGGCGGCCCGCCCGCCGGAGACGCCGGAACGGAAGGAAGCGGCGACGCCGGAACGGACACCCCGGCAGGCACCGGCGCGGACCGGCGCCGACAGTGAGCACCGCGGTCTGGTGGTGGCCCTGCGCCGGGAGCTGCAACAGGGCAATCTCAAGCACGCCAACCGGCTCTGGCACAAAGCCGAGGCGGTGCTGGCCGAGCAGAACGACCCCTGGCTGCTACAGCAGCTCGAGCGCCTCACGCCACGCCGGGAAGAGCTGCGCGACTGGCACGCGTTCGCCGCCCAGCCCAAGAAAGAACAGCTCTGTGAGCGCATGGAAGCGCTCGCCGAAACGGACATGGACGCCGAAGAGCGCGCCAGCGCCGTCCAGGCCCTGCACGAAGAGTGGCGCGCGCTGATGAGCTCCGACCAGGATCAGGACCAGGCGCTCTGGGACCGCTTCAAGGCCGCCTCCGACCGGGCCTATGAACCCTGCCGCGCGCACTTCGCCAAGCTCGACGCCCAGCGCGAGGAAAACCTGCGGCGCCGCGAGGCACTGTGCCGGCAGCTGGCCGATTTCATCGCCGCCCAGGACTGGCAGAACGCGGACTGGCAGGCGGTGTGGGAAATCCGTCGGCAGGCGCCACAGGAATGGAAGAGCCACGCGCCGGTGCGCTTCACCGACGCCCGCGACGTGCAAAAGCGCTTTTCGGCGCTGCTGAGCGAAATCGATGAGCGCCTGGAAGAGGCCTGGCGACAGGCCGAGCAGCCCCGCCAGGCGCTGCTGGAGCGCGCCGCCGCCCTCGCCGAGAGCGTGGCCGCCGACCAGGGCGAACAGGCCGTCGACGTCCGTGGCGCCGCCCGCGAGGCCCAGGCGCTGCAGAAGCAATGGCGCGCCGCGCCCTGGCTGCCGCCGGCGCGTCACCGGCCGTTCCAGAAGCGTTTCCGCCGTACCATGGACGCCATCTTCGCCGCGCGTCAGGCCGACACCGAACAAAAGCAGGCGCAGCGCGCCGAAGCCGCCGAACAGGCCCAGACCGTGCTGGAACGGGCCGCCCAGCAAACCGCCCGGCCCCTGCCGGAACAGGACGGCGCCACCCTCGCCGCCCTCGCCGAGGAATTGCAGGCGGTGGACGGCGCGTCGCTGGGTCGCGGCCTGCAGCAACAGCTGCAGCGGCTGCAGGAACAGCTGAGGACGTTGCGCAAGGACCTGCCCCGGTGGCAGCGCTGGCAGGCGGCCCGCGACCGTGTCAGCGGCGCGCCGTCCGGCGAGGAGCGCGCCGAAGACCGCGCCCTGGCGGCGGCGCTGGAAGCCCTGGCCGGCGTCGACAGCCCCGAACACGCCCGCGAGGAACGCATGGCCTGGCAACTAGAGCGGCTGCCCAAGGCGATGAAATCGAGCGGCTTCACGCCGCTGGAAGAAGCCCTGGCGCTGGTCGACGAACGGCCCGTCGGCACGCCCCTGGACTCGGATCTGGCGTCCCGAATGACAATCGCCCTGACAGCCCTGGAACCGCGCCCCTAATCCAGCCTGTGCGAGCGGGCCCCGCCCGCGAAAGGGGCGAAGCCCCCGCAGGATACCAGAGACATCTCTAACGGCAGCCCCAACAGCGTCTCTGGGATCCTGCCGGGTGGCTAAAGCCACCCTTTCGCGGGCTGGGCCCGCTCCTACAAGCCGGCTATTGCCCGTAACGCCGCGCGTGCTGCAAGAAGTCGAGTTCCTCGGCGCTGTCGGTGCGCTCCAGCACCCGGTTGCGGTGCGGGAAACGGCCGAACCGCTGGATGATGTCGCGGTGCTCCTCGGCGAATTTGAGGTTGTTGGCGATATCGTCCTTAAGCGCCGCCGGCACCCGTGCGTGCAGGTCCTGGTAGCAGGCCACCGCGCGGTCCTGCAGCTCGGCGTCCTCGGCGTGCATCAGCGGCATATAGAAAAACACCTGGCCGGCCCAGCCCAGGCGCCGGTCCATGCCGGTGGATAAACCTTCCAGGGTCAGCGTGGCGGCGTGGTGGTCGCCGGCGAAGGCGTCCGCCGTGCCGCGATGGATATTGCGCGTGAACTGGTCCAGCAACAGGATCAGCGCCAGCCTCGGCCCCGGCTCCCGTTCCCAGTCCACCAGATCACGCCGCAGCGCCGCCGCCACCCGGTCACCGAAGCGTTCGGCGATCTCCGCGTCCTGGGCGTCACTGCTCTTGAACCAGCGCCGGCGCAGCGATTGCGGCGGCCAGCCCCGGGTATCGTCGGTCTCCCCTTCCAGGCCGCCGCTGTCGCCAAACCAGAAGTCGAGGATATCCCGGTACGGGATGGTGAAGTCCATGGTGCTCTTCCTTTACAGGTCGCAGTGGTCCGGCAGCGCCGGTTTGATCGCCGGCCAGGCGTTTTTAAGCAGGCCCGGCTGGGCCTCGGCGGTGGGGTGTATGCCGTCGCGTTGCATCTGCCCCGCTTCCACCACGCCGTCCAGCAGGAAAGGCACGAACGGCACCCCGGTTTCCCCGGCCACGTTTTTGAAGGCCTGCTCGAACAGTCTCGTGTAGGCCTGGCCGTAATTGGGCGGGATACGCATGCCCAGCAATACCGGCTCGGCGCCGGCCGCTTCGCTCAGTTCGATCATGCGGGTCAGGTTGTCGCCCAGCCGCTGCGGCGGCAGGCCGCGCAGCCCGTCGTTGCCGCCCAGCTCGATCACCACGGTGTCCGGCTGGTGGCGCTCGAGCAGATCCGGCAGCCGCACCAGACCGCCGTCACTGGTGTCGCCGCTCACCGACGCGTTGTTCACCGGCAGCCCGGAACATTGCGTTTCCAGCCGTTGTCGTAAAAGGTGCACCCATCCCTGCGTTTCCTCGATACCATAGGCCGCGCTGATGCTGTCACCCAGCACCAGCACGCCCTCGGCGCGGGCGCAAAACGGCGTTACCAGTAAAACCAAAACGATCAGGCGTTCCCACATATGGCCTCGACTCCCGTGCTTGTCGCGCGACAACTTAGCAAAACGGTCTCCGCCCCGGAAGGCGAGCTGACCCTCCTGGAGCATATCGACCTCACCGTCCAAGGGGGAGACACTTTGGCCATCACCGGGCCGTCCGGTTCCGGAAAATCCACGTTGTTGGGTTTGCTGGCCGGCCTGGACGTGCCCACCGGCGGCGACGTGCGCCTCGCCGGCGAGCCGTTCAGCGGCCTCGACGAAGACGCCCGCGCCGCGCTGCGCGGGCGTTACTGCAGCTTCGTGTTCCAGGCGTTTCATCTGGTCGCCGACCTCACCGCCCTGGAAAACGTCATGCTGCCGCTGGAAATCGCCGGCGCCGACCGCGCCCGGGACAAGGCCCGGCACTGGCTGGCCCGGGTCGGTCTGGGCAAACGCGAGCGGCACTTCCCGTCGCAGCTCTCCGGCGGCGAGCAGCAGCGCGTGGCCCTGGCCCGCGCCTTCGCCATGGAGCCCGCCCTGCTGTTCGCCGATGAGCCCACCGGCAGCCTGGACCGGGCCAACGGCGATCAGGTGGCGGAGATGCTGTTCGATCTGAACCGCGACCACGGCACCGCCCTGGTGCTGGTGACCCACGACCCGGCCCTGGCCCGGCACTGCGGCACCCATCACGAACTGGTGGAGGGCCGCCTGAGTGCCTGATTTGTCCCCGCGACCGCTGCTTCGTCCCTGGCGTTCGTCCGCGTTCCGCATTCAGGCCCTGGCGCTGCTGGTCTGCACCCTGGCGATCGCCGCCGTGGTGCTGATGCGCGGCGAGCTGGACCACCGCTTCGCCAACCGCACCGCCGAGGCGATCGGCGGCGACCTGGTGCTGGAAGGCAGCGAGCCGGCCACCCGGGCCCAGCGCGAGCAGGTGGCCGCCCTGCCCCATTCCCGGATCAGCGCCTTCAGCACCGTGCTGGTGCACGGCGACACCTTCGTACTCACCAGCGTCAAAGCGGTGGACGACGCCTACCCGCTGTACGGCGAACTCACCGTGGCGGAGCAGCGCTTCGCCACGCCGGGCACCGTGGACCAGGGCCCGCCGCCCGGCGAGGTGTGGTTGGCCGGGCCGGCGCTGGATCGCCTGGAACAGAACGTGGGCGACACCGTCACCGTGGGCGAGCGCCAGTTGCGGATCGGCAAGGTGCTGGTCCGCGAGCCGGACCAGGGCGCCGGTTTCTACAGCATGAACCCCAGGGTGCTGATGAACCTGGAGGACGTGGACTCCACCGGCGTGCTGGCGCCGGGCACCCGGGTCGAATATGAACTGCGCATCGCCGCCCCCGGCGAGCAAATGGCCGGCGTCCTTGACCGGCTGGAACCCACCCTGGCGCCGCATCAGGAGATCGACACCCGCGAGGACGCCGCGATGCGCTCCATGGGGCCGATGCGGCAACTCAGCTTGTGGGGCCAGCTGTCGGTGATGATGGTGGTGCTGCTGTGCGGCGGCGCCGTCTATCTGGCCGCCGGCGTGCGCAGCGCCGAGCAGGCGCGCCGCTGCGCGGTGATGAAAACCTTCGGCGCCGGCCGCCGCCTTATCCTCGGCCAGATACTGGGCCGCGAACTGGCGGCGCTGTTGCCGTCCATCCTGGTGGGCCTGGCGCTGGCCGGCGGCGGCTTTCTGCTGCTGCAGCAATGGCTCGGCGACGCCCTCACCTGGCGGCCGTCCGTGCTCACCTGGCTGCTGTTGGCCCTGGCGCCGGTGGTGATCTGGGCCGGCTTCGCCCTGCCCCGGCTGTGGCGGCTGGCGGATCTGCCGGCGCGGCTGATCCTCGCCGACCGCCTGGAGGCCCCGGCGGCGCGCACCGGCCGTAATCTGCTCGGCGCCCTGCTGGCCCCGGTGCTGGTGGCGATGATGCTGTCCGGCTCGCTGGTGGCCCTGGGGCAGCTGTTGCTGCTGATGGTGGCCGTGGCGGTGGGCCTGCCGCTGCTGCTGTGGGGGCCGCTGCGCCTTGCCGACAAGGGCGGCGCGCGTCTGCCGCTGGCGCCGCGTCTGGCGCTGCGGCGCCTGGCCCGGCGCCCGATGACCACCCTGCCGATGCTGGCCGCCATGGTGCTGGCCCTGGCGGTCATGTCGCTGGCCAGCCAGGTGGGCCAGCAGCTGCTGGGCCAGTGGCGCGCCAGCCTGCCGGAGAAGGCGCCCAACTATTTTGTGCTCAACCTGTTCGACCAGGATATGGACGCGTTCCGAAGCTGGCTGGACACCCACGACGCTGAGGTGCCCGGCTTCTATCCGGTGGTGCGCGCCCGCCTCACCGAGGTGAACGGCCAGCCGGTGCGCGAGGCGGTCACCAAGGAAGACGAGGACGACCAGGGCCAGCGCGCCCTCAACCGCGACCTGTCGCTGACCCAGGCCGACACCCTGCCGGAGAGCAACCGGGTGACCGACGGGCGCTGGGTGGCCGATGCCCCCGGCGAAGTGTCGGTGGAATCGGAACTGGCGGCATCCCTGGGCCTGGAGGTGGGCGACGAGCTCGGCTTCACCGCGCCCTCGGGCAGCGTCACCGCCACCGTGGTGGGCTTGCGGGAAGTGGAGTGGGAAAGCTTCGAGCCGAATTTCTACTTCATGTTCAGCCCCGGCACCCTGGAATCACTGAACCGCTACTGGCTGACCAGTTTCTATCTGCCCGAGGGCCAGGGCGCGGACCTGCCGGACCTGATCCGTCAGTTCCCGCAGATCACCCTGCTGGACGTCAACGCCCTGCTCGACCAGGCCCAGGACCTGATCGCCCGCGCCAGCCGCGCGGCCCTGGCCCTGGCGGTGCTGCTGCTGGCGTCCAGCGTGCTGGTGATGGCCGCCGCCTGGCTGGCGGGCAGCCAGCAGCGGCGCCGCGACGAGGCGCTGCTGCGGGTGCTGGGCGCGCGCTCCGCCCTGCTGCGCCGGGTGGCGGTGCTCGAACAGGCCCTGCTGCTCGGCGGCGCCGCCCTGTTCGCGCACCTGCTGCACCTGGTGGCGCTCTGGCCGCTGGGCGCCAAGCTGTTCGACGGCGATATGCCGCTATCCTGGTGGATTCTGCTGCCCTGGGTGCTGATCCTGCCGATGCTGGCGACCCAGTGGCTCAAGCCACGACGCCACAGCGCGCCGCTGGCCCGCCTGATGTCCTGACGGCTACTGCCTGAGGCCCGGCTTTTCCCGCGCCAGCAGGAAGAAGCAGAGCATGCCGCCCACGGCGCTGGCCGCCATCAGGGCGGTCATCGGCAGCGGCGTACCGTTGTGGATCAGGCCCAGCCCGGAACCGATCAGCCCCGCCATCAGAAACTGCAGGCAACCGTTGAGGCCGGTGGCGGCGCCGCTGTCGCGCTCGAAGAAGGCCAGGAAGCTGGCCAGCGCGTTGGGGATCGCCAGCGCCGCCATGCCGGCCACCACCATGATCAACGGCACCGTGCTCCAGAGCGTCAGGTAACCGCTCAGGGTGAGCAGCAGCAGCGTCAGCGCGGCCAGGCTTTGCAGTACCACCGCCACGGCCATGATCGCGGCGCTGTCGAAGCGGCGCAGCAGCAACACGTTAAGGCGGTTGAGCCCCAGCATGGCGACCACGTTGGCGCCGAAATAGAGCGGGAAGCGGGCCTCGTCGATGCCGAAGTATTCGATATAGAGAAAGGCGGCGTCGGTGATGAAGGTGAACATGGCGGAAAAGATCAGGCCGTTGGCGAGGATGAAGCCCATCGCCCGGCGCTGGCGCAGCACCCGGCCGTAGGCCGCGAACATGCGGTGGCGCAGCGGTTCCTCCGCCACCTGCGGGGCCACCGACGGCATCGCGAAGCGCAGCATAAGCGCCACCAGTACGGCGTAGCCGGCCAGCATCACGAAGATGCTCTGCCAGCCGGCCAGGTGCAGCAGGAAGGCCCCCACCGCCGGCGCCACCAGCGGCGCCAACAGAAGCACCAGGCCCACACTGGTGAGCACCCGGGCCGCTTCGCGGCCGTTGAAATGGTCGCGCACCGAGGCGGCGGCGATCACCACGGTGGCGCCGCCGCCCAGGGCCTGAAGCACGCGCAGACCGTACAGCCAGCCCACCTGCGAGCACACCGTGATCGCCAGGCTGGCGACGATGAAAACGGACAGGCCCACATAGGCCACCGGTTTGCGGCCGAAATGATCCGACAGCGGCCCACCCAGCCACTGGCCCAGCGCCACACCCAGCACATAGACGCTCACCGACAGTTCAATGCGGTGCACCGCCACGCCGAAGTCGTCGGCCATGGTCGGCAGCGCCGGCAGGTAGGTGTCGATGGCGAGCGGCCCGAGGGCCACCAGAGTGCCGAGCATGATCGCCAGGCGTACGGGGGAAACGGTAGGCATCGGGAATCCCTGGGCGGTACAACGGAGGTCGGCAAGCCTATCATTATCACCGTCGTTTTTGCCGTTAGCGGGATGAAAAAAATCGGGCTTGCGACGCTCCGGGTTCGCTGGGACTATAGCCGCACTCTCAGACAAGGAAGCCCATGGAACTCTCCGTACCTTTGCAGTTGGCCCTGATCACCGTGGTGGCGTTTGTCTGCCAGTGGGCCTCCTGGCGCATCAAGCTGCCCGCCATTTTACCGTTGCTGCTGTCCGGCCTGTTGTTGGGCTCGGTGGCCGGTCTGATCCAACCCAAGCAGTTATTCGGAGATCTGCTGCTGCCCGGGGTGTCCCTGGCGGTGTCGATCATTCTGTTCGAGGGCGCCCTCACCCTTCGCTTCAGCGAGATCCGCGGCCTGGAAAAAACCGTGCGCCGGCTGGTCACCTGGGGGGCGCTGATCACCTGGGGCGTGGTGACGCTGTCCGCCTGGGGCCTGCTGAATCTGCCCTTGGAGCTGGCGCTGCTGTTCGGCGCCCTGGTGGTGGTCACCGGCCCCACGGTGATCGTGCCGTTGCTGCGCAGCGTGCGCCCCAAGGCGAGCGTGGCGCGGCTGCTGCGCTGGGAAGGCATCGTGATTGACCCGCTGGGCGCGATCCTGGCGGTACTCGCCTACGAGCTGGTGGTGGCCACCGGCCAGCAGGGTGCCCTGCTGCACGGGCTGTGGCTGTTCTTCCAGGCGATCGCCGTGGGCGCCGCCATGGGCGGCGCCGTGGCGCTGGCGCTGAGCGCCTTGCTGAGCCGCCACCTGGTGCCGGAGTATCTGCGCAGTTTCCTGGTGCTGTCCTCGGTGATCGGCTCCTTCGTGCTGTCCAACAGCATCAGCGAGGAATCCGGCCTGGTGACGGTGACCGTGGCCGGCATCGTGATGGCCAACCGCAAGGGCGTGCGCACCGACGACATTCTCCACTTCAAGGAGAACCTGTCGGTGATGCTGATTTCGGTGCTGTTCATCGTGCTGGCCGCGCGCCTGGAAATGGAGCAGCTGCTGAGCCTGGGCGCCACCGCCCTGCTGGTGCTGGCGATCATCCAGCTGGTGGCGCGGCCGTTGTCGGTGTGGGTGGCGACCCTGGGCAGCAGCCTGAACTGGCGCGAGAAGGCGCTGCTGGCGTGGATCGCGCCGCGCGGCATCGTCGCCGCGGCGGTGTCCGCCCTGTTCGCCCAGCGTCTGGAAGAAAACGGCGTGGCCGGCGCCGAGCTGCTGGTGCCGCTCACCTTCATGGTGATCATCGGCACGGTGGCGCTGCAGAGCGTCACCGCCCGGCCGCTGGCGCGGCTGCTCAAGGTGGCCGAGCCGGGCCCCAGGGGCTTCCTGATCATCGGCGCCAATCCGGTGGCCCGCGCCATCGGCCAGACCCTGAGCCAGAACAATTTCCCGGTGATCCTCACCGATTCCAGTTGGGAGAGCATCCGCACCGCGCGCATGGAAGGGCTGCCCACCTTCTACGGCAACCCGGTGTCCAGCCACGCGGATCAGTACCTGGACCTGGTGGGCTACGGCAAATTGCTGGGCCTGAGCCCGCGCCGGGAACTGAACACCATGGCGACCATGCGCTACCGTCTGGAATTCGGCGAACCGAATGTCTACAGCCTGCCCTGGCAGAGTGAGAAGGAAGAGAAGCACGACGTGGCCGCGCACCACCGGGGCGCCACCCTGTTCGGGCCGGACATGACCTATGCCCGCCTCGCCAGCCTGCTCAGTCAGGGCGCGGACATCCGCAAGACGCGGATCACCGAGGAGTTCGACTTCAAGGCCTATCTGGCGGTGGAGAACCGGCAGGTCTGGCCGCTGTTCGCGGTGGACAGCAAGGACCGGATCCACGTGTTCACGTCCGAGTCCCAGCCGGAGCCCCGGGCCGGCTGGTCGGTGATCGGTTTGATCAAGGAAGAGCAAAGCGCCGAAGAGAACGGCGACCAGGCGTCCTAGCGGGGCGCCGCCGATTCGGCGTTGAAGGAATCGATCAGGCCGCACACCCTGCCGTCGCCCAGATGGCAGTCCGGGGCCCGCGACCAGTCGTCCATGGCGGCGCGCATGCGCGCGCTCAACTCGCTCAGTTCACGGATGCGCGCTTCCACTTCGGCGAGGCGCGCCTCTATCAACGACCGCACCCTCGGGCACGGCGTTTCCCCGCCCTCCGACTCTTCGATCAATTCACGCACGTCGCCGAGCGTGAAGCCCAGGCTGCGTGCTTTCAGCGCGAAGCGCAGCCGCGACAGGTCGACGCCGTTGTACTGGCGGTAGCCGTTGTGTGGGTCGCGACGCGGGGTCAGCAGGCCCAGATCGGTGTAGTGGCGAACGGTTTCGGCGGTGGTGTCGGCCCGCCGGGCCAGATCGGTAACGCGCATGGCGATCGACTCCGGTAATGCAAAGGTAGCGTTCGGGGCTCAGGCGGCGGCCCGGTCCCGGTCCGCCGGCGGCACGCCGTAAAAGCGCTCACGGATCTCTTCATAGCGGGCCCATTCCTGTTCCCAGCGGGCCGCGTCCCAGCCCAGCAGTTCGCCGGTGAGCGCGCGCAGCCGCTCCGCCAGGCCGGCGCCGCCGTCGCGGCGCAGCAGACCCAGCCGGGTGCGGCGCAGCAGCAGGTCGTCCAGATGCACCACCGCCTCGTGGCTGAGCACCCAGCGCAACAGCGCCTCGTCGTCCTGGACGCCATGAAGGAACTGGTCCACCTGTTCCGGCGCGTCCGGCAGCGGCCGGAACAAGGGGGCGTTGCTGCGCCGGGCACGGCGCGCCTCCCGCGGGCCCAGCAGGCCGGCGGCGCAGAGCGCGTCCAGGGCGATCAGCCGGAAGGTGGTGAGCTTGCCGCCGCTCACGGTGACCACGCCGTTCTCTTCCCACACCGCGTGGTCGCGGCGCTCCTTGGAGGGATCCTTGCCGTCGCCGGAGGCGATCACCGGGCGCACCCCGGCCATGGTGGAGAGGATGTCCTCGCGGCCCAGGTTCACCTTCGGGAACTGTCCGTTGATCAGTTCCAGCAGGTAGTCCACCTCCGCGCCGCTGGCGCGGGCCTCCTGGTCCAGGCTGTCGCCGTGATCCAGGTCGGTGGTGCCGATGCAGGTGACCCCTTCCCATGGGAACACGAACACCGGCCGGTCGTCGCGGGGGTTGATCAGCGTCAGGCAGTCGGCCACCGGCAGCCGCGCCGGATCGACGAACAGATGGCTGCCGCGCAGCGGGCGGATGCGTTGCCCGGCGCCGCCCAGGCGGTTGGCCCAGGCGCCGGTGGCGTTGATCACCGCGCCGGCGTTCAGGGTCAGGCTGTCGCCGCTTTCCAGATCGGTGACGTCCACCCGGGCGCGGCCGTTCTCGGTGCGGCCGTTCTCGGTGCGGATAGCGGTGGCGCGGGCGTAATTGAGCGAACGGCCGCCATGCCGCGCCGCTTCCAGCAGGCAGCGCACCACCAGCCGGCAATCGTCGGTGAGGGCGTCGGTGTAGCTCATGGCCCCGTTCAGGCCCGCCGTATCCAGCCCCGGCACCCGCATCAGCACCTGGGCGCGGGGCACGAAACGGTGGTCGCGAATGCCGGCCAGAAAGTCGTACAGCGACAGCACCGCGGTCATCGGCCAGCGCCCCGGGAACCGGCCGTCGCGCAGTGGGAACAGGTACTGGGCCCGCTCCACCAGGCCGGGCAGATCGCGCAGCAGCCGCTCCCGCTCGCGCAGGGCGTCGCGGGTCAGGCGCACTTCGCCCTGGGCGATATAGCGCAGCCCGCCGTGGACCATCTTCGACGAGCGGCTGGAGGTGCCCCAGGCGAAATCCTGCTGTTCCAGCAGCAGCGCCTTGCGCCCCTGGCGGGCCGCTTCCAGCAACACGCCGGCGCCGGTGATGCCGCCGCCGATCACGATCAGGTCCCATTGTTCCCCGGCCAGTTCGGCCAGTGACGCACGCTTCGCCAGCATGGTGTCTCCTTGGATTGTGTGAACGCTTTGCCTCCGGGTGGCACGACCGTTCCTTTTTCGCGGTCAGTCTGCTACAAACGCCGGATGCCTTCATCCTACTCATTATCCCCGGTTCTTTTGCAGCCGCATTGCACCCGCGCCGAATTCGACGCCGTGGTGGAGCTGCTGGCCCGCGCCTTCGTCGACGATCCGTTCTGGCGCTGGCTGTGCCGGCCGGAGGATTTCCAGGTCCGCTTGCGGCGCGGCATGGCCGCGCAGCTGCGCCACCTGGCCCTGCCCGGACGGGTCGATCATATACCCGGTGTGGGGGCGGCGCTGTGGTCGCCGCCGGGCCAGTGGCGTCTGGGGCTGTGGCAGCAGCTTCGCTTCCTGCCCGACTTCGCGGCGATTACCGGGCTCACCCGCCTGCCCGGCCGCCTGGGCGGCATCCAGCATATTCAGCAACTGCATCCGAAGCGACCCCACTGGTACCTGCAGGTGCTGGGGGTGGCGCCGGACCAGCAGGGGCGCGGCCACGCCCGCCGCCTGCTGGCGCCGGTGCTCGCCCTGTGCGACCGGGACCGCCACGGTGCCTTCCTGGAGACCTGCGAGCCGGACAACCTGCCGCTCTACCGCCGCTTCGGTTTCGAGGTGATCCGCGAGGACCGGGTCACCGCCGACGGTCCTCCGATCTGGCTGATGTGGCGCCCGCCGCCGCTTTAAGAGACCGCGATCGCATCCCGGTGCTACCCTACTTTACCGATTTTTACCGCACCGCTATGGTTTCGGTGCCCTGATCGCTTATTGTTGAGCCACTCAGGAACAATGGATAACAAGGAGTAATGATGAAACGCACTGCCGGATGCCTCTTACTGGCCGGGGCTTTGTCCCTGTCCGCTTGCAGCACCATCAATCCCTACACTGGGGAAAAACAGACTTCCAAGGCCGCCGGCGGCGCCGCCATCGGCGCGGTGAGCGGCGCGCTGATCGGTATCGCCACCTCGGACAGCGCCAAGGAGCGCAAAGAGCGGGCCCTGGCCGGGGCCGGTATCGGCGCCATCGCCGGCGGCGGCGTGGGCTACTACATGGACGTCCAGGAAGCCAAGCTGCGTCAGAAACTGGAAGGCTCGGGCGTTTCCGTCACCCGTGACGGCGAGAACATTATTCTCAACATGCCGGGTAACGTGACCTTCGACACCGACAGCACCCAGGTGAAATCCTCGTTCCGTTCCGTGCTGGACTCCGTGTCCGAAGTCCTCAAGGAATACGATTCCACCATGCTGCAGATCGCCGGCCACACCGACAGCACCGGCGGCGACCGCTACAACCTGCTGCTCTCCCAGCAGCGCGCCCAGGCGGTGGCCGATGTGCTCAGCGGCTACGGCGTGCAGGCCGTGCGCATGGACGTGGTCGGTTTCGGCGAAACCCAGCCGATCGCGGATAACGGCTCGGCGTCAGGCCGCCAGCAGAACCGCCGCGTGGAACTGACCCTGATTCCCTACGAGGAATAATCCAGGGCTCCGCGCCACCGCCTCAGGCGGTGCCGGCCCGGCGTAGCCGCCAGACCAGCACCGCCAGGGGCACCATCAGCATCACCACCAGCATGTACGGAAAACGGTGGTCGAGCGTGTAAAGCCCGGTGCCCACCAGCGGCCCGAGCACGAACCCCAGCGACGGACACGCACTGGCCAGCCCGGCCACCCTGCCCTGCTCCGAACTGTCCACCCTCAGGCTCGCCAGCGACATGATCGCCGGCATGCCGAAACCGATCCCCATACCCACCAGCATCACCGCCAGGGTCATCCCCAGACGGCTGTCGAACAGCCACAGCACGCCGGCGCCCAGGCCGATGGCCGGAACCGCCAGGGCCAGCAACACCAATGCCGGCGCGCGCAGCCATTGCACCACCAGAATCTGGCCGGTCAGCGAGGTGATCGCCGCCGCCATCATGGCGGTGCCCAGGGCGCCGGCCGCTTCGCTGGGCGACATGTTCAGCGCGTCCTGAAACAGAAAGCCCAGGGTTTGCTGAACCAGCGCGAAGCTCATGAACAGCACCACCCCGGTGATCAACAGATCGCGGAAACGGCGGTCGGTATAGGCGCGCAGGCCGGTGGCCAGCACCGTGCGCCGGCGCTGCACCGGCGGCTCGCCGCGGTACGGCGACGGCGGCAGGAAGAACAGAATAAACACCGCCATCAAGGCCACCAGACCGGCCACCAGATAGAGCGGCAGCACCAGCGCCACCGCCGCCAGCATGCCGCCGATGCCCGGGCCCAGCACGGTGCCCAGGTTGTTGGCGGCGCCGATGCGGCCCATGCCGCGGGTGCGCGCCTCCGGCGCGGTGATGTCGGCGGTGTAGGCTGCCGCCGACGGCGGCGTGGCGGCCATGATCACCGCCTGGCTCATGCGCGCGGCGACCAGCAGCGCCACCAGAACGCCGCCGCTCACCCAGCCGGCCAGCCCGGCCTGGAACACCAGCGCGAACAGCAGTGTGCCGGTGGCGTAGCCGCTCAGGCCGATGATCAGGATCGGCCGGCGGCCGTAGAGTTCACTGAGGTAGCCCCACACCGGGCTGGCCAGGGCGAAGGCCAGCGACGAGCAGCTGATGATCAGCCCCACCTGGATCTCGGCCAGGCCGGTGGCCCGGCCCAGGGACGGCAGCAGCGTGAACACCAGGGTCTGGCCCAGGGCGGTGACGCCCACCGCGGCAAGCAGCAGGCTTTGGGTAAAGGTCGAGGATCTGGCAACCGGCGATAATGACAAAGAGGGCCTCCTATCGGGCCCGCTAATATATCACCTTCGTTGCCCTATCGCCGCCGCTAGTTGTTTTCTTCGGAAAGCAGGAAGTGGGCCCGGGCGATGGTGATCGGCTCTTCCCGGCGTTTCTGCCAGGCGCTGATGTGCACATTGGCGATGCGACGGCCCAGGCGGGTGATGCGGCATTCGGCGAAGGTGTCGCGGAACAGGCCGGCGCGCAGGTAGTCGATGGTGAAATCGATGGTCTTGGGCACCTTGGGCTCGCCCATTTCCAGCAGGATGAAGATGATCGCGGCCTGCTCCATGAAGCCGGCCACGGCGCCGCCGTGCAACGCCGGCAAGGTGGGGTTGCCGATATTGTTTTCGTTGCGCGGCAGAATGAAGGTCAGTTCCTCGCCCTGCACCAGCAACTCGATACCCAGGAAGCGGGCATAGGGCACCCGGTCCACCAGGTCCTGGTAGTTGGCTTCGCCGTTGCGGCAGGCTTCGATCAAGGCTTTCAGTGAATCGGTCATCAGGACACCACCCGCCCGTTTTTATCCAGTTTCATGCGTGTGTAGGTGGCCAGGCCGGTGGCCACCGGCTCCCCCTCTTCCTCGCCCTCTTCCCAGGTGGTCAGCCGCACGAAGGTGACGTTGGGCGTGAGCCGGTAGCAGCTGGCGTAGCAGATCACCGCCTTGCCCGGTGTCGGGGCGTGCAGGTGGTCGACGCGGAAATCGATGGTCGGCGTGATTTCGAAGTTGGGGTACAGGCGGCAGCTGTTCGCCATGCCGCCGGCCTGGTCCATCATCGCGAAGATGGCGCCGCCGTGCAGCACACCGGTGTCCGGGTTGCCGACCAGGTCCTCGCGCCAGGGCAGGCGCACACGGACGCCGTCTTCTTCGGCGCTGAGCACTTCCATACCCAGGTTGCGGGAATGGCGCACGGTCTCCAGGGACCGGTTACAGACGTCCATGCGGGTGTAAGGGGGCTTTGAATTTGTCACGGGGGCCAATGCTCTGTTACTGCGGGCCCGGCAAGATTACCGCCTACCCTTACTCGGGATCAATTGCTATCAGCGGAGCCTCCATGGCACCACGTCCTTCCGTGAAATCATCACTGCGCGCATTGAGCCATATGGTGGAGCGCCGCCGTCATCCGCGGCGCTTCATTCAGACCGACAAAACACCCTGGGACGAAATTTACCGCAACGGCATCATGGCGCTGCGTCATTACAGTTTGCCGCCGATGGCGCGGATTCCGGTCGGCGACGAGGAGATACCGGTACGGCGGGAGAAGCATCGTATTCCGCTGATTCTGGTGCCGGCGCTGGGCATCCACTGCTGGACCTACGACCTGATGCCCAACCGGTCCATGGTCCGTTATCTGATGGCGCGCGGCCACGACGTCTATCTGATCGACTGGGGCCAGCCGTCCCAGGCCGACCGCGACCTGGACCTGGACACCTACGTGAACCAGTGGTTGCCGCAGGTGGTGGAGCGGGTGCGCGAGCACACCGGGTCGGACCAGGTGAATCTGCTCGGCTACTGCATGGGCGGGCTGCTGTGCATGCTCTATCTGGGCAGCCACCCGGGGGCGCCGGTGCGCAGTCTGTCGACCATCGCCAGCCCGGTGAATTTTCATAAAAGCGGGCCGTTCGGCAAGATTTTCAGCCTCGCGGCGATCCCCGCCATGCAGGCCCACGACTGGTTCCAGGTGCGCCTGGAGCCGCTCGACAGCAAGCTGTTCCACATTCCCGCCCGGCTGCTGTCGCTGGGCTTCAAGATGACCAACCCGCCGGGGCTGGTGCAGTCCTATGTGGATTTGCTGCGCAATATGGGCGACCGGGACTACCTCACCGAGTACATGACCATGGGCCAGTGGTTCAACGACATGGTCGATTACCCGGGGGCGGTGGTGCGCGAAGTGATCGAGAAGATGGTGCTCGCCAACAGCCTGGCCGACGGCCGTCTCAGCATCGGCGGGCGGCCGGTGGATTTCGGCGCCATCACCCAGGATCTGCTGGCGTTCGGCGGACGCACCGACCGCATCGTCAGCCTGCGCGCCGCGCGGGAGATTCTCAAAGTGGTGGGCAGCCGCGAGAAGCGGTTCGAGGAAGCCCCCGGCGGCCACGCCGGGGTGTTCGCCGGCAGCAAGGCGCCCGGCCAGTGCTGGCGGGTGATCGCCGACTGGCTGGAGGCGCGCGCCGACTGAGCCCTACTCGGGCGGACCGATGGTGGGCTTGGCGACCTCGGAGGTGGCCAGCTCCACCGCCTGCTGCAGGCTGCTGGTCATCTGCGAGGTATAGCGGTAGACCAGGAACGGCACCGCGTCGTCACCGAACTTGAGCATGGAAGAGCGGATGAACCCCCACTTGAGAGCGGCCTGCTCCAGGGTGCGGTTGAGGTTGCCGTCGCCACGGTGGGCGGCCTGCACTCGCTTGAGCCGGTCGGAAAACGCCGGCACCGCCTGCTCGAAGGCGCCGCGATCCTGTTGCCCCTCACCGTCGTCGTAGTTGTTGTCGGCGATGATCGCCACGTAGGACGAGGTCAACTGCTGCAGCTCGCTGATCAACCCGTGGACGTCGTCGTAGTCACCGTCGGCGGCGCCTTCGAAGTCGTCGATGCCGGCGGCCATCTCCGCCGGCAGGTCGTCCAGCCGCCGCGGATCGCCGGACGCCGCTTCGCCCTCGGCGTCACCCGGAGCCGGCAGCGCCTGGTCGGCGGCCATGCGCTGCCACCGGTCGGTGAGATCCGCGACCAGGGCCCGCTCCGCGTCGGACTCGCTGGCGGCGCGCAGTTCATCCAGCGCTTCGGCGGCCTGCTGAGCGGCTTCGTTGAGCGCTACCCGGTAGGTGTCGTTGCCGTCCATCACGGCATACATGTGATAATCCGTGCGCACTTGCCAAAGATGGTGCTCCAGATCCTCCAACTGGGCGCGGCTCAGAGCCGCGCTCGCGGCCATCGGGGCCACCAGCCCGGTTATCGACAACACCACCGCCAAGGCGCCCCTGGAAAGGGTTCGCATAGCATCTCCTATTGCATTTCTTTTGTTGCCCAGCCCGAGGACAAACGCGGCAAAGATAGTACATAGCGCCGCCTTTTACCAATGCGCAATATTGCGCCGGGTCAGCGGCCGGGCCTGCTGAGTTCCGTATAGAGCGCCTGGTATTCCTGCGTGAGCTTGTGCTTGGGGCTCCAGTTGATCAGCGGCGTGGCGCACTCGTGGGATTCGCGCATGGCGACGCTGGCGGACAGCTTGCTGTCGAGGATCGGCAGGCCCTCCTCCACCAGCGACGCCACCAGCTCCTTGGGCAGGCGGGCGCGCGGCTGATACTGATTCACCACGATGCCCTGCACGCGCAGGTCCTCGTTATGGTCCTCGCGGGTCTCCTGAATGTTCTCCAGCAGGGAATAGAGCGCCTTGCGGGAAAACGCATCGCAATCGAAGGGAATCAATACCCGGTCGGCGGCGATCAGCGCGGACAGGGTGTAGAAATTGAACGCCGGCGGCGTGTCCACGTAGATGGCGTCGAACTCCCGCGCCAGGCTTTTCAGCAGGCCGCGCAGCTTGTAGATCTTGTGCTTGGATTCGAGCAGGTGCTCCACCTCGCCCAGTTCACCGTCGGAGGGCAACACGTACAGGTTTTCGAACCTGGTGAGATGCACGTAATCGCGGGGCGCTTTTTCCTTGAGCTTGAACGACAGCGTCTGCGCGAAGAAGGTGCCGATGTTGGGCGTCGGCCCCTGCTCCTGCTGATACGCGCCCATGCCCAGCAGGTACTGGCTGGCGTTGCATTGTGGATCCAGGTCCACCACCAGCGTCTTGTTGCCCCGGGCGGCGCTGATCGCCGCCAGATTCACGGTGATACTGGATTTACCCACACCGCCTTTCTGATTAAACACCACGGTTCGCATGCACGGTTCTCCTTACCTGAATGGCGCAATGATACACAGGGGCCGGAACGGCTCCCAGGCCGCAGCGACGTGGGCGGCTGTCATCCTTCGTCCACAAAAACTGTGGATAACCCCGTTAACAAGCCGTTGAAGAGTGGCGGCGGCGCCGACACCATGCCGCCTCTGGCGGATTGATCGTTCCCTGGCCAGTGCGGGGTAAATGCGCGGCAGAAAGACATTTACCCCCCTTGTCCCGCTTCCCGTTTTGCGCTCAGTATAGATATACACCATGTTTACCACGGAGTGATCCATGAGCGCCGTTACCCCCTTTGCGCCTGTTCCCACCGGCAGCCCCCTCAAGTCGGTCCCCGGAGATCCGGGCTGGCCGCTGGTCGGGCACACTCTGACCAGTATGCGTGATCCAGTGGGCCTGATGCGACAGCGTTACGACCAGTACGGTCCGGTGTCCTGGACCCGGCTGTTCGGCCTGCGGGTGGTGCAGATGCTGGGCCCGGACGCCAACCAGTTCGTGCTGATGAACAAGGGCGACCTGTTCTCCAACCACGGCGGCTGGGACTTTTTCATCGGCCCGTTTTTCCATCGCGGCATCATGCTGCTGGATTTCGAGGAGCACCGCTGGCACCGGCGCATCATGCAGCAGGCGTTCACCAAAAACGCCCTGCGCGGCTATCTGGAGCGCATGGGGCCGCGCATCACCGCCGGCCTGGACACCTGGCCGGAGGGCGGCATCAAGGTGCTGCCCCGGGTCAAGCGGCTGACCCTGGACCTGGCCACCGATGTGTTCATGGGCCAGGAACTGGGCCCGCGTTCCGAACAGGTCAACCGGGCGTTCGTGGACACGGTGCGCGCCGGCACCGCGCTGCTGCGCTTCCCGGTGCCGGGGCTGCGCTGGTCCAAGGGGCTGCGCGGCCGGCGGGTGCTGGAGCAACTGTTCCGCGATGAGATCCCGACGAAACGGGCCCAGGAAGACAACGACCTGTTCAGCGCGCTTTGCCACGCCACCACCGAGGACGGCGACCGCTTCTCCGACGACGATGTGGTCAACCACATGATCTTCCTGATGATGGCGGCCCACGACACCACCACCATCACGCTGTCCAATCTGTTCTATCACCTGGCCAGCGCGCCGGAATGGCAGGAGCGCCTGCGCGAGGAAAGCCGCGCGCTGGGCAAAACCCAACTGGAATACGAAGACCTGGAGAAGCTGCCGGGCATCGGCCTGGCCATGAAGGAGGCGCTGCGCCTGTGCGCGCCGGTGCCGTCGCTGCCCCGCCGCACCGTGCGTGACGTGGAATACGACGGCTTCCATATACCCAAGGGCAGCTTTATCACCATGGCGCCCTACTTCACCCACTATATGGAAGAGTACTGGCCGGACGCGGAGCGCTTCGATCCGGAGCGGTTCGCCGAACACCGCCGCGAGGACAAGGTGCACCCCTATGCCTGGGTGCCCTTCGGCGGCGGCGCGCACAAATGCATCGGCCTGCATTTCGCCGACATGCAGGTGAAGGCGATCCTCCACCAGGTGCTGTTGAAGTACCGCTGGCGGGTGCCGGCGGACTATGTGATGCCGGTGGACACCACCAGCCTGCCGGTGCCCAAGGACGGCCTGCCGGTGACGCTGGAACGGCTGTGACCGTTTCGGCGGCCGGCGGTCCGGCGGCCGGCGTTCCGCCGGCCGCGGTCAGCCGCTGACGGTCTCGCCGTCGCGCAGCGTCACCAGCTCTTCCGCCGAGGTGGGGTGAATGCCCACGGTGGCGTCGAAGTCCGCCTTGGTGGCGCCCATGCGCACCGCCACGGCGAAGCCCTGGGTGATCTCGGCGGACTCTTCGCCGGCCATGTGCAGGCCCACCACCCGGTCGCTGGCGTCGTCGACGATCAGCTTCATCATGGATTTTTCCTGGATGTCACTGAGCGTGTAGCGCATCGGCCGGAACTGGCTCTTGTAGACCCGGATGGTGCCGTACTCGGCCAGCGCTTCTTCCTGGCTGAGCCCCACGGTGCCGATGTTCGGGTGGCAGAACACGGCGGTGGGCACATCGCGGTAGTCCAGCGGCGCCTTCGGTTTGTGCTCGCCGAACAGATGGGCCGCCAGCCACATGCCTTCGGCCAGGGCCACCGGGGTGAGCTGCAGCCGGTCGGTGACGTCGCCCAGGGCGTGGATGCCCGGCTCGCTGGTCTGGAAGGCGTCGTCCACGATCACCGCGCCGTTGTCGCGGGTCTGCACCGACACACCCTCGGCGAACAGGCCGTCCAGCTTGGGCACCCGGCCGGTGGCGTAGAACACCTCATCCACCACCAGGCTGTCGCCGTTCAACAGACGCAGGGTTTTCTCGCCGCCGGCGTCGCCTTCAATGGCGCTGACGTCGGTGTTCACATGGATATGAATGCCGGCGGCGGCCATGCGCTCGGCGACGAACTCGCGGATTTCACCGTCGAAGCCGCGCAGGATCAGATCGCGGCGGTAAAGCTGATGCACTTCCACGCCCAGGCCGTTGAGGATGGACGCGAATTCGCAGGCGATGTAACCGCCGCCGACCACGGCGACGCGCTCCGGCAATTTATCCAGATAGAACAGATCGTCGGAGATGCGCACCAGATGGTCGCCGGGCAGTTCCGGCACATGGGGCTTGCCGCCGGTGGCGATCAGAATGTGCTTACATTCCAGAACACGGTCGCCGTCCACGGACACCCGGCCGGGGCCCTCAATGCGGCCGTGGCCTTCGAACACGGTGACGCCGGCGTTATCCAGGATGCGGTTGTAGATGCCGTTGAGCCGTTCGATCTCACGGGTCTTGTTGTCGCGCAGGGTGTTCCAGTCGAACCGCCAGCCGTCCAACTGGTACCCGTAGCTGGCGGCCAGCTCGAACTCTTCCGGGAAGCCGGCGCCGTAGGCGAACAGCTTCTTCGGCACGCAGCCCACGTTGACGCAGGTGCCGCCGAAGAACCGTTCCTCGATAATCGCCACCCGGGCGCCGTGGCCGGACGCCATGCGCGCGGCGCGGACACCGCCGGAACCGGCACCGATGACCACCAGATCGAATTCGTCAGACAAAACACTCTCCTTAATCGTAGACCGCTGCGGGATGGCCGCTATTGTGGCGGCCACCCGGTGAAGAACAAGGCCAGGCGGTTAATCACCCTGATAGCGTGCCCTTATGCCGCCGCGCCCACGCCCTCAGGCGCCGACCCGGAAACGGGCGAACGGCGCGTGCAGGCTGGGCCGCCCCTGGCGCAGATAGAGCCCCGGCTCGATCGGCGGCCACAGCTCTTCCAGGGGCATGGAGTCGCCGTTGGCGTTGACCATGCGGGCATGGTGGCGGCGCAGCTGGCGCGGCTCCCCCACCCCACAGGCGTGGGCAATGGTCTCCACTTCCTTGACCAGATTGGCGTGGAAATGCGCCACCCGCGCGCCCTTCTCGCTGGGCACCAGACCGCGCTGCAGGCGCGGGTTGTGGGTGGTGACCCCGGTGGGACAGGTATTGCGGTTGCACTGCATCGCCTGGATACAGCCCAGCGCGAACATATAGCCGCGCGCGGAGACACAGAAATCCGCGCCTATGGCGATGGCCCAGGCGACCATGGACGGCGTGATCAGTTTGCCCGAGGCGATGATGCGAATCCGGTCCTGCAGCGCGAAGCCGTCGCGCAGGTCCACCACCAGCGGTAGCGACTCGGCCAGGTTCAGCCCCACGTCGTCCATCAGCGACATGGGCGCGGCGCCGGTGCCGCCGTCGCCGCTGTCCACGGTGATGAAGTCCGGCGCGCTCTCCAGGCCCCGTTCATGGATTTCCATGAACAGCTCTTCCAGCCACTGCCAGGAACCGATCACCGTCTTGATGCCGGTGGGCTTACCGGTCACCCGGCGCACCCGCTCAATCATGTCCAGCAAATCCCCGGCGCTGCGGATGCCGGGCTGGCCGTTGGGGCTCACCGACGCCTGCCCCACCGGAATGCCACGAATGCGAGCAATGTCCGGGGTGACTTTCTCCGCCGGCAGAATGCCGCCCTTGCCCGGCTTGGCGCCCTGGCTGAGCTTGATCTCGAACATCTTCACCGATTGCAGGCGGGCCACCTCCCGCAGCTTTTCATCGCTCAGGTTGCCCTCCTGATCGCGCACGCCGTAATAGGCGGTGCCGATCTGGAACACCAGATCACAATGCCCTTCCAGGTGCATTTCGGTGAGGCCGCCTTCGCCGGTGTTCAGCCAGCAGCCCGCCTGGCCGGCGCCCCGGGACAGGGCCCGCACCGCCGGCGTGGACAGCGCGCCGAAGCTCATCGCCGAAATATTGTGGAAGCTGCGTGCCACGAACGGCTGGTCGGCGTGGGGGCCGATCATCAACGGCAGGGTTTCGGCGGCGTCCTTTTCCAGGGTCGGATAAGGCGTATTCAGAAAGACGATGCGGCCGGCGGCGTTCTGCTTGGTGGTACCGAACGCCACCGTATTGCTCAGGTCCTTGGCGGCGCGGTAGACCCAGCTGCGCTGGGCGCGGTTGAACGGCAGTTCTTCCCGGTCCATGGCAAAGAAGTACTGACGGAAAAACTCGCCGATATGCTCGAAAAAGTAGCGAAAACGGCCGATCAGAGGGTAATTCCGTCGAATCGCGTGGGCCTTTTGGAAATAGCGGTCCTGCACCCACAGGACCATGGCCGCCACCGTCACCAGAAACACCATCAACAGCAGGCCCAAGGCCAGCCAGGTGGTCAGTAGATTGACCCAGGCATGCAACTGCTCGGAGAGCATAGGACCTCCTCTAATCGCCCGAATCCATGCTATCACTATAACCCGGCCCCGCCATCCGGGTTGGCCGCTGAAAATCACCGTCTGATGCGAAAAGGTGAGAACCCGGACTAATAATCCGCACAGGGCACCTAGCCCGACCGCTAATACTGTGGTATCACTTCAACTGGAATCGGGATGTAAAATCAGTAAGAGACAAAACAATGAAATTACCGGGGGTCTGCGGCCTGGTTTTGGCACTGGGGGTGTCGATGCCGGCCATCGCGGAAAACATCTACACCTACCGTGGCGACGGCGGCGAAATCCTGTTCACGGACAAGCCCCGCGCCAAGGTCGACGCCAGCTATACCCTGCTCTCCGTGCGCAAGGGCTGGAATTACACCCCCACCACCCTGAGCGCCGCCCGGCGTGACCGCTACGACACCGTGATCGCGCGCGCCGCCGACGATTTCGGCGTCGAACCGGCCCTGGTGAAAGCGGTGATCCACGCCGAATCCCTGTTCGACCGCACCGCCGTGTCGCGGGTCGGCGCCCAGGGTCTGATGCAGCTGATGCCGCGCACCGCCCGCTACCTGGAAGTGGCCGACCCGTTCGACGCCAGCGCCAACATCCACGGCGGCACCCGTTTCCTCGCCTACCTGCAGAACAAATTCAGCACCCTGGACCAGGTGCTGGCGGCCTACAACGCCGGCGAAGGCAATGTGCGCCGTTACGGCGGCATCCCGCCGTTTCCGGAAACCCAGGCCTACGTGAAAAAGGTCAAACAGCTGCGGCTGCGCTATCAGCTGCAACTGGCCAAGGAAGACGCGGTCGCCAGCCGCTAAAGGTCGCTGACCCCGATCCAGGGGCCGTCGTAATCAATCCGGTAGCGTTTCAGGCAATAGCCCTGGGCGCCGCGGCACTGACCGCTGCTCAGGGAAAACTCCAGCCCGTGCCCGGGACAGCGCAGCACCTCGCCGCGCACCGAAGCCCTTTCCAGGGGAAACTCCCCGTGCGGGCAGCGGCGCTGCACCAGCCAGGTGGCGCCGTCCTCATGAATCAGCAGTAACTCCTCGCGGCCGATTTGCACCGGCAGCCGCAGCCCGTCGTACAGATCCAGCGTGCGGATAAGGCGATGGAACATTCCGCGCTCTCCTCCCCCTGCGATGCCGCCAACCTTAGCATGCGATTACCGGATCGTCCCGGGCCGGGGTGTCGGACTGTGGGAGATTCTATGGTGCCTAAC
>NZ_ARXR01000012.1 GCF_015356855.1 Alloalcanivorax venustensis ISO4
GAGCCGCCGCCGCTGCTGCGCGACGACGTGCCCGCCCAGGGCGCCGGGGGCGAGAGCTCGCCGGTGCTGCCGCTGCTGCGCGCCCAGGCGGAGCGCTGGCGCGGCGTGCCGTACCGGCTTGGCGGCAGCAGTGAGGCCGGCGTGGATTGTTCCGCCTTCGTGCAGATCACCTTCCGGTCCAAGCTCGGCGTGGACCTGCCGCGCACCACCGAGGAGCTGGCCCGGGAAGGGGAGCGCGTGGACCGTTCCGAACTGCAGGCCGGCGACCTGGTGTTTTTCAAGACCGGCTTCCGCCAGCGCCATGTGGGCATCTACATGGGCGGCAAGCGCTTTCTGCACGCCTCCACCAGCCGCGGCGTGATGACCTCGTCGCTGAACAACGTGTATTGGAAGGAGCGTTACTGGAAGGCGCGCCGTATCGAGCTGGAGAATCAGCCCGCGGCGCTGTCGGTGTCCGACGAATCCCGGTAGACCACCGCGCGCACGTCCAGCGTGCGGCCATCGCGGCTTTGCACCGCCACGGTCCGCACCGGTTCGCCGTTGGCCCGGTCGACCAGTTCCGGGCCGTCGCTTTCCCCGTTCCAGCGGTCGCTCCACTGACGCAGCGCGGTGATCACCGTGAACAGATCCCGCCCCTTGTCGGTGAGCCGGTACTCGTAGCGGGTGCCGTGCTCGCCCACGTCCTGCTTGATCAGCACGCCGTTCTCCAGCAGCCGCGCCAGCCGGTCGCAGAGAATATTGCGGGCGATGCCCAGGTTCTGCTGAAAGTCCACGAACCGGCGGGTGCCGAGCATGGCTTCTTTCACCACCAGAAGGGACCACCAGTCGCCCACGTCATTGAGCGCGCGGGCCACCGAGCAGTGGGTGTCGGGAAATCGTTTACGGACCATACGGGCAGTGTGCCAAATACGGTTGCAAGAAGAAACCGTTATGGGTACGGTTTCGAAACGCAACCGAATTGCCTGTTATCGTATCCCTGTCTGGAGTGCCCCAATGAGCGCTGATCTGGCCCCTTTGTTCCGTCCTTTTGAATGCAAATCCCTGAAGCTGCGTAACCGGGTGGCGATGGCGCCCATGACCCGCAATTTCTCGCCGGGCCAGGTGCCCACCGAGGAAGTGGCCGGCTACTACCGGCGCCGCGCCGAGGGCGAAGTGGGGCTGCTGATCACCGAGGGCACCACCGTGGGCCACCCCGGCGCGCCGGGCCACGACAGCGTGCCGGCGTTCCACGGCGAAGCGGCGCTCAACGGCTGGAAGGAAGTGGTGCGCCAGGTGCACGCCGCCAACGGTGCGATCATTCCCCAGCTGTGGCACGTGGGCGGCACCCGCCGGCCCGGCGTGGGCCCGGACAAGGACGCCCCCGGTTATTCCCCGTCCGGCCTGTTCAAGCCCGGCAAGCCCAACGGCGAAGCCATGACCCTGAAGGACATCCAGGACGTGATCCAGGCGTTCGCGGATTCCGCCCGCGCCGCCAAGGAGATCGGCTTCGACGGCGTGGAGATCCACGGCGCCCACGGCTACCTGCTGGACCAGTTCTTCTGGGAAGGCACCAACCAGCGTGACGACCAGTACGGCGGCTCCCTGGAAAACCGCGCCCGCTTCGGCGTGGAAATCGTCGAGGCGGTGCGCGCCGCGGTGGGCGAGGACTTCGCCATCGTGCTGCGCTTCTCGCAGTGGAAGCAGCAGGATTATGAAGCGCGTCTGGCGGAAACCCCGGAAGAGCTGGAGCGCTTCTTGACGCTGTTCACCGACGCCGGCGTGGACGTGTTCCACGCCTCCACCCGCCGCTTCTGGACCCCGGAATTCGAAGGCTCCGACCTGAATCTGGCCGGCTGGACCCGCAAGCTCACCGGCAAGCCGGTGATCTCGGTGGGCAGCGTGGGGCTGGACGACGACTTTATCGGCGCCAACAACCAGGGCATCGGCGGCAACGCCAACCCCAAGGGCATCGAGGACCTGGCCAAGCGCATGGCGGCGGACGAGTTCGACCTGATCGCGGTGGGCCGCGCCCTGCTGCAGGACCCCAACTGGCTGGTCAAAATGCGCAACGGCCAGCATGATGAGATCGAGCCGTTCTCCAAGGCGGCGTTGGGCTCACTGAGCTAGCGGCACTCACGGCGCGGGCGATAACAAGGAGAACACCGATGCCCTCTGACCCACACCCGCCCGCCCTCCAGGCGATCGAGACCTGGCGGGCCGGCGGTGCCACCTTCGACTGGAACGGCCAGGACATCTGGTACCGGGACGAGGGCGGCGCCGACCGCCCGGTGCTGGTGATGATCCACGGCTTCCCCACCGCCAGCTGGGACTGGCGGCACATCCTGCCGGCGTTCGCCGCCGACTACCGGGTGATCATGATGGACCTGCTGGGCTTTGGGCTCAGCGCCAAGCCGCGCCGCTTTCCCTACAGCATTCTCGCCCAGGCGGACATGGTGGAAGCCCTGCTCGCCGAGCTGGGCGTGGCGCGCTGCCGGATACTGGCCCACGACTACGGCGACACCGTCACCCAGGAGCTGCTGGCCCGCCACGGCGAGCGCGCCGACCGGCAACAGCCCGGCCTGCGGATCGACAAAGTGGTGCTGCTCAACGGCGGCCTGTTCCCGGAAACCCACCTGCCGGTGCGCCTGCAGAAACTGCTGATCAGCCCGCTCGGCCCCCTGGTGGTGAAGTTCTTCACCTTCGAGAAGATGGAAGCCACCTTCCGCCACATCTGCGCCCGGCCCCTGCCGGACGGCGAAGTGGCGGGCTACTGGGCGTTGCTGCAGCACCGTAACGGCCGCGCGGTGATGCCGCGCCTGATTCGCTACATGGAGGAGCGGCGCCGCCACCGTGAACGCTGGGTGGGCGCCCTGCGCGACGCGGCGCGGCGCGGTATCCCGGTGCGTTTGATCGACGGTACCGAGGACCCGGTGTCCGGCGGCCACATGGTGGCGCGCTACCGGGAGCTGATTCCCGACCCGGACGTGGTGGAACTGGCCGGCGTCGGCCACTACCCACAGACCGAAGCGCCGGACGCCGTGATCGACGCCGCCCGGCCTTTCCTGGTGTGAACAGGCTCTAGTCGCTGGCTTCCAGGGATTTGTTGATGCGCAACGCCAGCAGCGTGCAGACCACCCCGGAGAGCAGGTAGACACTGACGTAGGCGAGGCCGAAGTTGGCCGACAGCCCGAGCGCCACCAGCGGCGCGAAGGCGGCGCCGAACAACCAGGCGAAATCGGACGTGAGGGCCGCGCCGGTGTAGCGGAAGCGGCGCTCGAAGTTGGTGGTCACGGTGCCGGCGGCCTGGCCGTAGGACACGCCCAGCAGGGCGAAGCCGATCAGGATAAAGGCGTCCTGCTGGATCGGGGAGCCGTCCAGCAGCATCGGCGTGAACAGCGCGAAGACACCGATCAGACAGGCCAGCAACGCCACCGTGGTGCGTTTGCCGATGCGATCGGCGATCCAGCCGGAGGCGATGGTGCCGAACACGGCGAGCACCGCGCCGGCGAGCTGGACGCCGAGCACGTCGTGGATCGACTGGCTTTCGTTAAAGCTGATCCAGGACAGCGGGAAAATGGTCACCATATGGAACAGGGCGTAGCTGGCCAGCGCCGCGAAGGAACCGATGAAGATGTTGTAGCCCTGCCGGCGCAGCATCTCGCGGGTGCCGATGGGCTCCAGTTCGCCTTCTTCCAGGGCGCGGGTGTACTCATCGGTGACCACCAGGCGCAGGCGCGCGAACAGCGCCACCACGTTGATCGCGAAGGCGACGAAGAACGGATAGCGCCAACCCCATCCCAGGAAATCCTCACTGGAGAGGCTCAGCACCAGGTACAGGAACAGGGCCGCGGCCACCAGGAAGCCGATCGGCGCGCCCAGCTGGCCGAGCATGGCGTACCAGCTGCGCCGATGGCGCGGCGCGTTCAGTGCCAGCAGAGAGGGCAGGCCGTCCCAGGAACCGCCCAGCGCGAAGCCCTGCAGAATACGGAACAGCGCCAGCAGCAGGATGGTCCAGACGCCCAGGGTGTCATAGGTGGGCAGCAACGCCATGCCGACGGTGGCGGTGCCCAGCATGAACAGCGCCACGGTGAGTTTCACGCCGCGGCCCCAGTGCCGCTGAATGGTCATGAACAGGGCGGTGCCGAAGGGCCGGGCCAGGAACGCGAAGGAAAAAATAATGAACGCCGCCAGCATCCCTTCCAGGCGCCCCAGGAACGGGAAGAACACGTAGGGGAACACCAGCACCGAGGCGATGCCGAACACGAAGAAATCAAAATATTCCGAGGCGCGGCCGATCACCACGCCCACGGCGATTTCCCCGGGCGCCACCTTGGAGCGGTCGGCGGTGGTATTACGCAGATCCTGTTCCAGGGTAGTGACGGGCGTCGTGGTTTGATCTTGGCTGCTGGACATGATGCTGGCTCTTTATGCAAACAAAGGGTTAAGCACGTCAACGGACGACCAATGCATAGCATCGCCTGAACCCGGGGCCCGCCGCCATAGGACAAAATGTCCAATTCCCGCGACGTCCCCCAACGAGTAGAGTCGTTCGTATCGTGGGCCACAAATCCTGATCCGGCAATGGCATTTCCCAAGCTGTTTTCATTATCCAGGCCGCTTCGAGGCGCCCTTCTATCCGTTCCCCTGGCCCTGCTGGCGGGCTGTGACATGGTGGTGATGTCGCCCTCCGGGGATGTCGCCATGCAACAGCGTGATCTGATTCTCTGGGCCACCGGTCTGATGCTGATCGTGATCGTGCCGGTGATCATCATGACGCTGATGTTCGCCTGGCGGTATCGCGCTTCCAACCGGGACGCGGAGTATTCGCCGGACTGGGATCACTCGACCATGCTCGAGCTGGTGATCTGGGCGGTGCCGTTGCTGATCATCATCGCGCTGGGCGCGATCACCTGGGTGAGCACCCATAAGCTGGACCCGTATCGTCCGCTGGACCGCATCGACGCCAGCCGCCCGGTGCCCGAAGGCACCGAGCCGCTGGTGGTGCAGGTGGTGTCGCTGGAGTGGAAATGGCTGTTCTTCTATCCGGAGCAGGGCATCGCCACCGTCAACGAACTGGCGGCGCCGGTGGACCGGCCGATCCGCTTCGAGATCACCTCGCACTCGAACATGAACTCGTTCTACATCCCCGCGCTGGCCGGGCAGATCTATTCCATGGCGGGCATGGAGACCAAGCTGCACGGCGTGATCAACGAGCCCGGCGTGTACGACGGTTTCTCCGCCAACTACAGCGGCGCCGGTTTCTCCCACATGCGCTTCCATTTCCACGGCCTGGAAACGGAGGCGGACTTTGAAGACTGGGTGGAAAAGGTGCGTGACGATGGCGGCGAGCTCAGCCGGGCGTCCTACAAGCAACTCGCCGAACCCAGCCAGAAGGAACCGGTGCGCTATTACGCCGATGTCGATCCCGGGCTGTATGACGCCATCCTGAACCGCTGCGTGGACCCGGGCACGGTGTGCATGAAGGACATGATGGATCATCACGGTTCGGCGCACACCAATGACCATGATGAACATCATGACCACGGATCTCATGGGAACTGAACATGCTTGAGCAACTCGATCTCACCCAGCTGATTTTCGGACGTCTGTCCTGGGACGCCATTCCGCTCCATGACCCGGTGATCGTGGCAACGTTCGTGGTCGTGGCGATCGGCGGCGCCGCCCTGTTGGGGGCGCTGACCTATTACCGCGTCTGGGGCTACCTGTGGAAAGAGTGGTTCACCAGTATCGACCACAAAAAGATCGGCATCATGTACATGGTGCTGGGTCTGGTGATGCTGCTGCGCGGCTTTGCCGACGCCATCATGATGCGCATTCAGCAGGCCTGGGCGTTCGGCGACGCCACCGGTTACCTGCCGCCGGATCATTACGATCAGATCTTTACCGCCCACGGCGTGATCATGATCTTCTTCGTCGCCATGCCGCTGATCACCGGCATCATGAACTACATCATTCCGTTGCAGATCGGCGCCCGGGATGTGGCCTTCCCGTTTCTCAATAACTTCAGCTTCTGGATGACCGCCAGCGGCGCCGCCCTGGTGATGGCGTCCCTGTTCATCGGTGAGTTCGCCAAGACCGGCTGGCTGGCCTACCCGCCGCTATCGGGGATCATGGAAAGCCCCGGGGTGGGGGTGGATTACTATCTATGGGCGCTACAGATCGCCGGGGTGGGCACCTTGCTATCGGGCATCAACCTGTTGGTGACCATCGTCAAGATGCGCGCCCCCGGCATGAATCTGATGAAAATGCCGGTGTTCACCTGGACCTCCCTGTGCACCAACGTCCTGATCGTCGCCGCCTTCCCGGTACTCACCGCGGTGCTGGGCATGCTGCTGCTGGACCGTTATCTCGGCACCGCCTTCTTCACCAATGATCTGGGCGGCAACGTGATGATGTACATCAACCTGATCTGGATCTGGGGTCACCCGGAGGTGTACATCCTGATTCTGCCGGCCTTCGGTATCTTCTCCGAGGTGGTGTCCACCTACAGCGGCAAGCGCCTGTTCGGCTATGCCTCCATGGTCTACGCCACGGTGGTGATCACGGTGCTCTCCTACATGGTCTGGCTGCACCACTTCTTCACCATGGGGTCGGGGGCCAGCGTGAATTCGTTCTTCGGCATCACCACCATGATCATCTCGATCCCCACCGGGGCGAAGATTTTCAACTGGCTGTTCACCATGTACCGGGGCCGTATCCGCTTCGAGGTACCCATGCTGTGGACCATCGGTTTCATCATCACCTTCGTGATCGGTGGCATGACCGGTGTGTTGCTGGCGGTGCCGCCGGCGGACTTCGTGCTGCACAACAGCCTGTTCCTGGTGGCGCATTTCCATAACGTGATCATCGGCGGGGTGCTGTTCGGTCTGTTCGCCGGCATCACCTACTGGTACCCGAAGGCGTTCGGTTACAAGCTGGACCCGTTCTGGGGCAAGATGTCGTTCTGGTTCTGGACCATCGGCTTCTACTTCGCCTTCATGCCGCTGTACGTGCTCGGCCTGATGGGCGTGACCCGGCGCATGAGCCAGTTCGAGGAAGACGCCGCCATGCAGTTCTGGTTCCAGGTGGCCGCCTTCGGCGCCTTCCTGATCGCCCTGGGTATTCTGTTCTTCATCGTGCAGTTGGTGGTCAGCCATCGCCGCCGGGATCAGCTGCGCGACACCACCGGCGACCCCTGGGACGGCCGCACCCTGGAGTGGGCCACCTCGTCGCCGCCGCCGCAGTACAACTTCGCCTTCACGCCCCGGGTGCATGATCTGGATGCCTGGTGGCAGATGAAGCAGCACAAGTACCGCCGGCCGGAGCAGGGCTTCAAGGCCATCCATATGCCGAAGAATACCGCCGCGGGCATCATTCTCGCCGGTATCAGCACGGTGCTGGGCTTCGCCCTGGTGTGGCACATGTGGTTGCTGGCGGGGGTGAGCTTCGCCGCGCTGCTGGCGGTCGCCATCGGCCATACCTTTAACTATGACCGTGACTATCACATTCCCGCCGAAGAAGTGGAGCGGGTGGAAGCGGAACGTACGCGGATGTTAGCCAGCCATGTCTGAGACCACCTACACCCCGGAAAGCGGTGACGTGGAAGCCCTGGAGTTTCACGTCACCGAGGATCATCACCCGGAAACCGGCACGTTGCTGGGGTTCTGGCTCTATCTGATGAGCGACTGCCTGATCTTCGCCTGTCTGTTCGCCACCTATGGCGTGCTGGGGCGCAGTTACGCGGGCGGCCCCACCGGCGCCGAGCTGTTCGATCTGCCGCTGGTGGCGATCAACACCTCGTTCCTGCTGCTGTCGTCGATCACCTATGGCTTCGCCATGCTGGAGACGCAGCGCAAGCGGGTCGGCGCCACCATCGGCTGGCTGGCGGTGACTGGTCTGTTGGGCGTGGCCTTCCTGGGCCTGGAGCTGTACGAGTTCGCCCATCTGTTGAATGAAGGGGCGGGCCCGCAGCGCAGCGCCTTCCTGACCTCCTTCTTCGCCCTGGTGGGTACGCACGGCCTGCACGTGCTGTTCGGTATCATCTGGCTGGTGGTGCTGGTGGTGCAGCTGCGTAAGCACGGGCTGATCGTCGAGAACCAGCGCCGTCTGTTCTGTCTGTCCATGTTCTGGCATTTCCTGGATGTGGTCTGGATCGGCGTGTTCACCTTTGTCTACCTGATGGGAGTCCTGCCATGAGCGATCATCACGACGCGGCTCACGACGACGTCCTCCCCGATGCGCCGCACAGTACCTTCAAGGGGTACATGACCGGCTTCGTGCTCGCCGTGGTGCTCACGGTGATCCCGTTCTGGGTGGTGATGGCCGACGTGTTCGAGAGCACCGGCGTCACCGCCCTGGTGATCCTCAGCCTGGCGGCGGTGCAGATCGTGGTGCACATGATCTATTTCCTGCACATGAACTTCCGCTCCCAGGGCGGCTGGAACATGCTGGCGCTGATTTTCACGGCGGTGATCGTGTTCATTACCCTGGCCGGTTCGCTGTGGGTCATGTACCACCTGAACGTGAACATGATGCCGGGGATGATGCAGGACCCCTGGGGCTGAGATGGCCCCGCGGACTGCCCGCCGCTGGCCGGGGCGGCTGCTGTGGGGCGCCCTGGCGCTGCTGGCGTTCATCGGCTTCCTGGCGCTCGGCCAGTGGCAGCTGGAGCGGCGGGCCTGGAAGCTGGACCTGATCGAGCGGGTCGAGCAGCGCGTGGACGCGCCCCCGGTGGCCGCCCCGGCGGGCGCCGACATCGACCCGCAAGAGTACGAATATCTGCGGGTGCGCCTGCACGGCGAGTTCCTGCACCAGCGGGAGACGCTGGTGCAGGCCAGCACCGTTCTCGGCAGCGGTTACTGGGTATTGACCCCGCTGCGCCGCCAGGACGGTACCACGGTACTGGTCAACCGGGGCTTCGTGGCACCGGAGAACCGGCAACGGGCGCAGCGCCGGGAGGGCGAGCCGCGCGGGCCCGTGACGATCACCGGCCTGCTGCGCTCCAGCGAACCGGGCGGTGCCTTTCTGCGCGATAACGCGCCGGAAAAGGACCGCTGGTATTCCCGCGACGTGGCCGCCATTGCCAAGGCCCGTGGCCTGGACCGGGTGGCGCCGTACTTCGTCGACGCCGAGGCGCCGCCGCTGGCTGAAGGCGGCGGTGCCGGTCAGCCGGTGTCCGGCCTCACCGTGATCCAATTCCGCAATAATCACCTGGTCTATGCGCTCACCTGGTTTATGCTCGCGCTGATGGTGGCCGGCGGCGCCGGCTACGCGGCCCGGGAAGAATTCCGGCCGCGCCGATCAGGAGACCCGCGATGATTCCGCCCAGCGCGACCACGCCGGTGGACGACGACGCCACCGGGCGCAAGAACATGCAGCAGCTGATCCAGCTGCGCTGGATCGCCGTGCTCGGTCAGGTGGGCACCATCCTGGTGGTCTTCTTCGTGTTCAGGATCGAGCTGCCGCTGCTGTATATGTTCGCGGTGCTGGCCGGGCTGGTGGCGTTCAACGGCGCCAGCCTGCTGCGCCTGCGGCTGCGGCGTCCGGTTAGTAACGGCGAGCTGTTCGTCGCCCTGCTGGTGGACGTGATCACGCTCACCATGCAGCTCTATCTCAGCGGCGGCGCCACCAACCCCTTTATTTTCCTCTACCTGCTGCAGGTGGTGCTGGCGGCGGTGCTGCTGGAGGCCTGGTCCACCTGGATCATTCTGCTGGTCACCGCCGGCTGTTTCGTGGCCCTGGAGTTCGCCGCCCGGCCGCTGCCGTTGCCGCTCGACTACGAACTGGGCCCGCTGAGCCTCTATATCCAGGGCATGCTGCTGTGCTTCGTGCTCAACGCGGTGCTGCTGGTGATCTTTATCAACCGCATTACCCGCAACCGGCGCGACCGGGACGCGCGCCTGGCGGCCCTGCGCCAGCGCGCCGCCGAGGAAGAGCACATCGTGCGCATGGGCCTGCTGGCCTCCGGCGCCGCCCACGAACTGGGCACGCCGTTGGCCACCCTGGCGGTGATTCTGGGCGACTGGCGGCGCATGCCGGTGTTCCAGTCCGACCCGGATCTGGCCCAGGAGATCGGCGAAATGCAGACCCAGGTGCTGCGCTGCAAATCCATCGTCAGCGGTATTCTGCTGTCCGCCGGCGAGGCCCGCGGCGAAGCCTCGGAGGAGACCACCGTGCACGCCTTCGTCGACGAGCTGGTGGCGGAGTGGCGCACCACCCGCCCGGTGAACGACTTCGAATACCGCAACCTGTTCGGCGAGGACCGGGCGATCATCTCCGATTCCGCGCTCAAACAGACCGTGCATAACGTGCTCGACAACGCCCTGGAGGCGTCGCCGCACTGGGTGGGGCTGGAAGTCAGCCGCCGCGACGATACGCTGATCGTCTCGGTGATGGACCAGGGCGCCGGTTTTTCCGAGGCCATGCTCAGCCATCTTGGGCGCCCCTACCAGTCCACTAAGGGCCGTCCCGGCGGCGGCCTGGGCCTGTTCCTGGTGTTCAATGTGGTGCGCACCCTGGGCGGCAACGTCCGCGCCGGCAACCGCCCCCAGGGCGGCGCCGTGGTGACGCTGACGCTGCCGTTGTCGGCGCTTACCATCGATGAACAGGAGATTGATGAACAGCGGATGGATGAACCGGACCGGAAGGAGGGCGGTTATGAGCACTGAGCAGCCGGAACACCAGCGAACCCTGCTGATCGTCGAGGACGACGCCGCGTTCGCCCGTACCCTGGGCCGTTCGTTCGAACGGCGCGGCTATCAAGTGCGCCACGCGGACAGCCTGGACGTGTTGCGCGAGGTGCTGAGCGAGCAAACCCCGGACTACGCGGTGGTGGATCTCAAGCTCAAAGGCGGCGCCTCCGGTCTGGCCTGCGTGCAGGCCCTGCGCGAGCACGACCCGGAAACCCTGATCGTGGTGCTCACCGGCTACGCCAGCATCGCCACCGCGGTGGAAGCGATCAAGCTCGGCGCCTGCCACTACCTGGCCAAACCCTCCAACACCGACGACATCGAAGCCGCCTTCGAACGCGCCGAAGGCAACGTGGAAGTGGAAGTCACCGGCCGCCCCACCTCGATCAAAACCCTGGAGTGGGAACGCATCCACGAAACCCTCGCCGAGACCGACTTCAACATCTCCGAAACCGCCCGCCGCCTCGGCATGCACCGCCGCACCCTCGCCCGCAAACTCGGCAAACGACAAGTGAAATGAAAGCAGTTAATAGTGAATAGTTAGCAGTTAACAGTGAATAGTTAACAGTTAATAGTTGCGCGGGGTTGGGCGGTGCCGACTGGAACGTAAGAGGCCGCGCCCAATTCGGAAGCGCGGCCTCACACCTTTCAAATTGGCGGCAGCCTCTACCGCGAACTGTTCACTGTTAACTATTAACTGCCCACGCGGCTAGGGCACTAGCCGCGTGGGGGCCCCGCGTCCTTCGCCGTGGTATTGCCAGTGGCGGTGGGGGGATTCGGCGAGTTCGAGGACGTCGACCTGGTCGGCGGTGAGCACCAGGATGGAGAAGTCTTCCGCCGGGTGGTCTTCCGGGGTGGGCGGCAGGTAGCGGTAGTGGTCGGATTTGGGCGGTTGCCAGAGGCTGCCGGGCGGCGGGCCGCAGAAGCGCGCCCTCGCTTCGCGGTCGATCAGGCGCCACAGCCGCAGGGTGTCCTCGGGGTGCTGTTGCGGGGTGAGGAAATGCACCCGGCCGCGGAAACGCCACTGGGTGCGGCTGGTGAGGTCGTACCAGCAGGCTTCGGCGCCGGCCTGGCGCTCCAGCTGCATGGCTTTTTCGCTGCGCTGGTCGGTGGTGAACCACAGGGCCCGTCCGTGGCGCTCGCGCAGGCTCAGGGTGCGACAGCGGGCACCGCCGTCGTCGCCCACGGTGGCGAGCTGCATAAAGCAGTGGGGGGCGGCCTTGCGGGTGGCCTCGAACCAGTCTGTCCATCGCTGGGGTAAGCTCATGGGCACGCAGTATGGCGTCTTGACGGGCGCTTGGCCATTCCCCAAACGGGTGTTGGCATCGGCCCCGAAGCGGCGCTAGAATCCGCCCATGGACCGCTCAAACCCGCTTAATTCGTTCCTGCCTTTCTCCCCCGCCGGCTGGCGATGGTGACGCTCGCCCTCGGGAGTCTCCCGGTGCCGCTGGTTGCCTGAGAGTCTCCGCAGTTTTTCCGCTACAATTCACGACTTGCGATTGCCGCACCTGACAAAGACCGGGGACCACCATGTCACCACGCAATCTGGACGATTACGCCCGCCAGGGTTATAGCCGCGTACCGATCGTGCGCGAAGTGCTGGCGGATCTGGACACGCCGCTGTCCGCCTACCGCAAGCTGGCCGCCGGGCCCTACAGCTACCTGTTCGAATCGGTGCAGGGCGGCGAGCGCTGGGGCCGCTATTCGATCATCGGCCTGCCGGCCCGCGAGGTGGTGCGCATCACCGGCCCGCGCATCACCGTGAGCGATGCCGACGGCGCCGTCGTCGAGGAGCTCGACAGCGACGACCCGATCGGCTGGATCGAAGACTACCGTCTCCAGTACCGGGCCCCGGACGTGCCCGGGCTGCCCCGCTTCAACGGCGGCCTGGTGGGCTATTTCGGCTACGACAGCGTGCGCTATTTCGAGCCCCGGCTGGGCCCGGCGCGTGGCGAGGACGTGCTGCGGGTGCCGGACATCCTGCTGATGCGCTCCGAGGAAGTGGTGGTGTTCGATAACCTGCGCGGCAGCCTGTTCCTGATCGTGCACGTGAGCCCCGACGCCGCGGACGCGGTGGCCGGCGCCGAAGCCCGTCTGGACGAGCTGGAGCGCCGCCTGCGCGCGCCGCTGCCGGAACCGGAGCACCAGGTGTACGGCGCGCCGGTGGACGAAAACGACTTCGTCTCCGAGTTTCCCCGCGAGCAGCACGCCGCCGCCGTGGAGAAGATCCGCGAGTACATTCTCGCCGGCGACGTCATGCAGGTGGTGCCGGCCCAGCGCATGAGCTGCGATTTTCCGGCCCCGGCCATCGACCTGTACCGGGCGCTGCGCTATCTGAACCCGTCCCCTTATATGTTTTATCTGGACCTGGAGGATTTTCACATCGCCGGCTCCTCGCCGGAGATCCTCACCCGGGTGGAGGACGACCAGGTCACGGTGCGGCCCATCGCCGGCACCCGCAAACGCGGCGCCACGCCGCAGCGCGACAAGGAGCTGGAAGAGGAGCTGCTCGCCGACCCGAAAGAGATCGCCGAGCATCTGATGCTGATCGACCTGGGCCGCAACGACGTGGGCCGGGTGGCGGAGCCCGGCCAGGTGCGTGTCACCGGCAACATGGAGATCGAGCGCTACTCGCACGTGATGCACATCGTCTCCAACGTGGAAGGCACCCTGCGCAAGGGCCTGGGGCCGCTGGAAGTGCTGGCCGCCACCTTCCCGGCGGGCACCCTGAGCGGCGCCCCCAAGATCCGCGCCATGGAGATTATCGACGAGGTGGAGCCCACCAAGCGCGGTGTCTACGGCGGTGCCGTGGGCTACATCGGCTTCAACGACGACATGGACATGGCCATCGCCATCCGCACCGCCGTGGTCAAGGACGGCCGTCTGTACGTGCAGGCCGGCGGCGGCATCGTCGCCGACTCGGTGCCCGACCTGGAATGGAAGGAAACCATGAACAAGGCGCGCGCCGTGTTCCGCGCCGTGAATATGGCGCTGGGCGGCCTCGACCTGGGCGGCGCCAACGGGGACGGGGGGAACCAGTAATGCGCGTACTGATGATCGACAACTACGACAGCTTTACCTACAACCTGGTGCAGTATCTGCAGGAGCTGGGCGCCGAGGTGCTGGTGCACCGCAACGACAAGATCGACCTGGCCGGCATGGAAGCGCTCAACGCCGACCGGCTGATGATTTCGCCGGGGCCGTGCACGCCCAACGAGGCGGGCATTTCCGTGGACGCCATCAAGCACTTCGCCGGCAAGATACCGGTTCTTGGCGTCTGCCTGGGCCACCAGGCCCTGGGCCAGGCGTTCGGCGGCCAAGTGGTGCGCGCCCGCACGGTGATGCACGGCAAGACCTCGCCGGTGCATCATACCGGCAAGGGTGTGTTCCGCGGCCTGCCCAGTCCCTACACGGCCACCCGCTATCACTCCCTGGTGGTGGACAAGGCCAGCCTGCCGGACTGCTTCGAGGTGACCGCCTGGACCCTGGACGATAACGGCGACATGGACGAGATCATGGGCATGCGCCACCGGGAGCTGCCGCTGGAAGGCGTGCAGTATCATCCAGAGTCGATCCTTACCGAACACGGCCATGATCTGCTCAACAACTTTCTGAAGGGGGAAAGCGCATGAACATCCAGGAGGCCCTGGCCACGGTGGTCGATCACATCGACCTGTCCACCGAGCAGATGAACGACGTGATGCGCCAGATCATGACCGGCGGCGCCACCGATGCGCAGATCGGCGGCTTTCTGGTGGCCCTGCGCATGAAAAGCGAATCCCTGGACGAAATCACCGGCGCCGCCATGGTGATGCGCGAACTGGTCACCCCGGTGGTGATCGACAACCGCCGCCACCTGGTGGACATCGTCGGCACCGGCGGCGACGGCGCCAATCTGTTCAATGTGTCCACCGCCAGCGCCTTCGTGGCGGCGGCGGCGGGCTGCCGGGTGGCCAAGCACGGCAACCGCTCGGTGAGTTCGAAAAGCGGCTCCTCGGATCTGCTCGAGGAAGCCGGCATCCGCCTGGACCTGAGCCCCAACGAGGTGGCCCAGTGCGTGGACGCGGTGGGCGTCGGCTTTATGTTCGCGCCCTCCCACCACAGCGCCATGAAGTACGCCATCGGCCCGCGCAAGGAACTGGGCATGCGTACCCTTTTCAATATTCTCGGCCCGATGACCAACCCGGCCGGCGTGCAGCGGCTGGTGGTGGGCGTGTTCTCCGACAAGCTGTGCCGGCCCATGGCGGAAGTGATGGGGCGCCTGGGCGCCGAGCACGTGATGGTGGTGCACGGCCTCGACGGCCTGGATGAAATCAGCCTGGCCGGGCGCACCCATGTGGCCGAGTTCAAGGACGGCGAAGTGCGTGAATACAGCCTCACCCCGGAAGACGTGGGCATTGAGTCCGCCTCCCTGGTGGGGCTGGACGTGACCGACCCGAAGGCGTCGCTGGCGCTGATCCGCGAGGCGTTCAGCAAGCGCAAGGACGGCAACGCCGCCAAGGCCGCCGACATGATCACCCTCAACGCCGGCGCCGCCATCTATGTGTCCGGTGTCACCCGCACCCTGGAAGAGGGGGTTCGGATGGCCGAGGATCTGGTCCACAATGGGGAAGCCGCCGAGCGCATGCGCGAACTGGCGCAGTTCACTTTCGCATTGAAGGAAGAGGTATGAGCGACGCAGCCATCAGCGGAACCATTCTGGAGCGCATCGTCGAGCGCAAGCGCGAGGAGATCCAGGCCGGCCAGCAGCGCTACAGCCTGGGCGAACTGGAAGCCATGGCGGGCAACCAGGGCAAGGCCCGGGGCTTCGCCAAATCGCTGTACGCCAGCGTGGCCGCCGGCCGGCCGGCGGTGATCGCCGAGGTCAAGAAAGCCTCCCCCAGCAAGGGGCTGATCCGCGAGGACTTCGACCCGGTGGACATCGCCCGCCGTTACGAAGGCGCCGGCGCCAGCGCCCTGTCCGTGCTCACCGACCAGGACTTCTTCCAGGGCCACGAGGACTACCTGCGCGCCGCCCGCAACGCGGTCTCCCTGCCGGTGCTGCGCAAGGACTTCATCATCGACCCGTGGCAGGTGTTCGAAACCCGCGCCATGGGCGCCGACGCGGTGCTGCTGATCGTGGCGGCGCTGTCCGACGCCCAGCTCGACCAGCTCTACCACGCCGCCCAGCGGGCCGGCTGTGACGTGCTGGTGGAAGTGCACACCGCCGACGAGCTGGCCCGGGCGCTGAAGCTCAACATCGAGCTGATCGGCATCAACAACCGCGACCTGCACACCTTCGACACCCGCCTGGACACCACCCTGGAGCTCGCCGAGCAGGTCCCCGGCGACCACCTGGTGATCACCGAAAGCGGCATCCACACCCGCGACGACGTCCGCCTGATGCGCAAAAACGGCATTAATGGCTTTCTCGTCGGTGAGGCCTTTATGCGGGCTGAGGATCCGGGTGCCGCCCTTAAAGCATTGTTTTTCTAGTGAATAGTTAACAGTGAACAGTGAATAGCGGCGCGGGCTGCGCCGGTACCACCCTGAACGCAAAGAGGCCGCGCCCCAAGCCAGGAGCGCGGCCTCTTTCGTTGCAGGCGGCACGGTCCGGCACCGCGCCGCTGTTAACTATTCACTGTTAACTGTTAACTGCTCTCAGCGGGTGCCATAAACCACCATCGTCTTCCCCTTCACCGACACCAGCCCCTGCTCCTCCAGGTTCTTCAACACCCGGCCGACCATTTCGCGGGAGCAGCCGACGATGCGGCCGATTTCCTGGCGGGTGACCTTGATCTGCATGCCGTCCGGGTGGGTCATGGCGTCGGGCTGCTTGCACAGGTCCAGCAGGGTGCCGGCGACGCGACCGGTGACGTCCAGGAACGCCAGGTCGCCGACCTTGCGGGTGGTGGCGCGCAGGCGTCCGGCGATCTGCGCGGATACCGCGAACAGGATCTCGGCGTCCTCGCGGGCCAGCTGGCGGAATTTGGGGTAGCTGACCTCCGCCACCTCGCACTCGGTTTTCGCTTTCACCCAGGCGGAACGGGACGGATCGGCCTCGAACAGGCCCATCTCACCGAAGAAGTCGCCTTCATTCAGGTAGGCCATGATCATCTCACGGCCATCGTCGTCCTCGATCATCACCGTCACGGAGCCCTTGAGGATGTAGTACAGGGCGTCCGACTCGTCACCGGCGTAGATGATGGTGCTCTTGGCCGGGTACTTTCGGCGATGACAGTTGGCGAGAAATTGGTCCAGATTTGGAATTATCTTGTTACCGTCGCTCATGGGCTCTCTGCTTCTGGGCACGCTGCTTAAAAGCCGGAAAAAAGTCTTAGCTATTTAAGCTTATGGAGTTTGCCTGTTTTTCACGTGACTGCCAAGGGAACCGGTCCACAGTCTGCCGCTTCGCCGCGCCGCGCGCCAGCCCGGCGCTGTTCTACGTTCGCCGGGGTATGGCGTGGGGGTGGTCTGTGGTAGTCTTCGCGGCCATTCCGCGAGGGCGTGAGCAGGAGACTCGAATGAAAGCGGTGGTTGATTGGCAGGGCGATGTCTGTTTCCAGGCCGAGTCGGAAACCGGCCATACTCTGGTGATGGACGGACCGCCGGATCACGGCGGCAAAAACCGTGGCGCGCGGCCCATGGAAACCGTTCTGATGGGCGTCGGCGGCTGCTCCAGCTTCGATGTGGTGCACATCCTGCGCAAGGCCCGCCAGGACGTGACCGGTTGCCGCTGCGAAATGGAAGCGGAACGGGCCGAAAACGAGATTCCGGCCGTTTTTACCAAAATTCACCTGCATTTCCGGGTCAGTGGCAATAACCTCAAGGAAAATCAGGTGAAACGGGCCGTGGAACTGTCCGCGGAGAAGTATTGCTCCGCCGCCATTATGCTCACACGCGGTGGCGTGGAAGTGACGCACAGCTACAGCATCGAATCCTGATAACGGCCAGCGGGGAAATAACGCCGTGGTGAAAGATCCCAATCCCAAGATTTCGGTCCATGGTTTTAACAACCTGACCAAGTCCCTCAGCTTTAATATCTTCGATATCGCCTATGCGAAAACCGAGCAGCATCGCAAGGAATACATCGAGTATATCGACGAGCTGTACAACGCCGAGCGTCTCACCGAGATCCTCACCAACGTGACCCGGATCATCGGCGCCAATATTCTCAATATTGCCCGCCAGGATTACGATCCCCAGGGCGCCAGCGTGACCATGCTGATCGCCGAGCACGAATCCCCGCCCACCGACGGCGACTGGGACGAAGAGGCGCCGGGGCCGCTGCCGGATTCAGTGGTCGCCCACCTGAACAAGAGCCATGTGACGGTGCACACCTATCCGGAGTCGCACCCGGACAACGGCATCTCCACCTTCCGGGTGGACGTGGATGTCTCCACCTGCGGGGTGATTTCACCGCTGCGGGCACTGAACTACCTGATCCACAGCTTCGATTCCGACATCGTCACCATCGACTACCGGGTACGCGGCATGACCCGCGACGTGGACGGCACCAAGCACTACATCGACCACGACATCAACTCGATTCAGAACTTCCTCACCGAGGACACCCAGAACGGGTATCAGATGATCGATGTGAACGTGTACCAGGAGAACATCTTCCACACCAAGATGCTGCTCAAGGAATTCGACATCAACAACTACCTGTTCGGCGCCGGCAGCGACGAGTTCGACGACAAGGAACTCGCCGACATCCGCGAACGCCTGCAGACCGAAATGCTCGAAATCTTCTACAGCCGCAACATGTGAAAACGGCAGTTAATAGTTAACAGTTAATAGTTAACAGCTCGCGGGCGACCGTCCGCGTTGTTCTGAAACGAAAGAGGCCGCGCCCCAAGCCAGGAGCGCGGCCTCTTTCGTTTCAGCCGGCACGATTCTCCACCGCGCAACTATTAACTGTTCACTGTTAACTATTAACTAGATTCTGTAGGTGGTGAAGGTCATGACTTTGCTCATCAGCGCCATGGCGCCTTTGATGGGCGGCGGCAGGGGCGCGCCGCCGGCGCCTTCGGCGGTGACCGCGTGGCGCAGCTCGTCCTCGCGCATCTGCTCCAGGATGGCGCGGCTGCGCCGGTCGCCGGCGGGCAGGCGGGTGAGGTGGTTCTCCAGGTGGCGCACCACCTGGTGCTCGGTCTCCGAGACGAAGCCCAGGCTCCAGCGGTCGCCGGCCAGGCCGGCGCCGGCGCCGAGGGCGTAGCTGACCGCGTAGAACAGCGGGTTCAGCCGGCTGGGCACGCCGCCCAGCTCGCGGATGCGGTCGTCGCACCAGGCCAGATGATCCTCCTCCTCCCGGGCCGCCGCCTCCATGGCGTGGCGCACGTGGGGCAGGGTGGCGGTGCTGGCCTGGCCCTGATAGAGCGCCTGGGCGCACACTTCGCCGGTGTGGTTGATGCGCATCAGCCCGGTGACGTGGCGGCGCTCGCTGGGGTTGAGCGGCGCCTCCGGCTGCGGGTCCGCGTTGGGCGGCTGGCGCTCGGCGCGGGCGGAGCCCGGCGTCAGGGTGCGCAGGGCGCTGTCCACGCGGCTCAGCAGGCGGTCCATGGGGCTAAAGTGTCGTTCGGTCATCGTTCCGGTCTCCGGGCACCAGTCACGGGCATGCTAGCATAACCGCTTCATCGACCAGTGAAACAGAGGGCCAGGGCATCATGCACATCAGTCCCGCGGTGGCCGGCACCGACCGCAGCGTGTCCGCCGCCTTTGTCGACTCGGTGCTGCCGGATCTGCTCGCGCACTATCGCTTGCAGCGGGCCACGGTGCTGGAACAGGCGGGCATCGACGGCGCCGTGTTCAACGACCCGGGGCGGCTGCTGCCGCTGCTCGATGTGATGCGCCTGTTTCTGGTGATTCTGGAAGCCTGCGGCGACCCCGGCCTGGGCTTTGAAACCGGGCGCCGGGTGCGGCCCCGTTCCTACCAGGTGCTGGGCTACGTGATTCTCGCCAGCCGCGATCTGGACGAAGCCATCGAGCGTCTGATGCGCTTCGAGAAGCTGTCCGGCAATCTGGGACGCACCGAACGCCATGACGAGGGCGACCAGGTGCGTCTGTGCTGGCGGTGCCCGGTGGCGGGGGAGCCGGGCCGCATGCTCACCGAGGCGGCGATCACCGGCTGGGTGACCTTCATGCGCCCGCTGATGCCGCCCGGCGCGGCCCCGGCGGAGGTGTGCTTCCGCCATCCGCCGCCGGCGGACGCCGCCCGTTACCGGGACTGGTTCCAGGCGCCGGTGCGATTTAACGCCGACTTCGACGGCGTGCGTTTGCCGGCCGCGCTGCTGCGCCACTCCCTGGAAAGCGCCGACCCGGGGCTGGGGCGGATGATGGAGAAGGAGGCCGGCGCCTTGCTGGCGGATTTCGACGCCCACGGCAATCTGCTCAGCCGGGTGCGCTCGGCGATCTACCGGCGTCTGGGCAGTGGCGACCCGTCCGTGGACGCGGTGGCCGCGGAACTGGGGCTCACCGTGCGCACCCTGCAGAGCCGGCTGCAGCGCCAGGGGCTGGCCTATCAGGAAGTGCTCGACGGCCTGCGCCGCAGCCTGGCCGAGCTCTACCTGCGAGACCCGGCGCTCAACCTGACTGAGATCGCCCTGTTGCTGGGGTTCGCCGAGTCCAGCTCGTTCAGCCGCGCGTTCCGCCGCTGGCGCGGCGAGTCGCCGGTCAGTTGGCGTCGCCGTCTGCCGCGCCCGGATCCTTCCGGGTAAAGCGCACCAGCGCCTCGCGCAGCACGCTCATCTCCACCGGTTTGGGGATGTGCGCGTTCATCCCCGAGGCCAGGCTGCGCTCGCGGTGCTCGCGCAGAATGTGGGCGGTAAGGGCGACGATCGGCACCGCCACCAGGCCCTGGCGGCGCTCGTACTCACGGATCCGCTGGGTGGCCTCGAAGCCGTCCATCTCCGGCATCTCGCAATCCATCAGGATCAGGTCGTAGCGCTTTTCGGTGGCCATCGCCAGGGCTTCCTTGCCGTTGGCGGCCAGGTCCGCGCTCAGCCCCAGCTTGCTGAGCATGCCGCGAATCACCTTCTGGCTGAGCTTGTGATCCTCCACCACCAGCAGTTTGAGCGCCGGGTCCGGGGTTTCCGGCTGCCCCTGTTCGCGCACCGGCCGGCGCAGGCCCATTTCCTCCGCCAGCGCCTGCTTCAGGCGCGGCGCCGACACCGGCTTGGTGAGCACCCGGTGGATGCTCACGTTGCGCGCTTCGGTGGCGGTGGGGGCGTTGTTCACGCCGGTGAGCATGATCAGCGTGGTGGGGTGGGTGATCACCGGGTCCTCGTGGATGCGCGCCGCCAGCTGCAGGCCGTTCATGCCCGGCATGTGGTGGTCCAGCAGCACGATGTCGTAGGGTTCGTTGATGTTGGCCTGGGTGCGCAGCGACGCCAGCGCCTCGCGCGGGTCGTGGCAGGCGGTGACGCGCATGCCCCAGCCCAGGGCCAGATGGCGGATCACCCGGGTGACGGTGCTGGAGTCGTCGACCACCAGCATGCTGCGGCCCTGCAGCGCGCTGATGTCGGTGTCCGGGCCGCTGGGCGGCGCCTCCATGGCCGGCAGCGGCAGCACGAACCAGTAGGCCACGTCGCCGCCGTGCTCGTCGCGCTCGCCGGCGCGGCCCTGCATGGCCTCCACCAGTTGCTCGGCGATCGACAGGTTGAGGTTGCTGCTGTCCTGGCGGGCGGCGGGGTCGCGCAGCGCCCGGAAGGTACCGGGCCGCAACGCCGTGCCGCTGAATTCGAAGCGCACCTGGCCGGCCCGGCCGGTGGGCTCCAGGGAAATGTCGATGATCAGCTCGCCGGGCTGCGCATGGCGTATGAAGGCGCCCATCAGATTGGTGAGCACCTGGCGCAGCCGGCCGGGGTCGCCCTCCATGCGCGCCGGCAGGTTGGTGTGCACGTGGGTGATCAGCTCCACCTGCTTCTCTTCCGCCCGCTCGCGGAACAGATCCACCGCGCCCATCAGCAGCTCGTTGGCGTCCAGGGCCTCGCGGTTGATGTCGGCGCCCTGGTCGGACAGCTGTGAGTATTCCAGCACATCGTTGATGATCTTGAGCAGGCTCTCGCCGGCATTGCGGATGCCGCCCACGCAGTCCTTCTGGTTGGGCGTCAGCGGCGTGTCCTCAAGAATTTCGGCCATGCCGAGAATGCCGCTCAGCGGCGTGCGCACGTCGTGCCCCATGCGCGCCAGGGTCTCCCGGCGGGTGGTGTCGACGGTGTCCGCCACGCTCTGGCTGCGCCGGTGCTCCATCTTCACATGCAGGTGCTGGTGGTGCTGGATGCGCAGGCCGGCGGCCTGGATAAAGCCGGCCAGGTTGACGGTGATCATCACGCACAGGCCCAGGTCCACGTTGCTCTGCACCAGGCCGAGCATGGTCAGGCAGCCCAGCACCACCGGGCTGCCCACCAGCAGGCTGGTAAAGAAATACAGGGCGCCCAGCGGCACCTCGCGGTGCCAGGCCTGGTAGCCCAGGGCCACCAGCAGAGCGGCGGCGGCCAGGCCCAGCCCGAAGGCGGCGGCCAGGGCGCCGGCGATCGGCAGCCAGGGCACCGCCACCAGAAACAGCAGCGCCAGCAGGGTCAGGCCGCGCAGCAGGCGGTCCAGCAGCGGCGCGTTGTGGCGGCTGTCCACGAAGGTTCGGCCGACGCCGCTGGCGCCGATGATCGCCAGCATCAGGCTGCCCATCTTCAGTTGCGGCAGCCAGGCGCCGATCAGCGAGTGGCCGGCCAGGATGCCGGACGAAAACAGCACCAGGCCGGCCAGGGCGAGCAGGAAGCCGGCGTGGTAACCGTGGCTGATGCCGCCGCGCATCAGCGCCACCAGGCCGTTATAGACGGCCAGCGCCAGCATCACGCCGAACAGCAGCCAATAGAGTGCGAACAGCGGGTCGTTGCCGAGCGCCGCCGGCAGGGTGCTCAGGTTGATGGAGTAGATCAGGCTGCCGCGCGGATTGACCCGCCAGTAGAACACCTGGGGTTCCCCGGGGGGCAGGTCGACCAGATAGACCGGGGTGCGGTGCACGAAGCGCTCGCCGGGCCCGGCGGGGCGGTAGCCGCCGTCGCCGGGCAGGAAGAATTCACTGTCGAAGTAGTGGCGGGGCCCCTGCATCAGGGCAAAGCGGCGCTGGTCGCCCAGTTCGTTCTGCACCGCGATGCGGATCCACCAGGGGTGGTCGCTCAGGCCCAGCCGTTCCACGAACCGCGAGGCCGGTTTGAAGCGGCCCTCGAAATCGCCGGCGGTGACCGCCTCCAGGCTCAGGGTGCCGTCCGGGTCGGGCAGGTATTCCGAATAGATGGTGAGGCGTGCGTTGTCGGGCAGGCTGCTGACCACGTAGGGGGGCGGCGGCGCCGCCTGGACGGCGGTCGCCAGCAGCATCAGCAGGGCCGGCAGCCAGCGCAGCCAGGCCGGGGGCCGTGACGGCCGGTGGCGTTCAGCTTTCGGCGTTGGCCGCCATGTTCCGTTCGCTGTGTTGTTGTTCTTCCCTAGTGTCATCATGTCCCCGATCCAGCACATAGGCGTCCAAGCCCGCCTCGGAGAGGATATAGGCTCCCAGTTCACTGCGTCGACCTTCGGCGCAGAGGATGTAGGTGAATTCCTGCTCCAGGCGGGGCGCCTGCTCGCGCAATTGGTTGAGCGGCAGGTTGCGGGCACCGGGGATCAGGTCGTGGCGTGCCTCCATGGGCAGGCGCACGTCGATCAGCACATGGGCGCGTTCGCCTTCCAGCACGCGGTCTTCCAGCTGGTCCTCGCTGAGGCGGCGGATCACCGTGGCCTGCAGAATGGCCTGGAAGTCGGCTTTGTCCAGGCACATCAGTTCGCCGTCGCTGGTCATGGTCACGGTGGCGTTGCGCGGCTGGTCGCTGATCAGGGCGTCCTCGCCGAAGAAGCGGCCGGCGGCCAGGCCGGCCACCGGCTGATCGCCGCCGGCGCCGGCGCGGCTGACCATCGCCTTGCCGCGCTTGATCACGTAGAAGGTATCGCCGCTTTCGCCTTCGCGCACCACGGTTTCGCCCAGTTCCACCTCGCGGGGCTGGAACTTCACGAACAGGGCGTGCAGCTTGGCCGGCGGCATTTGCGCGAACAGCCCCGAGGCCAGCAGCGCGTCCATCCAGTTATGGTCCTCGCCGTCGCTGTCGTGCTCGCCGGGCATCAGCTCGGTGGCCTGGGTCCAGGCCATCAGCAGGTCCAGCTTGTCCCGGTCGATGCTGTAGAGGGTGGCGCTGTCGCGGGTGATGGCGTTGACCGTATGACGGGGGTAGTTGTCCACGGCCAGGTAGTTCTCATCGTCGTCGGCGGCGAACGGGCGCACCGTGAAGCCGGCATCGATCAGGTCCAGCTCGCCGTCGATCAGAAAGTAGGCCTTGTCGCCGCTCTGGCCGCGCTTGAACAGCAACCGGCCGGCGGGGAGCCGGTGCACGGTGATCTGCTGTTCGATTTCGCGCAGGTGCGACGGGCTCAGGCCGTCGAAGGGAATAAAGGCGCTCAGGCGGGACACGTCGGGCGTGCCGGCGGTGTCCACCGATGTGGATGCGGTCATGGCTCCCCCGGGGTTTTCTCATTCGTTATTCTGAGGGGGTATGCTAAGCCTTTTCCCGGGCCACTGCACGGTAGCCGATGTCGCTTCTGTGATAGGCGTCGTCCCAGCCGATGCCCTGCACCGCCTGGTAGGCGCGCTGCTGGGCCTGGGCCACGGTGTCGCCCAGGGCGGTGACGCACAGCACGCGGCCGCCGCTGGTCACCACCTGGCCGTCGTCCTCGCGGGTGCCGGCGTGGAATACTTTGACGGTGTCCGAATCGGCGCCGTCCAGGCCGTGGATCACATCGCCCTTGCGGTAGGCGTCCGGGTAGCCGCCGGCGGCCAGCACCACGCCCAGGGCCGGGCGCGGGTCCCACTCAGCGGTGACGGTATCCAGGGCGCCGTCCAGCGCCGCCAGGCAGAGGTCCGCCAGGCTGCTGTTCAGGCGCATCATGATCGGCTGGGTTTCCGGGTCGCCGAAGCGGCAGTTGTACTCGATCACCTTGGGGTGGCCGTCCGGGCTGATCATCAGGCCGGCGTACAAAAAGCCGGTGTAGGGCATGCCTTCGGCGGCCATGCCGGCCACGGTGGGGCGGATCACTTCTTCCATGATGCGCTGGTGCACCTGATCGGTGACCACAGGCGCCGGTGAGTAGGCGCCCATGCCGCCGGTGTTGGGGCCGGTGTCGCCGTCGCCGACGCGCTTGTGGTCCTGGCTGGTGGCCATCGGCAGGATGTGCTCGCCGTCCACCATGACAATGAAGCTGGCTTCCTCGCCGTCGAGGAATTCCTCCACCACCACCCGGTGGCCGGCGTCGCCGAATTTGTTGCCGTCGAGCATATCGCGCACGGCGGCTTCCGCCTCTTCCAGGGTCATCGCCACGATCACGCCCTTGCCGGCGGCCAGGCCGTCGGCCTTGATCACGATCGGCGCGCCCTGCTCGCGCACATAGGCGAGGGCTTCGTTCACATCGGTGAAGTTGCCGTAGGCGGCGGTGGGGATGTTCTGGCGGGCCAGAAAGTCCTTGGTGAAGGCCTTGGAGCCTTCCAGCTGGGCGGCGGCCTTGCCGGGGCCGAAGCACTTCAGGCCGCGGCTCTGGAAGTAGTCCACCAGGCCGTCCACCAGCGGCGCCTCGGGGCCGACGATGGTCAGCGCCACGCCTTCGCGCTCGGCCAGGTCGGCCAGGCCGGTCTGATCGTTGACGTCCAGGGCCACGTTTTCCAGCTTGGCGTCGCGGGCGGTGCCGGCGTTGCCCGGCGCCACCAGCACTTTCTCCACCTGTTCCGCTTGCGCCACTTTCCAGGCCAGGGCGTGCTCGCGGCCACCGCCGCCGATGATCAGGACTTTCATGGGCTCGATTCTCTTATCCTTGCTTAGTGCCGGAAATGCCGCATGCCGGTGAACACCATGGCGATGTCCGCTTCGTCGGCGGCGGCGATCACTTCCTCGTCGCGGATCGAGCCGCCCGGCTGGATCACGCAGCGGATGCCCGCCTTGCCGGCGTTGTCCAGGCCGTCGCGGAACGGGAAGAAGGCGTCGGAGGCCATCACCGAACCGGCCACTTCCAGACCCGCGTGCTCGGCTTTGATGGCGGCGATGCGCGCGGAATTAACGCGGCTCATCTGGCCGGCGCCGACGCCCACGGTCTGCCGGTTCTTGGCGTAGACGATGGCGTTGGACTTGACGAACTTGGCCACCTTCCAGGCGAAAATGGCGTCGTGCAGTTCCGCCTCGGTGGGGGCGCGCTTGGTCACCACCTTGAGGTCTTTCTCGGTGATCATGCCCACGTCCCGGTCCTGCACCAGCAGGCCGCCGTTGACGCGCTTGTAGTCCAGGCCGCCGGCGGTGGCGCCGTCCCATTCGCCGCACACCAGCACGCGCACGTTCTTCTTGGCGGCGGTGATGGCCAGGGCCTCTTCGGACACCTTGGGCGCGATGATCACTTCCACGAACTGGCGGTCGACGATCGCCTTGGCGGTGGCCGCGTCCAGTTCCCGGTTAAAGGCGATGATGCCGCCGAAGGCGCTTTCCGGGTCGGTGGCGAAGGCCAGCTCGTAGGCCTGATCGATGCCCTCCAGGCTGACCGCCACGCCGCACGGGTTGGCGTGCTTGACGATCACGCAGGCCGGCTTGCTGAAGGACTTCACGCACTCCAGGGCGGCGTCGGTGTCGGCGATGTTGTTGTAGCTGAGCGCCTTGCCCTGCAGCTGGCGGGCGGTGGCCACGGACGCCTGGCCGGGCTGACGCTCCACATAGAAAGCCGCTTTCTGGTGGGGGTTCTCGCCGTAGCGCATGCCCTGGGCTTTCTTGAAGTTCAGGTTGATGGTGCGCGGGAAATCCTGATTGTCCTCGCCCACCAGCTTGCCGAAGTGGTTGGCGATGGCGCTGTCGTAGGCGGCGGTGTGCTCGAACGCCTTGATCGCCAGGTCGAAACGCAGGCCGTCGGACAGGGCGCCGCCGTTGCCGTTCAGATCGTCGAGCACGCGGGCGTAGTCGCCGGCGTCGGTGACGATGCCCACATGGGCGTGGTTCTTGGCCGCCGAGCGCACCATGGTGGGGCCGCCGATGTCGATGTTCTCGATGGCGTCCTCGAGGCTGCAGTCGGGCCGCGCCACGGTCTGTTCAAAGGGGTAGAGGTTGACCACCACCAGGTCGATGGGGCGAATGTCGTTATCCGCCATCACCGCATCGTCCTGGCCGCGCCGGCCGAGGATGCCGCCGTGCACCTTGGGGTGCAGGGTTTTCACCCGGCCGTCCATCATTTCCGGGAAGCCGGTGTAGTCGGACACTTCGCGTACCGCGATGCCCGCTTCCTGGATGGCGCGGAAAGTACCGCCGGTGGACAACAGCTCCACGCCCCGGTCGGCGAGGGCGCGGGCGAAATCGACGATGCCGGTTTTATCCGAGACGCTGATCAGCGCGCGTTCAACGGCCTTGCTCATGGGATGATCACCTTAAAAATAAGAAAGGGGCAGTCGGAAACTGCCCCTGTCGTCACGGGTTGCGTTCAGAGCAAGCCGTATTGCTTGAGTTTCTTGCGCAGCGTGCCGCGGTTCAGGCCCAGCAGCTCGGCGGCCTTGGTCTGGTTGCCGCGGGTGTACTCGAGAACTTTCTCAAGCAGAGGGATTTCCATTTCCGCCAGCACCATCTGATACAGCTCGCTGACCGGCTCGCCTTCCAGCTGGTTGAAGTAATCGGCGAGCGACCGTCGCACGCAGTTGCGCAGCGTGTCGTGGGTTTCGCTGCGGGCCAGCGTGAGATGGGGTTTGCGCGATTCAGCGGTATTCATTTCTGTCAGTGTCCGTGCAGCAGCGGTCTTCATTGAAGAAAGGGTCATGCGGCCAATGCTCCGTCTTTGTTCCGGGCAGACACCTCGCCGTAGCCACCGATTCGAATCCGGTCGCCGAGGGCGCTGATCTGTTGGAAAAACTGCTCAATGGCCCGCCGTTGTTGGCCGGCCTTTTCCAGTTTGTTGAACCCGCGCCGAAAATCTTCCCCGCCGGGCAGGTGTTGCGTATACCAGCCCAGATGCTTGCGGGCGATGCGCACGCCGGAGTAGTCCCCGTAAAAGCGATGCAGGTCGATCAGGTGCGCGAGGACGCGGGCAGCCACGTCTTCGACCTTCGGCGCCGGGGGCAGCCGACCGTGATCCAGGTAATGCACGGTGTCCTGGAAGATCCAGGGATTACCCTGGGCAGCGCGGCCGATCATGATACCACTGGCACCCGTGGTTTCCAGTATCCGTTGGGCTTTTTGTGGCGAATTGATATCACCGTTGGCGATAACAGGGATGCCCACCGCGGCCACAACGTCGCGGACGGTGTGGAACTCCGCCTCGCCGTTGAACTTGTCGGCGCGGGTGCGTCCATGGATCGCCAGCGCCTGGATACCGGCCTGCTCGGCGATGCGGGCGATGGCCACGGCATTGCGATCGTCGCGGGTCGGGCCGGTGCGGATTTTCAGGGTCACCGGCACGTCCACCGCCGCCACCACCGCGTCCAGAATCCGGGCCACCAGGTCCGGGTCGGAAAGCAGTGCGGAGCCGGCGGCGCGCTTGCACACCTTTTTCGCCGGGCAGCCCATGTTGATATCGATGATCTGCGCGCCCCGGTCCACATTGGCCCGGGCCGCGTGCGCCAGCATGTCCGGTTCGCCGCCGGCGATCTGCACCGACACCGGCCCCGGCTCGCCGCTATGGTCGAGCCGGTGGGCGGACTTGCGGGTGTCCCACAGCCGGGTGTCGGAAGTCACCATTTCGGACACCACCAGCCCGGCGCCCAGCTCCCGGCATAAATGCCGGAAAGGACGATCCGTCACGCCGGCCATGGGCGCGAGAATCAAGGGGTTGGGGAGCAGGTAGGAGCCGATTTGCATGCTGGATTCGGGTTCGGTTGGCAGTCAGGTGTCGCCTGGAACACTGTTGAAAGTGCCCCGCGCGGGCCGCGCGGGGCGACAATGATAGTGACCCGGAGCGCCGGGGGAAAGGCCCGTGATCAATCAGGGCCGCTGGGACACCCGGGACGACGGCGGCGCGGGGGCGCGCAGGCGCAGGTTGTAGTTCACCGCGCGCTCGCCGGGATCGACGATTTCCAGGGCAATGTGCACCGGGGTATCCACCGGCATGGCGTCCAGCCCGGCCAGCTCGCCGCGCAGATATTCCGACGGCGCGAAGCGGCGCATGGCCACGGTGTCGCCGCGCAGATCCTTGAAGGTCAGCTCCAGCGCCGGGAACGGCTGCGGCCAGTCGCCCTCATTGAACAGCAGCGCATCCACCATCAGGGCGTTCTGGTAGTGCGGATGGCTGCGCACCACCAGGTTGGCGCCGCGCAGCCGGCTCAGGTCGGTCTGCAGCGGCAACTGGCAACCGAGCAGCTGGCAGGCCTCCGCGTAGAGCGGCCGCCACTGCGGCGAGCGCGCCAGGGTGTCGAAATGGAAGAAGGCGTATTGAGCCGCCAGCAGCACCAGGGCGAGCACCGACAGCAGTGCCCATTTGGCGGTCACCGCCGGCCCGGAGGGTGGCGCCGCCATGTAGTCCAGGCGCTCGTTGGCGACTTTATGGCGCCGGGTCGGGGTGCTGTTCAGAAACTCGAACTGGTCGTCGTGTTCGCTGATCGGGTCCGGGCGGGACGCGGCCGCCGGGCGGGGTTTCGGCGGCGGCGCGCTGGCCGGGGCCGGCTCGTCCTCGTCGTCCAGGTCTTCCAGCAGCGCTTCCGCCCAGGCTTCATCGGTGTCGTCGCTGCCGCCGGCCCGGCCGGCGCCTTCCATGTCCGAGAAGTCCTCACCCAGCCCTTCGTCGCCGTCGCGGTCCAGGGACAGGAACGAATCGCTCAGCTCGCTATCGCCGAAGCCGCCGCTTTTTTTGCCGTCGTCCCGGCCGTCGGTGTCCTCGTCGTCGTCGAGGGCGTACTGCCATTGCCCGGCGTTATCGCCGGTGGGGGTGGTGTCGTTGTCATCGGCGTGGGGCCGCGCCGGCGTTTCGCCGACGAAGTGATCGGTGGCCTGGAAGATCTGCAGACAGGAACCACAGCGCACCGCACCCCGGGCCTGCCCCAGGTGCTCGTCGCTGATCTTGAATTGGGCACCGCAATGCGGGCAGCGGGTTTTGTACTGGCCGGCCATGGTTTTTATGTTTTGAGGGATAGAAAGTTTGTTGTACAGAAAAACAGGGGGTGGCGGCAAGCGCCGCGGCCGCTTATCTGTCCGCCTTGCGAACCCCGTCCACCCGCACCCAGTCGCCGCGCTGCCGGGTGGGGCTGAGATCGAACCAGGGCGCGTAGGCGTCGCGCACGCTTTGCGCCTGACCGGCGAGGATACCGGACAGCGCCATCGGCGCGCCCGGGCGGCAGCGGCCCGCCAGCACCGGCGCCAGCTCGATCAGCGGCGCGGCGAGAATATTGGCCACCAGCAGGTCGCACTGATAGTCGGTGGCCAGGGCCTCCGGCAGGCACAGATCGAGCCGCTCGCCGACGCCGTTGGCGGCGGCGTTGTCGGCGCTGGCGGTGAGCGCCTGGTGGTCGATGTCGGTGCCCAGCGCCCGCTCCGCGCCCAGCAGCAGCGCGGCGATCGCCAGCACCCCGGAGCCGCAGCCGAAGTCCAGCACCTGCTTGCCGTCCAGGTCGGTCTGCTCCAGCCACTCCAGGCACAGCGCGGTGGTGTCATGGGTGCCGGTGCCGAACGCCAGGCCCGGGTCCAGCTTGAGATTGACCGCGTCCGGCTGCGGCGGGTCGCTCCAGCTGGGTACGATCCACAGCCGCTCGCCGAAGCGCATGGGCTGGAAGTCGTCCATCCAGGCCCGTTCCCAGGCCTGGTCGGCCAGTGCTTCGACACGGTGATCGGCGAACACCAGACCCTGCTCGCCCAGGCGGGCGAGGATGGCGTCGGTGTCGGTGTCGTCGCTGAACAGGGCGGTGACCACGGTGGTGCGCCACAGGGGGCGGGCCCCCGGGGGCGGCTCGAAGACCGGCTGGTCGGCGCCGTCGGTGAGCGTCACCGCGCCGGCGCCGAGCGCTTCCAGGGCGTCCTGGAAAGCGTCGGCGTGGTCCGGGTCGGTGGCGATGTGGAGCTGAAGCCAGCTCATGAACCGAGCTTCTTCTCCAGGTGGTGGATGTCCACGCCGCCTTTCTGGAACGCGGGGTCGCGGAAAATCTTGTCCCGGTGCAGGGCCACGTTGGTCTTGATGCCCTCCACCACGATTTCATCCAGGGCGTTGCGCATGCGCGCGAACGCAACGTCCCGGTTTTCGCCCCAGGTGATCAGCTTGCCGATCAGCGAGTCGTAGTAGGGCGGTACCGTGTAGCCGCCGTAGACGTGGGAGTCCACCCGCACGCCGTTGCCGCCGGGGGCGTGGAAGTAGCTGATGCGGCCGGGGCTGGGCACGAAGGTGACCGGATCCTCGGCGTTGACGCGCACTTCGATGGCATGGCCGAGGAAGGTGACGTCCTCCTGCTTCAGCCTGAGGGCGTTGTCGCCGGCGATGCGCAGCTGTTCCTTGACGATGTCCACGCCGGTGATCATTTCACTGACCGGGTGTTCCACCTGCACACGGGTGTTCATCTCGATGAAGTAGAAGCGCTCGTCCTCGTAGAGGAATTCGAAGGTGCCGGCGCCGCGGTAGTTGATCTCCTTGCAGGCGTCCACGCAGCGTTTCGCCACTTCGTTCTTCAGATGCAGGGGGATGTCCGGGGCCGGCGCCTCCTCCACCACTTTCTGGTGGCGGCGCTGCAGGGAGCAGTCCCGGTCGCCCAGGTGAATGGCATGGCCGGCGCCGTCGGACAGCACCTGGATTTCCACATGGCGCGGTCTCTGCAGAAACTTTTCCATGTAGACGGTGGCGTCGCCGAAGGCGTTCTTGGCTTCCGAGCGGGTCAGGGTGATGGCGTTGAGCAGCTGGTCGCGGCTTTCCACCACGCGCATGCCGCGCCCGCCGCCGCCGGAGGCCGCCTTGATGATCACCGGGTAGCCGATCTCCTCGGCCATTATCAGCGCCGCGTCGGCGTCGTCGCCCACCGAACCGCTGGAGCCGGGCACCGTCGGCACACCGGCTTTCTTCATCGCTTCAATGGCGGACACCTTGTTGCCCATCAGGCGAATGGTTTCCGCGCGCGGCCCGATGAAGATAAAGCCGGAGCGTTCGACGCTCTCGGCGAAGTCCGCGTTTTCCGCCAGGAAGCCGTAGCCGGGATGGATGGCGTCGGCGTCGGTGACCTCCGCGGCGCTGATGATCGCCGGGATGTTCAGGTAGGAATTGGCCGACGGGGCCGGGCCGATGCAGACCGCCTCATCCGCCAGGCGCACGTGCATCAGATCCCGGTCGGCCTTGGAATACACCGCCACGGTGCGGATGCCCATCTCTTTACAGGCGCGCAGAATCCGCAGGGCGATTTCGCCTCGGTTGGCAATCAGTACTTTTTCCAGCATGGGCAACCCCCGTTAAACGATGGAGAACAGGGGCTGGTCGAATTCCACCGGCTCGCCGTCCTCCACGAGAATGGCGTCGATGGTGCCGGATTTGTCCGCCTCGATCTGGTTCATCATCTTCATCGCCTCGACGATGCACAGCACGTCGCCGGCTTTCACTTTCTGGCCCACCTCCACGAACGAGGCCGCGCCCGGGGACGGGGAGCGGTAGAAGGTGCCGACCATCGGCGAGCGCACCATATGGCCGCTGGGGGTGTCGTCCTGGGCGGGGGGCGCCGCTTCCGGAGCCGGGGCCGCCGGTGCGGGCGCGGGGGCCGAGGGCTGCGGGGCGTACACCGGCGCCGCGTGGCGGCTGCCACGGCTGATGCGCACGGATTCCTCGCCTTCCTGAATTTCCAGTTCTTCAATGCCGGACTCTTCCAGCAGTTCGATCAGCTTCTTGATTTTTCGAATGTCCATGCTCATTCCTGTGCCTGATCCAGTTTTTCCAGAGCGGCGGCCAGCGCCAGCCGGTAGCCGGTGGCGCCCAGGCCGCAAATGACGCCCTCGGCGATGTCGGAGAAGTAAGAGTGGTGCCGGAAGGTTTCACGGCGGTGCACGTTGGACAGGTGCACCTCGATGAACGGAATCCGCACCGCCAGCAGAGCGTCGCGCAGTGCCACGCTGGTGTGGGTGAACGCGGCCGGGTTGAACAGAATGAAATCGATGCCTTCCGCGGGGGCGCCGTGGATGCGTTCGATCAGTTCGTACTCGGCGTTGCTTTGCAGATGCTGCAGGTGGTGTCCGGCCTCGGCGGCCTGGTCCATCAGTGCCTGATCGATCTCCGCCAGGGTGGCGGCGCCGTACTGGTCCGGCTCGCGGCGGCCCAGCAGGTTCAGGTTGGGCCCATGCAGGACGAGGATGCTAGCCAAGGCGTATACCCCTGAATTTGTCGTTATCTGCGTTGAACGTGTGGCAAAAAGCCAGTTTGTCCGACTTTTCCCTATATTTGGGAGTCTAAGGGTATCTCATGAAGGAAAAAAGGACTTTACACCATTGGTTACATGTATGTGCGCGGGGTCAAAGATGCGGCGTCACGCGCCGCTCCAGATGCTTGAGGAAACGCTCGCTGTCCATCTCGCCCAGCACGCGGGATTCGGGCACCTCTTCGCCGTCGGGGGCGAAGAACACGAAGCTGGGCAGGCCGAAGATGTCGTAGTCGGCCATGATGTTCTGGTTTTCCTGGTTGATCTCGGTGATGTCGACCCGGTAGAGGTCATAGCCGGCCATGGCGTCGAGCACGCGCGGGTCGCTGAGGGTGGTGTCTTCCATGACCTTGCAGGCCACGCACCATTCGGCGAAGAAATCCACCAGCACCGGTTTGTCCGCGTCGGCGGAGCGGGCCAGGGCGTCGCGCAGGCCCTGGCGGCCGTCCACGTCGATCCAGGGGCCGTGCTGGCCGTCGTCCGCCGTGGCGGCGGTGTTGTCGCCGCCGGCCTGGCCGCTGCTTTCGGTTTGCGGCTGGGTGAGGGGTTTGAGCGGCTGCCAGGGGTCGCTGCCGCCGCCGGCGGCGCCCACCACCATGATCGCGCCGTACAGGGCCAGCACCAGGGCGAGGCCCCGTTTCAGACGCGAGCCGCCTTCGCGCACCGGTTCCAGGGCGCCCAGCTGCACGCCGTACACCGCCAGCAACAGGCCGTAGAAGGCCAGCGTCAGGGTGTCGCTGACAATGCGGTCGAGCAGCCAGATGGCGACGCCCAGCATGACGACGCCGAAGAAGCGTTTGATGTCTTCCATCCACTGGCCGGCGCGGGGCAGGAAATGGCCGCCGCCGGTGCCGAAGATGATCAACGGCACGCCCATGCCCAGGGCCAGGGCGAACAGCGAGGCGGCGCCGGTGACCGCGTCGCCGGTGCCGGCCACGTAGAGCAGGGCGCCGGCCAGGATCGGGGTGACGCAGGGGGACACCACCAGGGCGGAAATCACGCCCATTAGCACGGCGCCGCCCAGCCCGCCGCGGCCGTTGGGCCCGGCGTTGTTGAGCCGGTTGCGCAGCCGCTCCGGTAACTGAAGCTCATAGAGCCCGAACATGGACAGTGCCAGCAGCACGAAGATCACCACGCTGGTGAGGATGGCCGCCGGCTGCTGGAGCAGAAACTGCAGGTTGAGGCCGGCGCCGAACACCGCCACCAGCAGGCCGGCCAGGGTGTACGGCACCGCCACGCCGAGCACATAGGCGCAGCTGAGTATAAAGCCGCGGCGGGCGCTGGAATCGCTTTGCCCGGCGATGATGCCGGACAGGATCGGCACCATGGGGAACACGCAGGGGGTGAAGGCCAGCAGCAGGCCGCCGGCGAAGAACAGCGCCACGATCAGCCCCAGGTTGCGGTCGTGCATCCAGCTGTTGAAGGCGTTGGCGTCCTCGGAGAGCAGAATGCTGAAGAAGCCGTCCTCGCCGTCGCGGGGCTCGCCGGCCGCGGCGCCGTCGTTTGCCGAGACCTCGCCGGCCGCCGGCGCGTCGGCGGCCGGGGCGCGCTCCGGGCCGGGCGCGCTGAACGAGAAGGTGCGGACCTCCGGCGGGTAGCACAGCTTGTCCTCGATACAGCCCTGGTACCGCACTTCCAGCTCGGTGTCGGCCAGGGGCACGCTGTCCAGCGGCAGGCGCACGTCGAGCTGGCCGAAGAACACGTTGACGTCGCCGTAGATTTCGTCGGTCTTGGCCTCGCCGGGGGGCAGTTCCAGGTCGTCGAAATCGTCCAGCAGGTTGCCGTTGGCGTCGCGCAGGGTGAAGTCGAGGCGGTGGCGGTAGAGGTAGACCCGGTCGAGCATGCTGAAGCTGACCAGCAGCTGCTGGCGGTCCCAGTCCGCGTCGGGTACCACCTGGATCGCTTCGTCCACGTTGGGCAGGCGGTCATCGCCGCCGCCGAACGGGCTGTCGCCGCCCCCCAGGGACAGCGCCGGGGCGGCCACGCTCAAAGCGAGCCCCACCACCGCGATCAGCATGCGCAGAGTCAACGTCATCTATTCCTCCCACTGGATACAGCCTTTCGATGCCGGACCGGAGGCCGGGTTCCCGGATAGGCCGGGAAAAACACCGCACAAGTATGCCGGGGCCTGGATTAGCGCCGGGTTAAGGTCAGCCGCATGGACCACTGGCGCGTCATTCTCGCCGCCCCGGCCCGGCGACGCAAAACTAAACGTCGTGGAGGTCGCCCTTCTCCGCTGCTTGACGTTACTCTGGTAGCCTCGTGGGATAAGACGACACTCGGGAACGATAATGACGGACGACAAATTCGGACAAAAGGTCGGGGATACCCTGCTGGACCCCCGGAACAACCGCATCTGGAAAGGCCTGCTGTGGCTGCTGGCCATTCTGCTGCTGGTGGATGTGGCGCTGGGCTGGTACTGGAGCTGGGAGCCGGACCTGTCGGAAGTGAACCGCCGTGACGGCGCGGTGGCCGGCGAGACCATGACCCGGGAAGTGATCCATGTGGCCAGCACCCTGCTCGACAAGCCCGGCGGCTACCTCAGCAACGACATGCTGCCGCACCGGCTGTGGCTGGATAACATGCCGTCCTGGGAGTTCGGCGTGCTGGTGCAGCTGCGCGACGTGACCCGGGTGATGCGCCGCGATATGAGCCGCTCCCAGTCGCAAAGCCAGGAAGACACCTTCCTGGCCATCGCCGAGCCGCAGTTCAACTTCGACGCCGAAAGCTGGGCGATGCCGGCCACCGAGAGCGAGTACCGGCGCGGCATTCGCGCGCTGGAGAATTACCTGGAAGCGCTCAAGCGCCAGGACGGCAGCGCCCAGTTCTACGCCCGCGCCGACAACCTCAACTACTGGCTCAACGAAGTGCAGAACCGGCTCGGTTCCCTGAGCCTGAGCCTCAGCCAGAGCGTCGGCCGCACCCAGCTGAACACCGACAACGACACCCCGGTGGGCGAGCTGGACAAGGAAGAGCGCTTCGTGAAGACCGGCTGGATGGAGATCGACAACGTTTTCTATGAAGCGCGCGGTGCCTCCTGGGCGCTGGTGCAGCTGATGCGTGCGGTGGAAGTGGACTTCGCCGACGTGTTGCGCCGCAAGAACGCCACCGTCAGCTTCCGGCAGATGGTGCGCGAACTGGAAGCCACCCAGCAGACGCTGTGGAGCCCGGTGATTCTGAACGGCTCCGGTTTCGGGGTGTTCGCCAACCACTCGCTGGTGATGGCCAACTACATCACCCGCGCCAACGCCTCCCTGGTGGACCTGCGGAAGCTTCTGCAGGAGGGGTAAATCGCGACCGAAGCACTGCTTCGCAGCGCGATTTACGCCCGGCCAGGGATGGCCGGGCCGGGCCCTCTAGTGGCAAAAGCCCATCGCCAGGGAAGGCGGGCACCGCGCCCGCTACGCCTTCACCCCCAAAAAACCTGCAAAGTTGTACCACTTAAAGAACATATCCACGTTATCCAGGCCGCTGCGGGCGAGAATCTTGATGTTCTCGTCCGGGCGGTAGGGAATCAGCACGTTCTCCAGCGCTTCCCGCTTTTTGGCGATCTCGGTTTCCGAGTAGCCGTTGCGCTTTTTCATGTCGTAGTAGAGCTTGATCCACAGCCGGTTGAGCAGGGCGTCGCTGCCCAGCACCTTTTCCACCAGGATCAGCACGCCGCCGGGGTTGAGGCCGTCCACCACCGAGCGCAGCAGGCTCTCCCGATTGACCGGACGCACGAACTGCAGGGTCAGGTTGAGCACCACCACGGAGGCGTTCTCGATCAGGATGCCGTCGTTCAGGTCGGCGTGCTCCAGCCGCAGGCGGCCGGACTGGTGCTGGCCGCTGAGGTTGTCGCGGGCCTTTTCCAGCATTGCCGGAGAATAGTCTACGCCCACCAGGGTGGCGGCGGCGTCCACCGTGCGGTCCAGGCTTTTCAGTGTGAGGCCGGTGGAGCAGCCCAGGTCGTAGACCCGCGAGCCGGGGGTGGCGAATTCGCCGGCCAGCTCGCCGATCATGCGTTGCAGCTCGCCGTACTGGGGGATGCTGCGATCCAGCATGTCGTCGAACACCCGGGCGGTGCTCTCGCCGAAATCAAAGTCGCTGATCGCCCGGTCCTGTTCGGCGAACAGCCGGTCCTTGCCGGAGGCAGGTTTGGAAGTGGGATCGTTGTCCGAAGTCATGGGTCCGCCTGACGCTGAAAACCGCCCCAAAGGATGAAGGGGCGGTTTTCCGCTGTCCATTTTTTTCGCGGACCGGATCAGGCGGCGGCGGACACCGCCGGCTCGGGCAGGGTGGCGCGCCAGGCGTCCAGCAGGTGGGTGTTGTCGTCCTGCCAGGGGTGGAAGTCCGGGCGCAGATACTGGAACCAGGCCGGGATCGCCGCGCTCACCACGCCGCGGTAGCCGAACATCTTCCACAGGCCCTTGGCCAGGGTCAGCGGCTGGCGGTTAACGCCGTCCTGCTTGAGGAACTGCCAGGTGAAGTAGGCGCTGAAACCGATCAGATAGGCGGTGCCGGTAAAGAAGGTGCGCTGGCGGCGCCAGTAGCCGCCGTCCACGTCCTGATAGAGGTCGAAGGCCACCGCTTTGTGCTCGGTCTCCTCGATGGAGTGCCACACCCACAGGTCACGCACCGACGGGTCCATTTTCTCCACCATGTCGCCGCGCCGCAGAATGGTGTCGGCGAGAATCGCGGTGATGTGCTCCAGGCCGGCGGTGGCGGCCAATTGCTCTTCGGCGCTCAGGTGCTTGCGGCCACCGGCCAGCAGATGCCGGGTTACGCCCAGCGCTTTTTCCACCAGCGCTTCATAGCCCTTGCCGGACACCAGATCGTTGAACGCCTGATGCTCCAGGGAGTGCATCGCCTCCTGGCCGATAAAGCCGGAAATGTCCTTCTGGCGCTGCGGGTCGTCGACCCGGTCGCGGAAGGCGCGCACCGCGTCCACGAAGAAGCGTTCGCCGTCCGGGAAGGTCACCGACAGCACGTTCATGAAATGGGTCAGCACCGGATCGTCGTCGAACCAGTAGCGGGTGTTCTCCAGGCCTTTGAAACGGAAGTTCATGCGGCGCGGCCGAATCGGCAAACGCTGAACGGCGCGGCGGGAACGGGAAAGCAGTTTCATGGCGACTCCGGGGTTTCTGCCATTGATTGATGTCAACAACTATGGTCCAGTCGTGCCTTCCCGTCTTGTTGTGGAGGGCCAACCTGTGGTCGTTTCAGGCCGGACCTGGTTCACCCCCGGTATTCCCGGCATCTATGTGGTGCTGCTGTGCGATGTCCTCCGCGATCTGGGGCATGACCCGGCGGCGCTGCTGAAGACGCTGGGCCTTAAGCGCGAGCAACTGCTGGATCCCGAGTACCGGCTGCCCCTGGAGCAGGCGGACGCCGCCGCCGAGGCGGCCCTGGCGCTGGTCGGCGACGCCGGCCTCGGCTTCCGCTACGCCCGCGCCATGCGCATCACGCTGCACGGCCCGGTGGGGCTGCTGGCGCTGTCCAGCCCCACCATGGACGACGGCCTGGAGGCGGCGCGCCGCTATCTGGGGCTGCGCGCGCCGTTCCTGAGCGTGGAGCGGGTGCCCCTGGCCGAGCGGCGCCAGGCGCTCAGCTTCCGCACCGACTTCAGCCCCGGCCCGATCCAAAACTTCGTCATCGAGGCGATGGTGATCGGCTTCGTCTACATGCTGGAGCAGCTTCTGGAGGCGAGCCCGGAGGGCGCGGAAGTGCACTTCCAGGGCGCGCCGCCGCCGCACGCCGAGGCCCTGCGCAGGGCGGTGCCGGTGCCGGTGCACTACGGCCAGGCGCGGGACGCGCTGATCGTCTCCGAAGCGTTGCTGGCGGCGCGGCCGCGGCTGGCCGACCCGCAGGCGGAAGCCCTGGCCCGGGAGCAGTGCGAACTGGAATTCCGGCGCTGGCGCGCCAATCAGGAAGGGCCTTTGCCCGAACGGGTGCGCGCGGTGCTGCGCGACCACCCGGCACCGCTGCCGGATCTCGCCGATATGGCCGAGCGCCTGGCCACGTCGCCACGCACGCTCAAACGTCACCTTCAACAGGCCGGTCTCACCTACCGGCAGCTTCAGGATGAAGCCCGGTACCGGCAGGCCTGCAAGCTGCTCGGAGAACGGGGCAAGCGGATCAGCGAGGTCGCCTTCGCCGTTGGCTATAACGATGTGGCTAACTTTTCGCGGGCGTTCAAACGCTGGAGTGGTCAGACGCCGAGAGACTATCGCGGCGGCTGACCCCCTTGTGCAACGAAGGTGCTACGAGTCCAGCTGTTTAAGCTTGTCTCGGATTTCCTGCTGGCGTCCCTGGTCGGCGAGCGGCCGTTGCGGACGGGGCGGTGCCTGTAGGGCTTTATTGAAGTAGCGGCGCGCCTCGCTATCGTTTCCCTGGTTGAGCAGGTAATCGGCATAGAAGTAATTGCTGTCGATGCCATCCGGGTTGAGTTCCAGGGCTCTGGTTAACAGCTCCCGGGCTTTGTCGTCGTCGCCAAAGCCGATCGGCCAGCCGGGCACTTGATAATAGAGACTGCCCAAGGACGTCAGCGCGGAGCCGTCCAGACTGGACGGATCCTGCTTGATAGCTTGCTCAAAATCCGCGCGTGCGCTTTTCACCAAAGACAGTGCGCCCAGCCCGCCTTTGACGCCGGCCCAGGTGCTTAATACGATACCGTCCCATATCTTTGCTTCCGGACGCTGCGGGTGTCGTTGGGCGAAGCTTTGCGTGCGCTGCTGGAGAGTCTCGAACTGTTTGGCGCGCTGATCCTCCGGCGATTGATACTGAATTTCCGCCCAGCGTGTTTGTATAGCCAGTAACTCATCGTCGAACGCATCCGCATGGGCTTGCCAAGGGAGCATTACCAGGGCAAGCAGAAAGGCGGTTAAAAAAGGAGTGTTTAATCGGCTCATGGTCATGGGGTCCTGTCTTTCAAATAGTGCTGAATAATCGGGAGTTGTTTGCTTAACGCCTTGTCCACCAGCAGAGGCAGAAGAGCGTTGATACGGACGAACAACTTTTCTGGCCAACCTATAAAAATGCAGGCACGGCGGGACTCCTTTCCCAGCGTTGCCATGATCTCGGCGGCGACGGTATCCGGCGCATCCATGTGATTGCCCAGCGCTTCGTTGAGGGCTTCCACCTCGCTGCCGTTCATCGTCGTGCGTGTCGCCCTGGGCGCCACATAGCGCACACGGATATCGGTGTCGGCCAATTCCCTGCGCAGCGCTTCCACAAAACCTCGCAGTCCGAACTTGCTGGCGCAGTAAGCGCTGTATCCGGGGTAGCCGATGCTGCCGAATGTGGAGCCGACGAACAGATAGGTGCCGTGGCCCCGCCGCCGAAACGCCGGGGTCAGCTCTCGCGCCAGAACCATGGGGCTACGCAGGTTGACGTTGAGCATCTCGTTCAGGCTCCTGTCGTCATTTCCCTCCACATCCACGAAGCGATTCACGCCGGCGCAATGGATCACCCCGTCAGGAACGCCGTATTCGCTGAGCAATGCTTTCAGTTGCTCACCAAGATTGTCGGCGCTCAAATCCAAAGTGGCTTGAATCACCCGCTCCCGGCCTGCCCAGTACCCGCTGGTGGTCGACTTCCGGGCGGTGACGATCACCGTGGCCCCGGCATCCAGAAGCCGGTCCAGCAAGGCGCCACCAATACCACCGCTGGCACCCAGCAGCAGCCAGGTCTGATCAGACAGAGCGGACATCAACGTGCTCCCGGGCAGCGGCCTGTTTCCGTGTGGCGACGGGGATCGCGTGCAGCATGTCGCCATACAGTCGATAGATGACTTGGCTGGCGTGAATAACCGCCTGCTGGTCGTCGCTGCGTTCGATTCGGTTGATCAAGCTGGTAAAGAACTGGAAATGATCCTGATCAAGGGCACCGTGGGAGTACAGATAGCTGAAGGCGTTTTCCGGCAGACCCAGGGTTTTCTGTACCTGTTCGCCCAGCGGCGTGGCGAGCTTGATGCTGGTGCCTTCCAGGACGTGGACCATGCCAAAAAACGACATCGGATTCCCTCTTTGTATCGCGTCGTAGAGCCAGGCGATCATCATCTCGATGGGCCGATCCGGGCGCCCGTTGCGAACGGCTTCCGCGTCCTCGCCCAAGGCCTCCAGATCGTTGAGAATCCATTCCTGATGGCCATATTCGTCGCGGATATAGTCGACCAGCGCTTCCCGTACCCATTCCAGACGTGGCGGTAATCGCGACCCACAGGCCATCATTAACGGCACCGTATGTTTCACATGGTGGTAGGCCTGACTTAAAAAGTAGCTGTAACTGTTCAGGTCAAAGCGACCCTCGGGTATTGCCGTGAGAACCGGAGCCTCCATCAGGTAGGCCCGGGCGTCTTGCGTTTCATGTTCCAACGTTTTGAAAAACATAAAGTGCCTCATGGAATTATGCATAGGAGTGCGAAATTGAAATCGCCGACTTCGGTGGGTAACGCTCGGCGATGGCGTCACGGCGGGGGCGGCCATTCGCTGTGGCCAGGCCGTTGTCGGCAGTAAAGGGTTGATCAGCGAGGGTCAACGCGGCGACGCGGGCGTAGTCCGGTAAGCGACGATTGACCGTCTCAATCTGCTCGTTGATTTGCTCGAGAGTGGTGTTCTCCATGGGGACCACCACGGCGCTCAGGCGCGGTTCGCCATCGCCTTGCACGATGATGCTCCGGATGCCGCTACAACTCTGGAAGGCGCTCTCCACCCACTCCGGGTTGACGTTGCGTCCGAAGGTGGTGATCAGCAGATTCTTGCGACGGCCATGTACATGCAGAAAGCCATCGCTATCCAGGTGGCCCAGATCGCCGGTCGGCCATTCGTCGCCGGCCGGTTGATCGAGATAGCCGCGCATGACGGTGCCGCGGATATGGATCTCCCCCTGATCGTCGATGCGAGCCCGGGCCTGCGGCAGAATCCGGCCCACGCTGCCCGGGCGGTCCGCGCCGGGCAGATTCAGCGCCACCACGGAACCACATTCCGACAGTCCGTACCCTTCGTACACCGGCAAACCATGGTCGCGTGCACGGCCCAGCAATACGGGGTCAATCTTGCCGCCACCCACCGCGATGAATTGCAACGACTCGGGTATCGGCACACCGGCGTCGGCCATCGCGACCAACACGCGCAGCAGTTCCGGAACCAGAATCAAGCTATGGGGGCGCCATTGTTGTAGCCCGCCGAGAAGCTGTCGGGGGTTTAATTGCGAGCTGCCGGTGAAGCCCAGCGAGGGCAGATCAGGCAGCAGCACCCGGGCACCCAACCACAGAGGAACGTAGACGCCGGCGACATTCTCCAGCAGCGTGGCAAGAGGAAGCAGGGCCAGATGGCGGTGCCCGGCGTGGGGCGCCAGGGCTGTCGCCAGCGCGGTGACCGTGCGTTGCACCATGTCATCAGTGAGGCGGACGCCTTTGGGGGTGCCGGTGCTGCCGGACGTGAAGGTGATTTTTGCGAGACCGGACTCGGCGGTGGCCGGTGTGATTCCGGTGAGCGTCAACGCCTGGTTGTCGCTATCGTAAACAGCGTCCAGGCCGGCACTGCGTAGCAAATGCTGCCTTTGCTGGTCGCTGAAAAATGGCGGCACCGGTACCACCGGTATGCCCAGCGCTTGTGCCGCCAGATCGGCGATCACCCAGGCCGGATTATTGCCGCCGCTCAGGGCCACCCGGCGAACCCGGGCGGTGCGCAACTTCTCGGCGAGCGAGCGGACTCTGCGGCAAAGATCAGAAAAGTTGATTTGCTCGTCCGCACTCTCCAGTGCCACGGCCTGGGGCCGTTGGCGGGCGTGTTCCGCCAGACGGTTAAGCAACCACGTCATTGCGGACCTCCGGGCCGGTGAGCCAGCCCTGGCGTACCAGAGAGCGTTGCCCGGGGGGTACATGGCCGAGCATCACCTGGGGATCGTGCTGATAGTAACGGCCCCAGTTGCGGACCTCGTCACCCAGACGGTCCGGCTCGGCCTTGGCCACGCTGACCGGCGACAGCCCCAGGCGGACGAACATGTTCCGCACCTGTACGGTGGCGGTGAACGCAATCCATTCCCCGCCCAGGTTGGCCAGGGCGGCGGTCAGCGCCACGAACAGCATCCGACCGGCGCCGGAGCCGTCGGCGGCGAGATTGGCGACCTCCCAGATGTTCTGACGCGGTACCGGGCTACCCGCCTCCCGGGAGGTCAGCTGTTCCACCGGGTGGTCCAGATAGCGTTCCAGGAAAAGGCGCTGGCCGGCGGCCGGGGTCAGTCCGGCAACGGCCCGGCACGCCCCTGTCTGATCGCGGAGCAGCATCAAAAACGAGGCGGTGATACGCGGGCGCGCCCCATAGTGGCGCCAATAGCGCTGGAGCACGAAGTCCGAACCGTCGCGGAAGCCGGCCTCCGGCGGTCGACACAGCTCCGCGCTAAGCGGCTCGCCGTGCAGTGTCAGGCGGGGGGGCGGTGTCTGTGGCCAGGGTTCGGCGGAGGGCAAAGTCGGCATAACGGTACTCCCGGTTTGAGAGTCCCATTGGCGCTTGCCAACCTTAATGACGTCTTAACGAATTACAAAGAAAACAGCGGGGGCGGGGAACAACATGGGCGCCAGGTGCTGGCCTGCACCCTGCCTGGGGTGAGCCCAGCACCTGGCTTGCGCGCGGTTACTTCTTCTCGAAGGCCGCGACGGACTTGAGGATTTCCTCTTTGGCGGCGGCGGCGTCGGCCCAGCCGTCCACTTTCACCCATTTGCCGGCTTCCAGCTCTTTGTAGTGCTCGAAGAAGTGCTTGATCTGCGCCAGCAGCAGCTCGGGCAGGTCGGTCACTTCCTTGACGTCGTCATAGAGCTTGCTGAGCTTGGTGTGGGGCACCGCCACCAGTTTGGCGTCCTTGCCCGCTTCGTCGGTCATGTTGAGCACGCCCACCGGGCGGCAGCGGATCACGGAGCCGGGCACCACCGGGTAGGGGGTGACCACCAGCACGTCCAGCGGATCGCCGTCTTCGGACAGAGTGTTGGGGATGTACCCGTAGTTGGCCGGATAGAACATGGGCGTGGCCATGAAACGGTCGACGAAGATAGCGTTGCTGTCCTTGTCGATCTCGTATTTGATCGGGTCGGCGTTGGCCGGGATCTCAATGGCGACGTAGATATCTTCGGGAACGTCTTTCCCGGCGGGTACCTGTGTAAAATCCATGGTCTGTCCTTTAAGCGATTGGTCATCGGGCAGGGACCGTGGCGGTGCCCTGTATGAACGGGCGCGGATTATAGCAACCGCGCGCCCCGCCTGGCTAATCGCCGAAAGTCGTAGCGGACGGTGCCTCCCGGCGGCGTGGCGGGTACAATCGCCCCGCGTCTGTATGAGGAGCCCGACACCATGCATGTACATGAAATTGCCCATCCCCTGGTCAAGCACAAGCTGGGGCTGCTGCGGCAGCGTTCGCTGAGCACCCGCAGCTTCCGCCAGCTCACCGCGGAAGTGGCCAGCCTGTTGACCTACGAAGCCACCAGCGACCTGCTGCTGGAGGACTATCAGGTGGACACCTGGATGGGGCCGGTGCCGGCGCAGCGCATCAAGGGCAAAAAAGTGACCGTGGTGCCGATTCTGCGCGCCGGCATCGGCATGCTGGACGGCGTGCTGGAGCTGATTCCCAGCGCCAAGGTCAGCGTGGTGGGGCTCTACCGCAACGAAGAAACCCTGGAGCCGGTGGCCTATTTCGAGAAGTTGGCCCACGGCCTGGAGGAGCGCCTGGCGCTGGTGATCGACCCGATGCTGGCCACCGGCGGCTCCATGGTCGCCACCATCGACATGCTCAAGAAGGCCGGCTGCAGCCAGATCCGCGCCCTGGTGCTGGTGGCGGCGCCGGAGGGCATCCGCCGCGTCCACGAGGCGCACCCGGACGTGACGCTCTACACCGCGTCCGTGGACAAGGGCCTTAACGAAGACGGCTACATCGTCCCCGGCCTGGGCGACGCCGGCGACAAGATCTTCGGCACCAAATGAATATTCTGATCGGCGCCCAGATGCTGTTCGTGGCGTTCGGCGCCATGGTGCTGATGCCGCTGCTCACCGGCCTGGACCCGAGCGTGGCGCTGTTCACCGCCGGGCTCGGCACCCTGCTGTTCCAGTGGATCACGCGGCGCTCGGTGCCGGTGTTCCTGGCGTCGTCGTTCGTGTTCGTGGCGCCCATCGCCCACGGCGTCGAGCAGTGGGGCATTCCCGCCACCATGGGCGCGCTGTTCTGTACTGCGGTGGTCTATGTGGTGCTGGGCGCCCTGGTGAAGTGGCGCGGCCCGGGCTTTTTGCACCGGCTGATGCCGCCGGTGGTCACCGGGCCGATCATCATGGTGATCGGCCTGAGCCTGGCGCCCACCGCGGTGAACTTCGCCATGGGGCTGACCGGCAACGGCGCCGAGCGGGTGTTTCCCTACGGCGAGGCCCTGCTGGTGTCCATGGTGGCGCTGCTCACCACCATGCTGGTGGCGACCCTGGCCCACGGGCTGTTCCGGCTGCTGCCGATCCTGTGCGGCGTGGTGGTCGGTTATCTGGCCGCGCTGGCCCTGGGCATGGTGGATTTCGGTGCCGTGCAACAGGCGAGCTGGCTGGCGGTGCCGGAGTTCGTGGCGCCCACCTTCCACTGGCCGGCGATTCTGTTCATGGTGCCGGTGGCACTGGCCCCGGCCATCGAACACGTGGGCGACGTGCTGGCGATCAGCAACGTCACCGGCAAGGACTACATCAAGAAGCCGGGCCTGCACCGCACCCTCACCGGCGACGGCGTTGCCAGCATGGCCGCCGCCCTGTTCGGCGGCCCGCCCAACACCACCTATTCGGAAGTGACCGGCGCGGTGATGCTCACCAAGGTGTTCAACCCGGTGGTGATGACCTGGACCGCGGTGTTCGCCATCAGCCTGGCGTTCATCGGCAAGGTGGGCCTGCTGTTGCAGAGCATCCCCACGCCGGTGATGGGCGGCATTCTGATCCTGATGTTCGGCTCCATCGCCAGCGTCGGCATGAACACCCTGATCAAGGCGCGGGTGGATCTGCACGCCCAGCGCAACCTGGTGATCGTGGCGGTGACGCTGATCTTCGGCATCGGCGGCATGGTGATGGGCAACGGCGAATTCACCCTGCAGGGCATCAGCCTGTGCGGTCTGGTGGCGGTGATTCTGAATCAGATTCTGCCCGCCGCCCCGGCCACCGCCGACGACCTCCACGAAGAACAGGAATATGTCGAAGATATGCTTAACCACGCCAGGGGCGAGGGTGATCTGTGGGAGCGGGCCCCGCCCGCGAAAGGTGGCGACAGCCACCGGCAGGATTCCAGAGACTCTTAAGGGCGACCTTTGCCGGCCGGCAGGCCGGCCTTTCGCGGGCTAGGCCCGCTCCCACAAAAGCCCGCTCCCACAGCCTGTTACAGGTCGTCTTTCTTCACCCATTGTTTGGCCTGGGGCGGCTGGTAGCCGGCCATGCGGTCGAGCAGGGCGGCGGGCTGTGATTCCACGATCAGCATGCCCCGGTGGTGCGGGCGCAGGAATTGTTCTTCGGTGGCGTGGTCCAGGAAGGTGCCCAGGCCGTCGTAGTAGCCGGCCACGTTGAGCAGCGCGCAGGGTTTGTGGTGCCAGCCCAGCTGCGCCCAGGTCCAGATCTCGAACAGCTCCTCCAGGGTGCCGACGCCGCCGGGCATGGCGACGAAGCCGTCCGCCAGCTCGGCCATGCGCGTCTTGCGCTCGTGCATGGAGCCTGTCACGTGCAGCTCGGTGAGGCCCGGGTGGGCCAGCTCTTTCTCCTGCAGCGCTTGCGGGATCACGCCGGTAACGCGGCCGCCCTCGGCCAGCACCGCGTCCGCCACCGCGCCCATGACGCCCACACTGGCGCCGCCGTAGACCAGCCCCAGATCCCGCGCCACCAGCTCCCGGGCGAACGCCCGCGCCGCCGCCACATAGTCGTCCCGCCGACCGGGGCTGGACCCGCAATACACGCACAGATTCCGCATCGGTTGTTTCTCCTCGCTGGATTAAGGTCTCTACGAAGCCCGCTTTATACCAGAGACCTATTATTCCACGCAGGCACCGGCCTGCCCGTGATCACGGATCTGCGCCATCACGCTCTTGGCGCGCAGGGTCATGAAGGTGCGGATGTCCACGCCGCCGTCGCGCAGCCGCTGGGCGGTCCAGGTGTTGCAGGTGCGCCCGAACCAGAAATGGCCCCGGGCGGGAAAGAAACGGCTGTCGCCGTACAGGCCCGGGTCCGCCGCCAGGGGCCGGCCGTCGGCGTTTAGTTTGAAATCCCCGGCCAGGGCGGCCTGCAACCGTTCCAGGCCCTCGGCGGACAGGCACAGTGCCTGCACATCGCTGTTCGGCAGGTCCGCCGGGTGTTTGTCCAGCCCGACCACGTGCAGCACCGTGTCGGTGGGCCAGAACAGCGCCTTGCCCAGCAGCCAGAGGTTGTCCGTGCGGCGATAGAAGTCGTTGTCACCCCAGCCGATTTCGTACCACACCGGGTCACTGAACCGCTCGTCCAGGAACGCCAGCGGCGGCGCCAGCCGATCCGCCGGCAGCACAATGCCGGTGTGCCAGCGGTGGCGCACCACCAGCACGGTAGCGGTCTCGTCGCCGGCGCGCGCGTCCTCCGGCGCCAGTGTGATCAGCAACGCTGTTACCAGGGCGGCCATCAATGTTTTCATGAGGCGATGTTAGCGATACGCCGGGTGGTTGTAACCCGGCGCGCACCGGCTACCAAGGATGGGAGTGGTTATGCGGAGCGGACAAACGGTGCCCGGCGTCGGCCTGGTGCTGGTGGCATTGGCGGCGCTGTGTTGGGGCGTCTCCGGCGGCATCGCCGGGATACTGATCGAGCAGGGCTGGGACGCCTCGGTGGTGTCGTTTTACAGAGCGGCGGTCGGGCTGGTGCTGGTGGGTGTTTACCTCGCCATTCGCCCCGGCGGCAGCGGTATCCGGCATCCCCGCCTGTGGTTGTGGGCGGTCCTGGCCGGCCTGGGGGTGGCGGGCAACTTCAGCTTCTACTTTCTCAGTATCGCCGAAGGTGGCGTCGCGGTGGCGGCCACGCTGATGTACTCGGCGCCGGTGTTCGTCTACCTGGTAGCGTTCGGCTTCAAGCTGGAGCGGCCCACGCCGGTCAAAGGGCTGGCCATCGCCCTGGTGATGCTCGGCATCGTGCTGCTCACCCGGCTGTACAACGTGGATGTCGGCAAGGTGACGGCGGCGGGTATCGGCTTCGGGCTGCTGGCGGGGGTCTCCTACAGCGTTTTTATCTACGGCTTCAAATACGCCGCCGGCCACGGCAGCCCGCAGGCGGTGCTTACCATCGCGTTGGGCTGTGCCGGCGTGATTCTGCTCGGCGCCAGTGATACCACGCAGGCGGTGGCGGTGTTGAACGCCCCGCAGTGGTGGCTGTTTGCCCTGCTCGGGGTGCTCGGCGCCGGGCTGTCGTTCGCGTTTTATGTGGTGGGCCTGAAGCGCACCGCGCCCACCCTGGCGGTGATCGTCGCCATGGTCGAGCCGGTCACGGCCTCGTTATTCGGCGTTCTGGTGCTGGGGGAGACCCTGGCGCCACTGCAGATTCTGGGTCTGGTTCTGATCCTGGTGACGGTCACCGGACTGAGCCTGTACTCGAACCGGCGCCGTTGAGGCGCGGGCCGTCGGACCTGGCTTAGCGGCGGCGCGCCTTCATGGCCCAGCCGACGATCACCACCGGGGCCGCCAGGCCCACCCAGGACACCCAGTCGAACACACCGTTGCCGAGCAGGGCGGCCAGCAGGCCGACCAGGCTCAACAGCGCGATCAGTGTCGGTGTGGCGAAAATCTGCCAGGGCGTTTTGCGGGTGTTGACCCGTTGCGTGTCCATCAGGGCTTGCCTCCGGCGGGCTGCGCCGGCACGGCGCCGCCGTTTTGCGCGCGGGCGCCGGCCGGGCTGGCGCGCCGGCGCGCCACCCACAGGTAGAGGCCGGTGATCAGCACCACGATGGTGATCACATCCAGCACCGCCCAGAGAATTTTCAGCGGCAGGCCGCCGTAGTCGCCGAAGTGCAGCGGGCCGGACAGCGACAGGGTTTTGTTGTACCAGGGCATTTCGCGCATGTCGGCGAATTCACCGCTGCGGGCGTCCACCAGAGCCGGGGTGATGATGTGTTCTGTCAGCGAGGTGTTGCCGTGCAGGAAGATCGCGAAGTGGTGGTCGGTGGACCAGCCGCCGCCGGGGAAGGCGACGAACTGCAGCGTCATGTCCGGCGCCGCCTCTTCGGCCTGGGCCACGGCGCGGTCCAGCGACGCCATTTCATCCGGCGTGGGCACGGCGGCGTCGTTGTAGCCCTCGGTGAGGTCGGCCAGGGCCTGGGTGCGCCAGGTATCCACGATCGGGGTGGAGAGCGTGTTGATCACGCCGGTGAGCCCCACCACGGTGAGCCAGGCCACGGTGACCACGCCCAGCAGGTTGTGATAGTCGAGCCATTTGATGCGCTTGGAGCGTTCGGTACGCAGGGTGCCGAAATCCAGCTTGCGCATGAACGGCGCGTACAGCACCACGCCGGATACGATGGCGATAAACAACAAAAAGCCCATCGCCCCCAGGAACAGCATGCCGGGCAGGCCCAGGAACATGTCCGTGTGCAGCTTCAGGATGAAGTCCATCACGCCGCCTTCGTGGTGGCCGGGGACCAGCTCGCCGCTGGTGCGGTCGAAGGAGGCGAAATGCATCTCGCCGTCGGAGGCGTCCGGCGTCGGCCCGCTGGTGACGTTGACCACCGGCCGGTCGGTGTCGAAGCTCATGAACAGCGGCACGTGATCGGGCCGGTTTTCCAGCGCCGCGTCCAGCATGTGGTCCAGCGACAGCAGCGGGCCGTCCGGATTCGCCGGTTGCCAGGTGCTGTCGTCCAATGCCGCGTCGATCTCGTCGTGGAAGATCAGCGGCAGGCCGGTCAGGCACAACATCAGCATGAAGGCCGTGCAGATCAGGCTGGTCCATTTGTGTACCGCCGACCAGGCGCGGATGGTGCTCTTTTGCATGTTTGACTGCCTGAGCGCCCCGGTCCGACACCGGGGCGCCTGAGTTGTCGTTTAAAAGTCCAGGGTGGCGGACACCAGCACCGTGCGCGGCGCGCCGATGGTCAGATAGCCTTCGCCTGGATAGCCGCCGGCGGAAGCCCAATAATCCTCGCCGGTGACGTTCTCCACGCGACCGCGCAGGGTCAGGAATTTGGAATCGCTCAATGCGATGAGATAACGCGCGCCCAGGTCCAAACGGGTCCAGCTGTCCACCTTCTGTTCGTTGGCTTCGTCCGCGTACTGCGAACTGGTGTAGATCACCCGGCCGTCCACCGCCAGGTCCGGCATTTGCGGCACCCGGTACTCCAGATTCAGGTTGGCCTGGGTGTCCGGCGAGCCGATGGCGTCGTCGCCGTCCGCGTCCGCGTCGAGGAAGCTGACACCGCCCAGAACCGTCAGGTTCCGGGTGGCGTTGCCGTAGGCCATCAGCTCCACGCCGGTGTTTTCCTGGTCGTCGATTACTTCATAAACGTTGGCGGCGTTGAGGCCGGCGATCGGTTTTTCGCTGCGATACACCGACACACTGCCGCCCAAGCCGCCGCCATCATACTTCATGCCGACCTCGGCTTGTTCGGTGGTGTAGGGATCCAGCCTCTCGTTGGGGTTCACGGCACCATTGCCAAGGCCGGCGCTGTCGCCTTTTTGCAGGCCTTCAATGTAGTTCGCGTAGGCGGACAGTGAGGGCGTGAGCTTGTACAGAACCCCTACGGTCGGCGTGATCTCGTCTTCGTCGTAGCTGGTGTCTGCGTTGCGCACGCCAGTGTCGTAGTCGTAATCGTCGGTTTTCAGCTTCTGGTAACGCGCGCCGAGAGTGACCAGCAGACGCTCATCAAACATGGAAAGTTGGTCGGCCACCGCCAGGCTTTGGAAGCGGGTTCGCGCCGTCAGTTCGGGGTTATCAAGATCGCCGCCGAAGAATGTATTTGCCGGGCGGGGCACTGTTACCGGGTCATAGATATTGCCAGCCACCCCGCCGAACGAAAGCCCATAGGCATTGTCGGATTCGAGCTCATAGGTGGAGCCGGAAACGCTGACCTTATGGCCAATGTTGCCGGTGTCGAAGGCGAAGCGAACACCGGTCTCGCCGGTGATCACAGTGTCTTCCCGTGCGGTATCAAAGCGGCCCGCGGTGTAGTCGCCTTCAGCATTGGCAACATCGGGATTTGCGAAACTTGAATTTTCCTCACCCCGGCGCGCGCCCACGGCGGCCCAGCCGGTTATGTTGTCCGCGAAGTCATACTCGGCGCGGAGTGTGCCGAAGACGTCGTTGGAGTCCGAATAGGTCCAGGGCTGGCCGATGGATTCATCCGCGTCGGGTGCATCGGTGATCGGCACGCCGGGAAGAAAGGTAATGTTAGGCTGGCCGCCGTCGATGCGGTGCTTCTGGAAGCCCAGATCGGCGGACACCCGGAAGTTCTCTTCACGGAAATCCATGCCAAGGTGGGCCATCGAGAGCTCCGCTTCCTCGCCGTCCACGGCGGTGTCGCCGTCGCGGCGCGCCACGTTCAGACGAATGCCGAAGCGGCCGTCGTCGGAGCGGTTGGCCATATCGGCGGCGGCGTAGCCCTGGCCGCCGCTCTGGGTGCCCAGGGTCACCTGGTTGAGTGCCCGGTTCGGCGCGCGCTTGGGTACGATGTTGACGGCGCCGCCCAGGCCACTGCCGCCCGGCGCCGCGCCCTTCAGGAAGGTGTTGGCGCCACGGAACACCTGCACCCGCTCGATGAACTCCGACGCCAGGTACTGGCGCGGCAGCAGGCCGTACAGGCCGTTATAGGTGATGTCGTCCGAATACACCGGCAGGCCGCGCACCAGGTACACCTGCTGGTAGTTGCCGAAGCCGCGCGCCACCCGCACCGCCGGGTCGTTGAGCAGAATCTCGCCGACGCTGGCGGCCTGCTGGTCTTCGATCAGCTGCTCGGTGTAGTTGGTGACGTTGTAGGGGGTCTCCATAACGTCCTGGGCGCCGAGGATGCCGATGCTGCCGCCTTCCGCCACCTGGCCGCCGGCGTAGGCCGGGCTCAGGCCGCCCTCGGAGGCATCGGCGCTGGACTGCACCTCCACCGGGGCCAGGGTGTTGCCGCCGCTGCCTTCGTCGTCGCTGGTTTGCGCGTAGGCGCTGGGAAAGGCGCCGCTGGCGAGAATGGCGAGGGAAAGCGCGGAAAGCCGGAAAGCAGGATGTCGCATGGTGAGCCCCGAATTCGTGTTATGGGTAGTTCCGGGGCGGAATTCTACCCAAAATGAGAATTGCTTGCATTCTCTATCGCGAAGCATGGGCGCCTTTACGCAGGGGTGCTATTTTGTGCATCAGGCGCGTTTACTAAGGAGAGAATAATGACGAACTCTATGTCGCCATACGAGGCCACTCAGACTGTTCTGGGCGAGCAAAATTATAAAGTGGAGCCCGCGAGCAAGTGGCTTCGCTTGCTCAACTTGCTTATCGACTATATTGCCTTTTGGGTTTTAGGCCTTGTGGTGGGGATGGTTATTATCTATGTCTTTGGCATGGAGAACGCGCACTGGCTCGAAGGCGGTTCCGGCTTCGCCATAGGTATTCTCGTACCTCTCGCCTATTACATCCTCGTTGAGGGCGCCACCGGGCGGACACTGGGCAAATTGGTTACCGGAACCCGGGTGGTGAATGCGGCAGGAGGGACGCCGTCTTTCAAGCAAATACTGGGTCGATCACTGGCCAGGTTTATTCCGTTCGAGGCCTTTTCCTTTTTGGGCGACGATGGACGCGGCTGGCATGACAGCATCCCGGATACCTATGTCATCCGATGCCGATAGCCCAGTCCTCATTGGGCCGCCCGGTCCAGGGCGGCCCATTGCAACCTACACCTCGAAGGCGTCGTTGAGCTTCTTCGGCACGGCCACCAGCTTGAGCTGCGCGAACTGGGGCAGGCCGTTCTTGTAGGGCGGGTAGGATTCGCCGCCGATCAGCGGTTCCAGATAGGCGCGGCCGGAGGGGGTGATGCCGAAGCCGTCCTTGCTGATGAACTTGCGCGGCATCTTCTTTTCCACGTTGGCCACTTTGCTGAGCGGCGCCTCGCCGATGGTCCAGGCGTACTTTTTTGTGTCCTTGCGGACAATCGTGGGCATCACCGCGTTTTTGCCGGCGACGGCGAATTCCACCGCGGCGCGGCCCACGGCGTAGGCCTGGTCCACGTCGGTCTTGGAAGCGATATGGCGGGCCGCGCGCTGCAGGTAGTCGCTCACCGCCCAGTGGTATTTGTAGCCCAGCTCGCTCTTCACCATCTGCGCCAGCACCGGGGCCACGCCGCCGAGCTGCTTGTGGCCGAAGGCGTCGGTGGTGCCGGCGTCGGCCAGGAAGGTGCCGTCGGCGGTGCGCGCGCCTTCGGAGACCACGATCACGCAGTAGCCCACCTTCTTGACGGTGTCGTCGACTTTCTTCAGGAACGCCTTCCGGTCAAAGGCGATTTCCGGGAACAGGATGATGTGCGGGGCGTCGTCCGGGTTGTCCTTGGCGAGGCCGGCGCTGGCGGCGATCCAGCCGGCGTGGCGGCCCATCACTTCCATCACGAACACCTTGGTGGAGGTGGCGCACATGCTGGCCACGTCCAGAGACGCTTCGCGGCAGCTCACGGCGGTGTATTTGGCCACCGAGCCGAAGCCCGGGCTGACGTCGGTGATCGGCAGGTCGTTGTCCACGGTTTTGGGCACGTGGATGGCCTGAATCGGGTAGCCCATTTTTTCCGACAGCTGGGAAATCTTCAGGCAGGTGTCGGCGGAGTCGCCGCCGCCGTTGTAGAAGAAGTAGCCGATGTTGTGGGCCTTGAACACTTCGATCAGCCGCTCGTACTCGCGGCGTGAACTTTCCAGGTCCTTGAGCTTGTAGCGGCAGGAGCCGAAGGCGCCGCCGGGGGTGTGCTTGAGCGCTTCGATGGCGCTTTTGCTTTCTTTGCCGGTGTCGATCAGGTCTTCGGTGAGGGCGCCGATGATGCCGTTGCGGCCGGCGTAGACCTTGCCGATGGTCTGCTTGTTCTCCCGGGCGGCTTCGATCACCCCGGCGGCGGATGCGTTGATCACGGCGGTGACACCACCGGACTGAGCGTAGAAAGCGTTTTTGCGCGCCATTGCGGACCTCCTGCTTGAATTGGCGCGCATTTTAGCCTGCCTGGGGCGTCACTAACAGGCTGCCAGGGCATGGTGTCGAGCGCGGCGCTCTGGAACAATACGCGCCGGGAGGAACCATGAACGCTTTATTGAACGTATTCGCCCGCCTGTGCGTATTCCGCCGCGGGCCGGAAGACATGCCCTACGCGCCGCCCCTGGTGGGGATTCTGCTGGCGCTGTGGATGGTGATCCAGTTGCTCAGCGCCGCGCTCCAGGACGGGCTGTCGGTGGCGCAGATGGTGGGCGTGCAGCTGTTGGCCATGGGGCTGCTGCTGGGATCCAGCGCCCTGGTCCTGGCGTTCAAAAACCTGCTGGGCCGCTGGACGCAGACCGCCATCGCCCTGATCGGCGTGGACATCGCGCTGTCGCTGCTGGCCCTGCCGATGCTGCTGATCGGCCACGCCGCCGGCGGCACGCCGTCGATACTGGAGGGCGTCTATCTGCTGCTGGTGAGCTGGCAGCTGGCGGTGCAGGCGTTTATTTTCCACCGCGCCTTCGCCATCGGCCCGTTGCTGGGTCTGGCGATGGCGTTCGGGCTGTTGATTCTCACCTTTATGCTGGTGGGCGCCCTGATGCCGGAAGTGCTGCAGGCCAGCCAGGCGGCGTAACGGCTCAGGTGCGGGTCAGGCAGCGCAGCGCCATGGCCGCCGCGGCGGTGCGGTTTTCCACCCCCAGTTTGCGGAACACCTGCTCCAGGTGCTTGTTCACGGTGCGCGGGCTCAGCGACAGGATCTGGCCGATCTCCCGGTTGGTCTTGCCCTGGGCGATCCACAGCAGCACCTGGGATTCCCGCCGGGTGAGCCGTAGCTGCTGGCGCAGCAGTTCGCTTTCCTCCTCGCCGTCGCGCTGCAGCAGCCGGAACAGCGGCTCCCCGGAGCCGGTGTCGCCCAGGTAGCGCAGGCGCAGCTCGCCGTGGTCGCTGTCCAGGGCGGACTGGTCGCCGGGTTCCGGGCGGCGCGCCAGCCAGCGGCGGATGTGTGCCGCCAGTTGGGCGAGACGCTCGTCACGCTGGCCGCCGGCCTCCGCGAGCAGGTGTTCCGCCCGGGGCGTGGCCCAGCGCCAGTGGCCCTGGCGGTCGGTGGAGAACGACGCCTGGCCGAGCCGGTCCAGGGCGGTGTGGGCGCCCTGGGTCATGCGCGCGTTGTGCAGGTGCACGCGGATGCGGGCGATCAGCTCGTCCGGGCGCACCGGCTTGGTGACGTAGTCCACGCCGCCGGCTTCCAGGCCGCGCACCACATCCTCCGCGTCGGTGAGGCCGGTCATGAAGATCACCGGCACCGCCGCCAGTTCCGGGTGCCGTTTCAGGCGGCGGCAGGTTTCGAAGCCGTCCATGTTGGGCATCACGGCGTCCATCAGGACCAGGTCAGGTACCATTTTTTCCGCGATGCCGAGGGCTTGTTCGCCTTCCAGGGCGACCAGGGCGGTGAGCCCGGCCTGGTCCAGGGCGTGGTGGATCATGCCCAGGGAATCCGGAGAGTCGTCCACCACCAGAATCACGTCCTTACGGACCGAAGGGGTCATGGGGTCTGCTCCAGCAATTTGATCAGGGCCTGGAAATCGAAGCGTTCCAGGGGCGCTTGCAGGGTGCCGACCAGGGAAGGCGGCAGCCGCCGGTCCTGCTCGGCGCGCTGCAGGGCGTCGCGGAGGCCGGCCAGGTGGCCGATCTCCGCCAGGGCCAGCAGTTCATCGCGCAGGCCTTCGTCCAGGCGGATCTGGGACACCGGAATGCGCCGCGTCTCGCGCAGGTCGCCGTCCAGATGATGGCGCCAGGTCAGGTCCAGGTGGCGCGCCAGGGTGTCCAGCAGGCCGCCCAGTTTGAACTGTTTGATCAGGTAGTCATCGTGCAGGCCGGCGGGGGCGTCGGTCTGGCTCTCGCGGGCGTTGGCGGACAGCATCACCAGGCTGCCCCGGTAGCCGTTGGCGCGCAGCGCGGCGGCGGTTTGCCAGCCGTCCAGGCCGGGCATGGCGATGTCCAGCAGGATCAGGTCCGGGTTGCTTTGCCGGGCCATGTCCAGGCCGGTCTGGCCGTCCGGCGCTTCGGTGACCTGGAACCCCAGCGGCGTCAGCAGGTCGCTGACCAGGCCCCGGTGGGAGGGGTCGTCGTCCACCACCAACAGTGATTTGGGCGGCCCCTGGTAGCCCACCACCGGGCGCTGGCTGTCCCGGTCCGCGTCCGCGTGGGCAACGCTGGACAGCATCACCCAGAGTCGGAATTCACTGCCCTGGCCCGGCGTGCTGCTGACCTGCAGATCGCCGCCCATGATATCCACCAACAGCTTGGTGATGGTGAGCCCCAGGCCGGTGCCGTGCACCGCCGGCATGCCCGGTTTGCGGACCCGCTCGAAGGGCCGGAAGATGCGCTGCTGGTCTTCCTCGGCGATGCCCACGCCGGTGTCGCGGATGGTGAACTCGGCGACCTGGTTGCGGTAGCGGATATGCAGCACCACCCGGCCCTGGCTGGTGAATTTGATGGCGTTGGACAACAGGTTGATCAGCACCTGGCGCAGGCGCTTCTCATCGGTGGTCACCCATTCGGGGATGCGCCCCTGGCTGTGGAACTCAAAGCCGATGCCTTTTTCTTCCGCCTGCAACTGGAACATGGTGACCAGCTCGTCGATCAGTGAACGCACCCTGACCCGGTTGCGGTACAGCTCCAGGCGGCCGGCTTCGATCTTGGAGATTTCCAGCAGCCCTTCGATCAGATCGGAAAGATGGCCGGTGCTGCGGCGGATGGCCGCCACCGCGCCGCGCCGGTTTTCCGGTATCGAAGGGTCGTTCTCAAGCAGCTGGGCGTAGCCGAAGGCGGCGTTGAGCGGCGAGCGCAGCTCATGGCTGAGCCCGGTGAGGTAGCGGCTCTTGGCCTGGTTGGCGGCCTCCGCCAGTTCCTTGGCTTTCTGCAGTTTGCGGTCGGTCTTTTCGTGGGCTTTGATTTCCGCCATCAGCATGCGGGTCTGGCGGTGGGATTCTTCCTGGGCGACCACGCGGCTTTCGTGGGCCAGCACGAACAGCCAGGCCACCACGCCGCTGATAATGATCAGGATCGCGAACACCTTGGCCAGGGTGGTGGCCATCAGGTCGCGCACCTGCGGATCGGTGATCGCCACCTGGGTGTAGACCAGCGTCAGCAGGCCGGCCATCACCAGCGTGACCAGGGTCAGCAGCCCGACGAAATGCCCCAGGCGCGAGCGCAACTGAACCAGGATGGGGCGGGGCAGAATGCCGCCGAGCCAGTCCATCAGCTGTTCCTGAAAGCGGGCGTGGTGCTTGCAGGCGTCGTTGCAGCGCGCGTCCAGGGAGCAGCACAAAGAACAGATCGGGCCGTTGTAGGCCGGGCAGAACGCCATGTCCTCATCGTCGAAGCGATGCTCGCAGATGCAGCAGGGGCGGCCGCGGGTGGCGGTGGCCGGCTCCGGGGTGCGGGCGATGTAGTAGCGGCCGTCGGTGAGCAGCGCGATCAGCGGCGACGCCACGAACGCGGTGAGCAGCGCCAGGAAGGAGGCCAGCGCCTCGGCGTCGCCGCCCCAGAACCCGCTGCGCGCCACCAGCCCCACCAGGGTCGCCATCACCATGGCGCCGAAGCCCACCGGGTTGATGTCGTACAGATAGGCCCGTTTGAATTCGATGCCCTTGGGGCTCAGCCCCAGTGGCTTGTTGATCACCAGGTCGGCGACCAGGGCGCCGATCCACGCCACCGCCACCATGGCGTAGCTGCCGAGGATGGATTCGAACGCCCGGTAGATGCCGATCTCCATCAACACCAGGGCGATCATCACGTTGAACACCAGCCACACCACCCGGCCCGGGTGGCTGTGGGTGAGCCGGGAAAAGAAGTTGGACCAGGCGATGGAGCCGGCGTAGGCGTTGGTCACGTTGATCTTCAGCTGCGACAACACCACGAAAATACCCGCCAGCGCCATCAGCGTGGCCGGGTGCGCGGTGATATGGCTGAACGCCACCAGATACATGTGCATGGGTTCCTGGGCCTGGCTGTGCGGCAGCCCGTGGGAGAACGCCAGCACCGCCAGGAAGGAACCGGCCAGCGCCTTGAGCCCGCCGACGATAATCCAGCCCGGGCCGCCGGCCAGCATCGCCAGCCACCAGCGCCGGCGCTGTTTGCGCTCCGGCCCCGGCTCCGGCATGAAGCGCAGGAAATCCACCTGCTCGCCGATCTGCGCCACCAGGGAAAACATCACCGTGGCGGCGGCGCCGAACAGCACCAGATTGAAGGCGCCGTCGCCGCCCATGGCGCCGTCGAAGCCCTGCCAGCGGCTCAGTGACTCCGGGTCCTGAAACAGGATGAACACGAACGGCGCCAGCTGCAGCACCACCCAGACCGGCTGGGTCCACAGCTGGAAGCGGCTGATGTAGGTGATGCCGTGGGTGACCAGCGGTATCGCCACCAGCGAGCTGACCACATAGCCCAGCGTCAGCGGCAGGCCGAACAGCACCTCCAGGGCCATGGCCATGATCGCCGCTTCCAGGGCGAAAAAAATAAAGGTGAAGGAGGCGTAGATCAGCGAGGTGAGGGTGGAGCCCAGATAACCGAAGCCGGCGCCGCGGGTGAGCAGATCAATGTCGACGCCGTAGCGGGCCGCGTAGTAACTCACCGGCAGGCCGAGCAGGAAAATCACCGCGCTGACCACGGCGATCGCCGCCACCGCGTTGGTGAAACCGTAGTTCAGCGTAATGGCGCCGCCGATGGCTTCCAGCGCCAGAAAGGAAATGGCCCCGAGCGCGGTGTTCGCCACCCGTCCTGCTGACCAGCGGCGCGCCGCCTTGCCGGTGAAGCGCAGGGCGAAGTCTTCCAGGGTCTGGTTGGCGACCCACTTATTGTAGTTGCGCCGCACCCGGAAGATGCGTTGTTCGATGGCCATGCCTGATCGTCCGCAATACCCGAAAGCCGGGCCAAGAAGAAAGCACGATTCGTGCCGTACCCCCGAAGCGTGGATACCCCAAGGGCGCAGCCTAGGGCCGGCGCCGGCGGCGCGGAATGCGTCAAATGACGTAGGGGCATGGCGTATTCGCCGAATGGGAGCGCGCCGGCCGCCTTCCCATACTCGTTAGCGAGGGTCGACGGAGCCATCGGGCTCCCGGGGATCCATGCATTTCGCTAACGAGGGGTTAACCATGAAGACACCGAAGCATTCCTTGCCGTCGCGTCCGCGCCGCCGTCTGCTGGCCGGGCTGCTGGCGTTGCCGGCGGTACTGGCGTTAAGCACGCCGTCGTTCGCCGCGCCGCCCACGTCCGAGGTCAACACCTCCGGCCTGGCGGTCACCGAAGACACCGTCAAGGTGGGCATCCTGCATTCCATTACCGGCACCATGGCGATCAGTGAGATCGGCTCGGTGCAGGCGGAGAAACTGGCCATCGAGCAGATCAACGCCCAGGGCGGCGTGCTCGGCCGGCAGATCGAATACGTTCAGGAAGACGGCGCCAGCGACTGGCCCACTTTCGCCGAGAAAGCGCGCAAGCTGCTGCGCCAGGACGACGTGGCGGCGATCTTCGGCTGCTGGACCTCCGCCTCACGCAAGGCGGTGCTGCCGGTGATCGAGCAGTTCAACGGCATGCTCTATTACCCGACCTTCTATGAAGGTCTCGAGCAGTCACCCAACGTGATCTACACCGGCCAGGAAGCCACCCAGCAGATTCTCGCCGGCATCGACTGGGCGGTGAAGGAGAAGGGCGCCAAGACCTTCTACCTGCTCGGCTCCGACTACATCTGGCCGCGTACTTCCAACAAGATCGCGCGTATTCACATCGAGAAGAAAGGTCTGAAGGTGGTGGGCGAGGAGTACTACCCGCTCGGCCACACCCAGTTCAACTCGGTGATCAACAAGATCAAGTTGCGTAAGCCGGATGTGATCTTCGCCTCCGTGGTGGGCGGCTCCAACGTGGCCTTCTACAAGCAGATGAAAGCCGCCGGTGTCGATCTCACCGAAGAGGATCCGCTGCTGCTGACCATCTCCGTCACCGAGGATGAAATCCGCGGTATCGGCGGCGAGAACGTGGAAGGCGTGTACGCCTCCATGAAGTACTTCCAGAGCCTGGACAACCCCAATAACAAGGAGTTCGTGGCCGCGTTCAAGGAGCGCTGGGGCGACGACATGGTGATCGGCGACGTGACCCAGGCCGCCTATCTGGGCCCGTGGCTGTGGAAGGCGGCGGTGGAGAAAGCCGGTTCCTTCGACGTGGACAAGATTCGTGAAGCCTCTCCCGGCATTGAGTTCAAGAAAGCGCCGGAAGGCTATGTGCGCATCCATGAAAACCATCACCTGTGGTCGAAGACCCGCATCGGCGTGGCGCAGACCAACGGCCAGTACAAGGTGGTCCATGAAACCAAGGACCTGATGGAGCCGGATCCCTTCCCTGAAGGTTACAAGTAACCGTCCGTACCCGGCGCCCCCGGTGGGCGTCGGGATTTTTTAACCGCAGGGGAGCATTGCCATGTTTGCTGATTATTCCTCAACGGAATTGATGTCCATCTTTGCCATGCAGGGGTTCGCCGGTTTGTCCCTGTTTTCCGTGTTCGTTCTCATGGCAATGGGCCTGGCGATTATTTTCGGCCAGATGGGCGTGATCAACATGGCCCACGGGGAGTTCATGATCCTGGGGGCCTATACCACCTACCTGACTTCGCAGTTTTTCCAGAACCTGATGCCGGAGCTGTTCGCCGCTTCGTTCTTCTTCGCCATGGTGCTGGCATTCCTGGTCTCCGGTGCACTCGGCGCCTTTGTCGAATGGGCCATGGTCCGGCATCTGTACCGGCGGCCTCTGGATACGCTGCTGGCCACCTGGGGGCTGAGCCTGATTCTTCAGCAGGCCTACCGGTCGATCTTCGGCGCCCGGGAAGTGGGCGTGGACCTGCCGGACTGGATGATGGGCGCGTTTAACGTCACGGATTTCGTGCAACTGCCGATCAATGGCCTGTTCGTGATGGTGATCGCCCTGTCCATTGCGCTGGCGGTGTATCTGCTTATGTACCGCTCCGGCTGGGGCAAGAAAGTGCGCGCGGTGGTGCAGAACCGGCCGATGGCGGAAGCGGTGGGCATCAACACCGCCGGCGTCGACCGGGCCACCTTCGCGCTGGGGTGCGGCATCGCCGGGGTCGCCGGCAGCGCCTTCACCATGATTGGCTCCACCGGCCCGTCGTCCGGCCAGGCCTATATCGTCGATACCTTCCTGGTGGTGGTGTTCGGCGGCGCGCAAAGCCTGGTCGGCACCATTATTTCCGCCTTCGGTATCTCCCAGGCCCAATCCACCATGGAGTTCTTCCTGAGCGGTTCCATGGCCAAGGTACTCACCCTGCTGGTGGTGGTGGGCATTCTCATGTTGCGTCCGGAAGGCCTGATGGCCTTGAAGGTCCGTCGCTAGGAGTCCGTGATGAAAACCAACTCTCCCCTTCAATGGCTGACCTCCCGGGAAGGGATCTACTACCTGCTGCTGGCCTTGCTGCTGGTGGTGGTGCTGCCGCTGCTGCTCGATCCCTTCCGCCTCAACATGGTGGGCAAGTATCTCACCTACGCCTTCGCCGCCATCGGCCTTGTGATGTGCTGGGGCAAGGCCGGCATTCTCAGTCTCGGCCAGGGCGTGTTCTTCGGCCTGGGTGGCTACTGCATGGCCATGTTTCTGAAACTGGAAGCGTCCACGCCGGAGGCCACCAAGAATCAGTCCACGCCGGGCATTCCGGATTTCATGGACTGGAACCAGATCACCGAGCTTCCGGGGTTCTGGCAGCCGTTCCACAGCTTCTCGTTCACCCTGATCGCGGTGATCGCGGTGCCGGTCTTACTCGCCTTCATCATCGGCGTGGCCATGTTCAAGCGGCGCGTGGGCGGCGTTTACTTCGCCATTATCACCCAGGCCATCGCCGCCATTCTGACCATTCTTATCATCGGCCAGCAGGGGCTCACCGGCGGCGTCAACGGCATCACCGACCTGCAAACCCTGATGGGCTGGAATATCCGCACCGACATGGCCAAGACCACGCTCTACTTCGTCTGCGTCGGGCTGTTGTTCCTCTGCCTGCTGGTCGCGCGCCATGTGCAGAACGCCAAGCTGGGGCGGATTCTGGTTGCGATGCGCGACCAGGAAAACCGGGTGCGCTTCTCCGGTTACGACGTGGCCTCCTTCAAAGTGTTCGTGTTCTGTCTTGCGGCGGGCCTGGCGGGCATCGGCGGGGCGCTGTTCACCCTGCAGGTGGGCTTCATGTCGCCGTCGTTCGTGGGCATCGTGCCGTCCATCGAGATGGTGGTGTTCTGCGCGCTGGGCGGCCGTTACTCCCTGCTTGGCGGTGTCTACGGCGCCTTGCTGGTGAACGCGGCCAAGAGCGGCTTCTCCGAATCCTTCCCGGAACTCTGGCCCTACGCCATGGGGGCGCTGTTTATCGGTGTGGTGCTGGCCTTCCCCAACGGTCTGGCCGGCCTCTATGAGCGCTACATCATGCCGCTGGAAAAACGCCTGCCGGTGATCGGCAAGTACCTGGACAAGGACAAGCCCGCACCGCAGGCGCCGCCGGTGGTGTCCGATCAACTCAGCGCGGAGAAACCCTGATGAATGCACAAAAGGAAAACTTCCTGCTCGCCGTGGAAGGTCTGACGGTGTCGTTCGACGGCTTCAAGGCGGTGGACGACCTGTCCTTCTATCTCGACCCCAAGGAGATCCGCGTGATCATCGGCCCCAACGGCGCCGGCAAAACCACGGTGCTGGATCTGATCTGCGGCAAAACCCGCGCCACCGCGGGCTCGATACGCTTCGGCGGCAAGGAGCTCACCAAGATGAAGGAGCACCAGATCGTGCACGCCGGGGTGGGCCGCAAGTTCCAGAACCCTTCGGTGTTCGAGGACCTGACCGTGTTCGAGAACCTGGAGGTCTCCTACTCGCAGGGCCACACGGTGATGGGGGCGCTGGCGTTCAAACGGGACGCGGCGGTGGTCGAAGCGGTGGAAAGCATCGCTGAAACCATCTTCCTGAGCGACCAGCTCAACGAGCCCGCCGGGCTGCTCAGCCACGGCCAGAAGCAGTGGCTGGAAATCGGCATGTTGCTGATTCAGAAGCCGGACCTGCTGATGCTCGATGAGCCGGTGGCGGGCATGTCGGTGGCGGAACGCAAGAAGACCGCCGAGCTGCTGCGTGTGATCACCCGCGATCATACGGTGCTGGTGATCGAGCACGACATGCAGTTCGTCGGCGACATCGCCGACCGGGTCACCGTCATGCACCAGGGCAAGGTGCTCTCCGAAGGGTCCATCGAACACGTCAAGCAGGACCCGAAAGTCATCGAAGTCTACCTGGGGCACTGATCATGCTGAAAGTATCGAATCACTCCGTGGCCTACGGCCAGAGCACCATCATCCGCGGCCTGAATCTGGACGTGAACGACAACGAGATCGTCGCGGTGGTGGGGCGCAACGGCATGGGCAAGACCACGCTGATGAAATCCCTGATCGGCATGACCCCCAGCCGTGCCGGCAGCGTGTCCCTGAACCACACCGACCTCAGCGCCATGAAAAGCTTTCAGCGGGTGCGCGCCGGGCTCGGTTTCGTGCCCCAGGGGCGAATGATTTTTCCCGCCCTCACGGTGCGCGAAAACATCGAGACCGGCCTGGCGGCGGTGGGCGAAAAGAAGGTGCCACGCGATCTCTATGAATTGTTTCCGGTGCTGGAAGAAATGCAGCACCGGCGCGGCGGCAACCTGTCCGGCGGTCAGCAGCAGCAACTGGCGATCGCGCGGGCACTGGCCACGCGCCCCAAGGTGCTGCTGCTGGACGAGCCCACCGAAGGCATCCAGCCCTCCATCATCCAGGAGATGGCGCGCACCCTGAAACGTATCCGCGACGAGCGCGGCCTGTCCATCGTGGTGTCCGAGCAGGTGCTCAGCTTCGTGATGGAGATCGCCGACCGGATTCTGGTGATCGAGAAAGGCGACATCGTTCACCAGGAAGACAAAGAGGACGCCGACCAGAACAAGATCGCCAGCTATCTGGCGGTCTGAATCCGCTCAACGAAAGCGAGGAGCCAAGTTATGCGACACGGTGATATTTCCAGCAGCAGCGATACCGTCGGGGTGGCGGTGGTCAACTATAAGATGCCGCGCCTGCACAGCCGCGCCGAGGTGCTCGATAACGCCCGCGCCATCGCCGAGATGATCAAGGGCATGAAGGTGGGCCTGCCGGGCATGGACCTGGTGGTGTTCCCGGAGTACAGCACCATGGGCATCATGTACGACCCGGATGAAATGATGGACACCGCCGCCACCGTGCCCGGTGACGAGACCGCCATTTTCTCCGCCGCCTGCCGGGAAGCGAAAACCTGGGGCGTATTCTCCCTCACCGGCGAACGCCACGAGGAGCACCCGCACAAATCCCCCTACAACACTCTGATTCTGATCAACGACCAGGGCGAAGTGGTGCAGAAGTACCGCAAGTGCATCCCCTGGTGCCCGATTGAAGGCTGGTACCCCGGCGACACCACCTATGTGACCGAAGGCCCCAAAGGCATGAAGCTCAGCCTGATCATCTGCGATGACGGCAACTACCCGGAGATCTGGCGCGACTGCGCCATGAAGGGCGCCGAGCTGATCGTGCGCTGCCAGGGCTATATGTACCCGGCCAAGGAGCAGCAGGTGATGATGTCCAAAAGCATGGCCTGGGCCAATAACTGCTATGTGGCGGTGGCCAACGCCGCCGGCTTCGACGGCGTCTACTCCTACTTCGGCCATTCGGCGATTATCGGCTTCGACGGCCGCACGCTCGGCGAATGCGGCGAAGAGGAAATGGGCATTCAGTACGCCCAGCTCTCGATCAGCCAGATCCGCGACGCGCGCGCCAACGACCAGTCCCAAAACCACCTGTTCAAGCTGCTGCACCGGGGCTACACCGGCATCCACGATTCCGGCGACGGCGACAAGGGCATCGCGGACTGCCCGTTCGAGTTCTACCGCACCTGGGTCATGGACGCGCAGAAAGCCCAGGAAAACGTGGAAGCCATGACCCGCTCCACGGTGGGCGTGGCGGACTGTCCGGTGAAGGACCTGCCGGTGGACGGTAAAGAGAAAAATGCCTGAGGCCGCCATGCCCTTTATCAATGACCGCCTGCAGGAGAATCAGGAACGGCTGGCCCGGGAAGAACGGGCCAGCCGGCCGGAGCGGGCACCGCGCTTTGTGTTCGAGCCGGAGGCCGTGATGGCGCGCTTGCGTGCCCGCATTGTCGGTCAGGCGCCGGTGCTCGACGCCATGGAAGACATGCTGCGCGTGGTCAAGGCGGACATCGGCGACCCGCACCGGCCGCTGGCGGTGAATCTGTTCATGGGCCCCACCGGGGTGGGTAAAACCGAAACCGTGCGGCTGATCAGCGAAGCGATCCACGGCCGCGCGGACGGCTTCTGCCGCATCGATATGAACACCCTGGCCCAGGAGCACTACGCCGCCGCGCTCACCGGCGCGCCGCCGGGCTATGTGGGCAGCAAGGAAGGCCACACCCTGTTTGATGTGGATCTGATCCAGGGCAGTTTCAGCAAGCCCGGCATCGTGCTGTTCGACGAACTGGAAAAAGCCAGCACCGAAGTGATCCGTTCGCTGCTCAATGTGCTGGAAAGCGGCCGGCTGCTGCTGTCCGGCGGCACCCGCAGCATCGATTTCCGCAACACCCTGATTTTCATGACCAGCAATGTGGGCGCCCGCGAGGCCGGCGATTACCGCGCCCGTTTCCGGCACGGCTGGCGGCACTGGCTGGGGCTGTCGCCACGCCATGAGGGCCGGGTTCTGGAGCGCGCCCTGCATCGCCGCTTCGACCCGGAATTCATCAACCGCATCGACCGGGTGCTGCCGTTTCAGCGGCTTGATGCCGCCTGGCTGGACACCCTGCTGGACATCGAGCTGGGCAAACTCAACCAGCGTCTGGCGCGGCGCCGCGCCCGCCTGGAGCTGGACAACGGCGCGCGCCAGTTTCTCTGCCGCGCCCACGACGACCGCTTCGGCGCCCGGGATCTGGCCCGCCGCCTGCGCGCCGAGCTGGAACCGGCGCTCGCCCGGGCCCTGCTGGAACGCCCCGCCGACGACACCTTTCTGGCGCTGCTCGACGGCGACCGGCTGAGCGTGGTGCCGGTGAACCGCTGAGCCGGGCAATACGTCATCTGACGTAGTCGCCGGGGCCTTTTCGCGAATGGTGAGCGGTGCGCCGATCACCGATATTGAAACCCACGGAATCACGCTTGCCCGAAAAACTGGAGGAACCGACACCATGGCTGAGACCATCATTAAAATCGATCTCGACACTTCGCCCTACGACAACGATATGGTGCACAACCGCTGGCATCCCGACATTCCCATGGCGGCGATGGTGAAGCCCGGCGACGACTTCATCGTTGAATGCCACGACTGGACCGGCGGCCAGATCCATAACGACGACAACGCCGAGGACGTGCGCGACGTGGACCTCACCCAGGTGCATTTCCTGTCCGGCCCGGTGGGCGTGGAAGGCGCCGAGCCCGGCGACCTGCTGGTGGTCGATATCCTCGACATCGGCACCTTCGAGGAAAGCCAGTGGGGCTTCAACGGCTTCTTCTCGAAGCAGAACGGCGGCGGCTTTCTCACCGAGCATTTCCCGGAAGCGCAGAAAACCATCTGGGACTTCAACGGCATGTTCACCAAGTCGCGGCATATTCCCGGCGTGGAGTTCGCCGGCCTGATTCACCCGGGGCTGATCGGTTGCCTGCCGTCCAAGGACATGCTCAACGAGTGGAACAGCCGCGAAAAAGAACTCTACGACACCGAGCCGGATCGCGTGCCCGGTTTGGTCAACCTGCCGTTCGCCGACACCGCCCATATGGGCAAACTCAAGGGCAGCGAGAAAGCGGCGGCCGCCGCCGAGGGCGCGCGCACCGTGCCGCCCCGCGAGCACGGCGGTAACTGCGACATCAAGGACCTGTCACGCGGTTCGCAGATTTACTTCCCGGTGTATGTGAAAGACGCCGGCCTGTCCGTGGGCGACCTGCACTTCAGCCAGGGCGACGGCGAGATCACCTTCTGCGGCGCCATCGAAATGGCCGGCTGGATTCACATGCGCGTCAACCTGATCAAAGGCGGCATGGAGAAGTACGCGATCAAGAACCCGATCTTCAAACCCAGCAAGATCGCGCCCAAGTACGACGACTACCTGATCTTCGAAGGCATCTCCGTGGACGAACAGGGCAAGCAGCACTATCTGGACGTGCACATCGCCTACCGCCAGGCCTGCCTGAACGCCATCGAGTACCTGAAGAAGTTCGGCTATACCGGCGCCCAGGCCTACTCGCTGCTCGGCTGCGCGCCGGTGCAGGGCCACATCAGCGGGGTGGTGGACGTGCCCAACGCCTGCGCCACATTATGGCTGCCCACCGACATCTTCGACTTCGATCTCAAGCCCGGTGTCGACGGCCCGCAACACAGCGTCGCCGGCAGCACCGACGTGCCGCTGGCCAAGGATAAATAGGGGAGGGCGCCACCATGCCGTTGTACGACTATAAATGCACCGAGCACGGCCTGTTCCACGAGCTGGTGCCGGTGCAGGCGTCCGGGGAAACCTGCCCCTGCCCCACCTGCGGCGTGCTGTCCGCGCGGGTGATCCTGGTCGCCCCGGAGGTACTGGACATGGCCCCGGAACGGCGCTCGGCCTTCGAGCGCAACGAACGGGCCCGCCACGAACCCCGGCGCGGCAACCAGCACTCGGAAAAGGAGCAGGGCTGCTGCCACCACGAACGCCACAAACCCAAGGTCTTCTACACCGCCGAAGGCAATAAGATGTTTCCGTCGGCGCGGCCCTGGATGATTAGCCACTAAAAAGACAGTTGATAGTGGACAGTGGATAGTTGATAGCTGCGCGGGAGAGTTTCTCGGCGCATTGAAGCGAAGAGGCCGCGCCCAAGGTTTGGGCGCGGCCTCTTTGTTGTCGGGCTCCGCGGGCGTTGCCCGCGTCGCTATCAACTATCCACTATCAACTGTCAATTAAAAAAGCACCATCCCGAGGCTTTCGGCGACGCAGGCGGGTTTGTCGCTGCCTTCCAGTTCGATGGTGACTTCGTTGCAGAGCAGGTAGCGGCCTTCGCCCTTGGCGGCCACGGATTTCATCACGAAGCGTCCGCGCACGCGGCCGCCGGCGGGGACCGGGGTCAGAAAGCGGCAGCTGTTGAGGCCGTAGTTGAGGCCCGCCTTGGCGCCTTCCACGGTGTAGATCTCGTCCTTGAACATGGGGATCAGTGACAGGGTCAGGTAGCCGTGGGCGATGGGGCCGCCCATGGGCGATTCCTTCTTGGCGCGCTCCACGTCCACGTGAATCCACTGGTGGTCGCCGGTGGCTTCGGCGAACTGGTTAATGCGCTCCTGGCTCACCGTCATCCATTCGGTGACGCCCAGTTCCTTGCCTTCCCAGCTTTTCAGCTCTTCCGGGCCGTTGATTGTCAGCATTTGTCTCTCCTCGAACGATTCAAAAAAAGAGATAGCTTCAGGCTTCACGCGGCAGGCTTCAAGCTCAAAAACAGCGGCGCCGGCGGCTGGCCGGCTTGTGGCCTGAGGCCGATGTTGTATCCTGCGTTCAGAGTTTCTTCGAGGTCTTCCATGCACATCCATATTCTCGGCGTCTGCGGCACCTTCATGGGGTCGCTGGCGCAGCTGGTCCGGGCCCAGGGGCACCGGGTCACCGGTTCCGACCAGAACGTCTACCCGCCGATGAGCGATCAGCTCAGCGCCGCCGGCATCGAGCTGATCCAGGGCTATGACCCTGCTCAGCTGGAGCCGGCCCCGGACCTGGTGGTGATCGGCAACGCCCTGAGCCGGGGCAACCCGGCGGTGGAGCATGTGCTGGACCAGGGCATGCCCTATACCTCCGGCGCCCAGCTGCTCGCCGAGGTGGTGCTGCCCGGCCGCTGGGTGCTGGCGGTGGCGGGCACCCACGGCAAGACCACCACCGCCTCGATGCTGGCCTGGATTCTCGAGGACGCGGGCCTCGACCCGGGCTATCTGATCGGCGGCGTGCCCGGCAACTTCGGCGTCTCCGCGCGGCTCGGCGGCACGCCGTTTTTCGTGGTCGAAGCGGACGAGTACGACACCGCCTTTTTCGACAAGCGCAGCAAGTTCGTGCACTACCGGCCGCGCACCGTGGTGCTCAACAATCTCGAGTTCGACCACGCGGATATCTTTCCGGACCTGGCCGCCATCCAGACCCAGTTTCACCATCTGCTGCGCACCGTGCCGTCCCTGGGCCGGGTGATTCTGCCCCACGGCGAAGCCGCCCTGGAGGAAACCCTGGCGCGGGGCTGCTGGAGCGAGGTGGAGCGGTTCGGCGAGCAGGCGGACCCGGGCTACCGGCTGGAACGTCCGGACGGCTCCCGCTTCACGGTGATGGAAAAGGGGACAGGCATTGCCGTGGTGGACTGGTCGCTCACCGGCCGCCACAACGTCAATAACGGCATGGCGGCGCTGTTGGCGGCGCGCCATGTGGGCGTCACCCTGGAAGACGGTGCCGCCGCCCTGGGCCGCTTCCAGGGCGTGAAGCGCCGCATGGAGCTGCGCGGCGAGGTGGACGGCGTGCGCGTCTACGACGACTTCGCCCACCACCCCACGGCCATCGCCACCACCCTGGACGGCCTGCGCCGTCGGGTGGGCGACGAGCAGGTGCTGGCGGTGATCGAGCCCCGTTCCAACACCATGCGCCTGGGCCGCCACCGGGAGGCCCTGGCGGCCAGTGCCCGGGACGCGGATCAGGTGATCTGGTATCAGCCGCCGGGGCTGGAATGGTCCCTGGACGCGGTGATCGCCGAGTCGCCGGTGCCGGCGCGGGTGGAAACCGACCTGGATGCCCTGGTGGCGTCGGTGGCGGCCCAGCCCGGGCCCCTCAACGTGGTGGTTATGAGTAACGGCGGCTTCGGCGGCGTGCACGAAAAACTGCTGGCGGCGCTGCGACAGCGTTTGCCTCAAGGGAGTGGAAGCCATGACGGATAGCACACGCCAGCGTGTCACCCTGGCGTTTACCGGGGCCTCCGGCGCCCCCTATGGCCTGCGGCTGCTGCAGTGTCTGCTGAGAGCGGACTGCGAGGTGTTCGTAATCCTGTCCAAGGCGGCGCGGGTGGTGATCGGCATGGAGACCGATCTCAGCCTGCCCGCCGGCACCGGCAAGGCGGAAACCGTATTGCGCGAGTACGCCGGCACCGACCGGGGCGCGCTCACCGTGTGCGGCCTGGAACAGTGGACCGCGCCGGTGGCTTCGGGCTCCGGCGCGCCGGCGTCGATGGTGGTGTGCCCCTGTTCCACCGGCACCCTGTCGGCGATCGCCAGTGGCGCCAGTGACAACCTGATCGAGCGCGCCGCGGACGTGGCCCTCAAGGAACGCCGCCAGCTGATTCTGGTGCCCCGGGAAAGCCCGTTCTCGGCGATTCATCTGGAAAACATGCTCAAGCTGGCGCGTCTGGGCGTCACCATCCTGCCGGCGGCGCCCGGGTTCTATCACCGCCCGCAAAGCGTCGACGATCTGATCGACTTCGTGGTGGCGCGGATTCTCGACCAGCTCGGCGTCGAGCAGACCCTGGTCAAGCGCTGGGGCGAGTGACCCCGGCGGCTCACAGAGAGTAACGCAACGGCAGGTTCACCCTGATCGGCTCGGAACCCAGCTCCGTGGGCGGTTCCGGGAAACGCAGCCGGCGCACCAGTTCCAGGGATTGCTGATCCAGAATACGGCTGTTCGAACTGCTGGTCAGCGTGACCTCCAGGGCACGACCGTTGCTGTCCACCAGGAAGCTTACTTCCACCACCCCCTGCTGGCGGCGCATCCGCGCCCGAGCCGGGTATTCCTTGTTGTATTCGATGGTGTCGCGGACCTTGCCCAGATAGCGATCCAGCAGGTTGTCGTGGTCGCCGCTTTTACGCACGCCCTCGCCGGGGTCGCCGGCCATGCCTTTCTGGCCCTGGGGCTGCTGCTGGGACTGGTCGGCGGTGCGGGTTTCGGTGTCCCGCTGCTGCGCGGGCGCCGCCGGTTCGGTTTCCGGCTCCGGTTCGGGCTCAGGCTCAGGCTCAGGCTCAGGCTCCGGCTTGGGCTCCGGTTTGGGTTCAGGCTTCGGCTTCGGTTTTGGCTTGGGTTCGGGTTTGGGTTCCGGCTTGGGCTTGGGTTTCGGCTCAGGCTTGGGTTCCGGCTTCGGCTCGGGCTTGGGTTCCGGGGCCGGCTCGGGGGCCGTGGCCACCGGGCTGTCGCTGGGCTTTTTCGCCAGGTTCAGGGTCACCGCCTGCTGTTGGCCCTCCTTGGCGGGGCGGCCACCGGCCAGGGTCATGCTGCCCACGCCCACCAGCAACACGGCATGGGCGGCGAGGGCCAGGCTCCAGGCGAGAATCACGCGGGGTTTGGGCATCACGGTGTGTTCTTACTCCGGGTTACCAGGCGTACTTCTTCCACGCCGGCGTCGCGCAGGGTTTCCAGGCTGTTACGCAGCGTGCTGAGCGCGGTGTCGGCGTCGGCCATCAGGCGCACCGGCTGGGGACCGTCGGTATCGGTGGGCGGTGCCGCGTCCACCGCGGTGGTGTCGGCGTTGTCCTCGGTCGCCGCGGCGGTGCGCCGGTGCTCGCGGATCAAATCCGCCATGCGTGCTGGGTCCACCGGCTCGCCCTGGTGCAGCAGCCGGCCTTCCTTGTCCAGCACCAGCATGAACTGCTCCAGGTTTTCCTCGGTGTCGGCGCTGGCGCTGTCCGGTGCTTCAACGTCCCCTTCCGGTCGCGGCGCCAGCTGGCCCGCCACCATAAAGAAGATCAACAGCAGAAAGACCACATTGATCAGCGGCAGCACCGGCTCCAGGGGCGGTCGGCGGCCGCTGTCCGGAGACTCCAGGTTCATGGCATCAGCTCCAGCTGCACGTCCTCGATACCGGCGGCGCGGGCCGCGTCCAGGGTGGCCAGGGCGGCTTGCAGCGGCGCGTCCGCTTCGCCGGTGATCAGCACGGTGGCGTCCCGCCCTTGCAGGCGCTCCGCCAGGTCCGACACCGCGTAGCGTTCGCCCTCCATCTCCACCTGGCCGTCGGCGGTGACGGTCAGCGTCAGCCAGTCCTGATCCTGATCCTGGCGCTGCTCGCTGGCCTCGCTGGGCAGCACATTGACCGGCAGATCCTTCCAGTCGCCAAAGCGGCTGGCGAGCATGAAGAAGATCAGCAGAATGAACACCACATCAATCAGTGGTGTCAGGCTGATGGTCGGGGAGCGATGGCGTTCCGGTTCCAAGTGCATGGATCAGCCGCCGACGGCGACCCGGCGCGGGGCCTGATCGCGGGCCGGTGCTTGGCTGTCCCGGGTTTGTCCGGCGCCTTGCCGGCGCACCTGCACCTTCAGGCGGGCCAGGCGGTCCTGCATTTTTTCACGGCACAGCTCAATGGTGCGGTCGGCCCAATGGAAGGCCGCCAAGGCGGGGATCGCCACGGTAAGACCGGCGGCGGTGGTGAGCAGCGCTTCCCAGATACCGCCGGACAGAATCGACGGGTCCACCTGGGAACCGGCGGCTTCCAAGGCCTGGAAGGCGCCGATCATGCCGAACACGGTGCCCAGCAGGCCGATCAGCGGCGACAGCGCGCTGATCACTTCCAGGGTGCGCAGGCCGCCGCGCATGTCTTCCAGCGCCTCGCGGCCGCGCCGCAGGCTGTCCTCTTCCCAGCTGTCCGCGTCCATGGCGCGGTTGTGCCAGGCGCTCAACACCACCTGATCCACCGGCGAACGCCCGGCGTCACCGACCACCGGCGTATCGCCGCGCTCCAGGCTTTCCAGCAGGGCGTCGGCCTGTTTGCTGGCCACCGGTCGCAGGCGGGCGAACTGGAGCATCTTGGTGAGCAGCGTGGCGAGGGCCACCACCGACAGCACGGCCAAAAGCCACATGGCGACGCCGCCGGCGACAAACCACTCGGGGAGTTGAAGCTGCAAGGAAGACATCATGTCCGGACTCCTGTTGGCGGGCGCATACCGCCATCACGGAAAAAAGGCAGAAAAAGGGCGATATCGCCAGAGAGCCGGAGTCTAGCATCTCGCGGCCTGAATGCAAGTCATTCCTATTTACATTTCAGGTGTCTGCTATTCCCTCCAGCGGGGACGCGGGTCTCTCCAGCCTGGGTCGCGGTTCTGTGTTCTGCCCTTCCGGGAACGCCGTGAACCCGTCCCTGGGGGCTCCCTGTCGAACGTCCTGTTCTCCAGGGTCCCGGAAGGGCAGAACACAGAACCGCTCCGGGGGAAGATTCCGGCGCCCCGGGCTATCGCTGACGTCGAACCTTTTTACGAGGCTCGGCGGTTGGCACCAATCGGGAGGTCCGGTCTCGGTGGCCGGGTCCAGGACTGTGTGAGGCAGGGAGCCGAACACAAGCCTCCAGGGATGGATTCACGGCGGGTCCTGGACCCGGCCACCGAGACCGGACCGGGCTACGAAGTACAGCCGTCGTCTCAGCGCTCAATCAGCGTGTAGTTGAAGTCGGACTCGATCGGCTCGCCGTCGGCGTTCAGCATTTCCACCGCGTTGGTGGCTTTCTGCAGAAAGCGGAACTGCTCGGCCGGATCGGTGGGATTAAGGATGAACAGCGGGTAGGACTTGCCGTCCACGGATTGCCGCTCGGCGATCCAGTTGCCGCGGTCCACGTCACTGCCGCCGGCCTTGGCGCCGTCCAGAAACTTCTGGCGCAGTTCAAAGCGTGACGGCTGGTCCGCCTCATCCCGGTACAGCGTCAGGGTGGTCTGGATTCCGGAGCAGTCCGCGCAGGGCAGCACGCCCTGGTACACCGTTTTGCTGGCTTTGGGATCCGGTTGTGGTTCGGGAGCGGTCTGGCAGCCGGCCAGTGCGAACAGCGCGCCAAGCGTGAGAACAGAAAGGGCTTTTTTCATATTTGGTCTCCCTGACATCAATTAAGTGGTGTCAGTATAGACCGCGCTCCGTGAACCGGTTCACAGCTTTAACAGTGTTTAACCGTGAAGAACGGCTCAGTCCCGGCGGCGTGCCAGGTAGCGTTGCACCCCTTCCGCGATCAGGAAGACCACCCCCAGAGCGATTAGAAAGTACAGCAGAATCATGTTTCCCCAGACCAGTGAGTCAGCCGAAAGCTTGATGCCAAGCCATTTTTTGCATTCGAGAATAGGGCAGCCGAGGCCCTTAAAACAGTAACTTACTGTTAATGCTTGTAAGAATAACGACCTATGCAATTAGCGTCATTGGACTTTGGTGGAAAGCGGACCCGGGTCACAGTTCGCGGCGATGCGGTGCGCCCCGGGGCCGAAAAGGGAGGGGGAAAGGGTTCAGCCGAGCAGTTCCAGCGGGCCGGTGCGTTCGATGCCGCGTTGATAGGCCGGGCGGGCTTCCACGCGCTGGATAAAGTCGCGGATGTGCGGCAGGGCGTCCAGGTTGGCGCGGGCGCCGGCGGCCTGCAGCGGGAAACTCATCTGCACGTCGGCGGCGGTCAGTGCCTCGCCGGCGAACCAGGTGTGGCTGGCGAGGTGGCTTTCCACCAGGCGCAGCTGCTCTTCAATGCGCGGCTGCACGAAGCCGCCCACCATGCCGCCGCTGATCTTCTTAGCGATCGGCTTGGCGAAGAACGGCATCGGCGCCTTGGGCACCCGGCTGAAGATCAGCTTCATGACCATCAGCGGCATTAGCGAGCCTTCCGCGTAGTGCAGCCAGTATTGGTAGTTCAGCCAGTTGGGGTCGTCCACGGCGGGCTTGAGGCGTCCGCCGCCGTGCTTTTCCACCAGGTACTCGATAATGGCGCCGGATTCCGCCACCACGGTGTCGCCGTCGGTGATCACCGGCGACTTGCCCAGCGGATGCACCCGGCGCAGCGACTCGGGGGCCAGCATGGTGTTGGGGTCGCGTTTGTAGTGCTCGATCTCGTAGGGAACGCCGAGTTCCTCGAGCAGCCAGACGATGCGTTGCGAGCGGGATTTTTCCAGATGGTGGACGATGATCATTGAGCTTCCCCGATACGGTAAGGGTGATGAATGCAGCGCAGAGCATAGCATCGGGCGGCCTGCTTTACCGTCAAGGTGGGGCGCCCCGGCCGTCAGCCACCGGCACCGGTCGGGGCGGCTTCGTTCCGGGTCACCGCGGCGGCCTGCGCGCCGGGCAGCCGGTGCACCGCTTCCAGCACGTCGTCGAGCACCGCCTGGCTTTTCCAGGCCGACGGTGTGTTAACGATGGCGGACACCGCCCAGGTGGTGTTGTTGCTGTCGCGGGTGAAGCCGGCCACCGCGCGCACATTGGTCAGTGAGCCGGTTTTGATGTGGCCTTCGCCGCGCAGGCCGGTGTCACGCAGCCGGTTGTGCATGGTGCCGTCCATGGCCACCAGTGGCAGCGAGGCGATCAGCTCGGCGGCGAACGGGCTGCGCCAGGCCTGCTGCAGCATCTTGATCTGTTCCATGGGGCTCATACGCGCGTCGCGGGACAGGCCGGCGCCGTTGGCCAGCACCACCGCGCGTGGATCCATGCCTTTCAGCGCCATCCAGTCCTTGATGGTGCGCTCGGCGGCGGCCAGGTCGTCGCGGTCTTCCGCCAGCCGGTGTTCGGCGCCGATGGTCAGGTAGAGCTGGCGCGCCATCACGTTGCTGCTCCACTTGTTGATGTCGCGGACCATGGTGACCAGGTCCGGCGATGAGGTGGTGGCGAGCAGGTCGACGCCCGCCGGCAGGCGGTCGAAACGGGTGGCGCCGGTGATGGTGCCGCCCAGCTGTTTCCACAGGCCGCGAATAATGGCGGCGGTGTAGGTTTCCTGGCTCATCAGCGACAGATAGTTGCCGGCCCGGCAGCCCGGCGGCAGCGAGCCGGAGACCGTGACGGTGATACGGCCGTTGTCCTGGTAGCTGGGTTCCACCTTGAGACGGCGGCCGGAGGGGCAGCGGCCGCCGCTGGTCAGGGTGATCTGATTGTCCAGGGTGATGGCGTCGGCGACCGGGTCCACCCAGGCGCTGACGCCGTCCTTGCGGGCGGCGAACTGAAAGTGGAACACGTTCAGGTTGGTGAGCAGCGCGTGGGGCTCCACCAGGAAAGGGGCGTGGGGGTTGTCGCCGTCGTCGTCGAAATGCGGCTGGCCGTGGGGCAGCCGGAAGTAGGAATCGTCCAGCACCAGGTCGCCCTGGACCTGACGGATGCCGTAGGCGCGCAGGTCGCGCAGCAGCTGCCAGAGGCGCTCCTCGGTGAGCTTGGGGTCACCGGCGCCGACCAGAAACAGGTCGCCCTCGAGCACGTCGCCGTTCAATTCCCCGTTGGTGTAAACGCGGGTGTGCCATTTGAAGCTGGGGCCGAGCAGCTCCAGCGCCGCGTAGGTGGTCAGCAGCTTCATGGTGGAGCCCGGGTTCATCACCCGGTCCGCGTTGACGAAGCGCGCCTCGCCCGGGCCGTCCAGGGGCACGGCGGCGAGGGCCAGGGCTTCATCCGGCAGTTGCAGCGCTTCCATGCGCTCCATGATCCGGTCCGGCCAGTCTTCGGCGCCGGCGGGGGCGGTCAGGAGGGTGGCGGCGACAACAATCGACAGAACACGAACGGCAAGCCGCATAAGTCCGGAACTCTCCCTGTTTAGGGTCCAACGGGTTAGTGAACACTAGCGTAAAGGAAAAGCCGGGGGCGGTCAGGAGGGCGATGGTGGGGTAATTGTAAATTCTTCCAGAGCGCCACGGGGCGGGGTTCGCCGCCGGGGTTTGCTATAGTGGCGGCGCCGTTCGCCCACCTGCCCAAAGAGGAAACCTGGATGTCGAAATTGTTGCTTAACCTGCGCCGGGTACCCGACGACGAGCGCGATGAAATCTGCGCGCTGCTGGATCAGCACGGCATCCCCCATTACCAGACCGAACCCAGCGTCTGGGGCGTCTCCGCCGGCGGCATCTGGCTGAACGACGATCAGGATTGGGAGCGGGCCCGGCCGTTGCTGGCGGACTATCAGCGGCGCCGTCTCGAGCAGCAGCGCGCCGCCTTCGAACAGGCGCACCGGCGCGGCGAACCCACCACCGTCTGGCGCAACCTGCGCGCCCGGCCGCTGCGGGCGGTGGCGTTTCTGATCGCCGCCATCGCGGTGCTGCTAATCACAGTGGTGCCGTTCGTGACGCTGGGTTGACCCGCCTTGTGCGAGCGGGCCCTGCCCGCGAAAGGGAGCAAAGCTCCCGGCAGGATCCCAGAGACCTGTCTAACGGCAGCTCCCTCAGCCTCTCTGGGATCCTGCCGGGTGGCTGGACGCCACCCTTTCGCGGGCGAGGCCCGCTCCTACAAGTTGGTTAGAGCTCGCGGGCCAGGTTCTCCGGATCGCCGACGTCGATGCCCTTGTGCTGCAGGTCGGCGTGGTAGGAGCTGCGCACCATGGGGCCGGAGGCCACCGAGGTGAAGCCCATCTTGCGGCCTTCCACGGCGAACATCTTGAAGTCGTCCGGGTGCACATAGCGCTCCACCGGCGCGTGGAATTTGCTGGGCTGCAGGTACTGGCCGATGGTGATCATGTCGACGCCGTGGTCGCGCAGGTCGCGCAGCGTTTCCAGCACCTGATCGTTGGTCTCGCCCAGGCCCACCATGATGCCGGACTTGGTGGGCACGTCCGGACGCCGCTCGCCGAAGCGCTGCAGCAGGTCCAGGGAATGCTGGTAGCGGGCGCCGGGCCGGGCTTTTTTGTACAGGTGCGGCACCGTTTCGATGTTGTGGTTGAACACGTCCGGCGGGGTGGCGTCGAGAATATCCAGGGCGTCGTCCAGGCAGGGCCGGAAATCCGGGGTCAGGATTTCCACCTTGGTGTCCGGGCTCAGGGCGCGCACTTCGCGGATGCACTCGGCGAAGTGGGCGGCGCCGCCGTCGGGCAGGTCATCCCGGTCCACCGAGGTGATCACCACGTACTTGAGCCCCAGGTCGGCCACCGATTCCGCCAGATGCTTGGGCTCATCCGGGTCCAGCCCGTTGGGGCGGCCGAAGCCCACGTCGCAGAACGAGCAGCGGCGCGTGCATATGTCGCCCATGATCATGAAGGTGGCGGTGCCGCCGCCGAAGCATTCCGGCAGGTTGGGGCAGGCCGCTTCCTCGCACACGGTGTGCAGCTTCTGCTTGCGCAGCATCGATTTGATGCGCTGGATCTCGCCGTTGGCGGGTACCCGCACGCGGATCCAGTCCGGTTTGCGCTCGCGGGCCGGGCGGACTTCATTGACCAGCGGAATGGTGCGGACCTTGTCGGCGCCGCGTAGTTTGTCGCCGACTTTAACCTTCGCTTTCACCGGGCGGTCGGCCTGGGCTTCGCTCATGGGAACGTCTCTCGAAGTTATCTGCCTTGTGGGCTCTGCAATAGAGTGTACCAGTCCGGCGGCGGGGCTGTCCGGGGGGTGAGCCCCAGCCGGCGCGACAGAATGGTAACCAGATCCTGCTCCAGCGCCTGGCGGGACACCGTCACGCCTTCGGCGGCCAGGCTGGTGACCGGCTGCCCGGCGTAGCCGCAGGGGTTGATGCGTCGCCAGGGCGCCGGGTCCGGCTCGCGGTTGAGCGACAGGCCGTGGTAGCTGCCGCGCTGGCGGATGCGCAGCCCCAGCGAGGCGATCTTGGCGCCGGCCACATAGACGCCGGGGGCGCCGGGCCGGTTCTCCGCGTCCAGACCCTGGTCGCGCAGGTATTCCACCACGCTGTCCTCAATGGCGGTGACCACGGCGCGGGCGCCCAGGCCCAGCCGGCGCACGTCCAGCAGCAGGTAGACCACCGTCTGCCCGGGGCCGTGGTAGGTCACCTGGCCGCCCCGGTCACTGTGCACCACCGGGATGTCGCCGGGGTCGAGGATGTGCTCCGGTTTGCCGGCCTGGCCCAGGGTATAAACCGGCGGGTGCTCCAGCACCCAGAGTTCGTCGCCGGTGTGCGCGTCGCGCTGCTCGGTAAAATCCTTCATTGCCTGCCAGCAGGACGGGTAGTCCACTCTGGGGAAATGACGCACGGTGACCGGCGTGGTGGGCATGGCGGGCGCCGGCTCAGAGGGTGATTTTGACGTGCGGGCAGGCATCCAGATCCCGGTAGATGCTTTCCACCTGTTCGCGGTGGCGCAGCGTCACGCTGGCGGTGATCGACACGAAGTTGCCCTTGGTGCTGGGGCGGCTGCTCAGGTGGGCGTGGCGGTCGAAATCCGCCACATGCTGCTCCAGGATGTCCGCCACCGCGTCTTCCAGGGGCGCATCGGCGGCGCCCATGACCTTGAGCTGCATGTCGTGGGGAAAGTCCCACAGGTCTTCGCGGATCGCCATGGTCGGTCTCTCTTTCGTTCAGTGTCTCAGTCCAGGCCGCAAAGGCGGCGCTTGAACTGAATATAGTGGCGCGACAGCGTTTTCCAAGTGGCACCGGGCCGGCCGTCGCCCACCGGGCGGTCGTTCAGGCGGGTGATCGGCACCACATCCTTGGTGGAGCTGCTCACCCAGATTTCGTCGGCGTCGTGGAGCCGCGCTTCGGGAATCTCCCGCTCCACCACCGGGATGCCGTGCTCGCGGCACAGCTCCACCACCAGGTCGCGGGTGATGCCGCCCAGAATGCGGGCGCTGTGCGGCGGCGTGCTCACCTCGCCGTTATGCACCGTGAACACGTTGCTGGCGGCGCCTTCGGTGACCAGGCCCTCGCGCAGCAGCACCGCTTCCACGGCGCCGGACGCCACCGCCTGCTGGCGCAGCAGGATATTGGGCAGCAGCGAAATCGACTTGATGTCGCAGCGCGCCCAGCGGGTGTCCGCCAGGGTGATGGCCGCCGCGCCCCGGGTCTGGTGCAGGCTGTCGGCGGCGGGCACCGGGATCGGCGCGCTGGTAAGAAACACGGTGGGCGCCACCGGCGGATCCGGAAAGGCGTGGTCGCGCTTGTCGGCCACGCCCCGGGTGATCTGCAGATACACGGACAGATTGCCGCCGCCATTGGCGGCCACCATCTCCTCGCAGAGCCGCCGCCATCCGGCCCGGTCGTGGGGGTTGGCGATGGACACCTCCGCCAGCGACCGTTCCAGGCGCTGCAGGTGAGCGTCGAGGCGGAACAGCACGCCGTTGAAGGCGGGGATCACCTCGTAGACGCCGTCGGCGAACAGAAAGCCCCGGTCCATGGGCGAAATACGGGCCCGCTCCGGGTCCAGGAATTCGCCGTTAAGGTAGACCTTGCCGTTCGCCATGAGCGGCCTCTAGCTGAACAATCCTTTAAAGAACAATACGACGTGGTCCCAGATCTTGGCAAAGAAGCCGGCTTCTTCCACGTTTTCCAGCGCCACCAGCGGGCGCTGCGCCACGGTTTCGTCGGCCAGCGTGACCGTCAGGGTGCCGTACTGTTCGCCTTCGCGGATCGGCGCGCGCAGCTCCGGCCGGATCGACATGGACGCCTTCAGCTGGTCCTGGCTGTCCTTGGGCACGGTGAGAATCAGGTCCTCTTCCAGACCCAGACGCACCTGATTGGCGGCGCCCATCCATACCGCCGGCGTGTCGAGCACGTCGCCGGCGCCGTAGCCTTCATAGGTCTCGTAGAAGCGGAAGCCGTAGCTCAGCAGCTTCTGGGATTCGCGCGCCCGCGCCGCCTCGGAATCGGTGCCCATCACCACCGCGATCAGGCGCATGCCGTCCTGCTTGGCGGAGGACACCAGGCAGTAGCCGGCTTCCTCGGTGTGGCCGGTTTTCAGGCCGTCGACGCTGTCGTCCCGCCACAGCAGCAGGTTGCGGTTGTGCTGGGTGATGCCGTTGTAGGTGAATTCCTTCTGGGCGTAGAGATCATAGTGTTCCGGGAAGTCACGGATGATCGCCCGCGCCAGAATCGCCAGGTCGTGGGCGGTGGTGTAGTGGTTCTCCGCCGGCCAGCCGGTGGCGTTCATGAAGTGGGTGTCGTCCATGCCCAGTTCGCGGGCCTGGTTGTTCATCAGGTCGGCGAAGGCTTCCTCGGAGCCGGCCACGTACTCGGCCAGGGCGACGCTGGCGTCATTGCCGGATTGGATCACCACGCCTTTCAGCAAATCCTGCACCGATACCCGGGTGCCTTCCTGAATGAACATGCGCGAGCCGCCCATGCGCCACGCCTTGACGCTGATCGGCACCATCTCCTGTTCGGTGATATTGCCGGCGGCGATCTCCTTTTCCACCAGATAGGCGGTCATCATTTTGGTGAGACTGGCCGGCGGCAGCTCCTGCTCGGCGTTGTGCTCGACGATCACCTGGCCGCTTTTGGCGTCCATCAACAGATAGCCGCGCGCGTCCACGTCGGGGGCGCGGGGTATCAGGCCGTTGGCGGCGCTCAGCGGCGCCAGGGTGAGCAGGGAGAGACAGATGAACACCCGGAACAGCAGGGTTTGCGGGGAAAGGTATTGAGTCATCATTTCAGCCTTACGGGCGGATCAGTTCACGGGGATGGGTGGGGTAAAGCCCGCCTGGCGTATCGCCTGGCGGGCCCGGTCGCGGGCCTCGTTGCTGGCAAACGGGCCCAGCCATACTTTGTACAGGGCACTGCTTTCCGGCTGCCGCACGGACACCGGCAGTTTCAGTTCGTCGCGCAGGGCACGCTCCAGGTTGCGGGCGCTGTCCAGGGCCTGGAAGGCGCCCGCCTGCAGGTACAGTTCGTCGCCCTCGGCGGCCTTGGCCGTGTCCGGCGGCGGGCTGTCCACGGCGGCGCGCACGGCGGTGGGCACCGTGCCTTCGCGGCTGGGCTTGACCTTCTCGCGCACGGTCAGGGCCTCCACGCGCACGCGGCCGGTGCCCTTGCCCTCGATGCCGAGCCGCGCCGCCGCCGCCCAGGACAAGTCGATAATGCGCTCGGAATGGAACGGGCCACGGTCGTTGACGCGCACCACCAGGCTTTTGCCGTTGTCCAGGTTGGTGACCCGGGCGTAGGTGGGCAGCGGCAGGGTCCGGTGGGCGGCGGTGAAGCGGTACATATCGAACGGCTCACCGCTGGAGGTGCGGTAGCCGTGGAACTTGCGCCCGTACCAGGAGGCCAGGCCCTCTTCTTCATAGCCGGCGGCGGATTCCATTACCTGGTAGGTCTTGCCCCAGACGCTGTAAGTCTTGGGGTTGCCGTAGGCGCTCAGCGGCTCCTCTTTCGGCACCGGCTCGGGCTGGCTTTCCACGTCCGGGCGCTGCTCGGGTCCGGAATCCACCTTGTGCTCGTAGCGGTCGGAGCCGGGCGCGCCGTCGGCCGGCTTCGGCGTCTGGGCGGGGGGCTCGGTGGGCGCCGGCGCGGTGGCGCAGGCGCCCAGGGCGAGAGCCGTGGTGACGATAAAAAGCGCTCTAATCACAGAGATCGGGCCTCCAGGGCATCGGCGATACGGTGGGACAGTTGCAATACCGCCATGGCGTACAGTTCGCTGTGGTTATAACGGGTAATGACATAAAAGTTGTCGCTTACCAGCCAGAACTCGTGGCCATCGTCGCCGATCAGGTCGAGCATCGCCACGGAGGTGTCGGCCGGCAGGTCGAAACAGTAGTCGCTGCTCAGGCTATCACCCTCGCAGGATACTGCCACTACGCCGTTCTTCCGGGCCTGCGCCAGCGTAAAGCCCGGCTTGTAACCCTTTTTCACCAGCGCGTCGTAATCGTCGCCGTCAACGCGGGCGCGGGCGGCCACCGGCAGGCCGGGCTGCCACTTGTGCGCGGCGAAGTAGCTGGCCACGCTGCCGATGGCGTCCGCCGGGCTGTTGACCAGGTCGATCACGTCATCGCCGTCGAAATCCACGGCGTAGGCCTGGTAGCTGGTGGGAATAAACTGCGGGAAGCCCATGGCGCCGGCGTAGGAGCCGGTGATGGTGCTGGCGTCGATGTGCGCGTCGCGCTCCATTTCGAACAGCGCCACCAACTGCTTGCGGAAAAACGACGCCCGCGGTGGATAGTCGAAGCCCAGCGTGGCCAGGGCGTCGAGCACCCGGTAGCGGCCTTTGTTGCGGCCGTAGCTGGTTTCCACACCGATAATGGCGAGAATGATCTCGCGGGGCACATCGTATTTCTGCTCGGCGCGGGCCAGGGTGTCGGCGTGTTCGCGGGCGAACTGGACCCCCTGTTCCACCCGGGTATCGGTCAGAAAGATGCGGCTGTACTCGGCCCATGTGAGGGATTTCTCTGCCGGCCGGGCGATGGCTTCCAGAATGCTGTCCTGGCGTTTGGCGTCGGCCAGCAGGCGGCGCACCCGGTCGGTATCGAAACCCCGTTCGCCGAGCGCCTCGATCACCGCGCCGGCTTCCGGATGTTCCGCGTAATTGCTGGTTTTGGTGGTCTCGGCCAGGGCGGCACCGTTGAGCAGGACGCCCGCCAGGGTCGCCCGCAGTACAACCGACAATCCTTTTTTCACCAACTCTCTCCTTTAATACGTCATCAGACGGCGATGGGTGTGAATCGACATCAGCATGCCGAAGCTGGCCATCAGGGTTACGATCGAGGTGCCACCATAGCTCACCAAGGGTAAGGGTACGCCCACCACCGGTAAGAGTCCGGACACCATGCCGACGTTCACAAAAATATAAATAAAAAACGTCATTGTCAGCGCCGCCGCCAGCAGCCGCGAGAAGGTCTCCTGGGCCTGCCAGCTGATAAAAAAGCCGCGCCCGACGATCACCAGATAGATCGAGATCAGCAGCACGAAGCCGATCAGGCCGAACTCCTCGCCGAGCACGGCGAGAATGAAGTCAGTGGACGATTCGGGCAGAAAATCCAGCCGCGACTGGGTGCCGTCCAGCCAGCCCTTGCCGGTGACGCCGCCGGAGCCGATGGCGGTCTTCGACTGGATAATGTTCCAGCCGGCGCCGCGCGGGTCCGCCTCCGGGTTGAGAAAGGTGTCCACCCGGCTGCGCTGGTAGTCGTGCAGGACGAAGAAATACATCAGCGGCGCGGCGATCACCAGCACCAGCACCGCCAGGCTGATCAGCCGCCAGGACAGGCCGGCCATGAACAGCACCACCAGGCCGGCGGCGGCAATCAGGATCGAGGTGCCCAGGTCCGGCTGCACCGCGATCATCACTACCGGCAGGAAAATCAGCCCCAGCGCCGCCAGCACGTCCAGCTTGTTGGGCGGCAGGTTCCGTTCGCTGAAGAACCACGCCACCATCGCCGGCACCGCCAGTTTCATCAGCTCGGCGGGCTGGAAACGGCCGATGCCCGGCAACGTCAGCCAGCGGGTGGCGCCCTTGGCCTCGGTGCCGACCAGCACCACCAGGGCCAGCAGGATTACGCCGATGGCGTAGATCACCGGGGTCCAGAAGCGGTAACTGCGCGGCGGGATCTGCGCCAGCACCAGCAGCACCAGAAAGCCCGCGCCCAACCGGATCGACTGGCGCACCACCAGGTTCAGGTCGCCGCCGCCGGCGCTGTAGAGCACGGCGAGCCCGCCCAGCACCAGAAGCAACAGTGCCGTCAGCAACGGCGCGTCCAGGTGCAGGCGCGCCGACAGCTTGGTGCCGAGACCGCCGCCCAGGGGCATCTGCCGTTGGTATTCCCGTACGCTCATGGGGTGCCTCCCGGGGTCGTGCCGGCGGTTTGCGTTTGCGGGGTGCGGTTCAGTGGCGGCGGCACCGCCAGCTCGCCGTTGTCGTCGAGCAGCCAGGCGTCCATTACCTGGCGCGCCACCGGGCCGGCGGTGGAGCCGCCGTGGCGGCCGTTTTCCACCAGCACCGCCACCGCGATGGCGGGCTCTTCCACCGGCGCGAAGGCGATGATCAGGGCGTGGTCGAGCAGCCGCTCGGCCAGTTCGTCCTCGTTGTAGGTCTCTTCCTGGCCCACCGAGAACACCTGGGAGGTGCCGGTCTTGGCGCCCATCCGGTAGGGCGCCCCTTCGGCCATGACCTTGGCGGTGCCGCGCTCGCCATGGACCACCTCGGCCATGGTGTCCTCCATGCGCTGCCAGTTTTCCGAATGGCGCAGCGTGACGTCCGGCCGCGGCGGCACGCGCAGGGCGTCGGCGGCCAGGGTGGGGGTCACCTGCTTGCCGTGATGGGCGAGAATCGCGGTGGCGGTGGCCAGCTGCAACGGCGTGGCGAGCATGAAGCCCTGGCCGATGCTGGCGTTGATGGTATCGCCGTGGTACCAGGTGGCGCCGCGCGCTGCGCGCTTCCACTCCTTGGACGGCAGCAGCCCGGAGGACTCGTTGAACAGGTCGATGCCGGTGGGCTGGCCCAGCGAAAAGTCGCTGAGGAAATCGTGCATGCGGGAAATGCCCAGCTTGAAGCCCAGGTCATAGAAGTAGGTGTCGCAGGATTGCACCACCGCCTTGTTCATATCCACATGGCCGTGGCCCCAGCGCTTCCAGTCCCGGTAACGGTGCGGGTTGTCCTCCAGCTGGTAGTAGCCGGGGTCGAAGATGGTGCGCTGCCAGTCGGTGACCCCGGCGTCCAGGCCCGCCAGCCCGATAAACGGCTTCACCGTGGAGCCGGGCGGGTAGCGGCCCTGCAGCGCCCGGTTGAACAGCGGGTTGTCCAGGTCTTCCCGGTAGCGGGCGTAGTCCTGGTGGGAGATGCCGTTGACGAACAGGTTGGGGTCGAACACCGGGCGGCTGACGAACGCCAGCACGCTGCCGTCGCGGGGGTCGATGGCCACCACCGCGCCGCGCCGGTCGCCGAGGGCTTCGTCGGCGGCCCGCTGCACGTCCATATCCAGGGTCAGGCGCAGGTTTTCACCGGGCACCGGCGGCTTCTGCTCCAGCACGCGCAGTATCCGGCCGCGGGCGTTGGTTTCCACCTGACGGTAACCCACCTGGCCGTGCAGGCGGTTCTCGTAGTAGCGCTCCACACCGCTGCGCCCGTAGTAGTGGGTGCCGGCGTAATCGCCCTGCTCGGTGAGGGTCATGCCGTCCAGGTCTTCCGCGTTGAGCCGGTTCACGTAGCCCAGCACGTGGGAAAACAGCTTGCCGTGGGGGTAGTGGCGCACCGGGTTGGCGGCCACGCGCACGCCCGGCAGCCGGTGCTGGTTCACGGTGATGCGGGCGATTTCGTCCTCGCTGAGGCGCCCGCGCAGCGGGATCGGGTCCCAGGGCCGGCGCGGCCCCTGCAGACGCTTGTTGAAGCGTTCGATGTCGTCGCTTTCCAGCGGCACCAGCTGGTGGATCTCGCGCAGGGTGCGCTGCAGGTCGGGAATCTGCTCGACGATCACCTCCACGGTGAAGTCCGGCCGGTTGGCGGCCAGAATCTCGCCGTTGCGGTCGGTGATCAGGCCGCGCGGCGGCGGCACCGCCTGGGTCTGCACCCGGTTTTCATCGCTGAGCGTGGTATAGCGGCTGTGCTGGAAAATCTGCAGCCAGGCCATGCGCCCCACCAGCCCCACGGTCAGCAGGGTGACCAGAATGGCGCTCACCAGCAGCCGAAAGCTGAAAATCCGCTGCTCGTGGTGGTGGTCTTTTAGGGTCAGAGGTCGGCGCATTGGGCCCTGATAGTCGGTGGTTCAGCGATGATACGGATGGCCGGCGAGCAGCGTCCAGCCGCGATACAACTGCTCGGCGAGCAGAACCCGCACCAGCGGATGCGGCAGGGTCAGCGGTGACAGAGACCAGCGCTCATGGGCGGCGTCGGACACCCGTGGGCAGAGACCGTCCGGCCCGCCCACCAGCACCACCAGATCCTGGCCCAGATCCCTCAGGGTACCAAGGCGCTCGCTGAGCTGCTCGGTGGAGAGCGCGCGGCCGCCCACTTCGAGCGCCACCTGATGGGCGCCGGGGTATTTCGTCAGCCGCTTCTCCAGTGCTTCGCCTTCGGCGCGCACCAGGGCGGCGGTGTCCCCCTTGCTTCTCTTAGGCAGCGGAATCTCCTCGAGTTCCAGGCGCATGTCCGGCGGCATCCTTTTTTGATACTCGCCGAAGCCCTGAACCACCCAGGAGGGCATTTTGCCGCCGACAGCCAGAAGATGAATACGCAAACAACACACCCGCCGCGCAAGTGAATGGCAAAGGGTCAGTCGCTTTGCGGCGACCGGTCCGGATGGTGCGCCGGATTCTGCCAGAGGCGCTCCAGATCATAAAACTCCCGGGTCGCCGGCAGCATCAGATGCACCACCACGTCGCCCAGATCCACCAGGATCCACTCCGCGCCGCGCTCGCCCTCGGTGCCCAGGGGCTTATAGCCGGACTTCTTGGCCTTTTCCATCACCGAATCCGCCAGGGCTTTGACGTGGCGGCTGGAGGTGCCGCTGGCGATTACCATGTCGTCGGCGACGCTGGTGACGGCGCGCACATCCAGGCTGGTAATGTTCTTGGCTTTCATTTCTTCCAGAGCGTCGATTACCAAATCCAGCAAAGGGGGTTGAGAACTCATGGGGCCTCGTTGTGTGCGTGACGGGTTGGGTGAACGGTGTCGGCATTATACAGGCCCAGGCGTCGGATATGGGCCAGCACCGCCGGTGTCAGGTGATAATCGGCGCCATCGTGCCGCAGAGCACGGCGGATATCGGTGGCGGCCACCGCCATTTCCGGGCGGCGCAGCATCAGGCGCCGCCCC